>CAJUHP010000049.1 GCA_910586125.1 uncultured Lachnospiraceae bacterium | reverse complement strand
CAGTTGGTTAGAGCGCCGCCCTGTCACGGCGGAGGTCGTGGGTTCGAGTCCCATTCGGGTCGTTCGGGTTTTCCGGGCGTTGTCCCTGGACAGCCGCAGAATAACGCTTCGCCTGCCGGCGTGGCGGAACTGGCAGACGCCCGGGACTTAAAATCCCGTGGGTAGCGATACCCGTACCGGTTCGATTCCGGTCGCCGGCATTGATTTATCATTTTTATATTGTACATGCGGCAGTAGCTCAGCTGGATAGAGCACTTGGCTACGGACCAAGGTGTCGGGGGTTCGAATCCTCTCTGCCGCACATCGTGAAAACCCTTGTTCTGCAAGGGTTTTTGTGTTTTTTTGGATTGGGAAAGCGCCCTGGTGTGGGGCGCTGTTTTTGGATGATCACTAACATTTGACCAACACTTATTTGTATGAAAAAGATGATCCAGCGTGTCGGCGGCGGTCATGTCGGCCTGATTTAAAAAGTGACTGTAAATGTCCGTTGGGGAGCTGGTCTATACATGACCCAGGCGGCCGGAGACGGTTCGGACACCGGCATCTACACGAAAATATAAGAAAGAAACGAAAAAAATAATCCCTTCATCTGCGGTTGACGCAGGTCAGGCGTGTATGGTACACTCGTGAAAGAAACATAAAAAGAAACATAAAAACAAACACGAATGGGAATCGCCCCATAAGGATTCGGAGGTAAGTAATGAACTATCGCAGATTGGGAAAAACCGGCTTGATGGTCAGCGAGATTGGTCTCGGGGGAGAGTGGCTGGAACGTCATGACTATAAAGAATGCAAAGCGGTGATTGACCGGGCGGAAGAATGGGGAATCAATATTCTGGATTGCTGGATGTCCGAGCCCAATGTCCGTACCAATATTGGGAAAGCTATTGCAGGCCGCCGGGACAGATGGCTGATACAGGGGCATATCGGCTCGGTCTGGCAGAATGGCCAGTATGTCCGGACACGGGATGTAGAGCGGTGCAGGGAGGCGTTTGAAGATCTGCAGAACCGTCTTCAGACCGATACGATTGATCTGGGTATGATTCATTTTATTGACCAAGAAAGCGACTGGGAAGCTGCCATAAACGGGCCTTACTTGGACTATGTAAGGGAGCTGAAGGCGAGCGGAAGAATCCGACACATCGGTATGAGCACCCACAATCCGGCGATGGCAAAAAAAGCGGTGGAGAGCGGTATTGTGGAAATGCTGCTGTTCAGCGTCAACCCAGCGTTTGACATGCTGCCTCCCACAGACAATATTGACAATTATTTTGTTGACCAATACCAGAACGGACTGAGCGGTATCGATCCGGCGCGGATAGAGCTGTATAAGCTCTGTGAACAGCATGATGTGGGGATTACCGTGATGAAGCCCTATGCCGGGGGAAGGCTGTTTGATGAAAAACGTTCTCCCTTTGGTGTGGCTCTCACGCCGGTACAGTGTATTCATTACTGTCTGACAAGGCCGGGCGTGGCGGCTGTGATGGCAGGGTACGATACGCCGGAACAGGTGGATCAGGCGGCGGCATACGAGACGGCATCGCAGGAAGAGAAGGATTATGCCACGGTATTGAGCCGCGCGCCGTATCATACGTTTGGGCAGGGAGCGTGTACCTACTGCGGCCACTGCAAACCTTGTCCCGCGCATATTGATATTGCTCTGGTCAATAAATATTTTGATTTGGCCTCCATGCAGCCGGAAGTACCAGCCACCGTGAAAGCGCACTATCTCTCCCTTGAACATCATGCGGGCGAATGTATACAATGCCGTAGCTGCGAGTCCCGCTGCCCCTTCGGCGTAACGATTGCAGACCGAATGAAACAGGCGGCGGCCATGTTTGAAGGGTAACTGCTGATGCGCTCTGTATTTTGCAGCACCCTTCTATGATAAATAGAATTAGTTGAAATCCTGTCAGAACGGGCCGCAGATATAATTTAAAGAAGAATCGTGAACGGCCCGTCGTTGACGGATTCCACCTGCATTTCGGCGCCGAATACGCCGTGTTCTACCTGCGGAACCTGTTCACGGCACCGGTCAATAAAATATTCATACAGTTCTCTGGCCTGTTCAGGCGGCGCGGCCATGGTAAAGCTGGGGCGGTTGCCGTGTCTGGTGTCGGCGCAGAGCGTAAACTGAGAGACAATCAGCAGAGAACCTCCCACATCCAAGAGAGAGCGGTTCGTCTTGCCGTTCTCGTCGGCAAAGATGCGAAGCGCCAGAAGCTTTCGGGCAATGCGCTCCGTCGTTTCTTTGGTATCTCCGATCTCGACGCCTAGGAGAACGAGATATCCCAGACCGATAGCTCCCACTGTCTGCTTGTTTACGGTGACGCTGGCGCGGCTGACCCGCATAATCACTGTTTTCATACTATTTTCTTGCCTTTCTGAAAAAAATTTTCCCTTACGGATATGATACAGGATATCACATAAGAGAGCGGGCTGCAAACGCTTTTTATGCGGCCTTAATAAAACTATATCATCATCTGATACATGGTACTGCCTTAGCAGAGTCTCAAAAAGCTTGCAGCCATAGCCTTTTTAAATCAATATCCCTAGAAAAATTGGGAAGGATTCTTTTTGGGATGTAGGTGCGGGGGGAGTGAAAAGGCTGGAATAGGCTCCAAAGCAACCAGAATCAAATCATGGAGAGTTTGGAAGAAGAATGAGGGAAAAAGGGCTAAGGAACGGGTTCAGGAGAGACCAGAGAGGAAAATAGAAGGGGTTAAGGAGCTGGGAAGATAATGAGAAGGGCAACGTAGATAGCCAGGAGATATATTTGGATATGATTTTTTCAATTGATATTTTAGTGAGAAAATGATAAAATAGTAATAAATAAGAAGCCGGTTAACAAAGGAGACAGGAGCTTGAGTAAAAATACGGGAGTAGTAGAATCCATAGAAAGAACGGACGATAGAATT
>CAJUHP010000048.1 GCA_910586125.1 uncultured Lachnospiraceae bacterium | reverse complement strand
CCCCTATTTCGACAGTTTTGTTTTTTCACTGTCTACTTTAGAGGGAGCATATCAATGGATACCAACACAAACCGCCGTTTTTTTTCAAGGCTCTGCGGAGGGGCCTATCTGAAAGCCAGCATTACGACCTGCACATTCCCAAACGATGTAGTCTGGGAGCTGCTTGCCCAGGGAGACGAGATTGTTGCCATGTATACGGCGGATATGGTGTCGCTGGAAGAGGGATACACCCAGAATGAGCTGGAAGAAGCGGCGCGTCTCACGGAAGAGACCTACTCTCCGGTAGACGGTCTCACTGTCTGCAGTGAGATATCCGACGGTGTATTTACGCTTCGCCTTGGGATAGATATGGAAGAAGCCAGTACGTTTGCCTTACACAATTTGGGACTGATCAGTGACCGCATTACAGCCGGTTCAAACGGTTGGCTGAGCCTAGAAGGTACAATAAGCAGTTTTACCCGCGAGGGAGCCAGTTGTACGACAGAAAATTTCCGGCCAAAACCAGCCGAATAAGATCGCGCATTCCTGTTCTTAATAAGGAAGAAGAAAAGTTGATACATAGGCAATAAAATAGGCGGGCTTATACCAAGATAAACCTTGCCCAGATATGCAAAAAAGGAGAAGATACTTGTGAGAAATTTGTGGGATCAAATCAGCCGAGTCGGACTGCTGTGTCTGTTAGCCGGAGCCGGACTTCTGTATTTGTCATTGGGAGATACGCTGACTTCTTTCAAAACTCCCAAAAGCTTTGAGGATGTGATGGCCGGCGATATCGCCGTCGGAGATCACATAGAAGGGCGCGTTCCCTTTTTGCTGGATTCGTTTGCCACACTGCAGACATGGTCTGAAAACCGCTCAACCGGCTCGGTGACGCCAAAGAAAAATTCCCGATATTACTATGTTCTTCCCCTGTCAAACGGGTATGTGGGAGTATCCGTCGGTTCGTCTTCGGCGTCCGAGGCAAAAAAGCTGGCGGATCAAAGCTACGGTTATCTGGCCGGCGGAGAGGCTCCCAAAGCGGAGCTGGTTCTGGATGCCCGCGTTGCTCAAATGGACGGCGAACTGGCGGATTTGTTTCTGCGTGAGATGAAAAACATCTACGGCCTTTCTGCCGGTGAGATCGACGCCCTGGGGCCTCCGCTTATGATAGAGCCGCGCAGTTTTCTTGCAGTTCGGATTTTTTGTGCGGCGGGAGCTATTCTGACTGTGGCCGGCGTGTTTCTTCTGTGGCGCAGATGGAAGTGGTTTCATTAAAAAGATTGACATTGCAATCGGTGGAACGCCGGATTTTTGCAATCCTTGGAATGCTGGAATTTGGCCTTGACAAAGGCAGATTCTGTTGTTATACTGGAAAATGCTGAAAATGCGCAAAAAAACACGCGGCGGCATACAGAGGCCGGTGCTGCGTCATCTGTGAAAGAACCAATCACAGTGGGGCAGTCCCTTATGGGAAGCCGTTTGCGGAAGAAAAAACCAAATGGAGGTAAAAAAATGAGCGTAATTTCCATGAAGCAGTTGTTAGAGGCAGGCGTCCACTTCGGACATCAGACCAGACGTTGGAACCCGAAGATGGCTCCTTACATCTATACCGAGAGAAACGGGATCTATATCATTGACCTGCAGAAATCGGTAGGCAAGGTGGACGAGGCCTATAAGGCCGTGGCCGACATTGTGGCGGCGGGCGGCACAATCCTGTTTGTCGGCACAAAGAAGCAGGCGCAGGATGCGGTAAAGGCGGAAGCGGAGCGCTGCGGGATGTACTATGTCAATGAGAGATGGCTGGGCGGTATGCTGACCAACTTTAAGACGATTCGGAGTCGTGTTGCCAGATTGCGCCAGATCGAGCAGATGGCAGAGGACGGCACGTTCGATGTTCTGCCCAAGAAGGAAGTCATTGAGCTGCGTAAGGAATGGGATAAACTGGAGAGAAATCTGGGCGGCATCAAAGATATGGACCGGATTCCCGACGCCATCTTTGTAGTCGATCCCAAGAAGGAAAGAATCTGCGTACAGGAAGCGCATGCGCTGGGTGTTACGCTGATTGGTATTGCGGATACCAACTGCGATCCGGAGGAACTGGATTATGTGATCCCCGGCAATGACGACGCTATCCGTGCGGTGAAGCTGATTGTTGGCAAGATGGCGGACGCTGTGATTGAGGCCAATCAGGGCCAGGCGGAAGAGCCGGTGGAGCTGACCGACGAGGATTATGCAGTGGAGTACAGCGAAGAAAAGGTAGAGGAGGCAGAATAAGATGGCAGCGATTAGTGCATCAATGGTAAAAGAGTTAAGAGAGAGCACCGGCGCCGGCATGATGGATTGTAAGAAAGCATTGGCTGCCGCCGAGGGAGATATGGAAAAGGCAGTTGAGATCCTGAGAGAGAAGGGTCTGGCTGCGGCGGCGAAGAAGGCAGGACGTATCGCTGCTGAGGGTCTGGTAACAGCCATCGTGGAAGGCAACACCGCGGCGATTGTCGAGGTGAACAGCGAGACCGACTTTGTCGCGAAGAATGCTGACTTCCAGGCTTATGTGGCGGACGTGGCAAAGCAGGTTCTGCGTTCCGAGGCTGCCGATATGGAAGCATTTCTGGCGGAGCCCTGGGCCGGTGATTCCGGTCTGACCGTGGCGCAGGAACTGTCTGAAAAGATTGCCGTGATCGGAGAGAATCTGAGCATTCGCCGTTTTGAGAAGATCGTCAACACAGAGGGCTGTGTGGTCTCCTATGTCCATGGCGGCGGCCGGATTGGCGTTTTGGTTGAGGCATCCTGCACGGTTGTAAACGATGCAGTCAAGGAAGCTTTGAAAAATGTTGCCATGCAGGTGGCGGCTCTGAAGCCGCAGTATGTCTGCCGGGATGAAATCTCTGCTGACTTTATCGCAAAGGAAAAGGAGATTTTGATAGCCGCGGCCAAGAACGAGAAGCCGGATGCAAACGATAAGATTATTGAAGGTATGGTGGCCGGTCGTCTGAATAAAGAGCTGAAAGAGTTCTGCCTGGTGGACCAGGTGTATGTTAAGGCGGAAGACGGCAAACAGACCGTTGGCAAATATCTGGATGAGGTGAGTAAGGCGGTAGGCGCTAAGCTGACAGTAAAGAAATTTGTCCGCTTTGAGACCGGAGAGGGCCTGGAGAAGAAGCAGGAGAACTTTGCGGAAGAAGTGGCAAAGCAGATGGGAATGTAATTCCAATTTCATAAGATTAAGCAAAACGCTGGAAACCCGCATGGTTCCAGCGTTTTTTTTTGGTATGACGGGCATGCCCGTGTTCTGTGGTGAAAGTCCACATAGGCGTAGCTACCGACGAACTTCAAAGCGACTCCCAAGGTTTACATCGTGAGGTGTGGGCGAGAAGAAGGGATAGCGAAATCGTAGCCCTACGGACAGAAACCTGATAATAAGGCGTATATGGTGGGTAAGTTGGCCAAAAGCAATGAAGCCCTAAAGGTAGCCGTATCCCACATGCGTAGATTGGGAGGGTAGACGAGGAAAAACACGGACTTATCCCGTGAGGTCTCACGGACGTAAGTATTGGTTGATTTATCCCCCTTGCGGTTGAAAACGATTTATCGTGAGAAGTCAGCAGAGGCCATAATAGGCAATTAAAAAAAGTTGCTGAAGGGCTGAACAATGTAACCGTGCAGACGAATGTATGTACCTGTGGATATCCGGCAGCGGATGTAGGTGAAACGTATATGAGCTGTAAACGCGAAAAAACATAGGATTTACCACAGGGAGCGGAAAGGAGCGAAGCACACAAAGCATGTCGGAATTACTGGAAAAGATACTGGATAACAGAAACATAGTATATGCGGATGGCATATACTGGGAAAATATGCGGCGAATATTTGTGTGGGAGGTATGCGAAGGAGAGATTGATTTTAGACTACATTCGATATATGATGTTTTTAGAAGACTTGTTCGGACTGCTGAAAAACATAATGACAAGGGGTAGAGAAATGTATAAGGTAAAAAAGAACGAAGAAATAAAGAATAAAGAACTATTTGTCCGAGCTAATTGATGAAAATTAGAAGATAGGAGACATTTATGTATAATGATACAGTGACTTGGCTGTTGAACACCAGAAACGCCGCAGTACAATATAGGGCAAAAACCGAGTTACTTGGCTTGGCGGCTGAACCAACGGAAGCGTTAATGTGGATTGAGAAGAAACTGCCTGCGGATTGGTATAAGATAAAGGGTTTATGGTATGTCTATTATATTAATGCCTTAGCTGAATGCGGTCTGAACCAATCTATGCTGCCATCTGAATGGTTTGAGGCAGCGGTAGAAAAAATCAGGACAAGCTTTGATTTTGGCTGTGAAGCATTCATGCTCTTACAAGCAATGGTGGTGGCGAAAATTCCGAAGTCCAGAAAATATTTGATATGTTATGTGCCAACAGGTTGCCTGACGGTGGGTTTCTCTGTGAAAGACGAAGAAACAAGC
>CAJUHP010000047.1 GCA_910586125.1 uncultured Lachnospiraceae bacterium | reverse complement strand
GTTGCAATTACTGTGAATTCGCAACCAAAATCATCAAAATATTATCCCTAATTAATCCTATTTAAAGAAAAACAGGAGGTTTTTTCAATGATTACCTTATATAAATGGTATCAACTCAAGAAAAAAGAAATTCAATTCAAACTGTCCTTCTACCGTTTTCTCGAACAGCTTCTGCAGGCTGCCAAGGAAAACAAAGAAGATCTCAAACAGCAGTTTCTGCATGATTTTGAGGAAATGCTGCACATGGCCTCCGCGAAGAAGGAAGACGAAACCTGACCCAACAAGCAGTCAGCAAAGCTTACCCGTGACGGAACTTTATCCTGTAAAGATTTACCAGAAATCATACAGCATTGCATCAGCCGCCCTCAAAGGCTTCATGCCGTGGCGGCCATAAACAATACATCCTGCCGTGCTTTTCGGCAGGATATTTCTATTCTAATCAAAGGAGGTTTTTCATAAACTAATGGAAGATTTTATCAAAGCATTCCGCAAAAAATTAGCTGATCTAAAGGGGTCCCTGCTTTCCGAAGCAAGCGAAACATTATACGATCTGAAGGAAATCAACACGCTTCTGACCGAAATCAGCCAAGCTAACACCAGCCTGACAAAATCCGCTCTGGCAAAACTAAAAGATCATTCCTTTTCCATTGCCAGCCAGTATGGTAAAACTGCCGTCGATTATCTATCCGGCGTTCAAGCAGCGCTGCAGGCCGGATACACCAGCGAAAACGCTGCCGCGATCGCTGAATTGTCTCTCGCTCTGCAAAGCGTAAGCGGCATGACTGCCGAGTTTGCCAATCAATCCCTCTTTGCGGCCGATGAAGCCTATCATCTGGGAGGGTCCGTTGAAAAACTAACGGAGATTTTAGATGGCTGTTATCAAATTGCATCTCACAATCCGGTCTCTATGGAAGAACTGGCCCAAGGAATGTCCCTTGCCGGCACGCAGGCCGCTTCTCTCGGTGTGAAAGCAAACGAAACAACAGCGATTCTGAGCGCTATAATATCCGCTGCTGGACAGAGCGGAGCCAAAGCCGCCAGCGCTTGGAATACAATTCTTCTTTATCTGCGCCAAATCATCAGAGAAGAACAGGGCGTAA
The DNA here is from genome assembly GCA_910586125.1 of uncultured Lachnospiraceae bacterium. GTDB lineage: Bacteria > Bacillota > Clostridia > Lachnospirales > Lachnospiraceae > RGIG7193. The sequence continues at coordinate 3,965 of CAJUHP010000047.1, read as the reverse complement.
GTGCCGAAAGTCTGATCCGGTATCAGGAGGCATGCAGCGCCTTGCATGTTTCTTTACAAGAGACAAAGAACGGCATTGTCTCTCTCCGCGCTCCCATGGAAATTCTGAGAGATCTGTCGAAAGAATATTCCAATCTGGCGTTGGGCGATCCCAGGAAAACGAATCTATTACAGGCTTTTCCGGACCCGTCTTTGGCTGAGGCATTCCAAGCTGTTTTAGAAAATTATGATGTCTATGAAAAAATGCTTGCACAATATGCGCAGGGTACCGGCTCTTTGGCTGCGGGTGCCGGACAAACCGCTGACTCCTGGGAGGGCGCCCTCAACCGTCTATCCAATACCTGGACCAGCACCATAGATAAGATGGCGGATTCAGACGCTGTTCTCAGCATTGTAAATATGCTGAACAGCTTGCTTTCTGCCGGGGAACAGTTTACAGGCTGGCTGGGCACTCTGGGAACGCTTGCCGCAGGAGCCGGACTGTTTGCCGGATTGAAAAACGTCGGTGAAGAAAAAAGGTATTCTTTCCACTGTTTTTGTTTTGAACAGCCGACTATCGTATGTGTTCTTCGGGATACCGGAGTTTTCGTACGGTCGAATGCGCGATACGCAGGGTAAATAAAGAACGGGAACAATATGCGGGAACAAAGGTACAACGCCTGTGTAATGACAGGGTATCACTACTCTCCGGTTCTGGTGACAGAATCCGGTTCGTAACAACGTGACGCTCCTTTTATCCGCAGGGACAGATCTTAGCCTAAACTAAGATAAGCCCTCACTGCAGCGACAACTTCCACAATAAGTTATATGCAACGATGCTTATTGAATATGCGCTCGGTACTGCCTGGCATGACAGGATAATCTGTGAAAAGATTATGGAAATGCAGAATTCTTATCTTCTGCTCATGCACTGTGGAAACTCTGGTTGTCGGAGTTGGATAAGAAGACAAAACAGGGATTCTCTTTGGCGTGGGAGCTGAGAAAAAGGGGGATTAAAAATCAGAGCCGCATTGGTTGCAATGCCATTGTTTTCCTATTTTTTTTGAGGCCAAACCGACAAGCCATGTAGATATCATCCTACTTGTTGTAGATATTTTTTTTACATTGGCAGAGTGGCAGTAGGGACATTCTACCATTTTATTTCCTATTTCTACATCCTTATAATACTCTTGTTCAGAAATACTTTGTACTCCTCCTAAATACCTATTACATCTTGGACAATACTTCATTGAATCAGCACATTTTCGATCACATGATGGACATATTTTCATTTTTATATCCCCCCTTCTAAGTACTACTCTAACAGTACTTTTAAATCCACATTACAATTATATCACAGAATGCCATTCAAAACAATAACAACTGATTTAAATAATTCAGAAAGTAAAATAGGTATTATTAATAAAAGTTTTGCTGACTTAAAAAATGCTCTATACATTAAAAACACAAATGGTCTCATTAATAACGGAATAAGCGGACTAATAAATGCTTTTTCCCCAGTAATAACAAACAAAGACATAGAGAACATCAAAAAATATAATTATTTAGTTAAAATAAAAGGGATTTCATCTCAAACTGCATGGTATAAAACTATGTTATCAAGCAGTAATGCAGCACAACAATTATTTAAAGATCAAAACAATTTAATAATGACACAAAATGGTGCTATTATATCAACAAATGCTTTATCCTTTGCTCAAAACAAATTAACTTTCTCCGCCAAAGCTACCCAAGCCGCCTTCCAAGCTCTAGCCACCGCAGGTAACATGCTTTTGATGTGGGGAATCTCTCAGGTAATTCAATCCGCCGTAACCGCCATTGACAAGTACGTCAACCGGTTGGAATATGCCAAGGAAGCCCTATCCAACACCCAATCCGAACTGGCCTCCATCAGCCAGCAGCTCGAAGAAAATTCTGCTAAAATAAAGGAACTTAGTTCTCTCGACCCCTTATCCCTCTCTCTTACAGACAAAGAAGATCTGCAGAGGCTCAAAGAAGAAAACGAAGAACTTCGCATCCGGCAGCAGTATCTCATGATGCAAAAACAGCAGGAACTACAGGAAGTTGCCGCTCACACAAAAGAAAAATATGCGCAGAAATACGGTATCATCAACCAAGATACCCTCGATCGCTTTCAGGGCATTTATGAGGGAAAAGGAATAGAAATTCCCATTTCCTATGGCTCCAACCTGTCCTCACAATACGCCGCCATCCAGCAGAATACCGAAGCCTATATCCGACAGTCTGACGCACTTCCCAATCTGATCGCGCAATACAAATCCTATCTGGGTTTAAAAAAACAGGCTGTCCAAGAACATAATGCCAAAGACATTGAACAATACAATGCAAAATTAGGAGAACTGTCTCAGAAATTGGCCGAAGGCCGAACGGAACTGCAAATTTTCTCCGATGATCTGTCAGCAACCGGAGAAAACAGTCCCGAGCTGGAATCCATCCAATTCACGCTCCAGGCCATCGACCAGCTTCTGCTGTCACCCGGACAAAATCTTGCCAACTTTATCCGCAGCGATCTCCTGACAGAGAAAAAGGAAAAGCTTCTGGAACTGGCTGACGCCGGAACATTAACCCAGAGAGAACTGTGCCGTCATTTTTCTGAAATCAATACCTATTTAATGGAAAATGGGCTGACGCTCCAGGATCTCCTGTCAGTACTTCAAAGCTATCAGGAGGAACTGAACCGTCCTCTGGAACAGACATCTTTTGACTTCTCGCATTACCAGGAACTGACCGACAATGTCCAATCCTCCGTCTCCGCGCTCCGCTCTGCTCTGGATTCCCTGTATACCGGAAATATCAGCGAAAGTATGCTGCTGGATCTCATACAGCAGTTTCCGGAACTGGTTCCCTACATTGATATTGCGGCAGACGGTTTTGGACATTTATCGGAAGGGTTGAACACCTTGATCGCCCAACAGCCGGAAACTCTTATCCATCATCTACAGAAACTGAAAGCCTCTCTGTCTACAAAAGAAGAATACGCGCAAGTCGAACTGTTGATCGATTCTCTTCAACGCCTTACTTCTTACAGAGATTCCGGCATGGACGCCTACGCCTACACCCTGGACTCCACCTGGAACGATACGGCAAATGTCATCGCTGGCGTCACCTCCCAATTTGAAAATCTCGCCAAAGTGCAGGAGGCTGTCGCAGGCGGCTTCACCCTCTCCGCAGCCGCCGCCACAGAACTGGCGCAGATTTATCCGGAGATTCTGAGCCAGGCGCAGATTTCCGCTGACGGACAAATCACTCTCAATGAAAACGTTGTCAACGATATCCTATCCGGCGACGAATCCATAATCGACGGACAGATTGCCAAATTGGAAGCCGACAAAGCTGTTCTCACCGCAAAAAAAGAGTTTGCCGAAGCACAGCTTTCCATCGCCAAACAGGTGGGCGAAGGCGAGGGACAGATCACGACAGAAGTTGCCAACCACCGCCTCAAAGCAGCCAGCATCCTTCTGCAGGAACTGATTGACAAAGGGATTCAGGAAGATCAGGCCTACTCCACTGTCTGCTATGATATGGCAAACAATACGGACGAGTTTAACCGCGTCGTTGCCCTGGTGGCACAGGACTCCTCCACCAACATGAATAGCGCCGGTTTTTCCATGGCCAAAAACCTCGCAGAAAACAGCGTTCACATGCAGCACTCTCTGGAAAATATCAAAAAGAAAGCCTGGGACGTCGCTGACGCCGTCCACAGCGCTCCCAGCGGAAAAAAACTCGGCAGTTCTATCATCTACGGAGGCGGCGGAGCCACGGAGGGGATTCCTATTAAAATCCAGAAGCACTCCGCAGATTTTCAAACAACGCTCACGGAGTACACACCAGAACCATTCGATCTGAAAGCATTCCAATCTCAATTGGAAATCGATATCAAAGGCTACATGAACGCCATCTCCCACATCGATTCCCAGATCGGCGTTCTGAAGGATCTCAAAACCA
>CAJUHP010000046.1 GCA_910586125.1 uncultured Lachnospiraceae bacterium | reverse complement strand
GATACCGGGAAGCCAACGCCGCCTTAGCCACCCCGCAGCCGACCTCCGATGTGGTTGGCCTGCGCTATACGCAGGAACTCACCAAAATTACACAGCCTGGTATCAATCTACACTACGACAGCCTACTTACTATAAACGGGGATGTAAACGATACCAATCATTTTAACCGGCAGGTTGGAAAAATTGCCCAAAAATGTATTGAGGATACTCTGGATAAAATTAACCGGGACTTTGTATATCACAGTTATTAAAAATTTTTTCTAAACACAGTCACATTTTAAAAATATAGATGTGACTGTTCCTTTTACAGATACTGGAAATCACTTGCATATTTAAACGAATAATTAAGTAAAAGCTTTCGGCTTTTCTGTATCCCATATTTGCCGCCTTTATAATACCTTGTATTTATTACAATATTATTGCGGCGCCTCCCCAAGCGCATTAGTGGTTTAGTCTCCAAACTCCGAAAAAATTGTTGACATTCTGTCACAACTACGATAAAATAAGGAGAAAGAAAATGAGAACATCCTGGAGGCCAAGCGGCAGAAATATATGGATTTGCTGGAACGCCTGAAATTTTAAAACGCTGCTGCCACAATCGGGAACACTCTGACAGGGCTATAAAACGCTAATCAGAGTCATAGAATGGCAACAAAATTAATCTGAAAATAATGCCGCAGTATTCTAGATTATTTTTACTTGGCAAAGCGATTGGTAAAGGAGAACCTTACTATGGGAAGAATGATTTTGTGTCCTCACTGCAGATCCACTTTTGATGAAGATATTTTAAAAAAGAAAAACAGTATAAATGTTTGTCTGGTTTGTGGAGAATCATTATTAGGCGATAGCGATTCATCGAAAGATGATCAGTCGGATTGGATTACCTGGTATTATTATGGACATAAAAGTGACAATGGCAAAACTTCTAGTTTAAGAGATGAGCCAATAGATTTAACACAACATGGTGATATCTTTTTTCTTAAAAAAGAGTTCAAAGCTCCTCCCAGAGATTCAGCAGGCAGTGCTGATCGGGCAAAAAAGGTTCTTAGAACATACTATCCAAACGCCTTTCCAGAACCCAAAAAAGAAGATACCACCGTCCATTGTCCCTTTTGCGGATACCACGAATTCACTCTGCTAAATCGCGGCTACTCAATTTTTACAGGTTTTTTAGGCAGCGACAAAGTGAAGCGAATCTGCAATCGCTGCAAAATGCAGTTCTAATCCATTCAAAACCAAATACCACTGTTGCACAGAGAGACCGTTTTTATTATACGATCTCTTTTTCTTATTTCAAAAAACAACTGGTTGCTTACCAGGCTCAGCTATCCGATCAGCTTTTCATGCTAAAACCAAGAACCTACATTAACAAAAAATCTGAATACAAAAAACTATTCTTTATAAAAAAGAAATTTATCAAAAAACTGCCAAATAAATTATATTTCTTGATTTATCAAATAAATTTATGTTAATAAACTCTTCTTTTATTTCAAAACAAAATTCAATTTCTTCTAAGATCAAATAATATATTTTTTATTCTTATTGCAAACAAATGTAATAAATGGTATAATAACAGCAATATAATGTTTTGCCCATTCAAATTATTACTTGGCAAGCGATTAGTAAAGGAGAACCTTACTATGGGAAGAACGATTTTGTGCCCTCACTGCAGATCCACTTTTGATGAAGACATTTTAAAAAAGAAAAACAGTATAAATGTTTGTCTGGTTTGTGGGGAATCGTTATTAGGAGATAATGTTTCATCAGAAGATGATCAGTCGGATTGGATTACCTGGTATTATTATGGATACAAAAGTGACAATGGCAAATCTTCTATTTTAGAAGACAAACCAATAGATTTAACACAATACGGTGATGTCTATTTTCTTAAAAAAGAATTCAAAGCCCCCCCTGAATCAAAGTATGGCTTAGATGAAGTGAAGAAAATATTACGTACTTATTTTCCAGACGCTTTTTCAGAACCAAAAAAAGAAGACACCACCGTCCGTTGTCCCTTTTGCGGATACCACGAATTCACTCTGCTAAATCGCGGCTACTCAATTTTTACCGGTTTTTTAGGCAGCGACAAAGTGAAACGAATCTGCAATCGCTGCAAAATGCAATTCTAATCCATTCAAAACCAAATACCACTGTTACACAGAGAGATCGTTTTTATTATACGATCTCTCTTTCTTATTTCAAAAAAATAACTAATTTCTTACCAGGCTCAGCTATCCGATCAGCTTTTTATGTTAAAACCAAGAATCTGCATTAACAAAAGATCCGAATACAAAAAACTATTCCTTATAAAAAGAAATTCATTAAAATACTATTAAATAAATCATATTTCTTGATTTATCAAATAAATCCATGTAAATAAACTCTTATTTTATTTCCGAATTCAATTTCTTCTAATCAAATAATATATCTTTTATTCTTATTGAAAACAAATGCAATAAATGGTATAATAACAACAATATAATGTTGTGCCCATTCATATTGTTACTTGGCAAGCGATTGGTAAAGGAGAACCTTACTATGGGAAGAATGATTTTGTGTCCTCACTGCAGATCCACTTTTGATGAAGATATTTTAAAAAAGAAAAACAGTATAAATGTTTGTCTGGTTTGTGGAGAATCATTATTAGGCGATAGCGATTCATCGAAAGATGATCAGTCGGATTGGATTACCTGGTATTATTATGGACATAAAAGTGACAATGGCAAAACTTCTAGTTTAAGAGATGAGCCAATAGATTTAACACAACATGGTGATATCTTTTTTCTTAAAAAAGAGTTCAAAGCTCCTCCCAGAGATTCAGCAGGCAGTGCTGATCGGGCAAAAAAGGTTCTTAGAACATACTATCCAAACGCCTTTCCAGAACCCAAAAAAGAAGATACCACCGTCCATTGTCCCTTTTGCGGATACCACGAATTCACTCTGCTAAATCGCGGTTATTCAATTTTTACCGGTTTTTTAGGCAGCGACAAAGTGAAGCGAATCTGCAATCGCTGCAAAATGCAATTCTAATCCATTCAAAACCAAATATCACTGTTACTCAGAGAGACCGTTTTTTGTAATACGATCTCTCTTTTTTATATCAAAAAATGAAAATAGGAGGAAACAACAATGAAAAGCAACACATCCTTGGAACTCATCGCAACCCTGCAAAAAGCAAAAACGCAATCACAGATTAACGCAGATCTGAAGCATCTGGAAAAGGCAGTAAACAAACTAAAAGTGATCGCTGCTTTTAACTCGTCCGCATCAAAAAAAGAACTGAATGCTTACCTGGCTCAGCTATCCGATCAGCTTGCCCTGCTAAAGCTAAAAGCCAGCATCGACAAAAAATATCTGAATAACGAAATCAACCATACTCTAAACGATCTCAACTTTCAGGAAATCGATGTATTGAACATCGACGAAAAAAAAGCGGCACTTAAGATAAAAAAAGTGATTGCTGACGCAAAAACATATGCGGAAAGGGTTCCCATCTTTGTAAACATTTTATCCCGGAAAGAAAAACTCACCAGCGACCTGGATACTTTCCTCAATAAAAATACTAAAATCAAACAATCTGCCGTTCTATTGGAAGAAGCTAATCATATCCGTAACTTAATGGAATCCATCAGTGATAAGAAAAGCTTAGACGAAGCAGCCGATGCCTTTCGACTCTATCAAGCGGAAGTCACTGCGACAGGATTTCATACCAAAAATACTACCGATCGGATCCGCGATCTGTTTTCTCATGTTCAAAAAATCAGCAGTGCCTTAGGACTGACTTCCCTGGCTGTCAATAACTTTGTCAAATCTTTAAAAACCTTACATTCCAACGATACCATCCTGACAGAAATAACAAAGATATCACAACTGACGAAGCAACAGCTTGCCCAACTGGAAGAAGACGCTTTCCAAATCGCAGGAAAATACGGACAACTCTCTTCCACATATCTCCTTGCCGTACAGGAAATGGCCAAATCCGGTTATGCCGCCGTCTCCAGAGAGTTGGGAGAATGGCTGCTGCTTGCACAATCCACAGGTGATCTGTCCGCAGAACAGGCCTTAGGGTATCTGTCCGCGGCCGACGCCGCTTATCACTATGGCGGAAATGTGGATAAACTAAGCGCCGCTCTCGACGGCGCAAATTATATCAGCCGTCAAAATGCCCTTTCCTTGAGCGAAATCACCGAAGCCATCCGCGTTTCCGCCTCGGCTGCTTCCCTGGCTGGAGTCTCGATGAAGGAACTAACCGCCGCCGAAGCCGCCATGCTGGCCGCTACTGGTCGTTCCGGTTCGGAAATCGGCCTCGCCTTTCAAAGCATCCTCTTACAGCTTCAGCAAGTTCGCGGAGAATTCGACGGGGAAATGATCGATACAGAACAGTTACAGAAATTGGAAACCCGGTTCCGCTCTCTGGGAATCGAACTGCAATCCATAAAAGACGGGGTTTCTGTTTTTCGCAGTCCTGTGGAAGTATTAAGAGACTTAGCGGAAGCTTATAATTCTTTACCGGATAGCAGCCCCGAAAAACAAGGTCTGCTTTCTGACTTAGGCGGAAAAGATCATGCTGACAGCCTGGATTCCCTTCTTCGTCAGTGGAGCCTGTATGAAAAGATGTTAAATGAATTTTCTCAGGGAATCGGCTCCTCTATGAAAGATGCGGAAAAGACAATCCTCTCCTGGGAAGGACGAATCCATTCTTTACAAAATAGCTGGGACTCTCTGGTTTACTCGCTCATCAATAAAGAATCCTTCCTGGATGGCATTTCCTTCTTCGATAAATTAATTCAGGGTGCAGAAACCTTTATTGATACGGTCGGGGAACTCCCCGTTATCTTAACAGCTTTTAACACATCCTTGGTTGCAATGAAATCAAATTACGGCATTACTTCTCTGAAAAACAAAGAAACCGGAAAATTTGAACTACAAGGAAATGCTTTTGGTATAGATTTTACTGCCCTTAGAGAACAAAGCAAACATTTTTCAGAGGCCAACGTTGCTATTGTTAAATGGGGGAAAGAACTGAAAGCTGACAAAACGGATATTGAAAAATTTGAGGAGGCCATTGTCAAAAACAACGCCCAACTTAAATCCTACCTTTCCACCTGTTCCAAAGAAGCCCCTCCCTCCCTTGAAGGCTACAAAAAATCTCTGAACTCCGCTGGCACATTAACCCATGCCCTACGCCTAAAAACTCTGCTTCTCAATGCTGCTCTGACCTTCGGCCTGGGAACTGCCATTCAATTTATTATCAAAGCTGCAGATTCTGTGAGGAACACTGCAGAAAAAGCGCAGGAAAAAGTGGATTCGATTTCCTCTCACTGTAAATCCTTACGTTCCGAACTGCAATCTCTGCAGGCTAAAGACGAATTAACTGAGACGGAGAAAAAGCGCCTGCGCTTCCTCGAAAGCCAATTGACGCTGCAGGAGCAGTTGCTGGAAATTGAAAATCAGCGTCTGGCCAAAGCCAGGTTCAACTACAGTTTTTCTCTCGGCTCCAGCGATTTCAGCGATACCGGTTCTTACTATGATTTGAGCTATGAGGATACCGGATTCATAAACTCTCTTTTTAACCCGAACGCCAAAGATCCGCTTATCAATAACTTCAGCTACAAAGAAAAAATGGCGGATTACTACTGGAAGCAGTTTCAAAACGCGGACCAGGATGCCGATAAAGAGACGGCCAAAAAGTACTATGACTCCCTGTTTGAAGATATGAGCAATTATTACGCCACCGCGCTGCATAAAGCTTCCGAGTACAAACTGGCGATCCATCAAATCCAGTCGGACATGGATGCCGGTATCCTGATTGAAGGCAGTTCTGATTACAAGGAAGCTTCCGCCTATCTTGACGAGTTCCAGAACAGCTATATCCAGATGCTGAACCTGATCGGAGCATACGAATCCCGCACCGGAAACGGAACCACCATTTTAGACAATATTGAATCAGAGATCAAAAACTTTGATACTATAAAAGACGTGTTGTCCGAGCAGGCGGCAAAGGGGCTGCTGACCGAAGAATATCTGAAAACGAATCAATACGACGCGATCTTGGAATATTTGCACAATGGGAGCGTCTCGCTTGCCCAGTTCTGTGATTTTCTTCTGGAAGAAAAAACACAGATGGAAGCGCTGGCCAAAGGACTGGATTCCAATGCTCCTTTCTCCGCGGAGGAATACAAAGAACAGATAAACCAGCTTTATTCCTCTGCCTCGACGCTCCGCTCTGCTCTGGATTCCCTCTACACCGGAAATCTGAAGCAAAGCGATGTTGTCTCTCTCATGCAGCAGTTCCCCGAACTGACACCTTACATCGACCTCGCCGCCGACGGCTTTGGACATTTGTCAGAAGGCTTGAACGCCCTTCTTGCCCAGCAGCCGGATTCTCTCTTGGCCCGCCTGCACTCTCTAAAAGAGACGCTCTCCACCGAAGCCGAACGCGAACAGGTAGATTTACTCATTGATTCCCTACAGCGCCTCGCCTCCTATGGAAACACCGGTGCCGACGCCTATTCCTACACTTTGAACTCCACCTGGAACGACACGGCAAACGTCATAGCCGGCGTCACCTCCCAATTTGAAAATCTCGCCAAAGTACAGGAGGCCGTCGCTGACGGCTTCACCCTCTCCGCTGATGCCGCCGCCGAGCTGGCGCAGATCTATCCGGAGATTCTGAACCAGGCACAGGTTTCCGCCGGCGGACAGATCACGCTCAACGAAGATGTGGTCAACGGTATCTTGGCTGGGGATCTGTCCATCATCGACGCTCAGATCGCCAAACTTGAAGCTGACAAAACCACTCTGACTGCCAAAAAAGCATTTGCCGAGGCGCAGCTTGCCATGACCAAACAGGTAGGCGAAGGCGAGGCCCATATCTCACAGGAAGTTGCCAAACACCGCCTGGATATCTCCAACCAGCTTCTTTCACTTCTGATTCAGGCCGGCATGGATGAAGATCAGGCCTACGCCGCCGTAGCCGCCAATATGGCCGGCAACATGGATGAGTACAACCGCATTGTCGGCCTTGTGGCACAGGACACTTCCTCCAACATGGACGCTTCCGCCGCCAACATAGCCTATTCCATTGATCTCAACAGCGCCAACGCGCAGGTTTCTATCCAGGCACTTCAGAAAAAAGTGCAGGATCTGGCTGTTACCCTCGACGCCGCTGCCCGCGGAGAGGCTGCGGGCAACTTGGAAACCCATGCCGGGGGCGGTTCCACCACCACCGGCGGGATCACCGCCTCCACTCATCAGGGAGATTTTCAAACCACAAAGGTAGACTTTCAAGCCAAAACCTTCTCCTTTGACGACTTTACATCCCAATTGAAACTCGACATCACTGCCTACACCAACGCCATCTCCCACATCGATTCCCAGATCGGCGTTCTGAAGGATCTCAAAACCA
>CAJUHP010000045.1 GCA_910586125.1 uncultured Lachnospiraceae bacterium | reverse complement strand
CCGCGATCTCCCGTTCGGAGATGTCCGGCGGAGAAAACGCGATTTCCCTGCGGCCTGTTCTGACGGGACCTGCCAGGATGCTCTTTTCTGTGACGCCTCTCCCCACACTCTCATCCCTTGCTATCTCATTCACTGCAGTACCTCCAAAGCCCTCCATTTCCATAAGCAATCATTGCGATTCTCAGCAACATTCTCCCACTTTTCTCCCTTTCCATCTGCATAAAAAAATGTAGCCGCCAAAAAGATAATCTTACATTTCTCCATCCCGGCCCACAATAAACACATAATTTGTGGTTGCCGATCCTCCAATATTCAGCATCATTCCGTTTTTCACATCGGGCACCTGATATCCTCCCGCTTTTCCGGCGATCTGCTTATACAGATCCAGCATCATCCGTACGCCGCTGGCTCCCACCGGATGCCCGCAGCCGATCAGCCCCCCGCTTGGATTTATCGGTTTTTCTCCATGAAACCAAATACGTCCATCTTCAACCGCCTCATACTCTTTCCCTGGTTCTGTAATGCCAAACGCGGAGATAGCGGCAAATTCACTGGAAGTAAAACAATCATGGGTTTCAAAGAAATCTATTTCCTCTACCGTCAATCCCGATTTTTCATATGCGTCAAGCACAGCCCTTCGAGTCCAGGGAAGAATATATTCTGATCCCCGGCTCTCCAGCATCTTTTTGTCAAAACGCATCGGCGCCACGCGATGGCCGAATCCTTTGAGCAACGGCAGCGCTTTTGTCTGTTTTCTGGCATATCGCTCAGAAACCAGAACAACAACAGCGGCTCCGTCCGTTACCTGGGAACAGTCCGATACCGCCAGCCGATTGGCAACCATCATATTGGTTTCACTTCCTCTGCTTCTGGCCTGATCCTCATTCATAAACCATTTTCTTGTTTGCGCCATTGGATTGCGTTTTCCATTTTCATAATTTGCAGATGAAATCTTTGCCAGCGCATCCATTAGCCGCTCTTCCTTCAGCGCATATTTCTCAAGAAAGGCATCTGCCAGTTTTCCAAACAGGCTGGGAAACGGAAAATCGATCCCCCTTCCCTCCCTTTCATAGAAAGCTGCTCTGCCCAAAAAATCTCCGCCTGTTCTGGCATCCACCGTTTTCATCAATTCAAAGCCTACAACGATCGCCACGTCACAGTCTCCAGCCCGGATTTTTGTGACAGCCGCATCCAGTGCCACGGAACCAGATGCACAGGCCGCCTCATATCTGGCGGAAGGCATTCCATAAAAAACCGGATGCGCTTCTGTCAATAGCGCTCCCAGATGTCCCTGCTCAATGTATTTCTCCGCAATGAAGTTTCCGACAAAACAAGCAATTCGGTTTTCCGATTTCAATTCTTCTAGCTGATCGCAGGTCATATTTACATTGGTAAGCGCATCGGTCAGCACCTCCCTGAGCAGAGCGATCACGCCTTTTCCTTCTTTTGTCCAATTTCTCTCAAAATCTGTCTGCGCTCCCCCCAGTATATATACCCGCGGAGTCCCCCCGCCCCAAAACAACTGGCTTTTCTGCATCCTTTTTCTCCCATCAATACTTTGCTCTCAGAAATCTTCGGTAATCATATTCGGAGGGTTCCACATAGTTCATCAGCCGCTCTATGTCCATATCCTTTAACCGCGAAGGAAGCAGCCGCTCCTTCACCAATCCCTCCAGGCGGTCTTTGCCGGAAAACGCGTCGATCATTGCCAACGGCGGACACCAATTAAATCCGGCTGCCATCACATCGTCCGCCGCATGAACATTCTCTCCTACTAGATACACAGTATTTAGAGAATACAGGATATACTTCAGCAGAAATTCCGTACACAGCCTTGCTTCCAAAGAATGATTTTTAACCAACCCATCAAATGCCTCTTGATACCTGCCCTCTCTCAGCAATGAAACCATATGCTCTGCAAACGGAAAGACATATCTCATTTTTTCCCGGTAATTTTCGGCCTGTATGTCAAAGACAAAACGTTTTTTTCGGCCTTCTACATCTATTTTCGTCTGATATAAGCCTGCGCCTGTTTTGCTTCCCAGCTCTCCGGCTTCGATCCGTTTTTGTACGTATCCAGGCAAACGAAACGTTTCTCTGGCATAATCATCGGTATTTTCATACAGGTTATCCACAATTGCTTTATGCACGTCCAATCCTACAAAATCTGTTGTAGCCAACGGCGGCAGATTTCGCCCCGTAAAAGGACCTAAAATAGCATCTATATAATCAATTCCTCCGCTATCCTGCAAAAGATCAGCATACTGCATCGCTTCATTTATAAACTGAAATCCAATCCGGTTCCCTAAAAAGGCAGGGGAATCCTTCACCTTAACTGGTGTCCGGCGCAATACTTCCTTGATGTATTTCCATACTGCCTCATATAAACCTCGATCTGTATATTTCGTTGCGATCAATTCGCACAGCGGCATATTATACGGGGGATTAAACATATGTATCCCCATATAGTTTTTCCGAAGTTCTTCCGGAAAGCACTCGGCCAGAGCTGTCAGGGATAGCCCGGATGTTCCCGATGCAAAAATCGTTTCCTTCCCTGCACAGTCTGCCACCCGTCTGGTAACGGAAGCTTTGATTTCCAGGTCTTCCTTTACACTCTCAAAGACCAGGTCCGATTTTTTAACGCATTCCTCCAGCACAGAATAATCTACCGGAATACAATTCTTTTTTATCGCCCCTGCTTTTACGGCATAACACGCCTGATCCGCCGCCTCTTCTGCCTGCTCCAGCGTCCGTGCCATCATGTACACTTTTGCATTTCCAAAAGAAGCAAAAATAGCCGATACGTTTTTTCCCATAGCTCCATTTGCGCCAAGGACCGTCACTGTAGATATTGTCATATTTCATCCCCGCTCTTTCCTGAATCCTGTGCTGCAGTCATGTCACCGATTCTCCCTGATTGCTTTCGCCGGGACTCCTACGACAACTGTATTGCTCTCCACATTTTTTGTTACCACCGCGCCCATTCCCACCAGGCTGTCACGTCCGATCCGGACTTGATTCCTCACCATCACCCCCGGCGCCAGATAACTTCCCTCTTCCAGTACACTGCTGCCTCCCAAAAGCGAAAGTGCAATTACAACCCCTCGATCCTCAATCCGCACATTATGAGCAATATGACAAAGGTTATCAATCTTTACGTCATTTCCAATATAGGTATCCTCCATGGTCCCCCGGTCAATACAGGTATTGGCGCCGATTTCCACCCGCTCTCCAATCCAAACGCCTCCAAAATGCGGAACCTTGCGGTATATCCCGTCTTCTTCATAGTATCCGAAACCGTCCGTTCCGATTACAACGCCGGAATGGATCATGGTATCGTTTCCAATCACTGCCGGGCATTCAATACAGACATGATTTCCAATTGAGACATGATCTCCGATTACCGCATCTTCGTGTATAAAACAGTGAGCCCCAATGGATACGTTCTTCCCGATTCTGTGAGATAGCACGGTGGCTGTCTCGCTGATCGAAGCTGGCTGCTGCTTAGTAAAAAAGGATTCCAGGATTTTAAAAAAGACTGCTTTCGGATCTTTACAGCGAATGACCGCTCCGGATTTTCTTTGAAAATCCTCCCAGTCTTTTGGTGCAATCAACAACAAATTTTCATACTGCCCTATATTCCCTGCACCTTCAGCGTCACTAGATCTAATCCATGTAACCGCATTCTCCCTTAAATTCTTGAGAGGCGCAAAACCAGTGATCACAGTCTTTTTATCTCCTGTATATGTAAAGAGAATTCCTTTTCCCTTTAAAAACTTAAAAATATCCTCCGCAGTAATCTTCATCCAATCTCCCCCCTGCAGAGAATATTTTTTAAAGGTATCACGCTTTCATGGATCCAATCCCAGGATTTATCCTTCCTTTCGCTCAAAAAAGATTGGATACTTCCCTGTAAGGATAATTCTTTTTGATCGTACCAGATTGCATGTGTTAAAATATGTAATTTCTGATGCGCTCTACTTTGTACAACAGAACACACATCCTCACGCCATCTTTTCTCCGAATCGCTTACATACTTAAAGGATTTAAAAAACTCTTTGGAATAGCTGTTGATCATTCCTGGTATCTGTACATCCCCCTCCAATAACTCTTTGGAAGGAATGTGCATGGATACAACCGAAATATCCTTTTTACAAACCGATTGCAGTAATCCTTTTTCATAGATTACATGATCAATTAACGCTAAATTCCACCCCCCCCCCACGGAATATACTGTCTCGTCAAAATGCAGGCCGATCTCATGGCCAAGAGCCATCAGCTTTTTCAGAATAGCGGTACTGCTTTTGGAAAATACATTATAAAAATTACTGGATACCAATACAAAATATGTTGCCTTCACTCCCAGTTTTGCTTCCACCTGTGCAAACTGCAGCGCTTTCTCCAAAGAACAATCTACGTCATGTCTCAAAATACATGGATTCTCATATTTTTTATAGTCGTGATAATCTGCGATTTGATATCCGTTTTCCCTTAGAAGCGCTATTAAATCTCCATACGAATCATATGTGAATTCCATCTTTACTCCCCTCTATACGGAATCAAATTGCCCTTCCATCTCAGCCGAGGCAAACTCGCCAAGCGGCAGTTTAACCGCTCTTCCTTCCTTCTGACTCTTGTAGACCGCCAACACCAATTCCAACGCATTTCTCCCTGCTGCTGCATCCACATACGGCCTGCGATCCTCCTGTATCGCCTGTATTACATCGGCATACAGGCTGCTGTGGCCGTTTCCGTACACATTGCTGGTGGCCTCCTGCAGTCCCTTACTCCGGTTATCCTCTTTTGTTTCATCTGCAAACTGCCAGACATCTATATTATTTGTCGAGGTCCCTCCCAGCTTCACCGTTCCCTTCTCACCAAACAAATACAGCGTCTCCTCCAGATTCTGAGGATATACGTTTGTCGTTCCTTCTATCGTTGCAATCGCGCCGTTCTTAAATTTTACGACAGCCATCCCGACGTCTTCCGCCTCCAGATAGCTGTGAAGCTGCTGGCGAGTCTGGCCATAGACCTCTTCGATCTCTTCTCCCATCATCCAGCGAAGCAGATCAATTCCATGAATACACTGGTTCATCAGCGCGCCGCCGTCTGAAGCCCATTTCCCCCGCCACGGCGCCTGTGTGTAATACCCTTCATTCCGGTTCCAGCGAACATGCACGGAACCGTGAGACAATCTGCCAAACCGTCCTCTCTCCAGGGCCTTCCGCATTTCCTGCACGGCAACATTAAACCGGTTCTGATGACACGCGGATACTTTCACACCATTTTTCTCTGCACGACGCACAATTTCATCGGCGTCCTTCATGCTCATTGCAATCGGTTTTTCTATGATGCAATGAATTCCATGGTCAATACAAGTAAGCGCGATTTCCGCATGGACGCCGCTCTCTGTGGCAATGGCCACCAATTCTGGCTGAACTTCCTCGATCATTTTTCGATAATCCGTATAGCGCCGAATCGACGCCTCCTCCGCCAATCCCTGCTTTGCCAGAAGCTTCTCCATCTGCTCTGTGTCAATATCACAGACCGCCGCAAATTCCAGATTATTGGAACGCACCGCTTTTACATGATTAACAGCAATACGCCCGCAGCCAATTAACGCATATCTCATTTTTGCATCTCTCCTTATTACAGAACCTCGATATTTTCTCTGTTTTTTACGTGGATCATCACGTTCTTGGTATCAAACACCGCTTTGGCATACTTTTGTACCATCTTGTAATCCACATTATGATGTCCGGCCGTAACCATAACCAGATCGTAGGAGGCAATTGTTTCCGGTGTAAGCGCCTCTATACTTTTTCCGCTTTGTCCGTACATATTTCTAAATTCCGACACCCAAGGATCATAGTATTCCACATCGGCTCCGACTTTTTTTAACTCCTTCATCACACGGATAGCTGGCGATTCACGGTAATCGTCAATATCGTTTTTATAAGCGATTCCCAACATCAGTATCTTCGCTCCATTGAGCGTTTTTTTATGCTGATTTAACAGATGCATCACCCGATCCACGCAGTACTCCGGTTGACTGTCATTGATGACCATTGAATTTTCAATCAATGTGGTATGAAAACCATATTCCCTTGCTTTCCAGGTAAGATAATAAGGATCTAAGGGAATACAGTGCCCTCCCAATCCGGGACCGGGATAAAAAGGCTGAAATCCATAAGGCTTTGTTTTGGCGGCGTCGA
This sequence comes from uncultured Lachnospiraceae bacterium, assembly GCA_910586125.1. GTDB lineage: Bacteria > Bacillota > Clostridia > Lachnospirales > Lachnospiraceae > RGIG7193. The sequence continues at coordinate 1,302 of CAJUHP010000045.1, read as the reverse complement.
TCACTTCCCACACAGATATTCCCATCTTATTACAAAGCCTTGCTATTTCATTGATCAGACCGATATTCACATTGCGGTAGGTGTTCTCTAAAATCTTTTCCATCTCCGCTACAGCCGGTGAAGAAACCGTGCAGACCTCTCCGTCCAATACTGCCCGATACATCGCCGCAATCACTTCGGTTCCGTCCGGGCTGCATGCCCCTATGACTTTAGGCGTATTTTTCGTTTTATAGATCCGATTACCTGGATCTACACGCTCCGGGCTGAAGCCCAGATAAAAGTCTCGACCGCACTGTAAACCGGAGCCTTTTTCCAGGATTGGCTTAATCAATTCCTCTGTCGTCCCCGGATAAGTGGTCGATTCCAGGACAACCATCGTTCCCGGTTTTAAATACTTGGATACGGCTATTGCCGAATCTTTTACATAACTGATATCTGGTTCTTGGTGTATATCAAGAGGAGTTGGAACACAGATGGCGATGAAATCCACATCCTTCACAAAAGAAAAATCCGTCGTCGCGCGCAGCATTCCTTGTTCCACCAAATCTGCCAAATCCGAATCCACCACATCACCTATGTAATTGTGTCCTTTGTTTACCATCTCTACTTTGCCGGACTGGACATCAAATCCAATCGTCTTAAAACCGGCCTTTGCCTTTTCTACAGCCAACGGCAGCCCCACATACCCAAGGCCCACTACACCGGCTACAATCTCTCTGTTTTGAATGCGGGAAAGTAATTCCTCTTTCATTGATATCACGCTCTCTTCCTGCTTTATTGCTTATTTTTTCCATGCTACTTATTTCGTTATTTTTTCACCGTTATTCAGACTCAAAACCAGCCAGCATCATTGCCAGTGTTCTGTCTTTTTTACTAATTCTATCCCCAGATAAATCTCCATCTTTTTCCCCATAAGTTCAACCTCTACCGCTGCTAAACGTTTATGAAGATAAAACTTCTTTACGGTTCCCTCCATTTTTTTAAGAGGACCAGACAAAATGGTTATTTCTTTTTCTTCCGCTGATATCTGCGACAAACCAATTTCTGCAACAGCATTCTCTTCCTCGTTCTTTCTTTCCTTTTTTTGTTCTGCTCTCACAGTAACTTTCCCCGTTACCAATGTTCCTGTATTTTCCCATTCATAAAGATGAAGCAAACTCTTCAGCCATATTTCTTCCTTCTCCTGCAAGGCAACAAAACATTCTCCCTCTTTTCCCAGCATCTTAGTCAGTACGGGTACCTGCCTGAGTTCCTGATAAAGCTCTCTCACCGACTCACTTGTGATAAACACATAGCCCGGCA
>CAJUHP010000044.1 GCA_910586125.1 uncultured Lachnospiraceae bacterium | reverse complement strand
TAACTAATATACCATTTCCACCAGCGGATCTGAAATTCCATTGCATCCGCAAAGATTTCTGTCAGTTCTTCCGCCCTCTCTCCTGATTTTTTTATGAACTATTGCCGTTAAAATCTTTTCTCTTTTTCCAGCGTAATCTCTGCTTAATAAATATGGTACTATCTGGCATCATAAAAATAAAAAGGCATGACACTATGGCAAGCCCCTAAAAATATATGATCTCTTTATCCAAAACAGATGTTATTAAGCTACAGACTGTCATCCATAAAAAAGAGGCTTCCAAATCCATTATCCGGCGCTGCCAGATCCTCCTGGAATGGAACGAAAACAACCCAAGGTATTTGACGCAGATGCGGATCGGCAATTCTTTTGGCGTCTGCAAGGCAACCGTTTCTAGGTTCCTGCAAAATACGGTTATGATAAATATTATGAAGCGTTCGGGGACTCCGACAGATTTGAGTTTGTTCTCTATAAGGATAGAAGGCACGATTATCTTTTTTATTCCGAGGCGGCTTGGGTATACCGGGAACAGCTAAATGCTGATTATAAGAGCTATGTCGGGGAACATGGCAAAGAATATAACGCGGAAACCAAAGCGGAATTTATGAGCGAATACTTGGATAAGAAAAAGTGTTTTGAACCTGATCCGGTTCTTATGGAACAGATTTTGGAAATGTTCGACAGGTATTGCAGCGAAACAAGCGCTCTGCAAGATATGAGATTCCGGACAGAAAAGTAACGCTTGCCAGCTTTCGTTCCCTATGGTAAACTGTCAAGAAAAACGGGCAGGCGCCGCCGGCGATCACTGCCAAAAAAAATCCGGAGGAATGTGCATGTTACGAATCGAACGGTCTGATGTTATGAATCTGGAAAACGCCGTCCGCGGCGCCCGCAATCCGCTCAATAGCTGGCACTTGAGCGATAGCCATTATGATGAGGAAGGCCGCTACATCCTGGGGGAGAACGATCTGCGTCTGGCGAAGAAGCTGTGCCGGGCCGGGAGCGATCACCGCAAATTTATCCGCATGATTTTTGTGTCTGTTGATATCACGGCGCCGCTCTACTGGTGGAAGGAATACGATACTTACAAAGTCGCCACCGTCGCCAATTCCTGTTCCACCATGCACAAAATCCACAGCAAACCGTTTGTCCTGGACGATTTCAGCCACGATCATATGACGGATGCCTCCCTGGCTCACTTCCGGACTTTTATCACCTATCTGGAGCAGGTGCGTCTTCAATATATGGAGACAAAGGACAAGGCGCTCTGGTATGATATGATCCAGCTTCTGCCCTCCAGCTACAACCAGATGCGCACCTGTACGCTGAACTATGAAACACTGACCAATATCTATCACGCCCGCAAGGACCACAAGCTGGACGAGTGGCATACATTCTGCCGATGGATCGAGACGCTTCCCTATGCCGGCGAGCTGCTCACCTTTTCGCGCGATGAGAAATAGAACACATCGTTACCGAATATCTTTCTTGGCATACCAGAGATAGGCAGCCAGGATTCCCGCCGCGCTGCAGAACATCCCAAACGCAAGCCGGCCGGTATGCAGGCTGCCCTCGCTCAAAATATCCGCGCTCTCCGCATAGCCGAAGGGCGTGATATATTTCAGGAACACCGCTTTTTCCGAAAGATTGGCTATGATATTCAGAAAATAAAAGCCGGCTGCCAGGCCCAGGCCGATCCCATAGCCATTTCGCCGCCCAAAGGCCGATATACCGAAGCAGACCGCGCCGATTTCCAGCGACAGCAGAAGGTAGGCCAGATGCAGAAGTAGCAGCCGGGACCAATCCGGTTCCTCTCCCACCACTAAAATGGAGACAACCGTTAAAACCAGAACGACTGCATGAAAAATCAGAAGCGAAGCGCCCACCGCGCAAAGCTTTTCCGTCAGCACCCGTTCTCTGCTCACCGGATGCGTCAGCAGAAAGTCCGCCGTGTGCTCTTTCTCCTCTCCAGCCAGTGTGGAAATCGCCGCCAGCGCGGCAAAACAAGCTCCTCCCAACCCCAGTATATTGCCGCACTCAATTCCATAAAAACCCAAAAATTCCCCAAAATTCAGGCGATCCATGCCAAAAGCCGCCGTAAAGCCGCCCATGGAAGAAAACATATCCCCGATACTCTCCGCCTCGCTCTTCATCTCCGGAAATAAAAAGACGCAGACCATCATCAGAAACGCAACGGCTCCCGTCCAGATCAAAATCGTGTTCCGGTTCTGTCTTAATTCATGTAAAAAAATCGTCATTCCTTCTCTCCCCCCTCTTCTCCATAATAGTGCAGAAATACTTCCTCCAGGTCTGGTTCCGCCACCGTGAGATCGGTCAGATGCCCCTGGGAGAGTCTCTGTAAGAGCGGTCCGATTTCTCCGCCGTAAAGAAATGTAACGCCGTCCGCCGTCCGTTTTTCATCCCGTATCGACGAAAGTCCGGACAAATCTGCCTCTCCATGCAGCGTCACCCGCTTTGCACTGGTTCTGGCTAACGCCGTCACCTGATCGCACGCAATCATCCGGCCCATTCTAATAATCGCCGCCCGGTTGCAGTGACGCTGGATCTCGGAAAGAATGTGAGAGGATAAAAATACGGTCGCGCCCTCCTGGTTTCTCTCCCGAAGCAGGGAAAAAAACTCCCGCTGCATCAACGGATCCAGACCGGAAGTCGGTTCGTCCAAAATATAGAGCCGCGGTTTGTGCTGCAAGGCACAGATAATGCCCACTTTTTTGCGATTGCCAAGCGACAGCTCCTCGATCTTTTTGCCCGGATCTAGCTGCAGGCGTTCACAGAGTTCATCCGCCTGCCGGTCACAGTTCTGCTTTCTCAGACCGGCGGAAAAGCGAAGAAGCTCCTTCACCCGCATTCCGCTGTAAAACATAGCCTCCGAAGGCATAAAGCCGATCTGGGATAAGATCTCCTGTCTACAGTCTGCGCTGTCCTTTTCAAACAGTCTGGCGCTGCCGGACGTGGCCCTAATCAGCCCCAGCAAGGTACGGATCGTTGTACTCTTGCCCGCGCCGTTGGGGCCGATGAATCCAAAAAAGTCCCCCTCCTCCACTGTCAGATTCAAATCAATAATGCCGCGGCTTTTTCCGTAATACTTTGTGAGTTTCTCGGTTTCGATTATATTCATCGGTTTCTCCTCTATACAAAAACAGAATTGCTTTGCGCCAAAGTGATTGCCGCACTCTGTCTTTCGTTCAGCATAGCATAAAAATGATAAATTCTCAATCAAAACCGCTAAAAGTAAGGAATGAGTTTTTTCTGTCGTTTTGCACAAAAATTTCTAAATTTCAATCCTGCCTATATCCCTGAACGATCAGGGCTCTGACTCCCGCAATATACGAATCCGGGCCTGCATTTCTTTTGTCAGTTCCAGATCCGGCTTATCATAAATCATCCAGGCCAACGGCGACGCCGTCCTTTTTACCTCCTCCAGCATATCTGGAATCTCCAAAAGCCGTTCGCGGCAATACGACGCGCTCCTTGTCATTCCTGCATTCTGGTACAGCCGGATAAACGTAAACAGCCGTTCCAGATAATCCTCATACTCCTCCCTCTCATATCTTGCCAACGCAATCGCCCGCAGCTTACAGGCGATCATCTTTTCCGCGTCTCCCTCTGCATAGGCTACATTGCCTTTGGCATCATAGGCAAGCGAAACAGACTCGTTATACCGAAGAATCCGGTCTGCGATCTGTTCCATCTCCTCCAGCGTCTCCGCCTGCTTCAGCAGCTCCATCAGGCTTCTGGTGTGCGCCGGATAAATCCGAACGACCGCCTCCGGTTTTTTTATATATGCCAGAAAATCTGCCGTTCCAATCCACAGACAGAAAACCGCCAGAAATACCGCTCCCATCCTGCTTCCGAAACCGCCCAAAGCCCCTGTTTTTTTCTTCTCCCTTCCTGCCCGTTTCTTTACGCTCTTGCGCCGAAGATTCCTTTTTTCTAAAACGCAGATCCCCGGATCCTCTCCCTCCGCCATCAGAAGCGCCAACAGCAATCCGATGGAAAGAAACTGAAAATCAAAATCAAGCAGACTGTGAAGCAGCAGGACAGAGAGAACCATCCTCTTATGAAATCCAAGTCTCCAAAATGTCTTTCCAAGCGCATGCAGCAAAACGGCAGCCGGCAGCCAGCCCACATCCAGAAGCAATTGGAAAAGCTCGTTGTGAACATGGCGGACCGCGTAAACCCCATTCTGAAAACTGCCCTGCAAAAACCAGTACCCTTCATACCCCAACCCAAACGGATGACCGGCAATCACCGGCAGCGCGTCCGCCGCGTACAACACCCGGCCCAGAAACGTGCTGCTTTGCAAGGGCAGGACTCCGTACCGCTTCAGCACGTCCAGGTTTCCTGTCGCCGTGAAAAGAGCCAGCGCGAGAATACCTCCTCCTGCCAAAACAGGAAAAATCCGCCGAAGACTCCCGTTTCCCCGCTTATGCAGCAGTAAAACAGCCGCAGCGGAAGCCAGCCCCATGGCGGTCCGGCTTCCGCTGAGCAGGATCCCGGCCGCCAGTACCAGAGACTCTGCGATATCACGCCCGCTCTGGTCATGTACTCTCCCGGACCGAATCAAAATCCCGCATAAAAGATAAACCGCATAGGTATTCGGATATTGAAAAAAACCGGCCAGCCTTCCGTTCACCTGTACCCATTCCCGCGTAGAAGGAATGCACCACAAAAGAATACTGACCATGGTCATCAGAAATCCGCCCGCAGGCACCGCATCCCAGAGCCGCGCTCTTTTCTCGTCGGGAATCCGCCGGACTGCCAGCCAAAAAAGAGGTAGCGGCACAAATTTTACAAAACCAAACGCCGCCTGTCCCCGGTCTACTCCCCAAAAACCTGCCAAAAGAAACAGGACCGGCAAGAGCGCCAGCGCCAGTAGATTCTCGTTATAAGCTTTCTTTTTCGCCCGATTCTCCTCTTTCCGGCAAAGAAAGAAAAGAAGGAAGCAGGCCGCCAGAGCGGAACTCCAGACCAGATATCCTCCGACCAAAAAGGGCATAAAAAATAAGAAAAGATACAATGCCTTTTCCTGCCTGTCCATCCTTCTCCTCCTGTTTCTAAGCTTATATATACGCTCGGTAGCGAACGCACCCCAAAGATAAAAATACTGGCTGGCAAATAGGGTATCCCTGCATTCAATCACCGGCTGGGATGAGACTTTCTGGGTAATATTGCGGAAAATTCCTCCGATTGCAGAATATCCTCTCTCACAGAGGATGGGGCTGCCGCAGAACTCAGATAAAACACAATATATATCTGTGTCTATTCACACATAGATACCATATATTGTATAAAATCTTGGTTTTGCAGCCGCCCCATCCTTTCTTTTACCGTGCAGAAGTCTCCACAGGGAGTATTCGCGTCAATCTCGCAATACGCCTCGGAGTCGCTTACTCGCTGGGAATGAAGAAAATCTGCCTCCGGTAAATTCGGCCCGGATCCGCGATCATATGCCGGTTCGCCTCAAAAATCCGCCGCCACAGACGGCCCTGTCCATAGACTCTGGACGCAATCCTCCACAGGCTGTCGCCGGGCTGAACCATATATGTATTCCCTGTCACTTCGGTATCCGGCTGTGCCGGAAGATCATCCGCTGAGTTCAGGAAAATCGTAATAACCTGTCCAATCCTGAGACGGTTCGGATTGCGAAGGATATCCATATTTACCTGAAAAATCCTCTGCCAATACCGGCCGGAACCAAAAAATCTGGCCGCAAGCTTCCACAGCGTATCTCCCCGCTGGATGACATAAGACACGCTTGTCTGGGAAGAATCCTCCGCCACCTCCTGGGAATCCTGGTCGGAGCCGGTATTCTCACCGCTGTTTTCTTCGGTATTTTCTTCCCCGCTTCCCCCGGTATTTTCTCCGGGCTGCTCCCCCGTGCCATCTCCGGGTTTTTCAGTGCTGTCCTCTCCTGTGTTTCCCTCACCGGGATTCGGAGATGTCTCAGAGACGGTAAAGTTCTGGGCCGCCCGCCGCAGCACATTGGTATCTTTTGTACGGAATTCAATACCAATGGTATGCATTCCTGTTCCGTTCTCCGTCAGTGTCTGATCCTGGATCGTAATTCTTGTGCTGCCGGATTCGGCCGTGTAATCCACGCCCGCCTGCAGTTTTCTGCCGTCCAGGTAAACATCCCGGAATTCCTCATATTCGCCGCGGGATCGTAAGGTATGGCTTCCCCCCGGAGTCAGAGAATCCAGATACAGATCCGGCACATATTCGATCAGTTCATAGCCGGGATCGGTGATATCTTCCACATTGATATTGGTATTGTCGCGGATCTCCAAATGATATGTGGTCAGATATACGGACTCCCCGTCACGCCGCTGTATTGTAAAGATATATGTTCCCTCCTGCGCTGGAGTTCCTGTCAGGATACCGTTCTTCTCTAAAGTCATACCAGATGGCAGAGAACCGTCTATCAGCTTATAATCCGCCTCATGTTCATATCCTGCGATATCGCGAAGAGAGACTTCGTAAGGGACATACTGCACTCCTGTAGGAAGAGGCTGTTCGGTTTCTGAAAAAGGAACAAATGTCAGATTCCACTGTGGACTTCTGTTTACATATTCTTGTAATGTGGAACCTTCAAAACCATAAACTGTCATTCCTGAATTAAAAGCGCCGTCCATGATTACAGCATTTCTGGAATACACATACACCTTAGAACACGAACTTCCAAAAAGAAAATCTTCTCCGATTTTCTCTGTTTGCGCCGGGATACAAATCTCATCCAAATCCGTACCGGCAAAAGCCCATTCTCCGATTTCTTTTAAATTCTTCGGCAGTTCTACTTCTTTCAATGATGTATTGCAACCGAACGCAGCATAACTGATTTCCGTTACACTGTCAGGTACAGTATAGGTTTTGCTTTCATTACTAGAAAGATAAACAACCAATGATTTCTTATCGCTGCTAAAAATAACGCCGTCTTCAACCACAAAGTTCTTATTATCATTCAACGATATATTATGTAGTGAAGGACAACCTTCAAAAACATTCCCTTCTATCTCTGACACTCCGCTGCCGATTGTTACAGAAGTTAAAGATGTACACCCCGAAAATGCATCCATATAAATCGCTTTCACGGAATCTGGTATTTCTATTTCTGTAAGCGAAGTACATCCCGAAAAAGTATATTCATAGATCCCAGATATATTTTCTGGTAATGTAATATTTGTAAGAGAGGAACAGCCCATAAACGCTCCCCATGCTATTCTTGTTGTACTATTTGGGAGTACAATATTTGTAAGAGATGAGCAATGTCCAAAAGCTGCTCCCCCTATACTGGTTACGCCTTCTTCAACCACAATTGTTATAATAGAGTTTTTGTACGTATCCCATGGCAGAGATTGATATATTATACCGTTCTTGTACATGTCCCCTGTTCCTGAAATTGTAAGAACTCCGTCTGAATCCAGCACCCATGATAATCCAGTATCCAGTATGCCGCTATCAACTACAGCCGCCTTTATTGTTGCTGTTCCATCCAACTCCGTCTGAATTTCCAGTGTTTTTTCTGTTTCTTCAAAAGCCGTCGATTCTATTGCCGGATCATTTTGAGTTACTGATTCTTCTGGCTTTTCTGCTGTTATAATTTCTTCTGTTAACGTTTCTTCTATGGTTGACTCTTCTGGTGCTGTTGATTCTTCCAGCAATATGGATGTTTCTTCTTCTGATTCCCTCTCTGTCTCATCAACTGCCGTTTCTTCCGAAGATTCCATTTCTCCTATTTCAGTTGTCTCTTCCTCTTCTGTCGATAGCATTTCCGTCGCCGCAGCAGATCCAGATTCTTCAGTCGATTCCATGTCTGCTGCAGCAGTCGATTCTTCTGTCTCTGACGTTTCTGGTGCAGCGTTTGTATTTCCTGTTTCCGACATCGCGTCCGTTTCCTGTGTTTCGGATGCCGTACTCAATGCTTCTGTTTCCTGTATCTCTGCCAGTATGCTTGTATCCGATTCATCGGCAGTTTCCGCCGCCGCTATGGGTAACGGCTGTGCTGTCAGCAGCATTGCCGCCGCTAAGAATACGGACAATCCTTTTTTGATTGCTTTCATTTGTTAATTTTCTCTCCTTTATTTCATTATATTTTTAATATTTGGCGTTCTGGCTACCTGCACTCTGCACGGATACAGAGTACAGGCTCAGATACAATATGATTCAAACTTTTATCCATATTATTCGCCGGGAATCGTAAATACCTGACCTATGTGAATGCGTCCGGGATCTGTGATCTTGTCCAAATTAGCCTGATAGATTCTCCTCCAAAGACTTCCCCGTCTGTAGAAGCTGGCTGCGATCTTCCAAAGGCTATCCCCGGAGCGGACAGTATAGGTGCCGGCTGTTTCCACAGGGGCAAATCCCTGCTCTCTGTCGCTTTCCGCTCTTCCGTCCAGATAAATGGTAAGTACCTGTCCCACACGAAGAAGATTTGGATTTCTAAGTATTGCCTGATTATCCTGATAGATCCTTGTCCAGAACCGGCCTGTTCCATAATAACGGGCGGCTAATCTCCAGAGGGTGTCGCCGCGCTGGATCACATAGGTAATAAAATCTGGTGTGGGATCAACCGAAGAATCGGAAGAGGTATGATCATTATTACTATTATCATTGTTATTGTTGCCGCTGTCGTTATCGCTGATATTATTATCACTTCCTGTTTCATTATTGCTGTTATCATCATTGCCGCTATCATTATTGTTGTTATTATCATTGTCGTCATTATCCGTATCCCCGCCGTTACCGGAATTTGTATCTCCTGTAACAGTATAGTTCTGTGCAGCTCGCCGGAGAGTGTTATCCGCTGTTCGGAACTCAATACCAATTGTATGTGTCCCGGCACCTTCCCCTGTCAGTGTTTCATCAATAATGGTAATCCGGGTACTGCCAGATTCTGCTGTATAATCTGTTCCCTCAATCAATTTTCTTCCGTTTAGATATACTGCCACAAATTCACTGAATTCACCCCGCGATACAAGCGTATGGCTTCCGCCTGCCGTTAAAGATCCCATATCCAAATCCGGAACGTATTCAATCAGTTCATACCCTGGATCGGATACCGCTTTGACATCTGCATTGGTATTTTCGCGGACAGTCAGCACATAGGAAACAACGGCATCGGTATGATTACTATTATCTGTTCTTCGCACAGAAAATGAAAAATTGCCTGCCTCAAGAGGCACACCAATTATTACTCCATCCTGTCTCAACTCTATTCCCTGGGGCAGTGAACCGCTTTCCAATATATAAGTTACATTATCGGTCTGTTTATTACCTTGGAGGCTTGCTTCATAGGGAACATATTTTACTGCTATAGGGAAACGTTGTATTAAAATACTCTGGCTTAAGTCTATAGGTAATTCCGTAATAATAGCCCCACTTGGAGCAAACCAAGGACCATAATCTTCTGACACTGGCAGAATAACCGATTCCTGTACTCCTCGCGGCGTGTGAATTATCATTAGATTACTGCAGCCAGAGAACATACCCCACATATCTTTTACATTTCCAGTGTCAAAACCACTTACATCTAAATTACTTAGAATATTGCAGCCAAAGAACATCTCCCCCATATCTGTTACATTTCCGGTGTCAAAACCACTTACATCTAAATTACTTAGATTACTACAGCCAGAGAACATCCACCTCATATCTGTTACATTTCCAGTGTCAAAACCACTTACATCTAAATTACTTAGATTATTGCAGCCAGAAAACATCCCCCCCATATCTGTTACATTTCCGGTGTCAAAACCGCTTACATCTAAATTAACCTGTTGTGCTAGTTGATATAGAAAAACTTCAACAAAATATGCTATC
>CAJUHP010000043.1 GCA_910586125.1 uncultured Lachnospiraceae bacterium | reverse complement strand
CGGCGGCTTGCCACTCTGAAAAAGCACTTAGAGCAAGCCGACATTTATTTCAAGTATAAGGGAAAGAAGCGGAGAAAATCAGAAAGAGTGTTTACAGTATCTTGCGGCAGGAGCAGCGGGAACAGCACCCCCGCAAAAAACAGGATATGGAGCGATAAAAGAAAGGGCGGCGGAATAGTCAACGCTTCTGCCCCGCCGCCCTGTTTTGGACTTTTATTAGACCGATAAGCCGGAAGTTATATTTACGTTTCTATTCTTACGAAAGATACTATTTAGCGGTCAAACAATGAACCCGTACCACTATGCGTACTGCCATCATTTTCTGTATATGTCGAAATAAAGCGGGGTTCACGCTTTGTGCAATGATAAAACTGCATCAATATATCTACAACGTCCGCTTTCTTCTCTATTCCTAAACGAACTGCTAATTCCTGCTGAGCATCGGGCAAATCAAAGTCAATATCTTCGGCGTTTTCCATGTGTTCCTCAAAAACTTCTTTTGCAAACTCACTAAGACCATCCCTGTCTTGATATTCATCTTCATCTAAATAATCCGACCAATAGGGGCAATTTACCATGAATTCAAAAAACTCTTTTAGATTATCCGCTATTCTGCCACATTCACCTTCACTTCCCCAAAATCCTATTGAGCCGTCTTCCAGTAAAATATATTCACTTCCACTGCCTGCTTTAGCAAATGTTTTCCCAGAGATATTATAAGTCAAGTGACCAAATTCGTCCTCCGGTGTCTTGAATTCTGGAAGAACCTCTATATCACAGACATCACACAACAAATCCGACAAGTCGCTGTCCTCGCGTAGCATTTTAATATAATCCATTTTTGTTACCCCCTGTTTAAGTCGCGATGTATCGGCTTGTTACTGGAAAAATATACCATAGCAAATTACGAAAAACAATCCCTGTCCTACGTCCGTTCCGACTATCCAGACCGTCAAGGGACGAGTAGTATTTTTTCGCACAGGACACGAAAAAATCTCCACTCTTAAACCCTTGACCGTCTGGATTTTTGCCGTTGCCATTTCGTTGCCGAAAACGGGGAACAGGATTTACATGGTGCTAGCACTATGTATAAATAACCATTAAAGGAAGGACGATTTGTTATTCATTTCCGAAAATAAAGAATTATGAAACACCGGAAAACAAATAGCTCTCCTGCCCAAAATAAAAAAGCTACAACCTATCTTAAACTGTAATAAAGGCTACAGCATTTTATTATCCTTCCGCAAAATAAGTATATTATATTCAAAAAACCGTTTTATACGTTGTAACAAGCATTTTCCGAATCATAACCTACTATATCTACGCAAAGAACAAGACTAAAAGCTATCCCATCACACTATTTTCGAAAAATATAATTTTCCTATGCAGTTTCTCTCTCAGCTCAACCATCCAATCTGGTTCATCTGGATATTCTTCTTCAATACAGCGAATCAATCTGGCATAAGAATATAAATTGCAGAATCTTCGCATTAGCTTTAACTTTTCAGCATAATCTGGCTCTAACATTTTTACACTTTGATACCCTCGCAGGAAAGTAGTTTTTGCGATCATCTGCCTGTTTGCCGGAATATTTTCCAGCAATGCATCCAGAGCCTGTTCCAAATCAAGCAAAAAGAAATGATACATACCATCTTCAAAGTCTATTACTGTGCAACATTGCCTGGTTTCATCCCAAAATACATTATCCGGCTCAAAATCGTAATGAACCAATCCAAAAGAATCATTTGTCTGAGGAAGCACGTCCAACGCTTGCTGAACTTCCTCCAACTCAACCAACATTTTGTTGGGAGCATGGTATTTTTCCAGTGTTTTTCCAATCCATAGCAGGACATCACGATATGTCCATTTTCTGATTTTCGGGGAATATTCAGCGGATAAGATATGGAGCTGTCCAAGAGTCTTTCCATACGCATACACAATATGATCATTACAGTCGGTATCTTCTATGGAATTTCCATCAGCCCCATTAAAGACACTTGCATAATATTTCCCCCAAATTGAATCAAGTGTAACAACAAGTTCACCTGAATTGGATGCAACTGGAATTACGGAAGGATAACTCCTGCTTTGCAGATAGCACAAAAATTCTAATTCACCTTTTAGATTGTTTTCTATTTTCTCCAACGCAGGAGATAAACGCAGAAAACGCATATTCCCATGCCATAAGAAAGGATAGACCGCATTTGATGAAATTCTAAAATGTTGCAAGCAATCATCAAGAGTCTCTGTATCGTATTCCCAATTTTTCAATGCAAACTTTACAAGGTCGTAGTTTTCGTATAAATATTTTAATTTTAGCATATAAGTCCTTTCTAAAGCACTGGCTTCTATCCGTTACAGATATTATTACAAAATAACTGCGTTTCGTCAATCGTCAGACGGCGCTGGCTGTCAGAACCGCCCCGTTGGCAATAGCGATTTGCCAGAAGTATTCCCTGATGATATGATCCTCCAGGGAATACTTCTTCAAATGGTTGGCTTTCAGCAGCTTCAACCGCTGAACATCAGCATGATGCCTCGTCGGGTGTCTTACCTGCGTTTTGCGAAAGCTCCTTTCTGTGAGACGGTCAAAAATATCATAACCGTTTTACCGGAATCCAGATCTCGCTCTTGTAATCGCTGCTGTTCGTATCTCCTGTGGAGTACCATTCAATATTGATGGGCAGGGCGGTCTCAAACTCTTGATTGCCGGGAAGCCATTCTCCCCAAATCCGGGCATTAATCGTCTGCAGGGCCTGCGGCATCGGGCCGATACATTTAAATTTCACCCACTCGCTGGCCGGGATCTCGATAACCTTCATACTATCCGGCACCGGTCCTCCCTGATATAACCCCGCGATATAGTAGCGAAACTGATTCGGGTCGGATTTCTCCATGGTGCAGATTCCAAATTCTCCTACCTGGCACGCGGCGACCGTCTGATTGGTCTCTTCCGTTCCCGCAAAGCGGCCAGATCCGCAGTACTGCTCGCAGAATTCATGCCAGAACTTTGGGATCTCCTGCTGAGAAGAATCATAAGAAACGATCCTCTCAAATCCGATCATCTTCATTGCGTCCCTTTTTTCGACTGTGAAATCCATCTTGTCTCCTCCTTGTATTGATATTTTTATGCTAAGGGGCAAAAAGACCTGCATCTGATAAGGCCTTACCCTAAGCTGCGCTGGAGATAGACCGTGAAAGCGTGAAAAGGCTCTGCTAAAGCTTTCCGGCGTATCATATCCATATTTGTAAGCCAGATCAATTATCTTTTCCTGTGCAGACCCTGTTTTCGCTTGTATCACGTCCAGTCCTGCCAGATACAATCTCCGGTTTCTCAAATATTCCCCGATGGAGTAGCCTGTTACAATTTTGAACCCTTTCTGAAAATAGAAAGGGGATATGTGTACCGCATCCGCGACATCCTCCGCGCCGATATTCGTAAGAAGATTTTCCTCCATATAATCGATCGCTTTCTTTAGACTTGCTACCCAGTTCATTCTTCCTTCTTTCTTCCTTCCCTGTGCAGGCAGGTCATTCACAGCCTCCCTGCACGTTCGGATTTCTCTCTTATTTTCCTGCTCTCTGTAAACCAGTATACCGTCTTCCAGTCAGAAAATCCTGCCCTTTTTTGTTTTTTCTTGTCCGCCCGACTGCCTCACGGAGGCTGGCTGGCATGAGGAGGAATGCACCCATAGTTGATCCGATCTCTCTCCTTTTTGGAGAGAACACTGTCCGATCATACCGCCGTTCTTTTCCCGTTTGAACAATGGAAAGCCGGGCCGGAAATATGATTTCTGACAAATACAAAAGAAGACATTCACAGAGAATGAAACAATACAATTTTGGGGATCGATTTTGGACCCCCATTCCCGACGGATCATATTTCCATTTATAGTCAGAGGGATGCGGATGGTATCGAAAAAAGGAACTTTCCGTTTTCTAAAAAATTTTTTTGGATTGTTTTACAAGCAAAGGAGAGGCCGGTTGCCTATCAGAAATGATGGAGAGGCGATTTTTCTTTCGCGTTGCAGGAGATTCGTAGGCCATAGGACGCCTCCTTAAATAAAAAAGATGACGCAAGACGTAAAGCAAGCATAAAAAAAGAGGAACGAAACAGCCGCCGATACCCTGCAGAATCTACTGCTAAAAAATGCGCACACATTGACCAAATGTTGATCAATCCATAAAGACTTCCTTATAGCAAAGCGCTTTTTCTATTCCCAAAACACAAAAAAACCCTTGAAAATCAAGGGTTCTAAACAGCTACTGAGGGGACTCGAACCCCTGACCTGCTGATTACGAATCAGCTGCTCTACCAACTGAGCCACAGTAGCAAACTGTCTTGTCAAGCGACAGTTGGTATTATACAACAGAAAAAACGGCTTGTCAATAACAAAAGCAAAAAAATCAGAGAAAGAAATAGTTGCAGAACCAATCAAATCGGTATAAGATAAAGGAAAATAATGGATTATCTGCACGTTTTATGCAGAAACAAGAGAGATTCTGCCGAATGCTGAAAGAAAAACAGGAAGGAGCGACAAAAAATGGCAAAAAGCTTGATTGACCAGATACTGGATGAAATATTTGATGCAGACTGGGTGGGACGCCGGGGAGAGAAACTGACGGAGCGAAAACTGAAATGGCTCAAGCTGTTTGGGCGAAAGGGAAAAATACTCCGCAATATCTATGTGCCAAAGGATAACGGTGAGACAACCGAGATTGATATGCTCTTTATCACCCAAAAAGGCATCTTCGTCATCGAAAGCAAAAATTATTCCGGCTGGATTTTTGGGGATGAGAAATCGCTTCAGTGGACGCAGACGCTTTCCCAACGAAACAAAATTCAGTTTTATAACCCGATCTGGCAGAACCGCACCCATATGAAATGGCTGCGGGAGTATCTGGCGGACAACACGCCTCTGTTTTCCCTGATCGTCTTCTCCGAGCGATGCGAACTGAAAAAAATTGTTGTGGAAAGCCCGGATGTGAAAGTGATAAAACGGGATCAGCTTTACGATACCATCTGCCGGATCTGGGAGGATGAAAAGGACGCGCTTTCCAAGGAACAGGTCAAAGAAGTCTATGTGCGCTTACAGGCGCTGACCCATGTCAGCAAAGCGGTAAAGAAAGCTCACATAGCGGCGATCCAGGAAAAATATGACAACGGCTTTTTTGCGGAAACGGCAGCTACAGGCGAGGAAGAGGCAGGGGACGCCGAGGAAAACATGTTGGCAGAAGCGGCGGCAAAAGCTTTAGAAGAAGCGGTTATCACCGAGTCGGATTCGCAGGCCGCTTTGAACGCCCCGCGCTGCCCAGTATGCGGCGGGATCTTGGTTGTCCGCACGGCAAAAAAAGGGGCAAATGCCGGAAATACATTTTATGGATGCAGCAATTTTCCAAAGTGCCGGTACACACAAAATATATAGCCTATCCCCCTTCCCTCTCCCTCCGCACATCTCTCTATCGCCTCCATACAATAGATTATAGAAACAAAATAAGGAGGCTTCATGGAGACAATGCTGTCCTTAGACCAGGTCTGCTTCTCCTACCATACCGTAGGCGGAGAGACTCTGGCTCTTTCCGATATCACGTTTTCTGTTGATTGCGGAGAGTTTGCCGCCATTGTCGGTCCTTCGGGCTGCGGCAAATCCACTCTCCTTTCTCTTATATGCGGCCTGATCAAACCGGAAAGCGGAAAGATCCGCATGGCAGGCCGCCAGGACAATACCCCTGCAAACGGCATCGGATATATGCTTCAGAAAGATCATCTTTTTGAGTGGCGAAGCGTCTATGACAATATTCTTCTGGGACTTGAAATTCAAAAAAAACTGACCGAGCAGAATCTGGAGCGAATCGATCGTATGCTTAAAACCTACGGTCTCTCCTCTTTTGCGCAGATGAAACCGTCCGCTCTGTCCGGCGGCATGAAACAGCGGGCCGCCCTGATCCGGACCCTGGCGCTGGACCCAGATCTTCTCCTGCTGGACGAACCCTTTTCCGCTCTGGATTACCAGACCAGACTGGAGGTTGCCGACGATATCGGCACCATCATCCGCCAGGAAGGAAAAACGGCTATCCTGGTCACACACGACTTATCCGAAGCCATCAGCATGGCGGACCGGATTATCATTCTCTCCCACCGTCCTGGTACGGTAAAGCAAGTTCTGACCGTGTCGTTTCCGGCCGAGTACGATACGCCGCTGAAAAAGCGAAACGCCGAAGAATTTTCCCGTTATTTTAATCTGATATGGAAGGAGTTGAAATCGCATGGATAAGCTGTCTGCGGCTCAGGTAAAATATCTGCGCGACCGGGATTTCCACCGCAAAAAAGTGATTCTCTGCCGCGCCGCTCTTCTGCTTTTGATTTTGGCTGCTTGGGAAGGCGCAGCCCGCACCGGCCTGATCAATTCCTTTATCTTCAGCAGCCCTGTACGGATTGCCGTCACGGCCTGGGAGATGGCCCTGGACGGCAGTCTCTGGCTCCATCTCGGCGTTACTCTCGCGGAGACGCTTCTCAGCTTTCTGGCCGTTACTTTTTTTGGCCTGCTGATTGCCATTCTGCTGTGGCTTTTTCCCTCTGCTGCCGAGGTCATGGAACCGTATCTGGTCATGCTAAACAGCCTGCCAAAGTCCGCGCTGGCCCCGCTCCTGATTGTCTGGTTGGGCAACAACGTGAAAACCGTGATTGTGGCCGCCGTCTCGGTGGCCGTCTTTGGTTCTGTCATCACTCTGCACACCGGTTTTCGGGAGATCGACAGCGATAAGATCAAATTGATCTATTCTCTGGGCGGAAGCAAAAAAGACGTCATGTTCAAGGTCATCGTTCCCGGCTCCGTCCCAATGCTGGTCAGCAACATGAAAGTCAATGTCGGTCTCTGTCTGGTCGGCGTTATCATCGGAGAATTTTTATCTGCCAAAGCCGGTCTGGGATATCTGATCATCTACGCATCGCAGACTTTTAAGATGGACTGGATGCTGATGAGCATCGTCATTCTGTGTCTGATGTCAACGCTTTTATATCAGGGGATTCACATGCTGGAAAAAAAATATGACCGCTGACTGCCGGTATCTGTTATAATAAAAGAAAAACGGTCTGCAAAGTCCTCTTCGCGGACACCGGTCCTTTTGCGGTACTTTCCGCGGCCGGACGCACGACTGTAAAACAGAACACGGGAGCGGTCATGAGACGAGTGATAGAATATGAGGTGACAAAAGAATCGGACGGGACGCCGGTGAAGGAAATACTTCACCGGCATTTCGGCCTGTCAGCCAGGCAGGTCAGCCGTCTGAAATTTCAGCCGGACGGGATTCTGGTAGACGGTGAGAAAGTCACGGTCCGCCATATCCTGCAAAATGGCGAGCGCCTGACTCTATGTCTGGAACCGGATACAAAGGGCTCCGACCATCTGACACCCACCGAGGGCGCTCTGGATATCCGCTATGAAGATGAAGACATGCTGTTGGTGGACAAGCCTTCCGGCCTGGTGGTTCATCCCAGCCACGGCCATTACAGCGACTCTTTGGCCAACATTGTGATTTATCATTATCAGACGCAAAAAAAGCATCTGGTAGTGCGCCCCGTCGGACGCCTGGATAAAGATACCTCCGGCCTGATCATCATTGCCAAACACGCCGCAGCCGCGGCACGTTTTGACAGACAGAGACAGGAAGGGGAGCTGAGCCGCGTCTATCTGGCGCTGGCAGCGGGCTGTCCCCGCGCCAAGAGCGGACAGATCGACGCCCCTTTAGGCCGCGCCGAAGGCTCTCTGATACGCCGGCAGGTATCCCCGGACGGCGCGCCTGCCCTTACCGATTACGAAGTTTTACTGCCGGGTGCGCAGTATTCTCTCATCCGCCTAAAGCTGCACACCGGCCGGACGCATCAGATCCGCGTTCATATGGCATATCTGGGACATCCGCTTTTGGGCGACCCGCTATATGGCACCGAGGGCTCTTTCGGAATGAACAGGACCGCCTTGCACTCTTGGCAGATCTGCTGCCGGCAGCCGATCACAGATACCCCGCTGCATTTTACCTGCCCCATGCCGCAGGATATGGCGGTTCTGACAGCCGAGCTCTCCCCCTCCGGATTTCATTGACTTCCTGACAAGAAGACGGTATAATTACCGGCAGAACACATTCCGGCGCTGTTTCAAAGGAAGCGGCGCTTTGACGCACAAAAAGGCAAGGGAGGTCTGCCATGCAGCAAAAAACTCTGGTTTCCTGGCTGAAAGCCATTCTTGTGCTATTTGGCCTGCTTTTCGCCGTTTTGCTTTTTCTGGTTGTACCATTTATGGGACAGCAGGCAATCTCCCGCACCAAGGAGGCGGCCTTTCTGTTCTGGCCCTGCCTGGTCTTTATCTGGATTCTGGGAATCCCAATCTGTCTCATGCTGCGGGAAGCCTGGCATGTCTGCTGCCGCATCGGCGCCGGACGGCCCTTTTGTCCGGATAACGCCCGCTCTTTTGTTGCGATCGGCCAGTACTCCCTGCTGGACTGCGGCCTGCTGTTTTTTGGAAACGTGATGCTGGCCGCTATCTGTCTGCTCCGCCGCCTCCCGGTCTATCCTCCGGCTGTGCCCATTTTTTCTCTTCTGTTAATCTTTATCGGACTGGCTGTGGCCGTGGCCGCCGCCACGCTGTCGCATCTGATTTATAAAGCCAGTGATCTCAACGAAGAAAACCAGCTTACAATCTGAGGTAAAAGAATGGCGATACGATTAAATCTCGATGTCATGATGGCCCGGCGCAAGATGAGTTTGACGGAACTGTCCGACCGCGTCGGCATCACCATGGCCAATCTCTCTATTCTAAAAACGGGGAAGGCCAGAGCAATCCGGTTTCAGACGCTGAATAAAATCTGCGAATCGCTTCATTGCCAGCCCGGCGATATTTTGGAGTATGTGCCCGATGATATGGAGGAAGAATCATGCTGAAGCGGGAGGATGTGCTGTCTCTCAGTTACCTGAAAAAGACAAGTTTTACGGGGTCCTGCCAGGGCGTTCGTTTTCTGCTTCGCAGGGATGAGCAGGGATTTCTGCAGGTTTTCGCATGGCCGGAGCCCTACGCCTTTGATCAGACGCCGGACGAACAAAAGATAAGCTGCCAGGTGGAATTCAGCGAGGAAGGTGTTGTGCAGGCGGTAGACTGGATCAACGACAAGAGAGAAGCGCTTCTTTTTGAGTAACGTGTGATACAGCAATCAAAAAATTCCACAGATATACAATCTGTGGAATCATGGACAGGGGCAGTAAGAGTCGAACTCACATCGATGGTTTTGGAGACCACTGTTCTGCCATTGAACTATGCCCCTATGCCGGCTCTCTGGCCGCTTTATAGTTATACCATAACTTCCCTTCTGTGTCAAGTGCCGGTTTTCATTTTATGTCCGAATCTTTTTTCTTCCGAACATGCCAAAAGTCCGGCGTCAAAAAGGAGAAGCAACATACCAGTTTATGGAGGCAGCGTCCCGATTTTGAAATGCAGAAAAGCTGCATTGACAAAACCGGAACGCCGCAGAAACACAAAACAGGCATATTCCTAACCACAGTGATTCCCAATACGCCCAGCTGCCGCTCAGGAAAGCGGCTCTGCCTCGCTGTTCTTAGCTGCCTCACCGGTATCCGGCAGCGCGGCGGGAGCCGGGGCTGCGGCAGCGTTATTTCTTCCCTTCTTCGCCGGCTTCTCCGGCTCTTCGGGGAGCGCGGTCATAAGCCCCATCTCCCGGCGTACACGCTGCTCCACCGCGTTCATGATCTCCGGATTCTCGCGCAGAAAGGTCTTGGCATTCTCACGGCCCTGGCCAATCTTGTCACCGTCATAAGCATACCAGGAACCGCTTTTCTCGATGACATTGATCTTGGCGGCCAGATCCAGAATATCTCCCTCACGGGAAATTCCCTTGCCGAACATGATGTCGAACTCGGCCTCCTTAAAGGGCGGCGCCACCTTATTTTTCACCACTTTAATGCGGGTGCGGTTGCCGATCACCTCGCCGCTCTGCTTCAATGACTCAATGCGGCGGACATCCAAGCGCACGGACGAGTAAAACTTCAGCGCACGGCCGCCGGTGGTCGTCTCCGGATTGCCGAACATCACACCGACCTTCTCACGTAGCTGATTGATAAACACTACCACGCAGTTGGAACGGTTGATCGCAGCCGTCAGCTTACGCAGAGCCTGAGACATCAGGCGGGCCTGCAGACCCACATGGGAGTCGCCCATCTCCCCGTCGATCTCCGCCTTCGGAACCAGAGCTGCCACCGAGTCGATAATGATAATGTCCAGAGCGCCGGAACGCACCATCGTCTCCGCAATCTCCAGCGCCTGCTCGCCGTTATCCGGCTGGGAAATATAGAGATTATCAATGTCTACCCCTATATTCTTCGCATACATCGGGTCCAGCGCATGCTCCGCGTCGATAAAACCGGCGATTCCGTCTCTCTTCTGCGCCTCCGCCACCATATGCAGTGCCACCGTCGTCTTACCGCTGGATTCCGGCCCGTAGATCTCCACGATCCTTCCCTTCGGAACGCCTCCCAATCCCAGCGCTATATCCAGGCTCAGGGAACCGGTGGGGATCGCCTCCAGATTCATATTCGTGCCGGAATCGCCCAGCTTCATAATCGATCCCTTGCCGTAGGTCTTCTCAATCTGCGCCAGCGCATTGTCCAATGCCTTCATCTTATCTTCTTTCGCCATACTGTCCTCCATCCGCGAACGAGTGTTCGATTTCTTGGTTTTATCATATCCTACTTTGCCTTCGTTGTCAACCTTTTTTGTAAATTTTATAAGGGGAATTTCAGGCGAAGCGCCTGTGAATAAGAGATGGTTTTAGTATACTGCATTTCTGTCTGTTTGTAAATCGGTTTTCGTCCCCAAACAGCGCGGTATCCTGCACATACAGAACTTTTTGAACGCGCCTTCTTCTGTTTTCCATTATCTTTCAGCGAATTAACGTATTGACATTCTCGCCAAAAACCGTTACATTATTTGACAGGACAAACGGACTCGAAAATTTCGACACGAGAGGAGTATGCTATATTATGAAAAAAATGCCTTTTGTCACTCTGGAGCAGGTCAGGGAAATCGCCAAAACCCACCCGACTCCATTTTATATCTACGATGAGCGCGGCATCCGCGAAAATGCCCTGCGTCTTCACGACGCCTTTTCCTGGAA
This sequence comes from uncultured Lachnospiraceae bacterium, assembly GCA_910586125.1. GTDB lineage: Bacteria > Bacillota > Clostridia > Lachnospirales > Lachnospiraceae > RGIG7193. The sequence continues at coordinate 1,912 of CAJUHP010000043.1, read as the reverse complement.
CAAGGGCTTTAAAGAATATTTTGCCGTCAAGGCCACGCCCAACCCGTATATTCTGAAGCTTCTGAAATCCTGCGGCTGCGGCTGCGACTGTTCGTCCCTGACAGAACTGATGCTGGCGGACGCTCTGTCTTTTGGCGGGAATGAGATTATGTTTTCCTCCAATGTGACGCCGGCCGAGGAATATGCTTATGCCAGCCGCCTGGGCGCGACCATTAATCTGGATGATATTACCCACATTGATTTTCTGGAGAAAACCGCCGGCATCCCGGAGACCATCAGTTGCCGTTATAATCCCGGCGGCCATTTTCAGATCAGCAACCAGATCATGGATCATCCCGGCGACGCCAAGTACGGCTTTACGACAGAGCAGTTGTTTGACGGTTTCCGGATCCTTCTCCAAAAAGGCGTAAAGCATTTCGGCATTCACGCTTTTCTGGCCAGCAATACCGTGACCAACGACTACTACCCGGCCCTGGCCCGCATTCTCTTTGAGACGGCGGTGCGCTTAAAGAAAGAAACCGGCGCGCACATCGCTTTTATCAACCTGTCCGGCGGCATCGGCATTCCCTACTGCCCGGATCAGGAGCCTAACGATATCTATGCGATCTCCCGCGGCGTCAAACAGGTCTATGACGAGATCCTGGTTCCGGCCGGCATGGACGACGTGGCGCTGTATACCGAGCTGGGCCGGTATATGCTGGGTCCCTACGGCCATCTGGTGACGCAGGTCATTCATCAGAAGCACACTTACAAGGAATACGCCGGCTGCGACGCCTGCGCCGTCAACCTGATGCGCCCGGCCATGTACGGCGCCTACCACCATATCACAGTACTGGGCAAGGAGGACAAGCCCTGCGATCACAAATACGACGTGACGGGTTCTCTGTGCGAAAACAACGACAAGTTTGCCGTTGACCGAATGCTGCCGGAAGTCGAGATCGGGGATTATCTGGTGATCCACGACACCGGCGCTCACGGCTTTTCCATGGGTTACAATTACAATGGCAAACTTCGTTCCGCGGAGCTTCTGCTGCGGGAAGACGGCGAGGTGCAGAGGATCCGGCGGGCCGAGACGCCGAAGGATTATTTCGCCACTTTCGATTTTGACGATATTCTGGACGGATTATCGCATTGACAAATTGTAGTTGAGAAGATGTTTTGTAATGAGATAAAAACGATACAAAGCCTTACAATATAGTTAATGGAGGTTTAGGCTAGGCTTTGATATGATTTTGAAATGAGAAAAAGCATATGGAAGAAAACTACAATACCCTCATCAAACAAGCGGTTCGGGCAGTGCTGAAACCCAAAGGGATGTTCCAGAAAGGTTCCACCCGGATATGGATAGATGATAATGGTTGGTTCTTCACGGTTGTGGAATTTCAGGGCAGTTGGTGCGACCGAGGGAGTTATCTGAACATAGGAATGCAACATCTATGGAACGAGTGGGAATATTTGTTTACCGTATGTGGCACACGGGAAGCCAGACAGGGGACATGGGTCGGATATAAAGGAAACGTAGAAATTTTTTCGCAAGAGATTACTTCTTTAGCGGAAACTGCGCTGGAACGAATTTTAGAGTATCGGACACTTGCAGACCCAGAAACAGCTAAGACTATACCTCTTATAAGCAGTGTAATTGCGCCCTTTTGGCCTGCGTGGAATCAGTTTATGACTGCCGCACTAGCAGGGGACATTCTTTTGTGCCTTGAACTTGAGTCAAAAGTCCGTCGGGCACTGGAGCGTGTCCCAATAGATGGGGCAGAAGAAATGTTGACACAAATTTTGTCCCTTTTGGATGAGCCTCAAAAAATTCATGCATATATTGTGGACAAGATTATTGCGCAACGAGCGTATTGGCGGAGTAAGCCTGGATTGAAACGTTTATCAGTTCATCCAGAATATGGTTAAT
>CAJUHP010000042.1 GCA_910586125.1 uncultured Lachnospiraceae bacterium | reverse complement strand
CAGGACCGACCGGTTATGAGCCGGTTGCTCTAACCAACTGAGCTAAAGGTCCGCTTGATACTTGTACCCGGTTCAAACGGGCAGTTAGTATCATAGCATAGATACAGAAAAAATGCAAGTGCTTTTTCAAAAAAAATGGAAAGAATCATCAATTTTTTTCTTTCAAAGCGCTGATTTCTTTCTAGCTGATAATCGCCCCTGCCGCGCTGCCGGCCAAACATGTCCCCAGTACCGTAAACATGTTTTTTAAATCGGCCGACAGACCGCCGCCGGACAGCATCGACAACATAAACAAAATGGTAAAATACAGAGCCCCGGACAAAAGTCCCCACAACAGCCGCCTGGTACGCATCTGTTTTCCTGTGATAAATCCGCCCAGGCCGCAGGATATCAGATAGATCACCGTCACTCCCATGGAAGCCTGCGCCCCGCTCAGCTTCATCTTGTACAGAATCAAAGCAAACAAAAACAGAAGAACAACTGTTACCGCATACGAGATCAGCAGCGTTTTGACAAATCGTATGGGATTGACCGAAATGTTTGTATCCATACCAAATTCCCCCGCAATTCTTTTCTACACTATATCTATGCCGGTGCGCGCCGGAACATGCACTTTACGTGCATCTAACCCGATTACTATCCGGCCAGACCTTACAGAACCATCTTTCAATGGCAGGGCAGAAGAATGAGGTCCCAGTACATACATCAAAAATTTTTGCCCCGCTTCGCAAAAAAAGCTCTGCCCTGTCCGGCGCATAATCCGCCGAACCAGGCCAGAGCTTTTATTCTACCTGACAAACAAAACAGCAAACAACAATCACAGGCAAAACAGCACAAACCGCAGAATATCCATATAGTCGTCCGCCTCATACCGCACGGTCTTGGCGTCCGTCTTTACCGCGCCCGGATAGAACGATGCCCGATATGCTTTGGCATGTTCCCGGTAACGCACTTCCAAAGCAAAGTGTTCCGGCATCACTATCCTTCCGGATACTATCGTTCCGGCATCCTTCTCCTCTTTCAGACGGCGCAGCGCCTGCGCCATTTTTTCTTCTATGCGCTCCGCCGCCTCCTCCGGATGGATTCCCACAGAACCGCCGCCGATCCCCTGGCTGGTTGCCACCGTGATAATAGCCGGACATATTTTTTTCGCCATTTCACAGATTATCTCGTCACCGCTCACAAAAATCACCGGCACTTGGCAGTATGCAGCGTACAGAGCATTCAGCATAAATTCGCTGCACAGCCTGCCGTTCAGAAGCACCTGTTCCACTCCGAGATTCATCGTATGAGCCAGAGGGTTGCCGTCGCTCCCGGCGCACGTATGGTAGCCGGTCATGGCTGCCGCCTCAAACGTATTGTCCAGACCATCCATCATACTGGCAGGGCCCTTGGTCCAGCCTCTCAGAATCCGGACCGGCCGGGGCATGGAAGCCGGATTCAGATTCCGAGCCGAGTCATGGGCGTCCCGCACCAATATTTCCGACGCCCCCGCCGCGACCGCTCCCCGGCAGGCGGCTGCCACTTCCCTTGTCATCTGGCCGCTGAAATAAGCGTACTGATCGCCCGGCTCCGTCTCTTTCCAATTTACAATCCCGGCGGTTCCCTCAATGTCCGCACTGATAAAAATCTTCATTCCGCCTTCTTATTCTCCGCAAAATAGTTTTCCAGACGGTTTGCCGCCTCAGCCAGAGGATTCTCCTCCAAAAATTCAATCCGGCCCGCATCGCAGGCTTTGGCAATCTGCGGATCGATTGGCATACGGCCAAGCACCTGCAGTCCATGCTCTTCGGCGATCTCCTCGATATGGCTCTCGCCAAAGACCGCATAATCCTTTCCATTATCCGGGCAGCGGAAGTAGGACATATTCTCCACCAGTCCCAGAATCGGGATCTTCATCATCTCCGCCATCTTCACCGCCTTGCCCACAATCATGGACACCAGCTCCTGCGGGGAGGTAACGACGATAATGCCGTCCACCGGCAGCGACTGAAATACCGTCAGCGGGACATCGCCCGTTCCCGGCGGCATATCCACAAACAGGTAGTCTTCATCCTCCCAGACCACATCGGTCCAAAACTGCTTGACCGCGTTGGCAATCAGAGCGCCTCGCCAGATCACCGGGTCCGTCTCGTCGGGCAGCAGAAGGTTCACGGACATGATATCAATCCCCGTAGAACTCTGCGCCGGAAAAATGCCGTCCTCATTCCCCTGGGCCTTCTCATGCACGCCGAACGCCTTCGGTATGGAAGGACCCGTGATATCCGCATCCAGGATCCCCACGTTATTCCCCAGCTCCTTCATCGCGCAGGCCATCAGAGAAGTGACCAGCGATTTGCCGACGCCGCCCTTTCCGCTGACAATTCCGATGACTCTTTTTATTTTACTCCACTTATGAGGCGCCGCGCTGAAATCCGGCGCTTCCTGACGCTCCCCGCAGCTACTGGAGCAGCTACCGCAGTCATGATTACAATCGCTCATCGCAAAATCTCCCTTCCTTGCCGCTTTCCGGCATTACCGTTATTATAAGCGCTTTTCCATCGCCGGTCAAGGGGGATAACTCTCGCTTTCATGGGCGGCTCTGCCGTTTCCCTTTCTCATCGGACGCCGATTGTCTCCATCGCTTCCCGCAGTCTTCTCCACTCATCCCGCAGCTCTTCCTGCCGCCGGCGGCCTCTGTCGGTTATTCTGTAATATTTTCTCGCCGGTCCGTCGGATTTATCCCCCTGGTATGATTCCGTATATCCGTCATGAAACAGATCGCGAAGAAGCACGTAGATCTCCCGCTCCTTTGTACCGGTAAACACATCCTCCAGACGGCGCAGTATCTCATAACCATACATATCGCCGCCGGATAAAAGCTGCAGCAGGCATAATGCAATCATATTTTTCTTCAGCATTCTGCCCACCAAACGCTCCCAGCCCAAAGGCAGGCGATCAGAACAACGGTCATGGCCACTGCCCTCCGATCCGAAAGACCATAGGTGCCGCTCATATCGCAAACCACAAAAAGAATCGCGTAACAGCCCAGAATCAAGGCCAGACACAGCAGGTACAGAACCATCCAGCGAACCGTTTGCAGACGGCTTAAAAACACCGCGCTAACGCCTGCCGCCATCAGACACAAGCACAGCCATTTCAAACCGTTTACAATGGCCATGCTATCGGCTCCGGAATTGCCGATCTGATAAAGCGCTGCCAGCTCTATGAGAAACACCGCAGAAAACAGCCATGTAACCTTCGTTTTCACAGCATTTCTAGGCATGGCTCGCGCCCTCTTTCTGCCTGCCTTTCGCAGACGAATCACACCGGCCGCCGTCCCGATAAAAAACGAGGATACAGCAAGAGGAAGCATTTTTCTAAAATCGCCCTGATAGACAGAATACCATGCCAGCACAATGCTGAGAGAAAGAAGAAAAAATACTGCCATCCATCGAGAATAACTTTTCCAAGATGCCAGCTTCCTGGCCTTTTGTCTGGGATCTTCCTCCATGCTGTCGGGCAGATACTCAAAAATATCCTCGTAATCACAGAGGACTTCTTCTGCCTCCCTCTCTTCCAAATACCATCGCAGCGCCCTGGAAAAGCGTGTCAAATAACTGGTTTTTTTCATTCTCTTCTCTCCTTTCCCACTAATGCAAAAAATACAGTAGTTGATTTTAAAATAGGCCGGCCCTTATCCGGCCGGCCAAAAACTGCCTTTTCCTGCCTTTAAAAACAGTCTATCACGCAATTACAAAAAAATCAATCACTTTCCTGCTCTTACAGCCGCTTCACTCTTGCCAGACTGGCAAGGAGCACACCGGCAAGGAGCAGTATAGCTGCGCACTGCATCCCACTCATCATCCAGAGAGGAATCGCGGAAAATCTCACCGACAAAAAGGTCAGACCGACGCCAAGGATCATGCCGGACAAAATCCCGCACATGGAAGAGGCGCTCTGTTTGATAATCTGGGTTGGATTCTCCCACTGATAGACAGGAAATTTCAGGTTAAACCAGATTCCTGCCACCGCTGTGAGAAGAGCGACCGAGCAAGCCAGCACAAGCATCATCAGGCCGTCTGCCAGAGAAGGTCTCAGCCGAACCCACAATAAGAGATAACTGATCCCTGCGCAGGGGATCGTGAGCGTCAGATTCACCAGAATCTTTGACAAAAACACCTGCCCAAGCGTCACCGGAGACGACTGCAGAATCCATAGCTGCCGCCCCTCCAGAGACAGGGAGACGCAAGCGGTATTGCACAGAGGCAGAAGTATCACAGGAAGGTACAGAGGAATGCGGATAAACACATCCTCAATCCCTGGAATATTCACCAGACCGCCCAGTGCTTCCGGCCCCAGAAAGCAGACAGCCGCCGAGGCCGCCGCCGTCATCAGCGCACCGATTCCCATATTCAGCACATAGGACGGCAAGGAGAGAAATCTCTTCCATTCTTTCTGATACAGCGCGGCCAGAGGAGAACGGGCGGCCAGCCTTCCCACCCGGTACTGTCCGGATGCGCCGTGAGCTGTCAGGCCATTCTGTATTTTTTGATAGAATGCAGCCAGCACCACGGCAAAAAGCAGATACAGCCCCAGCGAAAAACCCACAAACAGGCAAAACGCCGCCAGGCTCCCCTCGATTACGGCCCGCCCGAACCAGGCCGCCGGCGGATAAATCCGGGTCAAAAGCCCGGCCAACTGATCCCCCAGAGCGGCAATCGTTGACACGCTAAGCTGTTCTTCATCCATGGCTCCTATTTTTGCAGACAGCCCAAAGATTCCAAAGACCAGGGCTACAGACAAGAGAATCGTCACCGCGTTGCTGTACTTAAACCGGGAGGAAGCAGCCGCCACCAAAGCCGCCGCCGCCGTCGCCAGAGTCGTGGGAATCAGACTGGCCAAAAGCGCTCCCACGATCCAGAAAACCCAGGGAAGAACGCTCCCTGTCTGCGGCAGATACGCCGCGCCCATAGCGGCCATCACGCCCACGCAAAGCCCCAGATTAAACAGATACATGACCGCAAAACGGCTTGTAATCACCACGGCCGGCGGGATAGGCAGCGCCGTCAAAAGCTCATAATCCCGGCATCCAAACAACATGCCGTTGGCTTTTAAAAAAGTGAAAAACAGCGTGAACAGACCGCCCATTGTGACGGCGTAAAGCGGAATCAGCCGGGCCAGACCGACAGCCAAAAGACCGGCTGCCAGCAGATAGCAGTAAAAGAGCAGCATGGCCGCTACAAACAGATATAATCCGCCCATCAGCAGATAGCGCATCTTTTCTTTTCCCGTTTTTTTGCGGATGTCCGAAAACCGCAGCGCATTCTGCATCTGCACCCGCAAAAGAAGAAAGAATTGCCTACTCATTCTCTGTCACCTCCATAAACAGCTCTTCCAGCGAGTGGTCGCGGACCAGCTTCTCCATATCGCCGTCTACCACCAGACGACCGTCCCGGATAATCGCCACCTTATTGCAGAGCTTCTGCGCCACTTCCAGCACATGGGTGGAAAAAAAGATCGCGCTGCCCCGTCTGCAAAGCTCCCGCATGGTTTCCTTTAAAGTCAGACTGGCTTTCGGGTCCAGCCCCACAAAGGGCTCATCCAGAACCAAAAGCTTCGGCTCATGAACCAGCGCCGAGATAATCGCCACCTTCTGGCGCATTCCGTGCGAGTAGGAGCCGATGGAATCCCCCAGCGCACCGGTGATTTCAAAGCGATCTCCATAGTCCCGGATTCTCTTCTCTTTCTCGGCCGCACAGATGCCGAAAATATCCGCGATAAAATTTAGATACTGAATCCCCGTCAGATGCTCATACAGATCCGGGTTATCCGGAATGTATGCCGTCGCCTGCTTGCAGAGAATCGGTTCCCGCTTTACATCGTGACCGTCAATCCGGATCTCTCCCTCGTCAAAATCCAGCACGCCCACCACCGATTTAATCGTAGTACTCTTACCGGCGCCGTTATGGCCGATAAACCCGTAGATATCCCCGTCCGCCACCGAGAGCGTCAGATTATCCACTGCTTTCTTCTCGTTTTTGTAGATCTTTGTCAGATTTCTGATTTCCAGCATCGCTTTCTTCTCTCCTTCTTCACCGTAAACAGCCGTCTTACATTTTGAAATTCGTCTAAATATAAGATAACATATTTTCACGAAAATGCAAGAGATATTTAGATCTTTTTCTAAATATTTTTCTTGCTTGTCTTTGTCTCATTCCGCCCCGCGCTTTTTCCATTGACGTATCTCTCTCGGTTCTCTATAATAAATATTACCGGATTCTTTTTGGTGACTTTTCAAAAAGCCGGACATACACGCATTTTTTTCAGAGAAGCAGGAGGGAAGCCATGTGGATTGCAGACAACTGGAAGGATTATGAGGTCATCGACTGTTCAGCCGGCGAAAAATTGGAGCGCTGGGGAGACTATCTTCTGATCCGGCCCGATCCCCAGGTCATATGGGACACGCCCAAAAGACATAGAGGATGGAAAAAGCCGAACGCCCACTATCACCGCAGCGACCGCGGCGGCGGCCATTGGCAGTTTTTCGATCTGCCGCAGCAGTGGAGCATCCGCTACCGCAGTCTGACCTTTCAGCTCAAGCCGTTCCGCTTTAAACACACCGGACTGTTTCCCGAGCAGGCCGCCAACTGGGACTGGGTCAGCGAAAGAATCCGCCAGGCCGGGCGCTCTGCAGAGCGCCCGGTTAAGGTGCTGAACCTCTTTGCCTATACCGGGGGCGCTACGCTCGCCGCCGCCGCGGCAGGCGCCAGCGTCACTCATGTAGACGCCTCCAAAGGCATGGTGTCCTGGGCCAGAGAAAACGCAAAATCCAGCGGTTTGGAACAGGCTTCCATCCGCTGGATTGTCGATGACTGCATGAAATTTGTAGAGAGGGAACAGCGCCGGGGCAATACCTACGACGGCATTATCATGGACCCTCCCTCTTACGGCCGCGGCCCCAAGGGCGAAGTCTGGAAGATCGAGGACGCCATTCATCCTCTAATCCGCTCCTGCGCTTCCATTCTGGCGCCGGACGGGCTGTTTTTTCTGATCAATTCCTACACAACGGGGCTGCAGCCTGCCGTACTCTCCTATTTGATGCACACGGAGATCACCGCCCGGCTCGGCGGTCATATACTGGCCGAAGAGATCGGGCTTCCCGTGCGGGAAAACGGGCTGATCCTCCCCTGCGGCTGCAGCGGGCGATGGGAGCATTAGTTGTTCTTTCTTGCTTTTTCCACCGCAATCACGTTGGAGAGATTTTTGTTCTCCGTATCATTGAAGGGCAGCTCCTTCTGGGCTTCAAACTCCCGAAGCCCGATGGTTCCTTCATACCAGGAAAACGCACTGTAGATCCGGTTCAGATCCTCGTTTCCGAAAATCATACCATGTCTGGCATAGATTTCATTTCGGAAGATCCTGCACATGGCGTCGGATAGCTGTTCCAGCTCTTCTTTGGAATATATTTTGTTTGCCGAGTCAAAGATCGGCTCTGAAAACGCATCGTCTTCCCGGCCGTTTTCCTTCAGATAGGCCAGCAGCTCTTCTGCCAGCGCACTCTTATAAAATTCTTCCATCTGCTTTTTCTGCTCTTCGCTGGTTTCGGATTCCTGCGTCTCGCCATCCTCCGTGCTTTTGTCCTGGCCGCTTTCTTTGGAGCCGTCCTGGCTGGAGTCCCCGCCGCCTTCCAAACCGCCGGCGCTATCCTGGCTGTCGTTCTCCCCGTCTTCTCCGCCGCTTTGGTCATTGTTTTCTTCGCTGCCACCTGTTTTGTCCTGGCTCTCGTTTTCGCTGCCCTGACCTCCGCCCTCGTTGCCATACTGGCCAAAATCCACTTTTACTTCCGCCTCTCCTCCGTCAAACATGCCGCAGCCCGCAAAAAGCAAGGCGGCCCCTATCAGCGGCAAAACCAGCCGGACGATCCGGCTGTTCGTTTTTTTTCTCTGTCTCTCCATTTTTTCTGTCTCCTTTTTTGTAAATTGCACCGCCTCTACATAAGAGGGGCGAACAAACGCAGAACCGCATAGTAGATCTCCTTGCGCAGCGGAAGACCTTCGGTCTGATATTCCGTCACCTGACGGCATTTTTCCATCGTTTCCAAAAAATCTTCCTTCACCTGCCTGACTACGCGGTTGCGGTAATGGATTGTTCCGCATTCAAAATGCAGATACAAGCTGCGGTAGTCAAAATTGATCGTTCCCACGGTCGCCACCTGATCGTCGCAGACAAGGCATTTGGCGTGAACAAACCCTGGTGTGTACTCATAAATCCGAATACCGTTATCCAGAAGTTCCGGGTAGTGAGAGCGCGTTAATTGATATACGGTCTTCTTATCGGGAACGCCCGGCGTCATAATCCGCACATCCACGCCCCTCTGCGCCGCCAGGCACAGACAGGTGGTCATCTCGTGGTCTGTAATCAGATACGGCGTAAAAATATACACGTACTTTGTCGCCCCGTTAATCAGGTTCATATACACGTTCTCAGCCACAATCTCCTCGTCCAGCGGCGTATCCGCATAGGGAAGAACATAGCCGTCATCCGCAAAGGGAGCCGGGTGCCATACGCGGGGCCGGTATTGATTCAAATCCTGATCTGTGGGGCGAAACGCATTCCACATATTCAGAAACATCAGCGTCAGACTCCAGACGGCCTCTCCCCGCAGCACTACGCCCGTATCCTTCCAATGGCCGAATTTGGAGCCGACATTGATATACTCATCCGCCAGATTGATACCGCCGGTAAAAGCCGTGTGGCCGTCGATCACCAAAATCTTTCTGTGGTCCCGGTTATTCATAACCATGGACCAAAACGGGATAAACGGATTAAAGCAGATGCACTGAATTCCGCATTCCTCCATCGTGCGGTAATAGCCGGCCGGCAGCTTAAACAGATTGCCCACATCGTCATAGATCAGACGCACGTCCACGCCGGCGGCGGCCTTCTCCTTGAGTATCTCCAAAATGCCGTTCCACATCGTTCCCTCCTGGATAATGAAATACTCCAGGAATATGTAGTGCTCTGCCTTTTTCAGCTCCTCCAAAATCACCGGATAGTTCAGATCTCCCAGCGGAAAATACTCCGCCTGTGTTTGGGCGTAGAGCGGATATCCGCGTTTATCCAAGTATTCCATCTGCCCGGCTAAATGAGGCTGTTCTTTCCGCACGTTTTCGATTCGTTCCTTTCCCGAAGCGATATACGGCTGTATCTCGCTCTGCGCCTTTTCCAGCGCGCGGCGCATCCGGCGTTTCGGCCGCTTGCCGCCCACGGCCAGATACAGAAGGCCGCCGAACAGCGGGAATGCTAAAATCGGCACCACCCAAGCCAGCTTTACGGAAGGATTGCTCTTGCTGTTGATCACATAGGCGACCGCAACCAGACTCAGAAACGTAAAAAGCGCCGTAATCCAAACGGAATAGCGCATCAAGCGAACCAGCACAAACCCCATCCATCCGAGCTGTATCATCAGCAAAACGGCCACGATCACAGCCCGGCTGGTCAGAACACCCAAAATTTTCTTCAGTACTTTTTTCAATCTATTACTCCCTTATTACTGCGTATAATTCCTCCAGAGAAGAGATCTCATAACAGATCCGAATTCCGGATTCTCTTGTCTTTCCCGCCGGGTTAAACCAGCACGTATCCAACCCGGCCCTGTCTGCACCCAGCATGTCCGAATGCAGCGAATCTCCCACCATCAAGGTACGGCTCTTGTCAAAGGCCGGTATCCGCGAAAAAACATAGTCAAAATATTCTTTCTGCGGCTTCTGAAACCCGGCTTTTTCCGATACAAACACGTCCGTCAGATACGGCCTTAATCCGCTCGCCTCAAGACGGCTGTGCTGCGTCGCCTCCACGCCGTTGGTCACGATATACAGACGGCAGTCCCGGCTGAGATTTTGACACACCTGCAGCGCATTCGGAAGCAAAAACGCTCCGCGCCCCAGCGCGAGCTGGTATTCCTCCTCAAACCCTGCCAGCTCGTCCTCCACGCCCATCCAGTCAAAGAGCCTGCGAAACCGCTGCGCGCGAAGCTCCGGTTTGGTGATCGCCCCCCTCTCAAAGGCAGCCCAAAGCTCCTGGTTCAGCTCTTTGTAGCGCTTCTCTATCTCGTCGTGAAAAGGTAGCCCGAAGCGCCCGAAGGTCTCTTTCAGCGCCTGGTCTTGTGTTCTGTTAAAATCCAGAAGCGTTTCATCCGCATCCAAAAGCAGTGTCGTGTAACGCAATTTTTCAGACATATTGTTTTCCTCCCCGATGCGGTCCCGCTGTATTTTCGCCGTCTTCCAAACACGTTCGCCGCCGCACAGAACTATTATATCAACATGGCCGCGAAAGCACAAGAATAACCTGAAGCAGAAAAACCGCAGAGTTGGAGCCGCCATGACCTGCATGGAAATTTCTTTCCCGGACCAGAACTCATTCTTCTTCCTGTATCACCGCTCCTTCCACATATTTCCGCTCCATATCATGGCGCAGCTTCCGGTTTGCCGCCGTATCAAATACAATGGAAAAATCGTAGTCCTCCGGATACAGTTCGCTCGCTGCCACAATAAGTTTTACTCTTTTATGGCTGATCCAAATTTTTTTGCCGGGAAGCTGCACCTGCAGCGCGCCCCTGTCATTTGCTTTCCCGCAGACAATGCCTATTTTTTTGTCCGGGTACACCATCACGCTGTCGCCGCGCGCAAAAGGAATCTCCTTTTTCTTCTTGACCGCCTTCTCTTTTTCCAGATGTGCGCAGGGAAGCTTTGAAAACGCCGTTTCCCGCCCGTCTTCGGCCTCCTTCCCATCGCTCTGCCCTGCCCCGTATGCCGCTTCCTTGGCCCGGCGCAGCATACGTTCGGGCATTCCCAGACGCTTGGCAATATACAGGGCGCAGCTTTCTCCCGCCTCCCCCAGAACCATCTGGTACAACGGCTTGAGATTTTCTGCGTCAAAAGCCATCCTAGCGTTTAAAATCCCTGCTTCCCTCCCGGCATAAGCCTTGATTTCCGGGTAATGCGTCGTCGCCAGAAACAGACAGCCGCTCTTTTTCAGCTCCTCCAATACCGCGATGGCAAGGCCCATGCCCTCCTGCGGATCGGTCCCGGAACCCAGCTCATCCAAAATCACCAGACTCTCTGCGCTGACACGCCTCAATATGTCCAGCACGTTTTTGATATGTGCGGAGAACGTCGATAGATTTTCCGAGAGATTCTGACCGTCCCCGATATCGCACAGATAACTGCTATTCATGCAGAGTCTGGCCTCCTTGCAGGGGACATGCAGCCCGCACTGGGCCATCATACAGCAGAGAGCCACCGTCTTAAGAGCCACGGTTTTGCCGCCGGTATTCGGCCCTGTGATCACAATCCCCCGGACACCGCCCGCCAGATCAAACTGCAGCGGCACGCAGGACGCAGAATCCAGCAGCGGATGTCTGGCATCCCTCAGATGGATTTCTCTCTCGGAAAGAATGACTGGCGCCACCGCGCCCTGCGCCAAGCTGAGTTTTCCCTTTGAGAAAGCAAAATCCAGCTTTTCCATCGTGCGGATATTCAGCAGAAGCTGTTCGGCATACGAATCCGTCAATGCCGTAAGCGTGTACAAAATCCGCCTGATTTCGTCCTCCTCCTCAATCTGAAGCTGCTGGTGCTCTTCATAATAGCTGGCGCAGGCCGCCGGCTCCATAAACAAGGTGCTGCCGGTGGAGGACTGCCCAATCACACGGCCGGAAACCTTATACTTAAATTCTTTTTTCACCGGAACACAGATATGGCCCTCACGAAAGGTGCTGAAATGGTCAGACATATATTCTTTCTGGCTGCGCATCGTCTGCTCCGCCTTCTCGCGCATTTTCTCCCCGCACCGCATCGCCTCGCGCCGGATATCCAAAAGTCTGGCGGAAGCCCGATCCACAATTTCTCCGCCGCAGACCGCCTGCTCGATCTCCTCCCTGAGAGCCTCCAGCACATCCAGATTTTCCGCATAATAGGCCAGAGAAATGCTGTAAGCCTTTCCCCTTTCCAGATAATCGGACATTCTCCTGACAGCAACCAGCGCGTCTTTCACCTGTTCCAACTGAAATGCGCTCAGACAATCTCCCTTGGAGGCGATACCTAGATTTTCTTCCATGCCGCTCAAAGCCGCCAGCGGCGGCGTACCGCATTTCTCCAGAAGCTGCCGGCTCTGCTCAGTCTCCCGCAGCAGGACATCCAGTTCTCTTCGCGATAGAACCGGTTTTGTCTCTGAAATCTTCTCTCTGGCTCTCTCCGTGACAGCGTATTCCTGCCATCTTAACTTGATTTTATCAAACTCTAATATCTTTTCTTCCTGATTCATATTGTCTCCTGCTTTTTTCTTCTCTCTTCCTTTCGGATCCTACATTCTCAACATACAATGATTTGATACCATTTGGAAAGGGAATCTCTGCATCCTATGTTATCCTGCCCGCCGAACCTTTCCGACAAACAAAAAAACATGACCTGACAGCCATGTCCATAAAGATATCATGATAATACCGTCCAAACCCGCACAATTGCGCGCTGGTTCCTCTGCAAAAGACAATACAAATTCAGCGGTTATTTCAGATATGAGACATTTCGTAAGGTATCGGCACAAACGTTTGTCTATGCCGGGGCAGACAGCATCACATAAAAAATACCAAAACAGATCGATTCTGGCAGTTCTGTTTCAGATACAGTCCGCACTGCGGATATTCAATTCGCAGAAATTCCCCTACTTACAATGCTCTTCATAAAATCCTCCCGCTTTTTTCTTTCTCTGATGATATCACAGAAAACGGCAGCCGTCAAGCATATGGATAAAATCCAGCGCATCCGCCAGCTCCCGTGTGCCGACACATTTACATTTCACCAGTTCCTCCGCATGGTCTGAACGCAACTGTGCCAGCACATGAATCCAAGTCCTGCATTTTTCCACAGGCAATTGATCCTGCCAATTCAAATAAGGCCATACTAATCTTCTTTGTCAAAACCGGAATCCTTTGGAAGCTCCTGCCTTTCCAAGTATTCAAGCCCAAAACGAATCAGCGCGACCGTTGCCTCCGCACGTGTCTGATAACGGCGGCCAAAACGAAAATCCTCAATTTGCTGAAGCAAATCCTGGTCAACGGTAATCGAGTAACGCGGTTTGTTTGTAGCCATAATATCACCTCCGCGTTCATTATACATAAGAGAAATCGAGATGTAAAGGACGTAAAAGCGATACCCGTTTTTACAACAAACATATACTTGACAAGATATCCGGAATTTCTTATAATTATAGAGAATCACTGATTCTTTACAGGAGAGGAAAAATGGAAAAACACAGCGATAACATATTCTTTTCGGCTCCGCCTGAACTGCAAGAAAAAATAGAATCACTGAAGGAAAACCGATATCCGAATGTTCCGGAAGAAGAAATGCTGAAGGACTTGGTCCGATATGGTTTAGCCTTTTTGGAACAGTACCCGGAAACAGACGATCCGTTTACTGTGCAATGAAAAACAATACTTTCATCATATATCTTCGTTTAAATACTATAGTATCATGCAGTCAATGAGTACAGACAAAAGAGATAAAATAAAATGGATGAGATGGAAAGCGATTTTTTGTTAAAACTGATAAATGGTACTACAAGTATTATGGATATCAATTTTTTGAGAGGAAAAGAAGCAAGAAAAGCAGAAAAGACTTGCTCCTCCTTAGTGGAACAGATCAAAAATGCAGTTCCCAAATCCGAACAAGTACTTGTATCGGATTTAGACAGCGCTATTAACGCGGTGCTTTGCGAAGCTTGCATTCAGGCTTATTTAGATGGCCTGGCTGCGGGCACAAAGCTAACCCATATTTTATTAAAGAACGATCCTCTTTAATTATTTTATAAATATAGAAATAATTCTGTTATTTAAAATCAAATTTACTCCAAATTCTATTCCAATCCTATTTCTTCCACCAAAATCCATCTGTAAATTCCTATTTATCTGTCAAATCCTCTTGAACCCCTGATACGTCAAGGCATTCCACAGGTTAAATGTTCAAACCTTATGTAATTTCCCTTGTTTTTGCCCTTATGGGCTGAAACAAGGGAAACTTTTTCACTCCCCG
>CAJUHP010000041.1 GCA_910586125.1 uncultured Lachnospiraceae bacterium | reverse complement strand
CCCTCGTTGCCTAATTTTCTTTTTTTCATCTGTCTACTTGACAGGGGGCGGTTCACATTACCATATTGCCGTCACGGTTTCCGACATGCAATTCAAAGGATTCCTCACAAAGCTCTCCTTCGCCCTGCACCGCCTGCAAAAGCCAGACGGGCATATCATGAAATTCCCTTCCGCCGCTCTCTACCTGCCGGTCAAGGGCTTCTGTCATGGCTGTGTAAAACGCATTGCTGTAATCCGGAATGGACAGCGTTACCTCCACGGTTCCCCATGCTTCCTTCCCCTCCACAGCTTTTGCTGTAAACGTTAACTCTTTCAGCTTTTCATGCAGAGCTTGGTAGACGGGAGCCATTTCTCCGCCCGTCTCCTCCTGCATCCCAGTAAAAAACAGATGCAGCGGGTTATCGTCACTGATGTAAGGCATCAGTCCCTCGTAATCCCCCTGACAGAACGCCTCCAGAAAAGCCGTCACCACTTCTTCATCCGAAAGCTCTTTTGGCGGTTCTATCTGACAGGCTCCCAGTCCCAAAGACAACAGTACCACCAGCAAAAACAGCACATATTTTTTCATTATTCTCCCTCATAGCCGTATGCCCTCTTCAGAAGACATCCGCATCAAAATCTCTGCGCAGCCGCCTTTTTCTATTTCCACAAAGCTATAAATCCTTCCTTTTCCCTGCTGGCAGTGCTGTCACAGCGCTTTTTTCTTCCAGCTTCCCAGGCGGTAGAACAAAAATGTAATCAGCGCGCCTAAAACCCAGGAACACAGCATGGAAATCCACAAACACTCATACCGCCCCTGAGGAAGCGCCGGCGTCTTTGTCAGGTTGACCAACCCATAAGCCAGAGGAACACGGACCACCACGGTGGTGATCAGAGAAATCCACATGGGGGTCATCGTGTCTCCGGCTCCCCGCATGACTCCGGACAAACTCTGCGTTACCGCCACAGCGATATAGCCCACCGCCAGAATCTTCATCATTTCAGCGCTCAGGACCGCCAGCTCCCGCGTATTGGTAAAAATCCCCATAAGATAGGGGCCGAACAGAAGAATCAGCCCTGTGATTGCCGCTGAAGTGCCTGCTGCGATCAGCGTTCCCTGCTTCGCTCCCTGTTTTACCCGATCATAATATCCGGCGCCGACATTCTGCCCGGCATAGGTTGTCATTGCCGTTCCGAATGAAAAATTCGGCATCATGGCAAAACCGTCCACACGCATTATGATGACATTGGCGGCAATAATCATTTCACCGAAGCTGTTGGTGAGAGACTGTACCACTACCATCGCCATGGAAAAGATAGCCTGCGTGAGACCGGAAGGCAGGCCCAGACGGATAACGGTTCCCACATTTTCCCAATCCGGCTTCAGATAGCTTACATTCATGTCAAACAAATCGGTCATGGTGTGCAGCTTCCATAAACATAATACAGCGGACACCAACTGCGCTATCACGGTAGCCAGAGCCACACCGGCGACGCCCATCTCAAATCCCGCCACAAACCAGATATCCAACACGATATTGATGACCGTAGCGATCAGAAGATACAAAAGCGCTGACAGCGAATCCCCCAGCCCTCTCAGAATCCCGCATAAGATATTATAATAAGCCAGACCAGCGCTGCCCCACAGAAGAATCATCAGATAGGAGGTACACCAGTTGATCAGGCTGTCCGGCGTATCCAGCAGCTCCAATGCCGGACGGATCACTAAAGAGCCAAGAGCCACCAGAATCAGGCAGGCGACCGCAGTCAATGTGATAGAACTGCCGATCGTTTTCGACAGGTTTTCCCGGTCACGGGAACCGTAATACTGCGACACCATAATGCTGGCGCCCATGGAGATCCCGACAAACAGCACCAACAGCAGATTAAATATCGGGCTGGCACTTCCGACCGCCGCCAGCGCATTGTCTCCCACATACCGGCCCACAACAATGCTGTCCACTGTATTGTACAACTGCTGCGCAATATTACCGATCAGCATGGGAACCGTAAAAATCAAAATGCGTTCCCATGGATGTCCTTCTGTCATGTCCACCTGCCCAAAAAGGCGTTTCATATTTTCCAGCATAATCGTTCCGCTTCCTTTTGTATGTACTACAGCACATTCTAGACGATTTCCGGAAAATATACAAGTGTTTTCCGGAAAAATCGCGGAACCAATCCGTATTCTTTCCGGCCGCCTGTTCTACGGCCACCCGTTCTACGGCTGCCTGGACTGGCTGGTGACGTTTAACGGTTCCTCGACTCTTCCTGCGACCAGCCGTTTTGTTTTTTTACGCTGACCCCAGAACTTTCCTTTCTGTCAAAAAAACAGCTTGACGCTCTCTTTGGCGCAGTATAAAATGTAAATGTCAGGAAATGACACCTTACGACCATTAAAATCCATGGAGGGAATGATGGAACAAACCAATTTGTATCAGACGAAAATCCCGATTGCACCACTGAAGATCTGTGCAATGGAAAACTGTATCGACTTTGCCGGCAAGGTGGACGCACAGATCCGGGACATGCGCCAGGAAGACCAGAGCGCAGTTGCGGCCAGAAAAGGACAAGTTTCCTTTTACGGCTATGACGCCGATACCTACATGGTGCGCAACCGCCTGTCCCGTTTCGGCACCGGAGAGGGAAAAGCTACTCTTTTGGACTCTATCCGCGGCACGGATCTCTACATTATTACCGACGTCATCAATCACAGTCTCAGCTACACCGTCTGCGGTCACACCCACTACATGTCCCCCGACGATCATTATCAGGATCTAAAACGAATCATTTCGGTCAGCGTGGCACACGCTCACCGGGTTAATGTGGTGATGCCTTTCTTATACGAAGGACGCCAGCACCGCCGGACCAACCGGGAATCTTTGGACTGCGCGTTTGCTCTGGAAGAACTTGTTGAAATGGGGGTAAAGAATATTATCACCTTTGACGCGCACGATCCGCGCATCACCAACGCGGTCCCTCTTCACGGGCTGGATAACTATATGCCGACCTATCAGTTTTTCCGGGCTATTTTTGACCGGGACTCCGATATCATCATTGATAAAGAACATCTGATGATCATCAGTCCCGATGAGGGCGCCATGGATCGGGCTGTATATTTTGCCAATAACCTGGGTGTGGATATGGGCATGTTTTACAAGAGACGGGATTATTCTCAGATTATTAACGGAAAAAATCCGATTGTTGCCCATGAATTTTTAGGTTCCAGCGTTGAGGGAAAAACGGTTATTATTATTGACGATATGATTTCCTCCGGCGACAGTATGCTGGATACTTCCAGAGAGCTAAAGGAGCGGGGCGCAAAAAAGGTAATCGTCTGCTGTACGTTTGGGCTGTTTACCAGCGGGCTGGACAAGTTTGACGAATTTTATCGCAATGGGTTTATTGATTATGTCGTGACCACCAATTTGAATTACAGAGATCCCGCTCTCTTGACGAAGCCGTGGTATATTGAGGCGGATATGAGCAGTTTTGCGGCTTTGATTATTAATACAATGAATCATGATACGGGTATGAGTGCGGCTCTGGACCCGACGCTGCGGATTCAGAAGCTGATTGCGCAGTATAATGAGCGGACGAAGGAGTTTACGCAGATGCAGTTGGATTTTGCGCCGTAAAACGCCGCCAGCTATAAAAACAGGGGCGCCAGACACGGGCGCGCATGCGGGGACCGGGCTGCTTTGCCGGTTTCTATCGATCTTCTTTCTATCGATCCTCCGCGCTGCGCTGAACGGTCCGGCGCTCCTGTTTTTATGGCTGGCGGTTGGTTGCTGCCAGTTTTTTGGTCTGTTCTTTATTGTTCGGTTGGTTCCGGATCCGGCAGCTCAATTTCGTGAATGCGTATGTTGGATAAGTAGCCGGTTTCTTCGTTTATGGTGATCGTCGGTTCTTCTTCGGGAGAGGTTTCTTCATCGGTCTCTGATGAGTCTGAAGAAAGCGTATCTTCCGATTCGGGGGCTGCCGTTTCTTCGGGAGCTGTCTCGTCAGGCTGGGTAGCGGGAATTTCCGTGGTTTGCTCGGCAGAGGCTTCAGAGGCAGGTTGTTCGCCGGTATTTTCCGATGAGTCGGATGGGGAGGACTCGCCGGCGCTTTCCGGTGCCGTGGTTTCGGAGGCAGGCGCAGACAGAAGGCTTGGCTCCAGAATAGAGGCGTTTTCCGGAGCCCAGGCTTTTATCTGGTCAATGGCGGTCTGGGGCAGCTCCCAGGCGCTTCGGACTTCGACGGCCTGGTTAAAAAAGTCTCCCATCCAGGCTTCTCCGGTGATCTCGCGGGATATGACTTGGTTCAGTTTTGTCAGAAAATAAGTGTCGAAACGATACAGGGCAGCCGCCGCTATGACTGTTTCGCCGGCGCTGCCGTAGAGACTGGCGTCTTCGGCTCCGCAGGTGAGAATGCGAAATCCGGAGGAAGCGGCGGCACGCAGGCCGGCGGAGGAATCGGTATAGCCGCCGAATACTTGGCAGCCTAGTTCGCTGAGGTTGGCGACAGCCTGCTCTTCTATTTCCGGCAAAAACCATTTGCCGGTGACGGCAGTCTCTACGGTGGCTTGAGGGTTGACGCTCCATACGCCGTAGGCGAAGGCGTTGACAGCGGCTGTCACGTCTTCATCGGCGGTTCCTTTGGAGGCCAGAAAGCCGATATGGCCGGTGTTGTCGGTCATGGCGGCCGCTGCGCCGCACAGATATTGGGATGCTGCCAGGCTGATCTCAAAGGTTCCCGAATTTTTTCCGTTATACAGTTCGCTGTCGATGCAGGAGAACATGATATCGGGGTATTCTTCTGCGATGGCGGCGATGACGGAGGCATATTCTCGGGCTCCACCGAATATGATCTGGCAGCCGCTTTCTGCACAGGCCAGAATGCTGTCTTCGATTTGAGTCCAGTCTGCCTCACGGCTGTTATACTGCCACAGAATCTGTTCCGCTCCAATGTCAAGTTCTTCTACCGCACGCAGAAGCCCTTCGCGCAGTGCTGCCGTCAGCACGGAACCATCATTCTCTTCCCCATAAAAAATCATGCCGATTTTTATCTCGGATGCCTCTCTCACCGGCGGTTCGGTCGGCGCGGGCGTTGTTTCTGGGACGGTTGTCGTCGGCTCGGCGGTTGATTCGGTCTCGGTCATGGTGTGTCCGGCTTCCTCCGCGGGTTTACAGGCGCTGAAAATGAGTAAAGCGAACAATAAAAGAATGAGCAGAAGGGTTCTTTTGTTTTTTTTCATGTTATTCGTCCTTTTTATTTCTTGTATCTTACTTTTTATAGGCTTTTTGCTGATGACAGTATACTAAGAATCCATAAAAAAAACAAGTCTTTCCTTTTATATGTATGATAATGGAATCAAAATAGGGGGAGCTTGTTTTAATTTTTTTAAGTTCCTTCTCTTTTCAGGATAAAATCGTGTCCTTTATCCATACTAATGGATGTCTGAAATTTTCTTTCTTCAGGCACACTCTCATTTTGTCACGGCACGATGCGCCGGACAGGACAGGATCATGCCTGAACAGACGGGAAGAAACGTGCTGTTTCCAGGCAAATAAAGGAGGACGAATCCCATGGTACGATTGGACTGCAATGTTAAGACCTGTATTCACAACGCGGACAACTGCTGCTGCCGCGGCAATATCCTTGTTGACGGCCAGGACGCCCGCAGCAAGGAGGCTACCTGCTGCGCCAGCTTCTACGAAAAGAGCGACGACTCTTACCGCAATCAGTATGAAACGCCGGATGTCTCTCTGGCTGTAGACTGCGAGGCAACGGGCTGCCGTTTCAATGAAAACTGCATCTGCCATGCAGAACACATCAATATTTCCGGCAACTGTGCCTGCGACTGCCGGGAAACCGAATGTTCTACGTTTGAAGCCAGATAGTCTTCGTCACAAAAACGATGCGGTCTTTTTCTGAACTCGGATAAAAAATATTCCGATAGGAAAGGCCAAAAGGGAAATAAAAGAGGGACTTCCGGCAAAAAACGGATCGTCCCTCTTTTTTGCCTAAAACCGCATTTCTTTTTCCGCTTTTCTATCGCTGTCTTTTACCGCAGCAGATGGAGAAGCGGCGTCTGAAACAGCGCCGAAGCAGAGGCTCAAAATTCGTTCTCAGCATTCCAGGCGTATAACCGCGTGAAGAATTTTTCCGTCTTCGCCTTTTACTGCGACTGTAAAGGGGACGTCTTTTTCCTCCTCCTTGTCCCAGCCGCCAAAACAGGCTAGGCGGTCTTTTTCATAGGCCGCTTTTTTATATAAAATATCCACTTCGTTATATTTCTCTTTGAGATCTTCCGTTTTTTCTGCACTTTTGCTGCCAAGCGCCTCCCAGGCATAGTCCAGATAACACAGGTTATTGACATGGCGGTTGATGTCAATGTCCCGGTGCTGCACGGTATAAGTCCAGAGCTTTTCTTCCCCGGAAAGCGGTTTCAGACGCGGCAGAGGCTCCGGGAATACAGCGTGATCTCTCATTCCATATTTTTTGAGCATTCCCTCCGGGACCCGCTCCAGCTTCTGTGTACTGGCACGGACTAAAAGCCAGCCGGAGGAGGCCAAGGCAACCAGGTGCCCGGCCTCGTCCAAGACCTCGAAATCTCTGAGGCATACCAGTCCGTTTGCTCCTCTGGACCAGGTGCGTATCTGCAGTTTTGTATTCCAGCAGGGACGGCTGTACAGGCGGCATCTCTGCTGGTGCAGAACCCAGCTAAAATCGGTTTTTTCAATCTGATTGAGACCATAGCCCGCCTGATCGGAATGACAGTTGGCTGCTTCCTGCATCAAACGCAACGCCCCCTTCATGGTCAGACGGTTCTGTATATCTACATCACAAAATTGAATGCTCTGACTCTGTTCCCATATACCTTGTTCCATCATCTTGCTTCTGCCGGTCCTTTCTGAAAATGTTTTTTTGTTTTTTCTTTCCTTCAGGCATCTTATATTCCATGAATTTCGCACAAATCATAAGATATTCCTTTTTTCTATCTCTACCCATAACTTCTATGTATTTGACTTTTCCGTTCCCATCCTTTAATATAATAATCAGAGCAGCCTTTTTTAACTGCAAGGTCTATGAGGCAGCCTGTTCGGGCTTTATGTCCCCTTTAAAGAAAAAGACGGAAGGAGAAAGTAAAATGATTTATCGCACTTTTCAAGATTTAAAACTATCTGCGCTGGGAATGGGCGCGATGCGTCTGCCGGTATTAGAGGGCGATGACTCCAAAATTGACGAGGCGGCGGCCGCCCGGATGGTAGCCTGCGCTATGGAACGCGGCGTCAACTATTACGACACAGCCTGGGGCTATCACAGCGGCAACTCCGAGCGGGTTATGGGGCGCATCTTAAAGGCGTATCCCCGCGATCGCTTCTTCCTTGCTTCCAAATTTCCCGGCTATGACCTCTCCAATATGCCGAAGGTGGAGGCCATTTTTGAAGAACAGCTCAAAAAATGTCAGGTGGACTATTTTGACTTCTATCTGTTCCACAACGTCTGCGAGATGAATATTGATTCTTATCTGGACCCGCAGTACGGTATCTATGAATATCTGATGAAACAGAAAGAAAACGGCCGCATCCGTCACCTCGGTTTTTCGGCACACGGAAATTTGGAGGTCATGAAGCGTTTTCTGAAGGCTTACGGTCCTCAGATGGAATTCGGCCAGATTCAGTTGAATTATCTGGACTGGTCCTTCCAAAACGCCAAGCAGAAAATCGAACTGTTACAGCAGTATGGCATACCGGTGTGGGTTATGGAACCTCTGCGGGGCGGCCGTCTTGCCAAACTGCCGGAGGCTTCCGCCGCCCGCCTTGCCGCCCTGCGGCCGAAGGAGAATATCCCGGCTTGGGCGTTTCGCTTCCTGCAGACGATTCCAGAGGTGGTCGTTACGCTCTCCGGCATGTCAAACCTGGAGCAACTGGAGGAAAATCTCAACACCTTTGAGGAGGATCAACCGCTCAATCCATCGGAATGGGATACGCTTTTGACGGTGGCAAACGGCATGTTGGATCATGTTTTACCCTGCACCGCCTGCCGCTACTGCGTCAGCCACTGTCCTCAGGGACTGGATATCCCTTCTTTGCTGGAGCTGTACAACGAACACAGCTTCACCGGAGGCGGTTTTATCGCTCCGATGGCGCTGATGGCCATACCCAAGGAAAAGCAGCCTGACGCCTGCATCGGCTGCGGAAGCTGCGAGGCCGTATGCCCGCAGCAGATTCGGATTCCTCAGGCCATGGCAGACTTTGCCGCAGAGCTGAAGGGATAAAGCCGGATTTTCTTCCATAAGACAGGCTTCAATCCGAATACCCTGCCGGTTCGCTGGAGAGATAAGTCCAGCGGACCGGCAGGGTATTTCCGTTGCGCTAGGCATTTCGGCGCACTAATTCTTCTTGTCTTCTGTCACCTGGATTTTCCGGATCTCTTTTGTCCGGATTTCCCGGCATATTTCGTCGATAAAGCCGTCCAGAGACTTCTGTCCCTCGTCTCCCGCAAAACGGCTGCGGACCGCTACCACGCCCTCTTCTTCTTCCTTCTGTCCCACAACCAGCATATAGGGAACGCGATCCATTCTGGCCGAGCGGATCTTATAGCCGATCTTCTCGGAACGGCTGTCCACCGTCGAGAGAATCCCATTGTCTTTCAGACGGTTATTTACCTGATCGGCATAGTCCTGATATTTATCTGAGATGGGTAGGATACGCACCTGCTCCGGACACAACCAGGTAGGCAGCAGGCCGGCATATTTTTCGATCAGCCAGGCCAGCGTCCGCTCATAGCAGCCCATGGAAGTCCGGTGAATGATATAGGGGCGGACTTTTTCTCCGGCCTGATCGACATAGTACATGTCAAAACGCTCCGCCAAGAACATATCGAGCTGGATCGTCACCATGGTATCTTCCTTGCCGTAGACGTTCTTGGCCTGAATGTCCAGCTTCGGCCCGTAGAAGGCCGCCTCGCCCACAGCCTCGGTATAGGGTACGCCGGCTTTGTCGAGAATCCGGCGCATCATCTCTTCTACATAACCCCAGCTCTCGGCGTCTCCCAGATACTTTTCGCGATTCTGGGGGTCCCATTTGGACAGACGGTATGTCACATCATCCTGCAAGCCCAGCGTCGTCATGCAGTAGCGGAACAGATCCAGGCATCCCTGAAACTCCGCCTCCACTTGATCCGGGCGAATAATCAGATGTCCCTCGGAGATCGTAAACTGTCTCACTCGCGTTAGACCGTGCATCTCGCCGGAATCTTCGTTGCGGAACAGAGTTGACGTCTCGCCGTAGCGGCAGGGCAGATCCCGGTAGGATTTCTGGCTGGCCTTATACACATAGTACTGGAACGGGCAGGTCATCGGGCGCAGCGCGAAGACTTCCGAATCCGGATTCTCCTCGTCGCCCAGCACAAACATTCCCTCTTTGTAATGGTTCCAGTGATCCGAGATCACATACAGATCCTTTTTTGCCATCAGGGGCGTTTTGGTCCGCATATAGCCGCGGCGCTCCTCCTCATCCTCAATCCACCGCTGCAGCGTCTGGATGATCTTGGCTCCCTTGGGCATCAGAAGCGGCAGCCCCTGTCCGATGACATCCACCGTGGTAAAAAGCTCCATCTCCCGGCCCAGCCGGTTGTGATCTCTCTCCTTAATGGTAGCCAGATATTCGAGATATTCGTTCAGTTCTTCTTTCTTTGTGTAGGCGGTGCCGTATATGCGGGTCAGCATCTTGTTCTTCTCGCTCCCTCTCCAGTATGCGCCGGAGGAGGAAATCAGCTTAAACGCTTTGATGGGCTTGACGCTCATCAGATGGGGGCCCGCGCACAGATCCACAAAACCGTCGCCCTGGCGATAGAAGGAAATCTCTGCATCTTCCGGGAGATCCTGAATCAGCTCCACCTTATAGGGCTCCTGACGCTCCTGCATAAAGGCGATGGCTTCTTCTCTGGGCAGCGTGAAGCGTTCCAGCTTCGCCCCCTCTTTGATGATCTTTTTCATCTCCGCCTCGATCTTGTCCAGCTCCTCTCTGCCGAGAGAAGGCATGTCAAAATCATAGTAGAAACCGGTGTCGATGGAGGGGCCGATGGCCAGCTTCGCCTCCGGATACAGGCGTTTTACTGCCTGCGCCAGCACATGGCTGGCCGTATGCCGGTACGCAGCGCGGCCGTTCTCGTTGGCAAAGGTCAGGATGTTCAGATGGCAGTCCTCTGTCAGCACCGTGCGCAGGTCTGCTGTCCGGCCGTCCACCTCCCCTGCGCACGCCATGCGGGCCAGTCCGTCGCTGAGATCGGCGGCAATGTCAATAATGGATCTGGCTTCTGCGTATTCCCGGCAGGAGCCGTCTTTCAGTGTTACTTTCATAGTCGTTCTCCTTTCCTGATTTGTTGATTCTGTGCCGAAAGAAGCGGTGAGGAATAATAAAATCCCCGGCCATGCTTTCTGCACAGCCAGGGACGATATTCAGTCGCGGTTCCACCCTGTTTGCCTCGGGCAAATGCCCGGACCTCTCTTTGTTCGGACCGATAACGGGGTCTGCCGGGCCTGTTCGCAGGCCGCTCCGAGCTGGTATTCCCATCATTGCCGGTAAGAAGCTCACACCCTTCGCCTCTCTCTCTGCACCGCCTAAAAAATGGTACTGGTTCTCATCAACGCTTTTCTACTGGTTAGTATAGCACGGTTTCGCTGTTTGTCAACCGGTGATTTCAAAGGAATCCTGAAGCAGCATATTCGCGCCGCAGCAGGCAACCCATTCCTTCCCAGAAAGAAAAGAATCCCGGCAGCGCGGCGGCGGCCCCCATTGTTTTTCAGACTGCTCCGTCATACCGCTCCACCCCTTTTTCCGTTACTCTGGCAAGAACAAGCGGCTGCTGCCGCGGCGGCTCTTCTCCTATCTGGTAACAGGATAAAAGCTTTTCTTTTGCCGCGCGGATTCGATCTTTTGCGTTCGTATACAGCTTTGCCAGCGTCTCCCCGGACCGGACCGGATCGCCGGCCTTTTTAGCCAGATACAGACCGGCCAGACTGTCGATGGCATCCTCTTTTTTCTCCCGGCCGGCTCCCAGCATGGCGGCCGCTATCCCGCAGCCCTCCGTATCAATATGCTGCACATAACCGGAAACCGGTGCGGTCAGCTCCTCCACAAAACGAGCGGTGCCAAAGCAGGCCGGGTCTCTCAGGACACGGCAATCTCCGCCCTGCGCCGAGACCATGGCGCAGAATTTCTCAAAAGCGCTTCCGTCTTCCACCGCCCGCTTTGCCATCGCAAGACAGTCCCCATACGCCCCCTTACCGGATAGCTCCAGCATATGAGCCGCCAAAATCAGGCACACTTCAGTCAGATCCTTCGGCCCCTGCCCTCTAAGCGTCTTTGCCGCTTCCTGTACCTCCAGCGCATTTCCCACATAATTTCCCAGCGGTGTGTCCATATCCGTCACCACAGCCGCCATCCTCCGGCCGGCCCGCGTGCCGATGGCCGTCATCTTCTGCGCCAGAAGAATGGAATCCTCCGTGGTCTTCATAAAGGCTCCGCTGCCCGTCTTGACATCCAGCACAATCGCATCGCTGCCGGCCGCCAGCTTTTTGCTCATGACGGACGACGCAATCAGGGGCAGACTGTCCACCGTCGCCGTCACGTCCCGCAACGCATACAATTTTTTATCAGCCGGAACCAGATTGCCGGTCTGTCCGGCGACACAGATACCGGTTTCATTGACTGTGCGGATAAAACGATCCGGTTCCACTGCCACCGACAGACCAGGAATCGCTTCCAGCTTGTCGAGCGTCCCGCCGGTATGGCCCAGACCCCGGCCCGACATCTTTGCTACCCGGCCGCCGCAGGCTGCCACAATCGGTCCCGCCACCAGCGTCGTCTTGTCCCCCACGCCGCCGGTGCTGTGCTTATCCACCTTGATCCCGTCAATCCCCGACAGATCCATCTGATCGCCGGAGGCCGCCATGGCAAGCGTCAGCGCGGCCGTCTCCCCGTCGTCCATCCCTTGAAAACATATTGCCATCGTCATGGCCGACATCTGATAGTCGGGGATCTCTCCCTTTACATATCCGTCGATCATAAAACGAATTTCCTCTTCGGTCAGCCTTCCCCCTTTTCGCTTCTTCATAATCAAGTCATACATTCTCATCCCGCGATCCCTCCTCCTTCAGATCGTTCGGGCCAAACCCAAACGGCATCAACTGTTTTAATGTCTGCACTTCATACTCTTCCTCAGAGGCCGCCATTATCACCCGAAATACCGCCGGATCACAGAACTCCATCATCACCTGGCGGCACACGCCGCAGGGCGCGGTCTGTACCAGAGGCCCCCCCTTTTTTCCGGCCACAATCGCAATCGCCGCAAATTCCCGCTCGCCCTCGCTCACCGCCTTGAAAAAAGCGGTCCGCTCTGCGCAGTTCGACGGCGTATAAGCCGCATTTTCAATGTTGCAGCCGCGAAAAACTTGGCCGGCCGCAGTGAGCAGAGCCGCTCCTACTTGAAAATGGGAGTACGGTGTATAGGCTGTTTTCCGTGCCTCGATAGCCTCTCTGATTAACTGCGCGTCCGAAATGCTTGCTTCCATCTTCTTCATTTGTTCACCTCGTTCTCTCATGCTCCACACCTGCTTTTTTCATGCTTTTATGGTAACATATAATGAAGAGAATCTCAATACAATATCTGGATATGGCTATGTTTTTCTCCCAGACGGCCCAGAGTAACTTTTATTTCTATATTACAAATATAAAAACCGTCAACGCTTTCTTTTTATGCTCTGCTGTGTTATACTATATTTAGTAAAAAAACGGACGAAAAACTTTATTTGGCGTTAATCGGCGTACGCGTTTTTTCGGTCACGCGCTTTTCATGGAGGGGAAGACAGATGCAAAATTTGGGAATGTCGATGTTATGGTTTTGGGTGAGCTATCTAATCGTAACCTGCATAGGAATCCTACACACCATATTCAATATCTATATTTTGAAAATGAAACCAATGGACGAACACAGCATGGGCGAAGGTTACGAGGCAACAAAACCCTGGCACCCGCTGTATAACATTATTCTGTTTTCTCTGTTCGGTTGGCTGTATATGAACGGGCTTGCCGAGCCGACCATAACCGAAGCGTTTCTCACCGGAGCCCTTTGGGCGGGTATCTGTATCGTGTTTGATGTATTCGGTTGGGTGCTGATCAAGCATCCCTGGAGCCTGTCTTTCAAGGAGTTCTATGTGGACTATCAGCCATGGATTACATGGATCTATATTGCCATAGGGATCGGTCCCATTGTTGGATATCTTTTTACACTTTTATAAAACCCTCTTTTTGGAATTATGTCCCTGCCAAAAACAGATTATAATTGCTATGTTCCCTCAAATTATGTATTTAAGGAGTGCTTTGTAAATGGAATTAAGAGAAAGATTAAAGTATGCAAAACGTGCTTTGCATGGTATCGCGTTGGGTGATTGTTTTGGACAGAGTTTTTTCATACCGGATGAAATGGCATGTCAAAGGATAAAAAACAGAGAGATTTTGAATGAGCCTTGGCATTTCACTGATGATACCGTAATGGCAATCGGAATTTATAGTATTTTGGAAAAGTATGGGAAAATAGATCAGGATGAGCTGGCCAGGGTTTTTGCGGAGAATTATGCGCTGGACTGGCATCGGGGATATGGAGGAACGGCGCATTCTATTTTACGCAGTATTGGAGAAGGGCACAATTGGCAAAACGTTGCTTTGGAAGTGTTTGACGGAATGGGTTCCATGGGGAATGGCGCTGCCATGCGTGTTGCGCCGATAGGTGCATATTTCGCAGATGATTTAGACAAAGTTCTATACTATGCTAGGGCATCCGCAGAAGTCACACATGCACACATTGAGGGAATTGTGGGCGCAATGGCTGTTGCCATAGCATCGGCTTTATTTCTGAATAAAAAGCTTGGGCACTATCCGGAAGAGGGAGCAGCTTTTTTGCATGATGTCGCAGACAGATTACCCGAAAGTGATACCAAATATAAAATATTGTCTGCCGCTTCTGTTAAAAAGGAAAGCAGTATCGATTTTGTAGTTTCCGTGCTTGGAAATGGCATCCGGCTGACGGCGCCGGATACGGTTCCGTTTTGCCTTTGGTGCGCTGCCTATTTTTATAGTTCTGTAGAGGAAGCATTGTGGACGGCAGTTTCAGCTTTGGGAGATAGAGATACCATATGCGCCATTGTGGGGGGAATGGTTGCGCTTTTTGCGGATGAACTTCCGCAAAAATGGCTGCGTTATATGGAATATCCGGAAAAATCGGTTTATTGGAATACCAAAGGAGATAATAAATGAAAAAACGAATTTGTATCCTCATCATTTGCATTCTTCTCAGCATTCCTCTTGTGCTTCTTCCTCTCGCGGCGGTTATGGTATATGAATCAAATTTTGGATCGCGGTATAAGGCTAGTGTATTGTCTGATTAATAAATATGATAATCTATGGATCATAAAAATAAAAAGGTGCGATACGATAGCAAGAACAGAGACTGTTTCAAAGTTTGTGTAAAGTCGAAAAACTGATATAAGATATGTTGTT
>CAJUHP010000040.1 GCA_910586125.1 uncultured Lachnospiraceae bacterium | reverse complement strand
ATAAACCTGTAATGCGATGTTGATTTTGTCCTGAGAATACATAGTGATCCAGCTCCTTTCGGAGTCCGTGGAAGTCCGGTTTTTTGTCCGTACCCCCAACTGTAAAAAAATCTTTGTCTATGGGATGTGATCTTTCTGGATAAGAATTCGATATGTAGGACTTTCTGCTTCTCTCCATTGGAATCTGTTTTTTCTCGGATTTTGTCAGTGGTTTTGGTAGCACTGTTTACAATGGTCATATCAATATGGAGAAGAAATCAGGCATAAACAATATTTTTGCCCTGTTGGTTTTGGTGGTTCCCATGCTGATGAAATTGCAGGGATTTGAGATTGCTCAAGGGTTTTCAATGTATCCGCTGTATGGCTGAATAATTGGTGATTGAATCAGATTCCTTAGAATGATGCAGCAAAAGCAGTTGAATATAAATATGAAATATGATAAAATGAGGAAGATAATTTGATGATTCTTTCCCGAATTTTACCATAGAAAGGAGGCATTGATCAGTAAGTCACAAAATGTTGGAAATGGATATTTCAGAAGAATCTCAACAGGATAAAACCCTTGAAAAATAAGGAGATTTCAGCCGTATGGAACAATACAAAAAAGAATTTATCGAGTTTATGGTGGACAGTCAGGTGCTGCGTTTTGGAGATTTTGTGACCAAGAGCGGACGCCGCACGCCGTTTTTTATCAATACAGGATTTTACCGCACGGGAATGCAGTTAAAGAAGCTGGGCCAGTACTATGCCAGAGCGATTGAAAGCCATTTCGGCACAGACTTTGACATTCTTTTCGGGCCGGCCTATAAGGGCATTCCTCTCAGCGTATCGACCGTTATGGCGTTGGCCGAAGGCGGGGCAGAGGTTGGCTACTGTTCCAACCGCAAGGAGGTCAAGGATCACGGCGATACCGGAATTTTATTGGGAACACCGATTCAGGACGGACAGAGAGTTCTGATTATCGAGGATGTGACGACCGCAGGGACATCCATCGCGGAGACTATGCCGATTTTAAAAGCGCAGGGAAACATAGAGGTAGTAGGACTTGTGGTTTCAGTGGACCGCATGGAGAGAGGCCAGGGAGAGAAGTCCGCGCTGGCGGAGATCCATGAAACCTACGGCATACAGACAGCATCCATCGTGACAATGGAGGAAGTGACAGAATATTTGTATAATCGCCCGTATCAAGGGAAGATTATCATTGATGATAAGATAAAAGCAGCCATTGACGCCTACTATGAGCAATATGGATGTAAATAGAGAAGGAGGAAATATCATGAATGAAAAAATATATAAAACGATCAGCATAGCCGGCGCCGGGTCCATCGCTGTCGGTGTTGTTGCGCTTGTGACCGGTGTGGTAACAGGGGTTTTGAGCATTGTGTGCGGTTCCGTGCTATTAAAGCGCAGAAAAGATGTCACATTCTAAAGAGAGGAAGAATCAAAAAAGCGGTCTGTTTCGCGGACTGTTGTTTCTTTCCTACCTGGTTCTTCTGTGCTATATCATGTTTTTTGCGGAAATGCTGGGACGAACGGACGCAGAGCGGCAGTACAGCTACAATTTGGTCTTGTTTCGGGAGATTGGCCGTTTTCTGCGCTACCGCGACGTATTAGGAACGCAGGCCGTTTTCTGGAATTTGGGCGGAAATGTGCTCTGCTTTATGCCGTTTGGCTTTTTTACGCCGTGGATGTGGAAACAGGCGGACCGGTGGTATCTGTCGGTCCTGCTTTCGCTGTATCTCAGTCTGTTGATCGAGCTGACGCAGCTATTTTTGCGGGTGGGCAGCTTTGATGTGGATGATCTGCTGCTCAATACAGTCGGCGGCCTGCTCGGCTTTCTGTGCTACCGCCTTTGGCAGCATTTTTGTACAAAGAGAGGAGTAGAGGAGTAGAAAACCAATGATAAAGAGAGGAAAGTATACATTTTCTCTGATTTCTCTGGGGGCATTGCTTCTGGAAACCGCTCTGTTTGGCCTTTGTCTCTATCAGGCAGTAGCAACCCATGGAAGCAGCGGCCTGGAAATCGGCTGTATGGGCCTTCTCGCTTTTTTGATTGGCATCATCGGCTTCCGTATGGCTTGGATAGATCGGGAGCTTTTGGGGCGGCTGTATCGATTTCCTCTGGTGATGATGATTCTGCAGGGACTTTTGATGATTCTGCTGATTGCCGTCTATCTTTTAGGGGCGGTGGGATAAGGAGGAGCAGGTGGCATCGATACGTGAATTTATGAACAACAGAGAGCAGACGGTCCAGGAGCGGTATGAGCTCATACGCGAACGGATGGACAGCCTGTGCAGCGAAGACATGACAGGGCTTTTTCGGAAAGAATTTCTGACCGGAATGGCTCTTTTTCTGCGTGACGCGCTGCGGGTCTGTGATCTGTATCATGCGCAGGTGCTGGATACGCTTTCTTGGAAGCAGCAGAAAAAGGTTCACGATCAATTGTACCTGGCTCCTGTCTGGGAGGCGCTAATGCCGGCAGAAGAGAAAGAGGTATTGCAGGCCGCCGGGCAGGAGTGGCGTCTGGCAGCCGGTTATGCCATGACCGGGCAGAAATTTTTTTTGACGGCGGCCGTGGAATTGTTTTTGCAGATCTATTCGCTGTTTGAGATGGAGCGGGAGAAAGAACTGACCAAAGAGGAGCGCGGCCAGTCGGTCCGTCGGGCGCTGTACTATCATTTCTGCGATTATTTTGATGTGACGACAGCCTGGCGCTATGAGGAACTGCTGCAGCCGGGGCGTTTTATGGAAGAGCTGTACAGAGCCGGTCAGGAAGAGTATTACGGCCTGTTCCGCCTGGGCGGACAGGTGGACGAACAGGCTTTCCAGACTGCCTGTTTTTTGCGCAGTCTTTCGGAGAAGGAGATCCGCAGACGCGCCGAAGCATACTTTGAGGAGACAGAGAGGACAGACGGCAGGAAGGCCGGAGGATTTCGAGTTGCTATTGTGACCGCACCCGGCTGGGAGCGTCTGGGACTTGCGCTGGCCCGCATCTGTGAGGAGCAGGGAAGCACGCCTGTTCTTTCACGGCGCCAGGAGACGCTGGCCGCCCGGCTGGCGGAGGGGGAGGAGGCTTTTGCTCTTTCTCTGTTTGCGGACAACTGGTTTCGGGAACGCCGTCTGTGCGAAGAACAGAACGCCAGGGAGGCATACCGGGACGATCTGGCGGAATTGGCGGCGGTGATAACACTTTCCGGGAACGCGGCGGGAGCGAATTTTTTCGCGCCCTCCTATTGACGAACGCCGGAAAATTTAAGATAATAAGGCAGTACGATAAATTCATAAGAGGAGATCAATATGGCGAAAGTAGGTATTGTGATGGGCAGCGATTCGGACCTGCCCGTAATGAGCAAAGCGGCGGAGATTCTGGAACAGTTCGGCGTGGAGTATGAGATGACGATTATCTCCGCTCACAGAGAGCCGGATGCGTTTTTTGAGTATGCAAAGAGCGCGGAAGAAAAGGGATGGAAAGTTATCATTGCAGGCGCGGGCATGGCGGCTCATCTGCCGGGCATGTGCGCGGCGATCTTTCCGCTGCCGGTCATCGGGGTTCCGATGCATACCAAATCGTTGGGCGGTGTGGACTCTCTTTATTCCATCGTACAGATGCCGTCCGGGATACCGGTCGCTACGGTGGCCATCGGCGGCGGAGCCAATGCCGGGATTCTTGCCGTAAAGATTTTGGCGGTTTCGGATCCGGATTTACTGGAGAAGCTGAAGGGATACTCGGCTGGTATGAAGGAAGGCGTGATAAAGAAAGCGGACAGGCTTGACGAGCTGGGATACAAGGGATATATGGAGCAGATGTAGGCGGACCAGAAGGGAGAGATGAGAGATGTTGGATTATAAGAGTGCCGGTGTGGATATCGAGGCCGGTTATAAGTCGGTGGAACTGATGAAGAAGCATGTGCAGGCCACTATGCGGCCAGAGGTTCTGGGAGGACTCGGAGGCTTTTCCGGCGCGTTTTCCATGGGCGCCTTTAAAAATATGGAAAAACCTACCCTGCTCAGCGGCACGGACGGGGTGGGGACAAAACTGAAGCTGGCCTTTTTAATGGATAAGCATGATACGGTGGGCATCGACTGCGTTGCTATGTGCGTCAACGATGTGGCGTGCGCCGGCGGCGAGCCGCTGTTTTTCCTGGATTATATTGCGTGCGGCAAGAATGAACCGGAGAAGATTGCAGAGATTGTGAAGGGTGTGGCAGAGGGCTGTAAGCAGGCGGGAGCTGCGCTGATCGGCGGAGAAACCGCGGAGATGCCCGGTTTTTATCCGGTGGAAGAGTACGATCTGGCTGGTTTTGCGGTGGGGATCGTAGATGAGAAGGATCTGATTGACGGAAGCCGGGTAAAACCGGGGGATATGTTGATCGGTATGGCTTCCTCCGGGGTTCACAGCAACGGATTTTCTCTGGTGCGCCGGATCTTTACCATGAACGAGCAGTCGCTGGCCCGCTACTATGACGAGCTGGGCTGCAGTTTGGGCGAAGCTCTGATTGCGCCTACAAAAATCTATGTAAAAGCGCTGCGGGCCGTAAAAGAAGCCGGTGTGACGGTGAAAGCGTGCAGCCATATCACAGGCGGCGGCTTCTATGAGAATGTGCCGCGGATGCTGCCAAAAGGAATGCGGGCCGTGATCCGAAAAGACAGCTATCCGGTTCTTCCGATTTTCCGGATGCTGATGCGGGAGGGGAATATCGCGGAGGCGATGATGTACAATACCTTTAACATGGGTATCGGCATGATCACGGCTGTCGATGCCGCCGATGCAGAGCGGACCATGGAAGCCATGCGGGCCGCGGGAGAGACGCCCTATCTCATCGGTGAGGTGGAAGCGGGAGAGAAAGGCGTGACGATATGCTGAAAATCGGCGTGTGCGTGTCCGGCGGCGGCACCAATCTGCAGGCCATCATCGACAGGGTGAAGGATAAAACATTACATAACGTCTCCATTGAGGTGGTAATCAGCAACAATAAAAACGCCTATGCCCTGGAACGGGCCAGGCAGAATGGTATTCAGGCCGTGTGTCTTTCTCCAAAAGATTTTGAGAGCAGGGAGGCGTTTCACGAGGCGTTTATGAGCACGCTGGATTCCTTCGGGCTGGATCTGGTCGTTTTGGCCGGATTCCTTGTGATTCTGCCGCCCCAGATGTTTCCGCGGTATAACAACCGGGTGATTAATATTCATCCGTCGCTGATTCCGGCGTTTTGCGGCACAGGATTTTACGGGCTAAAGGTTCACGAGGCGGCGCTTTTGCGCGGCGTAAAGCTGACGGGAGCCACCGTGCATTTTGTCAATGAAGAGACGGACGGCGGACCGATTCTTCTGCAGAAGGCCGTGGAGGTAAAAGACGGCGATACGCCGCAGATTTTACAGAAGCGGGTGATGGAGGAAGCGGAGTGGACGCTGCTTCCCCGGGCCATTCAATTGATTGCAGAGGGCCGGGTGACGGTTGAAAACGGAAGAGCTGTGATAGGCGAAGGAGGAGTAGCAGGATGAAAGTCATGATTATCGGCAGCGGCGGCAGAGAGCATACCATTGCCTGGAAGCTGTCAAAAAGCCCGCAGGTGGAGAAGCTGTACTGCGCGCCGGGAAACGGCGGGATCGCGGAGATTGCCGAGTGCGTGGACATCGGTGTGATGGAATTTGACCGGCAGGTGGCTTTTGCCAGAGAAAACGGCATTGATCTGACCATTGTCGCCATGGATGATCCTCTGGTTGGCGGCGCGGTGGATGCGTTTGAAGCTGCGGGTCTTACCGCGTTTGGCCCCAGAGCGAACGCGGCGATTTTGGAGGGATCCAAGGCTTTTTCCAAAGATTTGATGAAAAAATATCAGATTCCCACGGCAGGCTATGAGAGTTTTACGGATATTGAGACGGCCAGGGAGTATGTAAAAACGTGTAAGCTTCCGGTGGTTTTAAAGGCGGATGGCCTGGCTTTGGGAAAGGGCGTGCTGATCTGCCAGACCAGGGAGGAGGCCATGGAGGCTGTGCGGACCATCATGGAGGACAAACAGTTCGGTGCGGCGGGCAACTGTATGGTGGCGGAGGAGTTTTTGACAGGCCGGGAAGTGTCGGTATTGGCTTTTGTGGACGGCAGCACCATAAAGATAATGAGTTCGGCCCAGGATCACAAGAGAGCCAAGGACAAAGATCAGGGACTCAATACCGGCGGTATGGGAACCTTTTCGCCCAGCCCTTTTTATACCAGAGAAATTGACGAGATCTGCCGCAGGGAGATTTATCAGCCCACGGTGGACGCCATGCGGGCGGAGGGGCGCCCGTTTCAGGGCGTGCTGTTTTTCGGCCTGATGCTGACAGACGACGGGCCGAAGGTTTTGGAGTACAACGCCCGGTTTGGCGATCCGGAAGCACAGGTGATTCTGCCCCGCATGAAAAACGATCTGGTGGATGTCTGCCTGGCCTGTATCAACGGAACGCTTCATCAGATCGACCTGCAGTTTGAGGAGAATGCGGCGGTCTGCGTTGTGCTGGCCTCGGACGGTTATCCGGTTCACTATGAGAAAGGGTTTGTAATTCAGGGACTGGAGACGGTAAAAGCCAGGGAGGACGACGGCTATTATGCGTTTCATGCGGGAACAAAGCAATCCGGGGACAACATCGTCACAAACGGAGGCCGTGTCCTGGGCATGACAGCGAAGGGCAAGACCTTAAAAGAAGCCAGGGCAAATGCCTATGAAGCCGCTGGCTGGATTTCTTTCGCCAATAAATATATGCGCCATGATATCGGAAAGGCGATAGACGAGGCGGAGAAACGATCCGAATAACGGACTGCCGATTGTCTGACGGCGGGAGTGTAAGAGAGAATAACGGAGGACCCGTTATTCTCTCTTTCCTTCCATGGTCTGTTTTATGATATTGTCCATGATTTCTCTGGAGATGGCTCCCCGTACAAAGCCGAACAGATTGCCGTCGGCGTCAATCATAAATGTGGTGGGATAAGCCTGGATACCATATTGATAGAATAATATCCCTGTTTCATCCAGAATCACAGGAAAGGTATATTCGTTTTCTTCCAGGAATGCTGTGATGTCCTCGGCGCTGCCTTCCCGCCCCAGACCCGGTCCGGCGACGCCCAGAACAATCAGATCTTCCGTATTGCAGCCGTGATCCTGGTAAAGCTGCTCAATCTCCGGCATTTCGCTACGGCAGGGTGAGCACCAGGTTGCCCAGAAATTCAGAAAAATGATTTTTCCGTTATAATCCGAAAGCGTGTGTTCCTTGCCGTATTGATCGGTCAGCGTAAAATCCGGAGCCGGAAAGGTTTCGGGTTCTGTCTCGGCAGGGGGTTCTGTCTGACTGTGAGAGCTTTCCTCGGAATCCGCTGGCTTTTCTGTTTCCTGCGGAGTGCTCTTTGTACTGTCGGGGGAGGATTCCATCTGGCTGTTCTGGCCGCCGAAATCGGACAAATACCCGGTAATTCCGTTCATAAATCCGGTTAAAGTCATAAAACCCATAAAAAGCAGCAGAACCGCTCCGGCTTTTACCGTGTAGCGGACAACCGATTGCCTGCGCTTGAAAAAATCGAGAACCGTTCCGGTAAAAAGCCCCACCGCCAAAAAAGGAAGTACAAAGCCGGCTGTATAGACGCCGATCAGCACAAAAGCGCGGGAAGAAGAGGCGGCGGAGCCTGCCATAAGCAGTACGCTGCTGAGAGTAG
This sequence comes from uncultured Lachnospiraceae bacterium, assembly GCA_910586125.1. Lineage (GTDB taxonomy): Bacteria > Bacillota > Clostridia > Lachnospirales > Lachnospiraceae > RGIG7193. Next base: position 7,785 of record CAJUHP010000040.1, on the reverse strand, counting down.
GGCCCACGCAGGGCGTCCAGGCAAAGCTGAAGGTAAAACCCAGCAAAAGAGCGGGCAGCGGCCCCATCGCCCACTGGTTTAAGAGAAACGGAATCCTGTGTTCCCTCTCAATCGCCTGAGAATGCCCGAAAAGTCCCAGTTGATACAGACCGAACAGGATCATGATGATTCCGCTGATCCGGGCAAAAAGCACCTGATTTTTGCCGAAAAACCGTCCCAGAGCCGTGAAGCCGAAACCTAACAGAAAAAAGGCAAAGCTGACACCGAGTACAAAGAAGAGTGTGTGGATCAAAATCTTGCCTTTGGGATAGTGAATCTCACCGTTTTCCCCGGCTGTCTTGGCTCCGCCGGACAGGTAAGAGACATATAGGGGGACCAGCGGCAGAACGCAGGGAGAGAAAAAACTGAGAAGTCCCTGCAGGAAAACTGTCAGAACCGGTACGCTGTTTTCAATGGAAAAGCCCATGAGAGTAAATACTCCTTTCGATACTGGTTTGTCAATACCATTTGTTCTTTTATTATAGCCGAAAACGGGACAATTAACAATATCATAATAGAAAGCAAAATAGAATGAGCAGATACGCCAAAAGGAGAAGCGCTTTGAAAACAGAAGGATATGCGATTTCAAACAGACTGACCGGAAAAGACATCAAGGAGACGCGGAAAAAACTGGGATGGACACAGCGGGAATTGGCCCGGTTTGCGAATGTTTCCGTCAAGACAATCGAGCGGTTGGAAGAGGGCAAAAAGGAGATCTCCGGTCCGGTGATTCCCTTATTGAAAATTATTTCAGAGTATCCGCAGATACCCGCGAGCTTACAAATTCCGGAGGGAAGATATCCTCTGCGGGTCTGGTATCTGTATCGGAGGGAGATTTGTACAATAATAGATGTGGACGAAAACCGGCGTCTGCTGGAAGTATACAATTATACAATGGATGAGGAAAAAAGGGCGTTCGGCCGGGAAGAAAACCCTTCGTTTGAACAGTATGAAGCTCTCTTCAAAGAAAGCACCGCTTTGATTCCAGAAGATTGCCGGGATGGTTTCTGGATTAAAAAAGAAAAATTAGACAAAAAGGATATTGAAAGCTAAAATAAGATATTTTTTTGATTCTTTATCCTTTTATATAATAATACAAAAAGAAAGCTGTCATAAAAGAGGGTAAAACAGCAGAGATTGGTCGAATAAACAAGAATTCTCTCGAATTGATACAGCAAATGCGATTGAATTTCGTTGAATTTTGACAATATTCTGGTATAATCTTTCTGAGAGATACAGAACGAAGGAGGATATTATGTCAAAATTAAACGTTGCGATTGCGGAAGATAATGAGCAGATGATGCAGTATATTGACGAAGGTCTGCGCCGGGAAAGCGAATTTCAGATTGTGGGAAAAGCTGTCGATGGAAAAACTCTGTATCGGATTGTCAAAGAACAGAGTCCGGATGTGGTCGTGCTGGATTTGATTCTGCCGCAGATGGATGGCCTGTCGGTTATGGACCGGATACATAAAGACCCAGAGATTCGCAAGTGTCCGGATTTTATCGTGATCTCTTCGATCAGCGACGTAAGAATCACAGAAAATGCGTTTCATCTAGGCGCGTCTTATTATATGCTAAAGCCATTTGATCAGGAAAATCTGGCGGAACGGATTCGAGCGCTGCGCAGTTTTGGAAAAAACAGACCAGGACGCAGTGACAGAGCCGGTGTCAAGGAATCCGAGCCGTCTTCCTCGGTCTTTCCTTCTTTGCCGGAGCCGGGTGGAATGGAAAACAGTGAGGCAGGATCTGCCAGAGAAGAAAAAGACGTCGTCTGGCTTCCTGAAGAGAAGAAAGCAGCGGAAAAATTTATGGAGGGAACGGACAGAAGCACGGAAAAGGAGGAGGCTGTCTGCATAGAACATCCCGCCGGAAGCGGAAAATACGGAACTGCGCCGTGGCGGCCGGACAAATGGCCGGAGGTGGATCTGGAGGCCAGAGCCACAGAAGTGATCCATGAGGTCGGCGTTCCCGCTCACATCAAAGGATATCAGTATCTGAGAGAAGCGATCTGCATGGCGGTGGCTGATGTAGAATTGTTGAATTCGGTGACAAAAGTTCTGTATCCGTCCATAGCCAAAAAGTATCAGACAACAGCCAGCCGCGTGGAGCGGGCGATCCGCCACGCGATTGAAGTGGCTTGGACCAGAGGGAGGATTGAGACGATCGAAGAATTATTTGGATATACCATAAATGCAGGCAAGGGAAAACCCACAAATTCCGAGTTTATTGCCCTGGTTGCGGATAAGATACGGCTGGAAAATAGAAAAAACCGATAAAACAGATAAAAAAGACTTTTCACTTTCCCAAATTTCCTGTATACTAGAGAGGAACCGGTTTGAGCCGGAGGATGGAGAGGAAACGTTTTACAGTAAAATGATTATGAATGTGGGAGGAAGCTACGCATGAAAAAAATCTGTTTTATCGCGTCGGAGTGTGTGCCGTTTATCAAAACAGGCGGTCTGGCCGATGTGGTGGGATCACTGCCCAAGTACTTTGACAAGGAGAAGTATGACGTGCGGGTAATCATTCCGGACTATACCTGTATTGCAGAAAAATACCGCAATGAGATGCAGTACCGCACCCATTTCTATATGTATTATAACGGCAGAGACCGTTATGTTGGCATCATGGAGATGGATTATGACGGAATCCATTATTATTTTGTGGATAACCAAGACTATTTCGCTGGTCCGAAACCATATACCGACATGTTTTTCGATCTGGAGAAGTTTGCCTTTTTCTCGAAAGCGGCGCTGTCCATTCTGCCTGTGGTAGATTTTCGTCCCGATATCATTCACTGTCATGACTGGCAGACCGGACTGATTCCAGTACATTTAAAGGATCGCTTTGCCGGCGGCGAGTTTTACCGCGGAATCAAGACGGTTATGACCATTCATAATCTGAAATTCCAGGGCGTATGGGATGTGAAGACGATCCAGAGACTGTCCGAATTATCCAGCTATTATTTTTCGCCGGATAAACTGGAGCATTTTAAAAACGGCAATATGTTAAAGGGCGGCATTGTCTATTCCGACTATGTGACAACGGTGAGCGATACCTATGCCAGAGAGATCCAGACGCCTTTCTTTGGTGAGAACCTGGATGGTCTGATGCGTGCCCGTTCCGGTCAGCTCTGGGGTATTGTCAACGGCATCGACTATGAGGTATATAACCCGTCCACGGACGATATGATCGAGAAGAAATATTCGGTGGATACCTTCCGCAAAGATAAGGTGAAGAATAAAATCGCTCTTCAGCAGCAGCTCGGCCTGCGGGAAGATCCCAAATGTATGATGATCGGCATCGTGTCCAGACTGACGGATCAGAAAGGCTTTGATCTGATTCAGTGCATTATGGATGAACTCTGCTCCGATGCCATTCAGCTTGTGGTGCTGGGAACGGGGGATGCCAGATACGAGAACATGTTCCGCCACTATGACTGGAAGTACTCGGACAGCGTGTCTGCCCTGATCTGCTATGACGATGCGATGTCCCACAAGATCTATGCCTCCTGCGACGCGTTTCTGATGCCGTCGCTGTTTGAGCCCTGTGGTCTGAGTCAGTTGATGAGCCTGCGCTACGGCACGGTTCCGATTGTGCGTGAGACAGGCGGTCTGAAGGATACGGTAGAGCCGTACAATGAATATGAGAAAACCGGAACCGGTTTCTCCTTCTCCAACTACAATGCCCATGAGATGCTTCAGGTTATTCGTTATGCGGAGAGAATCTACTACGATAAGAAAAAGGACTGGAACAAGATCGTGGAGCGGGCGATGCAGGTAGATTTCTCCTGGAGTACCTCTGCGAAACGGTACGAGCAGTTGTATGATACGATGATGCCCTAAGGCAATCCAATTTTAGATGAGTGAAACAACCCGGCCGATTGGACCGGGTTGTTTTTCTTAAACTTGTAAAGCAAAGAAAAGATGCTATAATGGAAAAAGAATATCATTCAAAAGCAGGAAGGAGAAGGAACATGGAAGAAAAAGATCAGATGCAGGAACAAAAAGCGAACAGCGCTGTCCGCTTCAGCAGGGAAGCTATTTTGAGGGGCGGATTTAGTATAAAACAATGTATGACCGCCGCTGCCGAGGGGGATGCCAGCGCGCAGGATGTGCTGGGCGATTGCTATCAGTATGGCTGGTATGTACAAAAAGACTATGCTGCCGCTGTCATGTGGTATGAAAAATCCGCTGTACAGGGAAACGCTGCCGCGCAGCGCAGCCTTGGATGGTGTTACCATGAGGGAAGAGGCGTGGAGCGAAATTTCGAGAAGGCCGTATTCTGGTACACCAAAGGAGCCGAAGGAGGGGACGCGGACGCGCAGCAGAATCTGGCGATCAGTTATGAGTTTGGAAAAGGGGTAAAGCAGGATTATGAACAGGCTGTAAAATGGTATCGTCTGGCAGCCGGACAAGGGCATGAATGGGCCCAGTTTAACCTTGCAAACTGCTATGCAAAGGGCCGGGGCGTGGAAAAGGATTTGGAAAAGGCGGTGGAGTACTATATCATGGCGGCCGAGCAGAATAACCCGGATGCGCAGTTTAATCTGGGAAACTGCTACTATCGCGGTGAGGGCGTTTCGCAGGATTTTAACACGGCGGTGAAATGGTACAAAAAAGCGGCCGCCCAGGAGGCGGATTTCGCTTTTTGTCAACTGGGAGTATGCTATGAAAAGGGCGAGGGCGTCGAGCAGGATCTGAGTATGGCCGTTTCTTATTATCAGAAGGCGGCTAAAAAAGGGAATGCTGCGGCCCAGTACAATTTAGCGGTATGCTATAGCGACGGGACCGGGGTAAAACAAGATGATACCGCTGCGTTTGCATGGTATCAAAAAGCGGCAAACCAGGGAGCGGCCTACGCACAGAATGCGCTGGGAATCTGTTATGAAGAGGGCAGAGGGGTAGAACAGAATCTTGTCATGGCTGTTTCCTGGTATCAAAAAGCGGCAAACCAGGGGGATGCTGACGGGCAATATAATCTGGGAATCTGTTACGAGGAGGGGAAGGGAATCGGGATTGATATCGCCCAGGCAGCAACGTGGTATGAGAAGGCGGCAAACCAGGGACAGATGAACGCGCAGTACAGTCTGGCCTGCTGCTATAAGGACGGAGAGGGCGTAAACCAGGACTATGCGAAGGCGGCGGAGTGGTATCAGAAAGCGGCGGAACAGGGCCAGACAGCCGCCCAGAACGATCTGGGCTGGTGCTATGAGAATGGGAATGGCGTTTCAAAGGACACTTCTTTAGCGATTGCATGGTATCGAAAAGCGGCCGAACAGGGCCAGGCGCAGGCACAATATAATCTTGCCGTCTATTATAAGCGGGGCATAGGCGTCAATATAGATATGGCGCAGGCGGCCGAATGGTACGAGAGAGCGGCCGTGCAGGGTCATGAAGAAGCGCAGTATCGGCTGGGGCAGTTTTATGAGGCGGGAATCGGCGTAACGCAGGACAGTGCAAAAGCGGTGAAGTGGTATGAGAGAGCGGCCAGACAAGGGCATATGGGGGCCCAGTACAATCTGGGCTGCTGTTTAAAAAAAGGCGAGGGAGTTATTCAAGATTACGGGAAGGCCTTAGAGTGGTATAAAAAAGCCGCCGAGCAGGGATATGCCGACGCCCAGTACAATATCGGCTACATGTTTAAGAATGGCGAGGGCGTGGAGCAGGACAGCTATCAGGCTGTAAAATGGTATCAAAAAGCGGCGGAGCAGGGCCATATGGCGGCGCAGAATGGTCTGGGCTTTTTCTATAAGAAGGGAGAGGGGGTAAAACAGGATATTGTACAGTCCGCGATATGGTATGAAAAAGCGGCCAAGCAGGGCCATGAGATTGCCCAGTTGAATCTGGGAATTTGCTATATTACAGGAAAAGGCAAGGAGAAAGACGACGAAAAGGCCGCCATGTGGTTTGCCAAAGCAGCCGAACAGGGATTGCATTCTGCCCAGTATAATTTGGGGTTATGCTATGAGAGCGGACGTGGTGTGGAGCCGGATTTGGATATGGCGGTAGAATGGTATGAAAAAGCCGCCGAGCAGGGGAATGCGAGTGCCTGTGCCGCGTTGGAACGGTTGGAGAGCGAATAGACAGGAGGTCGGGATGGACAGAAAAGCCGTAGCGAGAGAAACATTAAAGATCATGGATCAGGGGTATTATGAACGGGAGGGAAAGCGGATTGAGATCCGAGCGGATATGGAGGCGTCGGTAAGCCGAAGTATTCTGCTCACGCCGGATCAGGGAGAGATGCTTCTCAAAAAATACACCCAATCAGAGAGCAGAGCCTCCGGGAGCTGTATCCAGTATGTTGAAAATATATCGACTGTGGATGCGGTGCGAAAGCTTGCGGGAGAGGAAAAGGAATCCGTTGGCGTATTGAATTTTGCCAGCGCAAAGAATCCGGGAGGCGGCTTTCTGAACGGAGCCATGGCACAGGAGGAGAGCCTTGCGGCGTCAAGTACCTTATACCGGACTTTGATTGCACATGAAGAGTACTATCAGAGCAACCGCTCGCAGTATTCTATGATATACACTGACAATGCCATTTATTCTCCGGACGTAGTATTTTTCCGGGACGGACGGTTTAATCTGGTGGAACCGTTCGTGAAAGCGTCTGTTCTGACGCTGCCAGCCGTAAATATGGGGCAGGTTTTGCTGAAGGGGGAGGACACCGCGCTGGCCAGGCAGGCAATGCGGAGAAGGATGAAGCTGGCTCTGGCAATCTTTGCAGAGCAGCAGGCAAAGCATCTCGTACTCGGCGCATACGGCTGCGGCGTATTCCGAAACGATCCGGCTCAAGTGGCGGCCTGGTGGGAGGAACTTCTTAAGGAGGGGATGAGCCGGTATTTTGAAACGGTAATATATGCGGTTCTGGATCGGTCAAAAAATGGAGCGTGCATTCGAGCTTTTCAACAGTTTTTTCCCATCCCTTGACAGCTCAACCGGCTGCCAAAGGGGAGGGCAAAGCCAGAACCTTCGGTGTCGGAACTGAGGGAATCGGGCGACATCGAACAAGATGCGAGTGTCCTCATCCTGCTGTGGAATTGGAGCGAAAAGGATTTAAGAGAAAAGGGGTTGAAGGTGGAGAAAAACCGGCAGGGGCAGCAGATGCGTATCGGGCTTACGAGTCTATATAGGGGTAAACGGCTTAAAAAATATGGATGGACAAGCCGCCGTCTGCTGCCAGGAACGCCAATCCGGCGATAACAGTTCCCACTGCAGAAGGGATTGGAATATCTCCAACGTGCTTTCCCGTTCTTCCTTTCGCACCGCAGAATCCGTTTTATAACGCTCCCTGCGGTTAGGGGAAAGGGCGGGAAGCTTCTCCGAGGAACTGGTGCCTGGCCTTCGGGCTGGATAAGACCCACAAGGCATGAAAATGACTCTTCCCTGTGATGGGTGCTTGCGGAACCACTAGAGGAAACGAAAGCTTTGAGCAGAAAATTTGTTGAACATGTGTTTGGAAAATGATTGATCAGGCGAAACTCCAGTAGATTGTGAAAGAGGGCTTTGCCTCCGAGGATGCAGCGGAGCGGATAACGGATGCCGTTGGCTTGACGGTGGGGGAAATTCTGCTGCCGAAGATCTCTGGCCATGTGGAGAATGTGATTGAGTTCATAAAGGACAGTGAAAGGGCATATCATTCCGAACGTGCCAGCGCAGCACAGGAAAAAGGCTAAATAGAGAAAACCGCGGGAGTATCCCAAAGATTGTGTAAACCTTCAAACTGATGTAAGATAAAATTACTC
>CAJUHP010000039.1 GCA_910586125.1 uncultured Lachnospiraceae bacterium | reverse complement strand
AATGACAGTTTAATCCAAGGCATGGTAATGATTTTTGGAGCTTTTTGTGTATTGCTTGCCATGATTGGAATTGCGAATGTCTTTTCAAATACGTTAGGATTTCTCCGTCAAAGGAAGAGGGAATTTGCCCAATATATGTCCATTGGCTTGACACCGCAGGAAATGAGAAAAATGTTTTTTATTGAAGCATTTGTGATAGCAGGGAAACCACTTTTGATTACATTACCGTTTACCGTATTGTTTGTGCAATTTGCCGTAACAGCAAGCTATTTAGACCCGATGGTAGTTTGGTCGGAAGCCCCAATTCTGCCCATTTTGATATTTGCGGCTGCGATAGTATTATTTGTTGCACTTGCTTATTATATTGGCGGAAAACGTCTTTTGCAGTGTGACTTGAATGAAACATTGCGGAATGATGCGTTGATTTAACAGATAAAGATTCAGAAAGGTTTTATTATGAAATAGAAAAAACGGGAGGTGTCCTGTTTGCGGAAGCAAAACTCGCAATACAATTAGAGAGGATACGGTTCTGATAAAGGATCCTCTCTACTGCCAAAAATACAGGCAGAAAACATTGTTTGAAGCAAAAAAGTTACAAGTAATTATTATCAAAGAGCCAGACGCATAACGCAGAGCTGATGAACAGGTGAGCAATCACCGTTTATTGGCTCTGTTTTATTTCATATTATGCTGTTTTGGTTACATAAATAACAAATCTTGTCAAGTTAATGATATTGAGTAAAGTCAAGCCTTCTTTCCGTCGAAACGTTTTCTTTGCAAAAAGCGTAAGGAAAACTTAAAGACAAATTCCGAAGGATCGTTTATAATAGGCATAATTGTTACAAGACAGGAGAGAGGAGTCTGTATGAAGCTATGAAGCTTTCCATAAAGAAAAAGAAGCAAAGTGAGCCGCAAAAAACGCCACGCAGGCAAAAAAATCCCGTATCCTGGAAGGAACGGCTGATTTCCGCCTCCTTTCTGGCCCCCAGCCTGATCGGCGTTATGGCTTTCTTTATTCTGCCCTTTTTGGTGGTGATCTATTATTCCATGATAGACAATCCCATCAACCCCAGTTTTGTGTTTCTCCAGAACTTTGTCAACGTGTTAAACAATACGGCGTTCCAAAAGGCCGCCAGCAACACGCTGCAGTTTTCCCTGGTTGCGGTGCCTTTGGCCGTGCTGCTGTCCTTGGGTCTGGCGCTGCTGTTGAACAGCAAAATCCCGTTCCGCAGCCAGTTCCGCACCTTCTTTTTAAGCCCTATGATGGTGCCGGTGGCCTCGGTGGTGCTGATCTGGCAGGTGTTGTTTCACTATAACGGCGTCGTCAATGATTTTCTGGGAAATTTCGGAGTGCAGGCCATCGACTGGCTGAAATCCGAACACGGAAAGATTGTTCTGGTTCTTCTCTTTCTCTGGAAGAACCTGGGCTATAACATGATTCTGTTTATGGCGGCGCTGGGCAATATCCCGCAGGATATTCTGGAGGTGGCCAGACTGGATACATCCTCCGCAGCGCAGATTTTTGTGCGGATCAAGATACGGTATCTGTCGCCTACCCTTTTGTTTGTGACGATTTTCTCTCTGATCAACTCCTTTAAGGTTTTCCGAGAGATTTATCTGCTGACCAACGATTATCCTTATGATTCCGTGTATATGCTGCAGCATTTCATGAACAATACCTTTGACAATCTGGATTATCAGAAGCTGTCGGCCGCCGCCATTATCATGGCTGTGGTTATCGTTGTTCTGATCGGTATCCTCTTCGTGGCGGAAGACAGATTCGGAAAGGATGTGGAGGGATGAGCAAGAAAAACCATACGGCCAACGAAGAAAAGATTTTGGTCCGCAAAACAGCCAGGCGCGCCCGCCGTCTGCGGGCTGAAAAAGTAAGATTGGTTTTAATAACTGTTTTTGCCGCCTTTTTCGCTATTTTATTTCTGCTTCCCACGGTGCTTACGCTTGCCAACTCCTTTATGTCTTCCTCGGAGATTCTGGCAAACTACGGAAAGATTTTTTCCACCACCTCAACCGGCGGAAAAGTTTACATAGCCGAAAAGGTAAATCTGAAGTTTATTCCTGATATGGTGTCATTCAGCCAGTATGTGACGGTTCTGTTTAAAAGCCCTGAATATCTGCTGAAATTCTGGAATTCTGTGATTTTGGTTGTTCCCATCGTAGGATTTCAGCTTTTGGTAGCTTCGCTGGCCGCGTACAGTTTTACCCGCTACCGGGGAAGGTTTAAGGAGGTTATCTTCTTCCTGTACACGATTTTGATGCTGATGCCCTATCAGGTTACACTGGTGCCGAACTATCTGGTATCGGGCTGGCTGCACATTTTAAATACCAACTGGGCCATATGGCTGCCAGGTATTTTTTCGCCCTTCGGTGTCTTCCTGCTGACCAAATTTATGCGACGGATTCCGGTTTCGGTCATGGAGGCCGCAAAGATTGACGGTGCGGGAGAATGGCAGATTTTTTCCAGAATCTGCATGCCTCTGTGCAAGGGCGCGCTGTATTCCATCGCCATTCTGGTGTTCATTGACTACTGGAACATGGTGGAACAGCCGCTGATCCTGCTGTCGGATGCGGAGATGCACCCGCTGTCCGTATTTTTGTCAAAGATCAACAAAGGAGAGATCGGTCTGGCTTTTGCCGTGGCGACGATCTATATGATACCCAGCCTGCTGATATTCCTCTACGGCGAGGATTATCTGGTGGAAGGCATCACATACGCAGGCGGAATCAAGGGTTAAGGAAAGGGAGGAGCTTACAGCTATGAACACAAGCAAAAGGAGAGAGTGGATTAAGAACGCCATAATCGTATTTCTGACGGTGATGCTGCTGCTTACATTTTTCTCCAATACCATCATGAATTATTCGCTGCCGGAGGTAGCGATTCAGAATGCCACCTCGGCCAGCATTACGGCGAAGGTGCGGGGTTCCGGCATTATCGAGGCCAGCGATCCCTATAATGTGGAGATTAAGGAGAGCCGTGTCATCGCGAGCGTATCGGTCAAACAGGGCGATACGGTGGAAAAGGGAGACGTTCTCTTCACGCTGGAGGATGCGGAGAGCGCGGAGTTAGTTGAGGCGCAGACTCAGCTCGATACATTCCGCTCAGAATATGAGAAGGCGATTTTGAGCGCGGACAGCAGCTCCAGCCTGGTAGATCGGGTGGAGAGCGGAGAGACCTCTTCCTCCGCCTCAAAACTGGCCAAAATTGACGGCTACAACAATAAGATTGACCGTCTGGAAAATGCGATTGAAAGCTACAACAACCGCATTGCGGAGATCGACAATGAACTGGGAAAGATGGGAGATAACTCCTCCGTGGATACCTCCGAGGAACAGCAGGCTGTCAATGATGCGGCCGCGAATCTTGCCAAGGCGGAGAACGGAGTAAAAGCGGCGGAGGATAAACTGGCGGCTGCCTCCAGCAGCCTGGAAGCAGTCAACAGTTCGGTCAAAATAGCCGAGGAGAACCGGGCAGCCTGTCTGACCGTGTACGATGAGGCTGTTAAGCAGTATAATCTTCTGCTTGCCAGAAAAGAGGAACTGGAAAATAAGAAGAATACCCCTGCTCCGGCCTCCGCAGTCGGCGCCGACGAATCTTCTGCCGAACCCTCCACGCCCTCTGTCGATCCCTCTTCCTCTGAATCCAATGTCTCCGAACCGGCGACAGAAGATACTACCGCTGTTCCGACTACCGCCGAGACCAGACCGCCGCTGCTTCCGGAGGAGGAAGCAGAGCTGGAGCGTTTAAACGGAACCGGCGAGGGAAGTGTGACAGCCGCCAGCGCCGCGGTGGAAGCTGCCAGCGAGAGCCTGGCAATGGCCGAGCAGGCCGTTTCGGATGCCGAGACGGCGATTGAATCGGAACGCGCCAAAGCGCAGGCAGCTATTGATGCGGCACAGGCCGAGTACAACAACGCGGTAAATAATCGAAAGAACTGGGAAGACAAGAAGGCGGAAGCGGAGAGAAATTTGGCCGATAAAGAGGCCAGCCGCCCTGACACCAGCCGCAGGGATGAGCTGAACAATGAAAAAGCGGATCTGAATCTAAAAGCCAGTAAGGCCACATCGGATAAGTCGGAGGCCGAGAGCGACCTGCAGGAACTTCTGGCTGAATTCAGCAAAGAAGTTAATCTGGTGGAACTTCTGAATAAAATCAAGGAACAGGAGAAACTGGTAGAAAAACTCAAGGCCAACTCAACGGACGCCGTGATCACGGCTCCGGTTTCGGGTATGATTTCCTCGCTCAACTATGTGGCGGGTGAGACCACTTCCCCGGAAAAGGCGCTGGCGCAGATTATTATGACAGAAAAGGGATTTACTTTGAGTTTTTCTGTTACCTCTGACCAAGCAAAGAAGATTGGTGTGGGAGATGTGGCGGATATTCAGAATTCTTGGTATTTTAATGAAATCAAAGCTACCGTCGCCGGATTTAAGGCGGATCCCTCCAATCCGCAGAACCGTCTTGTCGTTTTTGATATTGTCGGAGATGTGCAGGCCGGGCAGAACCTGAGTCTGTCTGTGGGACAAAAAAGTGCCAACTATGATATCGTTGTACCCAACAGCGCGATCCGGGAGGACAATAACGGCAAGTTTATCCTGATCGTGGAATCCAAGAGCAGCCCTCTGGGCAACCGGTACATAGCGACCCGTGTCGATGTGGAAATTTTGGCTTCCGACGATACGATGTCAGCGGTCAGCGGTGGTCTGTATGGCTATGAGTCTGTCATCACTACCTCGACCAAGCCGGTTGAGGCCGGAAAACAGGTCAGACTGGCGGACAATTAAAGGAGGGAATAATTCATGAAGCATCCCATCCGATTCCCCTCCGGCAAGGAGCGGATTCTTCTGATTGCAGCTTCAGTCTGCCTGTTTACAGCAGGAATTCTGGCATTTCTGTCCGCGGTGATACGCGGCGGCCAGCCCTCCCAGCAGATGGCACAGCGATGGGACCAAGAGGGCGGCAGCGCCCAGATTAGCTGCTTTTTCTCCAACGGCCTGGAGATCACGCCGGATACGCTGCGCGGCTTTGAATACACGTTAAAGAGCCAGCTTCAGGAGGCTTCTGTCGAAGCGCCCTCCGAAAATGCAAGACTTTGGTCTTCCGCCTACAGCGCCAGAGGCCAGATCACGCTGTCCAGCGGCCTGTCCAGTGTGGATACTGTTGCTTATGGCGTGGGCGGAGATTACTTTCCGTTTCATCCTCTGACTCTGAAACCTGGCAGCATGTATTTCGGAAGCGACGATATGATGCAGGATCGAGTGATTCTTGATCAGAATACAGCTTGGCAGCTCTTTGGCTCCTACGATATTGCCGGGCAGCCCATCACCATTGGCAGTGGTCCCGATTCCCATATCGGCGTTGTAGCCGGTGTGATCGAAAGTGAAACCGGATTTATGAACGAAAAGGCGGGAGCCGCTGCCGGTACTGTTTATCTGCCCTATGAAATGCTGAATACATATGGGAGACACAGCGGCATCAATACCTATGAGATTGTAATGCCCAATCCAATCACTGGCTTTGCCAAGGGAATGGTGGAGGATCATATCGGATTTGAGGAGGAAGAAATCCAGGTCGTAGAAAATTCAAAGCGATTTTCCTTTCTGAATCTTTTGTCCGTACTGGGGCAGTTTGGAACCCGCTCCATGAACAGCAAGGCCATTATCTATCCGTACTGGGAAAACGCCGCAAGAGGATGGGAAGATATCCTTTCTATTCTACTGGCTGTGCAGATGCTTCTTCTCGTCTTTCCTGCGGCAGTCTTGATTCACTGGATTCGTATCGGATGGAAAGCCAGACCGTTCCATTTCTCCGATGTTAAAAACTGGCTGGCAGACCAACAGGAAGCACACTGGGCCAGACAGGCTAAGAGAAAAGCCCGTTTGGAGACAGAGAAACCAAAGGAAAAGAGAGAGTGGAAAATGAAAAAGGGGAGGAACAAAGAATGAGCAAAACAGGAAAGAGGATACTGAGCCTTCTTCTGATTTTCACAATGCTCGGCAGTCTGGCCGCCTGCGGCGGCAAAAATGACAGCGCGGCCAACGCCGCAGCAAAAGAACATGTGTTTCGGGCTGAAAGCATACCTATCAGCGTAGAGCGAACAATCAACAATACCAGAACGGTCTGCCGGGTGGGAGATCGTCTGTATCTTCTCTGCATGAACTGGGGAGAAACCGGTCAGGAAAATTTCCTTCTGACTATGAATCTTGACGGTTCTGATACGCAGATCATAGACCTGGAGATTGAGACCAAACAGAGCGATTCCACTGGTTCAATGATAACGGATGCCGTAGCTCGGATGCCTGTTGTCGAGGATAGCGAAGACGAGACAGAAGAAACCTCCGAAGAAACACAAGAAGAGACCGGCGAGACCACAGAGACGGCCCCGGCCGAGACAGAAAGTGTACCGGAAGAGACTCCAGCTGATTTCGATGAAAAATATCCGGAGGGCGGAGCGGTCAGCTACGGATACAATATCAATCAAATGATCTCTGACGGAACCAACCTGTATCTGCTGACCAATGAATACTATAACGATAACCGGGAACCGAATAATTCGGTTTATGAAGAGACGTTTTATCTGATCGGCATCAATCTGCAGGGAAAAGAGCAGTGGCGTCAGGAACTGGGACGCAACGGCAACAATACGCCCTCCTATACCTATGTCAATTCCGTCATCGCCACAGAAAACGGCATTCTCTGCAGTATTCAGAGTGACAGCGGCAATACATATGCTCTTTATGATAACAGCGGAGCAAAAAAAGAAGAATTTAAGCTGGAAATCGAGGAAGGCGGCAATTTTTATCTCAATGGAAAAGGGGAGCTTCTCTTTCAGTACTGGGGGGAGAATAACGGCGTCTGGCAGCAAACAATACGCAAACTGGATCTGACCACCAAAACCCTTTCCGAACCCCTTACGATTCCCGGAATGAACAACTCTTCTTTAAATACCTGTCCAAATGTCTACGGCGGAGAGTATGATCTCTATCTGTATGACACTTCGGCTGTCTATGGCTGCAAGGAAGGAGAGAGCGATAAGAAAGAAATTTTGAATTTTATTGACTCGGATCTGGACAGCAGCAATATGAACAATCTGATTATTCTGGACGATCAGAATATGATGATGCTGGAATACGATTATATGGCCAATAACAACGAGGGGGAATACCGCATTGCCAAACTGACCAAAGTGGATCCGGCCGACGTCAAAGATAAAACCGTCCTGAAACTGGCGTGTTATGGAAATATGTGGGAGGTTCGTCCCAAAGTTCTGGCCTTTAATAAGGCCAACGAAAACTACCGGATTCAGATCACAGACTACGAAGCCGCTTACAGTGAAATGGGGAACTGGACTGCCGGCATCACCAAACTAAACAATGATATTATCTCCGGAAACGTGCCGGACATTTTGTATCTGAATTCAGCTATGCCCGTTTCCAGCTATGAGAGCAAAGGATTGTTTGCCGATCTGTATCCCTTTATTGACAAGGATCCGGATATGAAGCGAGAAGATTTCTTCGCCAATATTTTGGAAGCGTACTCGGTGGACGGAAAACTGTATCAGTTGATCCCTTCCTTCAATGTTCAGACTGTGGTGGCCAAGACAAAATATGTGGGGGATACCCCCGGCTGGACCATGGAAGATTTGCAGAATCTTTTGTCCTCATTGCCGGAAGATATGGTAATCTTTGATGAGATGACCCGCGAAAACTATCTGTATACGGCGATGTACCGTACCGGCAGCCAGTTTGTAGACTGGAAGACCGGCAAGTGCAATTTTAATTCCGACGAATTCATTCGTCTGCTGGAATTCTGCAATACCTTTCCGGAACAATTTGATTACAGCGTGTACGAGGAAGACAACTACTGGCAAAAGTATGAAAGCATGTACCGGGAAGACAGAACTTTGCTGGCTATGCTGTATCTGAACAGCTTTACACAGTACCGCGATATGCTGCATGGCTCTTTCGGAGAACCTGTTACCATGATCGGCTTTCCTTCAGCTCCCGGCAACGGCGCCTGCATCATGTCGAATCTGAGCATCGCCATGTCCGCCAAGTCCCGGCATCAGGACGGTGTTTGGGAGTTTATACGGCAGTATCTCTTAGAAGATTATCAGAGTAAAGAGACAAATGGCTGGCCGCTCCGCTTAAGCTGTCTGGAAGATCAGAAAACAAGGGCAATGCAGCGGCCTTACTGGGAAGATCCCACCACCGGCCAAAGAGAAGAGTACGACGATGTATATTGGCTCAACGATCAGGAGATTATCCTTCCTGTTATGACAGAGGAGGAGATCGAGACAGTCATGGGAATTCTGACTACCGTCAGCGAAGTGGCTGTTTTCGATGACAATCTAATCAATATTGTCACGGAAGAAGCGGCTGCCTTTTTCTCCGGCCAGAAACCGGCAAAAGAAGTGGCGGACATCATTCAGAGCCGTGCCAATATCTATATCAATGAAAACCGATAACCGTTCACGACTTTTAACCAGAGTAGGGCGCTGCGTAAGGCAGCGCCTTTTTCTGTACCTTTCCACCCGGCATAAATCCGCTTATTTCCGCGTAAAATTAGGAGAAAACATTCAGACGAGGAATCAGGATTGTATTGGCACACTATGACCGGGGAACAGGTCCTTTCCCATCTGCACAGCAACAAAGAAAATGGGCTGACCCCTTCGGAGGCGTCCGCCAGACTCCGGCAGAACGGAGAAAACCGTCTGAAGGAAAAACCGCACAGCTCTCTTCTGATCAAATTTCTGGAACAGTGGAAGGATTTTATGATTCTCACGCTGATCGGAGCGGCGGCCATTTCCACAGCGGTTTCTTTTCTAAACGGAGAAAAGGATCTGACCGATCCGATTATCATACTGGTTATTATTACAGTAAACGCTGTCCTTGGCGTCGTGCAGGAGACAAAAGCAGAAAAATCTCTGGATGCCTTGAAAAAACTGTCAGCGCCTTCGGCTCTGGTTCTGCGCGGAGGCCGCCGACAGCAGATTGACGCGGCTTTGGTCGTTCCAGGCGATATCGTCTATCTGGAATCGGGAAGCTTTGTTCCGGCAGACGGACGCCTTCTGGAAGCGGTCAATCTAAAGATCGAGGAGTCGGCTCTCACCGGAGAATCTCTTCCCGTTGAAAAACACGCGGCCGTTCTCCCGTCTGAAAACACGCCTTTGTCGGAGCGGAATAATCTGGCGCTTTCCACCACCGTCGTAACAAGCGGGCGGGGAAGTATGATCGTGACAGCAACCGGCATGGACACAGAGGTCGGACATATTGCTACTTTAATACTGAACGATGAAGGAAAGGATACCCCGCTTCAAAAGCGGCTGGCCCAGACCAGCAAAATTCTTGGCATTCTGTCTCTGGGGATCTGCATAATCATGTTTTTCGTAGGGCTCTGGAAGAAACAGCCGCTGTTTGAAATGTTTATGACGTCTGTGAGTCTGGCAGTGGCAGCGATCCCGGAGGGCTTGCCCGCCATTGTCACGATCATGCTTTCACTGGGCGTACAGCGAATGGTAAAGAAAAATGCAGTGATCCGAAAACTGCCGGCGGTGGAAACCTTGGGCAGTGCCACCGTTATCTGTTCGGATAAGACCGGAACGCTGACCCAAAACCGTATGACTGTCACCGGTATCGCCTCAGCAAAAGGCAGGGAAGCGATGAACGGAAGTTTTGCCAGACAGCTTTTTACCTGTGCCTGTCTGTGCAATGACACGGTTCTTAGACGTGAGATAAAAAGAGAGGGATATGGAAAAAAGAAGGCAGATCCAAACCGCAGGCCCTCCTACACCCTGTTGGGAGAACCGACGGAGAAAGCATTGGTGGAGGCTGCGTTATCTCTGGGATTATACAAAGATGAGCTCGAACAGAAATATCCCCGCATTCGTGAGATCCCCTTTGATTCCGCGGCCAAGCGAATGACCACGGTACACCGAACGGCTGAAGGAATGGCGACCATCGTAAAAGGCGCCCCGGACATCCTGATCTCACTGTGCAGCAATGTTTACAGTGCAGGCAGCCCGACGCCCATAAACGAAGCGCTTCGCAGCCGTCTGCTGCGGGAAAACGATGCCATGGCAAAAGAGGGCCTGCGTGTGATCGCCGTAGGCGCTGTTTTGGAAACGGCGGGAAGTCCGCAAAGAACCTCTGCACGCAAGGCTGCCGGACTGACTTTTATCGGTCTCATCGGTATGATGGATCCGCCGCGCCCGGAAGTTTGCGAGGCAGTACATACCTGTAAAAGCGCAGGAATCCGCCCAGTTATGATCACAGGAGACCATCCGGCGACCGCGGCGGCCATCGCCAGACAGCTCGGAATTTTGACAGAAAGCCGCCAAAAGAACGGCGGATTGCTTCTGCAGGCCGCTTCTCTGCAGGCCGCTCTGCCAAATCGGAATGCCGCCTCCATACTGACCGGCCCCCAGCTTGAACGGATGAGCCAGGAAGAATTGATACAAACGGCACCTTCCGTCTCTGTTTATGCCCGCGTTTCTCCAGAACACAAGGTTCGGATTGTAAAGGCGCTCCAGCATTCTGGTCAGGTGGTGGCTATGACAGGGGACGGCGTCAACGACGCTCCCGCTCTGAAAGCCGCCGACATCGGCTGCGCCATGGGCAAGGGCGGCACGGATGTGGCAAAGAATTCCGCCGACATGATTTTGACCGATGACAATTTTGCCACCATCGTCGCCGCCGTGAAGGAAGGGCGTGTAATCTATGACAATATCCGCAAGTCGATTCACTTTCTTCTCTCCAGCAATATCGGCGAAATTTTAACAATTTTTACAGCGATCCTGCTGGGGCATGCATCCCCTTTGCTTCCCGTTCAGCTTTTGTGGATGAATCTAGTAACGGACTCTCTGCCGGCCATCGCCCTGGGGGTGGAAGGCGCCGACGAAGCCATTATGGAACGCCCGCCGATTGCCAGAAACAAGGGAATTTTCTCCGACGGCCTGGCCTTTCAGATGGTTCTGGAAGGAATTGTGATCGGCGCGCTGGCCTTGAACGCCTATCTGATCGGGAATCGTTTCTACGGTCTTCCCATGGCGCGAACCATGACCTTCTCCGTGTTGAGCCTGTCGCAGTTGTTTCATGTATTCAATGTCCGCAGCGAACGATCGCTGTTTCATATCGGCTGGTTCAGCAATATCAAACTGGTTCTGGCGTTTCTGATCTGCTTCGTTCTGCAGATCAGCGTCGTTTCCGTTCCTTCTCTGGCTTCCGTCTTCCAGGTACAGAGTATGAATCCGGACCAGTGGGCTATTGTCATGGGGCTGAGCTTCGCGCCGATCCCCATGGCGGAGCTGCAGAAACTATGCAACCATATGAGCGAACGCAGGAAATCCAAAATGGATAGGGAGGTATGAGATGAAGGAATTGATGATAATATTGGTTGAACGCTGGGGATACCTGGGTGTTCTGTTTCTGATCGCCATAGAAAATATTTTCCCCCCGATCCCATCCGAGGTCATATTGACCTTCAGCGGATTTCTAACCACCTATACCGCTATGGGAAAATGGGGAGTGATCTGGGCTGCCACCGCAGGCTCCCTGGTGGGAGCCCTGGCTCTCTACGGCGTAGGCCGCGCCTGTTCCGCTGAGAAACTGGAGCGGCTGCTAAACGGAAAACTTGGGCAGATTCTGCACTTTAACGGCGATGAAGTTCACAGCGCATTCGCCTGGTTTCAGGAAAAAGGAAAAGCCACCGTTTTAGTCTGCCGCTGCATTCCGATTCTGCGCAGCCTGATCTCGATTCCTGCCGGAATGGCAGGAATGAGTATGGCCGTCTTTCTGCCATTCACGATCATCGGCTCTTTTTTATGGAATGTTATTCTTGTCAATCTCGGTGTCATCGCAGGCGGCGCATGGGAAGAAGTGGTCGAAAAAACCGGCATGCTCGGCCAGATTGTCACCTGGCTGCTGGTCGCCGCTGTTTTTATCGGAACTTGGCTTTTGATGAAGCGTATGAAAAAGAAAATCACCTAGAAAAGAACCAAATTCAGTTCCCTTTTACTAGTATTTATGATATACTGTCCTTAAAGGGAATGTAAAATTACAGAGAAAAAGGAGCAAAGCCACGGCGCTGATACCAAGGAACATTGCGGTCGAAAGCCTAATGCGAACCGTGGCGTCGCTCCTGAATGAACTTCTGGCGCCGTACAAAAGAAAACTCACCCAGTCAGAAAGGGAACAAAATGTCCAAAATTTTAATTGTCGTTGATATGCAGAATGATTTTATCGACGGAAGTCTGGGAACTCCTGAAGCGGTTCAAATCACCGAACCGGTCAGAGAACTGGCGGTGGGCTGGGAAGGACCCGTCATTTTCACCAGAGACACGCACGAAGACAACTATCTTCATACGCAGGAAGGACGCCGTCTGCCGGTTCCCCACTGTATCCGTGGGACCAAGGGGTGGGAGCTGGATGCCAGCCTGCAGGAACTGACGCGAAAGAGAGGCTTTCGCGTGATTGATAAAGATACCTTTGGCAGCAAAGAACTGGCTGGCCTTTTGAATGAAATACATCGGACGGATCCCGTCGATGACATCACCCTGGTCGGTCTGTGTACCGACATCTGTGTGATTTCCAACGCCTTGCTAATCAAAGCATTTCTTCCCGAAATACCGATTCGCGTGATATCTTCCTGCTGTGCCGGCGTGACACCCGAATCTCATAAACAGGCTCTGCAGGCAATGCAGATGTGCCAAATTGAAATAATCTAAGCACAGTTTTTTTGATGATTTCATACAGACACGTGTCAAAAAATTGGCGCGTGTCTGTATAATATATCCAGGTTTTTTTGTAAGAAAATTTTAACCATTAAGCAATTGACTTTGGTTCGGTGCAGAGCTACGATAGCATTATACGGACACTACACTATGCTACAAAGGAGATTTCTCATGCTGCAAATTTTAAATTTATCTAAAAGCTATCACAAAACGCTTGCTGTAGACGATGTATCTTTCACCGTTCCAAACGGTCAGGTCGGCATCCTTTTAGGGCCAAATGGCGCCGGCAAATCCACCATCATCAAAAGCATTTCGGGTCTGCTGCGCTATGACGGCGCCATTACCATCCAGGGGATTCCCTCCAGAGAGCTGTCGGCCAAGCAGATCTTTGGTTATGTTCCGGAGATCCCGGCACTTTTTGACGCTCTGACGGTGCGGGAACACCTCGAATACATCCGGCGGGCCTATCATAGCGATGTGACCGATGTCGAGATCGAAGAGATTCTTCAACGCTTTGAGCTGGATGACAAACAGGACAAACTGGGAAACGAACTGAGTAAAGGTATGATGCAGAAAGTCAGTATCTGCTGTGCTCTGGCAATCAAACCAAAAGTCATTCTTCTGGATGAACCCATGGTCGGCCTGGACCCTCAGGCGATCAAAGAGCTAAAAGAAGTCGTTCTGGAGCTTCGCAGTCAGGGCGTCACCGTTTTGATCAGCACGCATATGCTGGAAATGGTCAACGAACTGTGGGACATCGTGTTTATTATGGAGAAAGGCCATATTATCGCTACTTATACCCGAG
Organism: uncultured Lachnospiraceae bacterium; assembly: GCA_910586125.1. GTDB lineage: Bacteria > Bacillota > Clostridia > Lachnospirales > Lachnospiraceae > RGIG7193. The sequence goes on along the minus strand of CAJUHP010000039.1, from coordinate 2,202 downwards.
AAGAAGCCGGCGACCAGGATCTGGACGCGATCTTTTTTGGAACAACCGGAAAAGAACACCGAGAGGAGAAACATGGGGAGGAGACGAAGTCATGAGCGCTCTGATCTATGTCACGGTCCGCAGTTTTCAAAACCGGTTAAAGGCCAGGCTGCGCAAGCCGCTTACCTATGTCGCCATTCTCTTCATCGTCCTCTATGTGGCGATGATGCTAAACTCCTTCAACGTTATTTTTTCGGATATGTCTGTCACAGGAGGAGAGGGAATTTCCCTGATTCTGTCCTTTTTCGTGGTTTGGACCATTCCGGTTAACCTGCTGTCCTACGCGCGCAAACGGGGATTGGCCTTTAAGCACAGCGACGTACATTTTATTTTTTCCGCGCCAATCAGCCCCAAACAGATCCTTCTCTACGCCCATGCCAAGACGCTGCCGGTATCTCTGGTTCTGAATCTGTTTATCACAGCCGGAGGCGTGATCTGGTTTCATGTGCCAGTGACAAAGATGATCCTCTATTTCCTTGTCACGTTTGTCGTAGAAAACATTCTGGAAGCTTCGCTGATGCTTCTCGTCTTCGGCAACGAATTTTTAAAGGAGAGAGGAAACGCGGTTCTTCGGGGCTTGGTGTGGGCCTGTATCGGCGCCATGGCCCTGCTGTTTGTGAGCCAGCTTTTTACCAAACCCCTAAGTTTCGCTCTGGTAGGAGATACGCTAAGCCATCCGCTCTTGCAGCTTATTCCTCTAATCGGCTGGAACATCGCTTTTATCCGGCTGCTTTTAATCGGCCCGGATACATTGAACCTGATCTGTGCGGCTCTGTACCTGATAACTGCTGCCGCCACAGCCTTCACTGTCCGGCGAATGAAATGCACCGGCCAATACTTTGAAGACGCCATGACCTTTGCCGACGAATACGAAGCCGCCCTAAAGCGCCAGAAAACCGGAAGAGTCGAATCCACACGCAAGACAAAATACAAAAAAGCGTCCGTCGCATACAAAGGAAACGGTGCCAAAGCCATCTATTACCGCCAGCTTCTGGAATATAAAAAAAGCCGCTTTTTCCTGTTAAACTATAACAGCTTCATTATGCTGGGAATCGGTCTTGCCGCTCTCGCCGCCGTCTTTTTTCAAGTATTTTCCGTTGAAGATATGGAAGTGGGAGAGGCCGCCGTCTTTATCCTGCCCGGCGTAAGCGCATACCTGACCTTCATTTTCAGCAGCATCGCCCCCAAATGGAGCAAAGAACTCAGCAATCCCTATACATTCCTTCTGCCGGATACGCCCCTGCGCAAGCTTTGGTACTCCACCCTTCTGGAACACATCAAAGCACTTGTAGACGGCGCGCTCCTATGTATCCCGGCCGGAATCGCGCTGAAGCTCTCCCCGGTTCAGATCCTTTTATCCATTCTGATCTACGCCTGCCTTCAGGCCAACCGCCTGTATATCTCCATGGTATGCGACGGTATCCTAAAACCGCTCTTCGGCGGCTTTGGCCTGACCATGGTACGGATGCTGACCCAAGGTCTCATCATGCTGCTCGGCATACTCGGAGCGGCTGCCGGTACTGCAGCCGCCGGCATCGAAGCCGGTTTTCTGATTCTGATTCTGATTGCCGTAGCCTGCGCAAGTCTTCTGGCCCTTCTGTCCTCCGTTCTGTTCGGAAAGATGGAAAGCCTGGAAAACTATTAGAACCCTATAAACCCATCCCCACGAGAAAAGGAGGAACCCAAACATGCACAGACTGTTTTCAAGCATAACCGCATTGACACTGGCTCTGTTCATGGGTATCAGTCCCACGCCGGCCCCCGCTGAGGTGCCGGCAGACACCAACATCCCGGTCTACACATCCGTCCACTGCGGCGCCGGGACCACCTGTACCGCCGGCTTCACCGACGTCAATAACGACGGCTACTGTGACCGCTGCGGCGGCTTTTACGTCGCCATTCATCACAACAACCGCCACTGTGGCAACGGCACCTACTGCAGTGCCGGCTTCGTTGACATCAACGGCGACGGCGTCTGCGACAACTGCGGCTACGCCGGAATCGCGCGCCCTGACGCCCCTCACTGCGGCAACGGCACCTACTGCGGCGCCGGCTTCGTCGATGCCAACGGCGACGGCATCTGCGACAATTGCGGCTATGCCGGATTTGCGCGCCCTGACGCCCCTCACTGCGGCAACGGCACCTACTGCGGCGCCGGCTTCG
>CAJUHP010000038.1 GCA_910586125.1 uncultured Lachnospiraceae bacterium | reverse complement strand
ATAGCACATTTTGCTGAAGTTTTTCTTAATCAACTAGCACAACAGGTTAAATTAAACATACTTACTGGTAATTCTGGTTCTGGCAAGTCCATGTTATTACAAGCATTAGATTTATATTGTTCTCGCAATGATCTGAATTGGGTCTTTTGTAATTACCATCAAATGAATTATGCGAAAGAGAAGCTAATAGATATTTGTAGCAACAAGGATGTAGTATTATTGGATAACGCAGACTTGTATATAACCGAAGATATATTGAATCGTATATTAAAAACATCCAAGATGGTAGTTATGAGCCTGCATGATATAAGCGCTGTAAGTACAAACGAAGCTGCTATCATACAAGTAATATATACAAACGATTTAAGACTAAGTATAAGGAAATTGTAGCATGGGAGTTAAGTTATTATTTGAAGATGGTAATGAAACACCTAGTTCAATTTTATTGAAACATTGTGGGTACGAAATAACATATATTTTTCGGATGGAAGCAGTAATTTGTTTAATAAGTTAAAAGAAATATATGAAGAAGCAGATAATATTATTGTGTTTTTTGACGTTCCTCCTAATAACAAATTAGCAGTAAAATCATACTATAATTTTATTGATATAGTAAAAAGAGAGTTGCCTTATTACAAGAATATAAGTGTAATACCTATAATCTGTATTGAATACTATATATGTAAATTTTTGCGCGCATACGATTACTTATACACGAAAAATACTGTAGTGAGTGAGATGGTGAAGTATGCAGTTGTTGATTTTAGATACGAAGAAATATTAAAGGTTCTACCTTTAAATAATAAAAAGGCTAGGCAAACTATAGAAAAAGTATACAAATACATAATTGCAAACCTGGAATTGCCTTGTATGCGAAATGAATTTAAGTACTTACCAAATACGAAAATAAGAGACAACAAAAAAATGTGGGGAGCATTTTATGAAAAGGATTGTAATTGTTATCAAGTGACATATGCTGAGGGCTATAATTATAGACAAATACATTGTGACATAAAATGTACTGACGAACTAAGATTAAAGGCAGAGAGACTTTACTGCTTGTTACCAGTATTTGTAGTGAACGATAGTAATAGCGTATTTATTAAGGAAATAGGAATAAGATTAAAACATGTGGGTATTCAAGATGTGATAAGTAAAATGCAAATATTTTTCAATGAAATATGTGATACTATGGGAGAGCCTAAGATTTATGTACGTGAGTTGTAGTATGAAGGCAAATTTACTGTATACCACAATGGAATTCCTTACGACAGTACATATTCGTTTTGTACAAATAGCTAGAAGCCAGAGAAAGTTTCATTCTAGTACAAAACAGGTCTATTTAAGATAAAATTAGAGGGAAGCAGATAAAATATAACAACAATACGTTCCATAAAAATACTTCCTTTTCGGAATTTTGTACCCATTAATCAAAGTATAGATATAGTAGGAGAATTTCGGCATGTCAATACAAACGTCTGCCCGGGAAACGATAAATGCACTGAATGCAATTTTCGATAAACATAAAAATGAGCGTATCTGTGTTTTGGCAACAACGTGCTGTGGCAAAACAACCTTGCTGAAGCAAATTCCTGATTGTGTAGATTTGGACGATGAATTATGGCCGCAATTAACCAGGGAGGAAGCGGAATTTATCAGCCAAAAACCATGGACGAAGGAGATTGGTGACTTTATTGATAAGCTGGTCTATGAGAAAATATCGGTAAAAGTCGGGCATCCATTGTTCACTACAATTATTGTGGATTGTGATGTAGTAATCTATCTTGATATCAGCGATGAATTGTTAGCGGAACATTGTAAAAAACGAGGAAATAATTTTATGGATGCCAAAAATGTGAAGAATTCTATAGAAGAAGATTGGAATAATCACAGAAAAAAGGATGGAAAAACATTTTATTATTTGACCATCACCGAATAATATATGGAAACGCCTGTTCATAAGGCTGAGAAATCGGATTTTCATAATGGGGAAATTGTTTGATCCCTTCGGAAATAATTTACTGAAAATGGAGTAAAAATTAACAAATCAATGATACAAAAAAGAGGAAGGGGCTGTCATAAACTAAGAAAAAACACAAGATATGGCTCTGTCTATTCGCTCATAGATACCATATATTGTATAAAATCTTTGTTTTGAATCGCCCCTTCGGATCGTGTCTCTTATTTCTTAATATCGCTTTATGCGTGCTGTCATGCATTGCTGGAGTCCCTCTGAGCCGTGTCCTAAGTGGGGGGCAGGCTCTGATAAAGGCTGTGGATCACCCGCAGAATATGCTCCTTATAGTTGTCCGGCATCGGTTCGATCGTCAGCAGAATTTCGGACGACAGCGGGTCTGTAACCACATGATTGGTCACGAAATCATACAGAAGATATTCTATGCCCACATCCAAAATCTCTGAAATGGAAAGCAAAGTTTTGATACTGCAGATAGATGAACCTGTTTCAATTCGGCTGATGCAGCTCACGGAGACATCCAGTTTTTCTGCCAGAGTTTCCTGTGTGATGCCCCTCATCGTGCGTGCATTTTTTACCCTTGCTCCTATTTGTCTTTTATAATCGCTCATGGTATCCTCCCTTTCTCCTAGTGTAACAATAATGCTTTTCGATGGAAATGATGTAAAAAGCCTTTTATATTTACTAAAAAACGAAAAAGCGTTTCTGCGATTTCCTCACAGACACCGCAAGGTCCGGTTTCATCTTAAAAAAAGCAAAAAAGAGCTTATTTAGAGCTTTTTTGACGCATTCTTCCGATTTCCGTAGTTGACCGCGGCTCGTTATCTGTGATATACTGAAACAAAATATTTCTGCATGAAAAAGGAGCCAGCGCCGCCGGCGTACAGGGCCGCATATTGGAGGTTAAGATGAAAAAGCGTTCTGCATTCTCCGGCTTTTGGATCGGAAATATTCTGGCGATCCTGCTGGCTTTGCTTCCCTTTGCTTCCCGTCTGATATACCGCAGTATCTCGATCGACACAGAGATTATGATAAATGCGCCGCAGGAAATGCTGCTGTCGTGGCTGTACCACGAGAGGCCTGGGCTGGTGGTCAGCAAATATCTGTTTGGGCAGACCGTGTTTCACTATGAGGCGTCGATTTTATTTGCGCTGTTGTTTTTGGCGGCGTCCTGCCTGCTGTGGCAGGCGGCTCTGTGCCGTCTGGCAGAAGGCAGAAAGAAAGGCTTTCTGGCGCTGTTTCCCCTGTTTTTTTTGACGCATCCGGCCATGACGGAACAGTTTCATTTTCTGCTGCAGAGCATGGAAGTGGCCTGGGCAGTTTTTTTGTGCCTCGCGGCCGTCGTTTTGGTTTCGTATCTTCTGACAGAGAACGGTGTTTGGTGGTTGTGGCCGGCGGGCCTTCTGGCCGCGGTGTGGAGCTTCAGTTCGTATCAGGCGCTGGTGGCGCTGTATATCGCCGCTGCGGCCGCGCTCTATCTCTGGCAGTATGATCACAGGGAGGGCGAGCGCGGTTGGTGGCGTCTTGCAATCCAGCACGTATTATTTTTTCTCTTAGCATTTGGTATCAGCCAGGCGGCTGCAAAAGTTGGCCTGTATCTTTCCACCGGCTCGTTTCGTTCCACGGCCTATGTGGCTGGAATGCGCAGATGGGGGACAAAGCCGGCCGTTGAATGCCTCCGGGATCTGTATCATTATGGAATTCAGATTTTGACAGGAGCGGGCGTTTTTTACACGCTGGCTTACACGGCGGCGCTGTTTGGAACGATGCTTATCGTTCTGTATCGTTTCAGACGCGGCCGCGGCTGCGCAGCTTATGGAATTGCCGCTCTGATTCTGTATGTGTCCCCTTTTTTGCTGCCTCTTTATGCAGGCGGACCGGATCAGGTAAGAGCGCAGCTTGCCCTGTCCTTTACGATTGCATTTGGGTGGTGCTACCTGATTCATCTGGTGTTTGAAAATTTTGGGAAGCGATACTGGCTGCAAAGAGGGGCCTGTCTGGCCGCCGTTCTTTTTATCGGCCTGCAGTTCAGACAGACCGTCCAGCTCACCGGAACGGCATATCAGGTCTATCAGCAGGAGTGTAAATTGACCTGGGAGCTGGCAAAAGCGATAGAGCAGACCGGCGCGCCGTCCACATCCCAGATTTATTTTGCGGGGCGCTGGTCCCCCCTGCCTGCGCCGGGACTTGTGCAGGGAGAGACGATTGGCTGGTCTTTTTATGAGTGGGATCAGGAAAAAGAATGCGGTTCGACGGAACGGATTTTGGGGCTGTGGAGAACGCTTGGATATGAATATACGGCGGCATTGGAGAAAGCAGAGACAGAGGAAATTCCCTGCTGGCCCTCTGCGGGATCGGTTTACCGGGAGGGGGATCAAGTGATTGTGAAATTGCCGGTTCCGTAAATTTATTGCCGGATCGCCATTTTTTTAATGGCTTAATCATTTCAGACGTGCGATTGTCGAAAAAGAGGAGGATGTCAAACGGAACGCATATTACGCAAATATAGAGTAGAAAAACGCTGAAAAAGCTGGTTTTTTGAAAAAAAATAGAAAAAAACTTAAAAAATTTTCCAAAGAGGTGTTACATTTTGTCAAGCCTTTCGTTATATATAGTAGAAGCGCTTCTAAAAAATAAGAGCCAATCAAAAGGAGACCTACAAAGAGACGGAAGGAGCCAAGCAAAATGATTAGAACTTTTCAGCCAGTCGGACAGGGAACATTTATCACTGAGCAGTTTGAAAAAGGGCAGAATGTAGTTTTTGACTGCGGTTCTGACACTTCGGCCAGATTGATGGCCGATCTCGTGAAGCAAAATTTTCATGAGGGGGAAGTAATCGACGGAGTTTTTTTAAGCTCTGTAGACAGAGAACATGCGAGCGGTCTGGAGATTTTGATGGGCTGGTGCCGCGTGAAAAAAGTTTTTCTCCCGTTTCTTCACGAGGAAGAGAGAGCATACACGCTGTTGAAGCATCTCTGCGAGGGCGGTCAGCCGGACGATTTTCTGGGGCGGCTGATTACAACGCCAAAAACGGCATTGTCGGCATGGCAGGTTATGGACGCAAAGCTTCCTGTGGTGACACAGGTGGCAGAGGAGACGGATCAGGTAAAAAATGTATTTGATGCGAATCTTCCCATGTATCTCCCGCCTTGGAAGGCCATTTCGGGGTTCCGGGTATTTGTGGATGAGAACATGGACTGGGTGTACCAGCCGGAAACCTACCGGCAGAGGGAGCGGATGGAGAAAATGAAAGAGTGTCTCAGGGCCAGTGAGATTCCTCTGGAGGAGGCCGCTTCGGTAGAAACATTGAAACACTTATGGGATGACGAAGAAATGCAGAGCCGTCTGAGAAAAGCCTATCAGCGATTCGAGGGTCCGTTCTGCGCGGTATCCATGACGGTCTATGCCGGCCCGGAGAGTGCGGATTATGCATTGTATGAGCAGTTCACAGAGGAGGGGAAATGGAGTTATTACACCAGGATACGGTCAGGCTGCATCTATACAGGCAATCTGCAGGTATCCGGTGAGGGTCCCCGTGAACGGCTGAAACGTCACTATCAGTCTTATCTGCCCCGTGTCGGATGCTGGCTTTTGCCTGGCCACGGGTCAGAGTCCCTGTTCCATGAGGAGATTCTTCCGAAACGCAACGCGATTGTGGTGGCGACAGCAGATAATGAATGTGCGACAGGAGAACCCCATGGACAAGTTGTAAAATCTATTATGCAGCGTCAGATTCCCTTTTATCTGGTGACAGAGCTGCCGGGAAGCACCGTGCGGTTTTACGTCAGCGAGGTGCTGGTATGAAAGAGGAACCGGGAAAATATGCTTTGACAAATACGATAAAGGGAGCTAGGGGGACATATGATGCTGCATAAAAAAGATGTTTTAGTTGATGCAGAAGCGAAACGGGTTATAGCAGAGTTATATGACAAAGGCCATGGCTTGGCTGACTATGCGATTGAACAGGTCCTTGGAAAGCAGTTGAGCAAGGGCGAGAGAGAAGATTTGATCCAGGAGGGATTTTTACGGCTGATTATACGGGCGGAGACGCTTTGCAAGAAAGAGGAAGACAAGCAGCTTTCTTATATGTACAGCGTCATGCGGAACGTGGCCATTGATGAGGGCAGAAGGCGCTCCAAGAAAAAGCTTCTTCTATGCCTGAACGATAACGATTGGCTGGAGATACCTTCCACAGATTTGACCCCGGAAGAGCGCTGCATGATGGAAGCAGACATCGCTGAAAAGAGACGGAGGCTGACGGAGGTTTTGGAGCGTTTGGAGCCGAGAGATCGAGCGTTATTGCTTGAGAAGTATAAAAACGGTCTCAGCGATAGCGAGATAGGACAGAAACTGGGAATCAAGGCTAGAAATGTCAGAGTCTATCTGGCTAGAGCACGTCGAAAGGCAGCGATGTATTATGGAGACGAGGTCAATGAAGAAAAACGAAACAGAAAATCGAAGAATCAATCTGACAGCAGAGCGGGAGCAGAAAGAATGTGAAGAGACTTTTTTACGAGTTGTGCTGTCAAATGAGGAGACGGAGGAAGCTGATTACTGGCTGAAAAAAGCCAGGGAATTGGCGGAAGATCCAGACCGGTCCCCGACTCCTGAACAGAGAGCTGCTTTTCAAAAGCGGCTCTCCCAGGAGGTAAAAAAGGTTCAGAGCCAGAAACGAAGAGATGCAGGTAACACCGCCAGTTCCACCGCCAGCCCGCGCCGCGCTGTCAGAGCCAGGCATACGCCGCGCAGGTTGGCCATGGCGGCCATCTTCCTGTCAGCAATCATGACTACCACTTTGTACTGCACTGTCGACGCATTTGCCGCGGGCGTGGATAATTTTATTTCGACTATTTTTCCTAGATCGCAGGAATTGCGATTAACAGAGAAAACAGATGGAGGAATTGAATTCGATCATGCGGATTTTTTGGGAATGTATGTACCGGATTGGCTTCCAAAAGAGTACACTATTGTTGAAGTAGATAGTTCTGACTTTCCAAAACGAGTTGTTTATTCTGACAAGAGTGGAAATAGAATCTCTTATTATATTTATAAGAATGCAAGTTCTTTAAATATTGATGATGAAGATATTACGGCAGAAAAAGTATTTATTCATGATTCTTGGGCAAGGGTGATAGTTAAAGGCGATGATTTACAGATCATATGGGAAGATGGAGAGTACTTATATATGGTCTATGGGAATCAATTAGTAAAAAGTGATTTGATTCAAATAATGCAGAATACTATGAAAGTATCCTCGGAGGATTAGTGTGAAGAAAATATTTTATTTGTCAATCCTGTTTGTTTTTATATTTTCCTTTACCGCATTAGCAGATGATGGAAGTGTCGTAAATGAAAATGAAATCCAATCAGAAGAAACGTCAGTTCAACCACGTTATACATACTTGAGATTTGTATCAGTTTGCTTAACAATAGATAAGAATGGTTGTGCGGAATATGATTGTTCCGCTGGAGCACCAGATCGTAATGTCAGAATGAAATTATACTTACAGCGTAGTAGAAATTTGTTTCTATGGGATGATGTTATCTTTACTTTCAAAACAGTGTATGATAATGGAAAGATTAGCAAAACATATGATCTTACCCCCAATAATTATACCTATCGTGCAAAAGTAGTTGTAGAAGTGTTAGATGATGATGGTAATATCTTAGAAACAGAGACTGCGTATTCTGATACCGTACGCTATTAGGGGTAGCGTTTTAGGTATATAGGACTATACAACCAAAATCCTTGTTTTATAGGATCAGCAGAAACCTCTTTCAATAGAGAGAATACCAAAAGCAAAGCATAAGGCGATGGCGGGTGGAGCCAGTACTCGCTGTTTGATAAAATATGTCCGCGCAGGTTGTTCTGCTATCTTTCCATCAAATCGCGCGTAAGAGGGAGCTTGGAGGCTGGTTGGAAAGTCCAGACTTTTTGGAGTCAAAATTGCAACATGAGACAGAGGGCGCTGTATCAGGGGCAGCGATTCCCGCACATCGGACATAAGAACCAAAATATTGTTTCAAAGAGCTGTAAAATTTCCTCTTCTTAATCAGGAGGGGCCAGCGCGTTCAGCGGCGGACGAAGAAAGAGCCGGACGGCCGCTGATCAGAGGAGCCTGTATCAAATGTTTTATCTTACCGGCCGTTTTATCGGATAAAGATGGCCGGGCTGATCTGCACACTTAGAGCCAGAAGCGGGGTATTCCGATGCCAAAGCTTGAATAGGGGAAAGCGATTCGGTTTACCAGGCAGGTCAGCGGCAGCACAAATTTTTGATTTAACAGAAGCGTCAGGTACTGGCCCTCGCATAGCGAGGCGGGGGCCAAATCCCAAACGAAAAACGGCGGCGTGCAGAAGCAGGGTTCGCTGCCGAGAAGAAACAAGTTTTGCAAGATGTGTTAAGCTTTTCAGCCATTTTACCGCACGCAGATGGCGGCCCGGATTGGAAAAAAATATACGTTTTTGGAGCCAAACGTAATATTCTGTCCTGGAGACCAAAGGGAAAGAGCATCAACAGGCAGAGAAAGGGCTGTTTAGGGGCAGCTCAGAAGACAAACGGGAAAAGCAAAAATCTGAGATTCATCAAAAAGCCAGAGCCAGGCAAAATCGGCGGTGGAAAGAGCGAAAATGAGACCGCCGCTGAACAAAATCAGAATATGTCTATGAGAAGCGCAGATCTGTCATTTCAGCGTGCGGGGATGGCAGTTCCGATTTGAGAAAGAGATCAAAACCTTTCAGAAACAAAAATGTGATCAAAGGGCCGGAACGCTATTTAGGGGATGCGTTTCCAGGAACTGTCAGAAACCTTATTTTTCCGGAAGCAGACGGAATCACAAAAGACAAAAGACGGTGGCAGGCGGAGCAAAAGCGGTATTCTGCCACTGACAAAATCAAGAAGTTCTCTTGCTCCGTAATACCGCAGCATTGACCTCGTAGCCATAAAAAGAGCTGTCGCACAGCAAAATCTTGATACAAAATGTGGAACACATTGAAGGAGGAAATGTTTCCCGCTTTTTGTATCCGGTAGGCCGTGCGGCAGTTCTTTTTGTTTCCCGTTCCTTGTGCCTTAGTTTGTATGTTCCTTTTAACCGGAGATATACAGTTCCTTGAGGTAAAGGAGGTAAGCCAGAAGAAGCGGCCTTCCCGCGGTGATGGGGTTTAACCACATGCGAGACGTCACGATCTGCGGCGTGACGCCATGGCCGGAAATGGCGTTTTTGGACGGCTTTCTCTTGACACCCCCTGCGATCCATGATACATTTAATCATACCAGAATCTAAAACGATATGTGTCCGGCAGCGGACGCCCTGCCGAAAACCCGGTAGATGCACAGAAAACAGGCGTGAAAGATCTCGATGGATAACCTTGTTTTCACGTGTTTGGCGCTCCCATCAGCCTTTCACAGCAGTTTCATTGACAGGAGCATTTTCAAATGAACATAGCAATAGCGGGAACCGGTTATGTAGGACTTGTCACCGGAGTCTGTCTGGCGGAACATGGACATCAGGTAGTCTGTGTTGACACGGATGAGGCAAAGGTTGCTGCCATGCAGCAGGGGATTCCCCCCATCTATGAACCCGGACTAGAAGAATTGATGCATAAAAACCAGTCCAGACTCACATTTACGACAGACTACGAATCAGCCTATCAGAATGCAGAAGCGATCTTTATCGGAGTCGGAACCCCGGAGAAGAGGGATGGTTCAGCAAATCTTCGCTATGTGTTTCAGGTGGCGGAGCAGATTGCAAAGTCTGCACAAAGAGACAGTGTGGTTGTGGTTAAGTCCACCGTGCCGATCGGTACAAATGATCGGGTGGAGGAACGGATTCGCAGGAATGCCCGTCCGGGAGTGCGTCTCACTGTGGCGTCCAATCCGGAATTTTTGGCCCAGGGGACTGCGGTCCGGGATACGCTGCACGCCTCTCGCATTGTGATCGGCGTGGAGGACGAGGCGTCCGGGGAGGTTCTTCGCCGTGTATATGAAGGATTTGACTCGCCGCTGCTTGTGACAAACCGGCGCAGCGCCGAGATGATTAAGTATGCATCCAATGATTTTCTGGCACTGAAGATTTCCTATATTAATGAGATTGCCAATCTCTGTGAGACGGTGGGAGCGGATATTGAGGATGTAGCTTGCGGAATGGGCTATGACAGCCGGATCGGCAGAGAGTTCCTGCAGGCGGGGATCGGATATGGCGGCTCCTGTTTTCCCAAAGATACAAAAGCGCTGAGCTGGCTGGCCAGCTACAATGACAATGAGTTAAAGACGATCAAGGCCACCATTGAGGTCAATGAGAATCAGAAATTTAAACTGCTGAAAAAGGCTCGCCGGTATTACGATGATTTTAAGGGCCTGACCGTCGCCGTGCTGGGGCTGACCTTTAAGCCGGGAACGGACGATCTGCGCGAGGCCCCCTCTTTAGTCAGCATTCCGATTCTGCTGGATGACGGGGCCAGAGTCAGAGCCTGGGACCCGGTGGGCGTGGAGAATTATAAAAAGTATTATCCGACGCAGATCGAATATTGTCAGACGCCGGAGGAGACGCTCAAAGAAGCCGATCTGTGTCTGATTTTTACGGAGTGGCCGCAGGTAAAAGCGTTGTCTCCTGTCGTATTTCGGGAGAAGATGCGCCGTCCCATCATAATTGACGGAAGAAATTGTTTTTCTCTGGCGGCGATGGAGCGCCAGGGATTGATCTATAACAGTATCGGAAGACGGACCATTGTCGATGAAATGTAAATGACAAAAACTGCCATCTGTGTTATGCTGGTACCGTTCGCCGCAGAAAGCGCGGTGTGAATGAGCCGTGACAGAGAGGGGATTTATCATGCAGGAGATGGCTAGGAGACAGAAAGAGGGACCGGTTATTTCGATGGAGAGGCTTCACGAAATCGTGGATTCCGGCGTTTTGTGCGGACTTTGTACAGAGGGAGTATATGGGGGCGCTCAGATTGGAGCGGCGGCCGGGGAGTATACCCGGTGGAGTCTGAAATATACGGACGGACAGCAGGAACATCTGTACACATTAAATTAACGCAGAATAGGGGCGTCGGAAAAAGCAGATGAAATACAGATATAAGGAAAAGACATATTGTCATGGCAGTTATCCGCTTACCCCGCTAAAGCCAGGAGACGACTGGATTGCAGAAGGGGTTGTGCGCTTCCATTTGCCGGCGATGCTGATTGATATCGAATTGCGTCCGGAGGATTTTATTCTGGGAGAGATTGCGGTGGCAGACTATGAAGCGGAGGTTTCCTGTCATGATACGGCGGACGACGAAGAGCCTTTGAGCGAGCCGGTGGTGGCCGTGGAATATGGTCCGGGCGACTGGCGCGTGATCGACGGCTGGGGAAGAATGGGACGAGCGATAAAGACCGGTACGGCATATCTGCCGGCCTGGAGGCTTCCTTTTGAGCAGGCCATTATCTATCTGGTTGAGGAAGAGGATGTGCGGCGTTTTATTGAACACTGGAATTTTAAGACCGCCTGGTGGGAGCGCCACGACAGGATTCATGGATTCCCGCAGGAAGGGCCGAACTATACGACGGTTTGTGTGGATGCCGAGGCGACTTGGCAGGCGATTCTTGAGGCGGCCGCGGCGGGAGAAGTCGAGATTCCGATACGCTGGAACCGTTGGTTTGCCATTCATGGAGACGGTACGAAGCTGTTGATCGGGGAGGCGAAACATATGGCTCCGGTTTGTCCGTTGACGTTTGACAGGCCGGTTCGTAAAAAGGAATATCTGGAAGTCTTTTCGCTCTATGAGGAATGGGAACAGGCGGCGGATGAGGAACCAGTCCGTAAGAGGGCCAGGAGAATCACCATAAGCTATGAATATATTTTTGCCATGATTCGTCAGTATGCAAAAGGAGAAAGCAATGGGAAGTAAAGTCAGTGCATGTATCAAAGCGGTAAAGGTATGGATCGCGGCCAATAAGGTGACAGCCGGAATCCTGGCCGGGGTCATTGTGGCAGGAGGCGGCGCGGCGGTAGCGCTGGGGGCCGGAATTCTGCCTCAGCCGGCCGCGGCGGAGACGGAAGCGGAAACGCAGGCCGAGTTCCCTGACAATGCGCAGAATATCGTCCTGGACAACGAGCTGTCCAGCGAAGATCTGGAAGCGGTGTATGAACCGAATCTTCTGCGCGGAAGTCTGATGGGAGAGCCTTTGCTGGAAGAGCTGTGGGAGTCTCTGGAATCGGTTTACGGGCAGAAGACGACGACCAAGGCGGCGGCGACAGAAGAAGAATCTACAACCAAGGAGGAGGAGAAGGAAACCACGACGGAGAAGGAAAAGATTGAGATTCCACCGGTCGTGGTAGCGCCCGTCAACGATAAGGAAGACTCGCAGCCCCAGGACGATTCCAATAAGGGAAGCTCCGAACAGCTTGATATTGAGGAAGTAATCGAGCAGGAGAAAGAAAAAGAGGAAGAGAAGGAAGAAGCGGGGGAATATGAGAACGTAAGCCGTTCTTACGGAATTGACGTGTCCAAATGGCAGTATTCCATCGACTGGTCCAAGGTGGCGGCCAGCGGGGTGGAATTTGCGATTATCCGAGTGGGATACCGCGGCAACAAGACCGGCGATATTGTGATGGACCCTTATTTTGAGCGCAATATCAAGGGCGCTCTGGCAAATAATATCAAAGTCGGCGTGTATTTCTATTCCCAGGCGATTGACGAGGAAGAGGCGAAGCAGGAAGCGGCATGGGTTGTCAATGTCATTCAGAAATATCAGATCACCTATCCGGTGGTCTATGACTGCGAAGGTCTGGGACAGAACCGGATCAAGGATGTGGGAAAGACGCAGCGAAGCAAGAACGCGGCCGCATTTTTGGACTACATCCGTTCTTCTGGCTATACGCCCATGATGTATGCCAGCAAATACGGCTACACAAAGAACTGGGATCTGAGCTACATCAAAAACAGTAAGATCTGGCTGGCGCATTATACCTCCGGCGGTCTCAGCACGCCCAGCGATTATTCTGGTACATACCATATGTGGCAGTATACCAGCAAGGGAAGAGTTCCGGGTATTAAGGGCGATGTGGATTTGAATGTTGCCTATTTCAGCTATTCCCATACGCCTGACCCCGTGGTTGGAACGGTCAGCTATTCGGTTTTGGATGAAAACAGCCAGCCGGTGCCGGGCGCGACCGTATCCATGAAGGGAACCAACACGCGGCGGACGCTGACAGCAGAAACCGGTGAAAACGGCGTGGCCGTGTTTAACAACGTGGTGGTGGATGATTATGAAGTGTCTGTATCCGCCATGCCCGACGGTTATCAGCGGACGGCGGACAGCAAGGTGCAAGTAAGTTTCGGAAAAGCGGAGAGCAGCTATGAAGGCCGTCTTCTGGTAGCTCATGTGCG
Organism: uncultured Lachnospiraceae bacterium; assembly: GCA_910586125.1. Lineage (GTDB taxonomy): Bacteria > Bacillota > Clostridia > Lachnospirales > Lachnospiraceae > RGIG7193. The sequence continues at coordinate 6,121 of CAJUHP010000038.1, read as the reverse complement.
AGCCAGCGTAAGCTGTGACGTGATTGATATGAACGGCGCGCCGGTAAAGGGTGTGACGGTGGCTCTGTCCGGTACCGCTAAAAACGGCGAGAAGGTGGAACAAAGCGCCGAGACGAACGAGTCCGGTAAGGCGGAGTTTAAAGACGTACCTCTTGGTTCCTATGAAATTTATACGGTGAAAGCGCCGGAAGGCTACAAACTTCTGGCACAGCCGAAAAAGGAGGCGGTCGAGGTCACTTCCGCGTCCGCAGTGAACGTCGCTTCAAAGTTGACGGTTGAGAAGACGGAGGTTCCCAGCGAAAGCACCACACCGGAAAGCCCTGACGATACGACGGCGCCGTCCAGCCCGTCCTCCTCCGAGGGAACGACACCGGAGGAAACGACCACAAAGGCGCCGGAAGATACGACACCGGCGGAAACGACGACAAGGGCTCCGGAAGGCACGACGCAGGAGGAAACGACGACAAGGGCTCCGGAAGGCACGACGCAGGAGGAAACGACCACGAAGGCGCCGGAGGACACGACACCGGCGGAAACGACGACAAAGGCTCCGGAAGACACAACGCCGGCACAGACGGCAACGGAGGAGCTGACGACGACAGCCAAGCCGGAAGCCACGATGGAATCTGTGGAGGCGACCCAGGCGGAAAGCCGGACAACGGCAGAGCAGTCAGCGGACAGTCCTTTGGAATCGGATGAAGGAACAACTCCGGGTATGGCTTCCCTGGAAGACGGGATCGATTCCGGAGAGGCAGCTGAATAAAATGAGATAGAGGGTGTTGCAGAATAGCGGATTTGCACGATGTGCGGTATAGCCATTCGGGAGGGATTGTGCCGTATGTTGTGGGAGAGCTGCATTTTGCAGCGCCCTCTTTTCGGCAGCTTTGTTTTTGCTCAAAGTTGGCAGAATTTGGTTGAGATACTGTCTGCGGCGTGATATACTATTATTTCAGAAGCTTTGTTTTCTTTTTTGAAGCGGTAAGGGGATATCTTGTTCGTAAAAAGGGGGAAGCTGTGTGATGAGACGATTATTAACATTAGATTTACGGAATTATACAGACAGTATGCCGGTATATGAGAAAACCACAGTGCGGGCATTGATTCAGAGAGACGGCTGTTTTGCCATGCAGAAAAGCAGTCAGGGGGAGTACAAAATCCCGGGCGGCGGCGTGGAGCAGGGAGAGACTTGGCTGCAGGCGCTGCAGCGGGAAGTCCGTGAGGAAACGGGACTGCTGATTCGCCCGGAATCGGTCCGGGAGCTGGGGGAGATTTTGGAGATCCGGGAAGATATACTGACTCCGGGGCACAAATATATCTGCCATGTGCTGTTTTATGGCTGTGACGTTTTGGATGAGATCGCAGAGACGGAGATGACAGAAAGTGAAATACGCCAGGGGTTTCATCTGGCTTGGGCAGGGCTAAAGGAGATTATAGAAGCCAACATGGCCCTTCCGATGGAAGAATGGCGCAGGCGGGACACCAAGTTTTTGCAATTGGCAGCGAGTGGGGACATAGATCTGTAATAGGGAGACGGGGGTGCTGAGGCGCCCCCGCTTTTTAAAATGAGGATGGGGCGTTACCGCTTCTCAAAGCGCTCCGCGCTGGCCTGGCAGATTGGACAGGTATAATCCGCCGGTAAAACTTCTCCCTCATAGACGTACCCGCAGACCTGGCAGGTAAACCGGTGCAGAGGCGTTTCGGATGTAATTGCCGGCGATTCCTCTGCAATGTAGGTCGGCGCATTTTTCGGACTCTTGCCCTTTATGACATTGTGATAATAGGCGTAAGTCAGAGGCTCGCGGTTTTCAAACAGTTCCGCTCCTTTTACCTCCCCCAGAAAAATAGTATGTGTGGATGTCTCCATCTGATTGATCACTTCACAGGTCAGATAACCGCAGGAATCTGCAATGACGGGAAGCCCGTCCTCAATGCGGTGTTTGGTCTCAGAAAACTTGTCCGCATCGCGCCCCGACTGAAAGCCGAAGGTCCCAATCAGGGACGGATCGGAATTCTGCGCGAGGATGGAAACGGCAAAACGGCCCAGATCCTTGATACAGGTGTTGGTATAATTGTCGTGATTGATGCTGATGGCGATGGTAGCAGGGGAAGATGTGATCTGCATGACGCTGTTGGCGATGCAGCCGGTAGCTCGTCCATGGTCCCAGGTACTTACCACATAGACGCCATAGGAAATTTTGTGAAAGGTACTGCGGTTCATAAGCCCTCCTTAAAATAATATTAGTAATTATTTCTATTTTAAAGGATTTTTTCTTTGCTGTCAATCGGTTTTTTGAGAGAAAAACCTGCCGTATTCGGTCGAAAACGACAGGTTTTTCCGTGAGGGTCTCCGCCCGCTGTCCGGACTTTGCAGTCAGACGGCGAAGCGGAGACAGCCGGGGTTAATTAGCAGCCGCAGCCACAGCCGCAGCCGTTGCCGCCGAAGCTGTTGCCGCCGCAGCAGGACAGAAGCAGCAGAATCCAGATGATCGAGCAGCAGTCGTTGTCGCCGCCGCCGAACATATTGCCGAAGCCGCAGCCTCCGCCGTTGCCGCCGCAGCAGCACAGAAGCAGCAGAATCCAGATGATATTGCCGCAGCCGTTTCCTCCGCTGCATCCGCAGCCGTTATTGCAGTTGGTCGCTACTAAATCGCTCATGTTGTAATTCCTCCAGTTTTTGATTACACTAAATGATATGTGGTTCGGCTTGTCTGGTTTACAGAGTTTCGGAAAGGAATTTTGTTTTTTGCATTGTGATTTTTGAGTGAAATTCTCAAAAGTCCCTGGTATTTCTCATACGGCTTTGTTAAAATAAGGAGCAGGGAGCCGTAAAAGGCTGCGCGGAATCAGAAAATACAGTCCGCTGGGCGGACAAATGACAGGGAGGTCAGACCCCATGAAAAATAGAATTTTGGTAGTGGACGATGAGAGCAGAATGCGCAAGCTGGTGAAGGACTTTCTGGTCCGGCGGGAGTTTGAGGTGCTGGAAGCCGGGGACGGCGAGGAAGCCGTAGACCGCTTCTTTCAGGAAAAAGAAATTGCGCTGATTATTCTGGATGTAATGATGCCGAAGATGGACGGCTGGGAAGTCTGCAGGACCATCCGCAAACATTCACAGGTGCCGATCATTATGCTGACGGCCAAGAGCGAAGAGAGGGACGAGCTGCTGGGATTTGAGCTGGGAGTGGACGAGTACATTTCCAAGCCGTTCAGCCCTAAGATTCTGGTGGCCCGCGTGGAGGCGATACTGCGCCGCAGCGGCGGAATAAACGCCGACATATTATCGGCGGGGGGGATCACGCTGGATAAGACAGCCCATTATGTCACGGTGGACGGCGAGAGGATTGAACTGAGTTTCAAGGAATTTGAATTGCTGGAATATTTTATGGAAAATCAGGGGATTGCGCTGTCCCGCGAGAAGATATTGAACAATGTCTGGAATTATGATTATTTTGGTGAGGCGCGCACCATTGATACGCATGTGAAAAAGCTGCGCAGCAAAATTGGGATCAAGGGAGATTACATTAAGACAATCTGGGGTATGGGCTACAAATTTGAGGTGGAATGATGAAACATACGATCCGGGGAAAATACATGCTGTTGATTTCGGGTCTGCTGGGGTTTATGATTCTGGTGATCTGTCTGGCCAACAGTCTGTATCTGGAGAGGTATTATATCTACGAGCGGACAAAAGATATGGTGGAAACTTACGAGGAAATTGACACCATTCTGCAGAGCGGAAATCTGCTTGAGGAGGGAACCTCTCTTCGCGTTATGCGCCTGCTGGAGAAAGCCAATATCTCGGCGCTGATCGGCAGCACGGAGCAGGATGTGGCGTTTCAATTTGGGTATGAGAATCAGTTGGAACAGCAGATGCGCGATTTGGCCTATGGAAAGGGCGGCGAGACGGCGAAGCTTGTAAAGCGGACGGACAGCTATGTGATTCTGCGTCAAAATGACGAGAAGCTGCAGACGAACTATATTTTGTTCTTTGGTTTTTTCAGCGATGGCTGTATCTGTTTTCTCAGAAGTTCGCTGCCCAGCATTCGTGAGAGCGTGATGATTTCGACACGTTTTGCCTGGCTGATTGGGTTGGTAGTGATTTTGATCAGCATCGTGGTGGTGTCGCTGATATCCAGGCGGATCAGCGGCCCGATTGTCCGGTTGTCTCAGATTGCAGACCGGATGGCGCATCTGGATTTTTCGGTTCGATATGAAGAAGAGCGGGAGGATGAGATCGGCCTGCTTGGAACCAGCATGAATTATATGGCGGGAGAACTTGAGCGAAGAATCGGTGAACTGCGCCGGGCGAACGCACAGCTTCGCATGGATATTGAAGAAAAGGTGCAGATTGATGAGATGCGCAAAGAGTTTATCTCCAATGTATCCCATGAACTGAAAACGCCGATTGCATTGATTCAGGGGTACGCGGAAGGGCTGCTCGAAGGCGTCGGGGACGATCCGGAGAGTACAGCCTACTACTGCGAGGTCATTGTGGACGAGGCGGTAAAAATGAACCAGCTTGTGCGCAAGCTTTTGACGCTGAATCAGATTGAATCGGGACTCAATTCCGTGGAGCCGGTGGATTTTGACCTGATCCCGGTGATAAACGGCGTGCTGCATTCGTTTAACCTTCTATTGCAGCAAAAAGAAATTGCGGTCGAATTTGACGCGGAGAAAAAATTGCCGGTGCGGGCCGATGAATTTATGCTGGAAGAGGTGGTCCGCAATTATATCAGCAATGCCATCAACCATATCGGCGGAGAGAGGCGGATCGCGATCTATACCGAGCAGGATACGGATCATGTGAAGGTATCCGTATATAACACGGGGCAGCCGATTCCCGGCTCGGAGATGGATAATATCTGGCAGAAATTTTACAAGGTGGATAAAGCGCGGACCAGAGCATACGGAGGCAGCGGAATCGGCCTGTCGATTGTAAAGGCGGTCATGGATTCGCACGGGGGAAGCTGCGGCGTATGCAATATGGACGACGGCGTATGCTTTTGGTTCGAGCTGCGCAGGCTGGAGCTTCCGGCTGTCATACCGGCGTTTGGTCTGTCTGTTTCCAGAGGAATCAGCAATGAATAGAAAAGTTGGAGCGGCTCTGTTTGTTCTGCTTAGCGTATTCTGCCTGTGCAGTTGCGCGCAGCCGGCAGTCAAAAAAGGGGAGATTTGTACTGCGTCATGGGAGGCAGAAATGGCTGCGCGGATAAGATCCGATAAGCTTAATCCGGCTGGCCAGGCGATATATCAGGAGAGAAGAGCTGAGGAGCAGAGAAGGGTGGAATTGTCTTTTGTGTCGGACCTGACCGCAGCAAAAGAGCTGGAGCAGCTCATCGTGGTGGAGACAGAGTCGGAGGATGCTGTGACGGCAACCGTGACCATGCACGAAAAAAAGGACGGCAACTGGACGGAGATTCTGCGGACGGAAGGATATGTCGGATACAACGGCATTGCAAAAGAAAAAGAGGGCGATGGGAAGACCCCTTCCGGCCTGTTCGGGCTGTCGGTTCCCTTCGGTACAGAAGCCGATCCGGGGTCCTATCTTCCCTACACACAGATCGACGAGTCCTACTGGTGGGTGGGAGATTATGACTCCGATTTTTTTAACCAGCTTTGCCGGGACGACGATCCGGACAGAGACTGGAAGCTGGACGCGAAAGAGAGCGAACATCTGGCGGACATTGACGGTTATGAATACTGCTTGTTTATCGAGTATAATACGGAGGGGCAAAAAGATAAGGGGAGCTGCATTTTTCTGCACTGTATCGGAGACGATCCTCCGACGCTTGGCTGTGTGGCAGTACCGCAGGAGGACATGATCCGTCTTTTGCAGAATGTCCGGCCGGGATGCCGGATTTTGATCGACACGGCGGAAAATGTGAGCGGGTATTGAACGCGGCGGAGGAAGCGTTTGCGGCCTTTAGAAACGCGCGGAATTAGCTTTTTCGGCAGGAAATAAAAAAAATCAAAAAAAGTCGAAAAAAGATGTTGACAAACCTTTTGAGATGTGGTATTCTATCAAAGCTGTCAGCGAGACGGCAAAACGAAAGCAAAGAAAAGCAACGAACCTTGAAAACAAAACAGTATATTCCAACCCTGAAAATTCTTAAGAGAATAT
>CAJUHP010000037.1 GCA_910586125.1 uncultured Lachnospiraceae bacterium | reverse complement strand
ATTATACATCAATTCCTTGCGTATAAGGTGTCAACTAAAATGATACAACATCACACTGTTACATTGCCAAAACAGTAAACAGAGGAAATTGTATGAGCCGGAACCCGTACCTTCACCTCCCCACCTATTTTCACACCGATTGCTTCATTCTCTAAAAACAGGTAGGTGTCTGGGGTCAGGATATATAATGTATTTAACAGTTGTTTCATTCTATCTCCTTTATCGCTTCCTCCCAAAGACTTTCACTGTATGACTGAGCTGAGTGCCTGATTTTTGGCTGGCATGCCTCCCACAAGGAACACTTCTTGCATTTTGCGCTGTAAACCGCCGGAATCAGCTTCTGGATTTCTATCATATCAGATACTTCCTTTGCCATTTTCCATGTCTGTTCCCGCAGTTCTTGTACAAACAAAACTTCATCACGTCTATGCGCGTCAATGAAGAAAATTGCCCCCGCCGGAATCGCTACACCAAAACGCTCTTCCAGACAGATTGCCTGAGCGCATAACTGAAGATGATATTCCTCCTCATCCCGCACAACGCCGTGCTTATATTCCACCGGATAAAATGTGTACTTTCCCTTTCCATAAGGAATAGCAACACCTGATGGAGATGGATGTGCTTCCACACAGTCGCAGAATCCGCTTACTCCAAGTGCATGGGAAAAAACCGGCATTTCGAAAATATAAATGCTATCTCCCCGCTGTTCCGTTCTCCTGGTATGTACCCGCTTATGCTGCATCCTCCCTGCTGCCGTATATTCATTCTCCTGCCAAATTTGCTCTAAGGCAAGCAGGGAACAGCGCCTCTTACAGTATCCGTACTGTGACAGCCACGACAGCGGAAACAGCTCCCTGGACTCATCCTCTGAAAAACTCTGCATCATCAGGCACCTCGTTCCAAATGATTTCTCCATATGGGCTGCAGAGGAAACCAATGTCGATTCCTGCTGGACGTGCTTCCGTATGGATTTCCGCCCTATAATCTCTCCATGATGCCGGGTATGCCACATCTTCCTTCTTCTGTACGTGAACCATATCAAACAGCCGATGAGCCGGAGCACATCCAAGCGCTGCCTGCCGTTTTCTCTGGTTCAAATCCGAATCGGTCCCCGTATGGCGGAAAATAATCAACGGCGTAATCACGGACATTTCCCCCTTACTAGAAGAACGGTCATGCTCATACATATTAAGGATGGATTCAAACAAAATCTTCAAATCCTGCTCGTCAAAACCTGTCTCTTTCGCCAGATTCGCACTGATAAATCCTCTCGCTTCATATAACCCGTAGGGAATAAACTGTTTTCTTCCCATGGTACGAAGCTTGTCCTCCGGCTGCTCCTGCTCCCATGCTTCATACTCCTCCACGGTCTTAGCTTTTCCCGCAGCATCCGCTGTGGCCATTCTTGTAATGGAAATATCCAATGGCTGAATGGGGTCCAAGGAACGTGCAAATGCAATCTGTACTGGCCCGCGCACCTGACCGGCGTTTGGCCCCGTGGACATCACCGCACCAAATGTACGCACGTCATAAAATAGTTCACAGGCTTTTCTGCGCCCTGCATAGACCTCATTTTTCCCTTTCGCCGAAAGCTCCATACCACTGAGCGCTTTTGCCCGGGCAATACCGGTATTGATATTGCTGGCGCTGCGGACCAGCATTTCCATCCCCTCACTTCCCTCATAAGCAGCCTGCACATAATTCCTAATTCTGCGCTTAATTGCCACATCCGTGATATATCCGTGAAGACTCTGCGGGTCTGTCCGTGGTGTATTCCCCATGTCCGGATCTCCATTGGGGTTGCCGTTCCTGCACTCAATAAAAAACATAAATTCATAACGATTCTCAATTGCCATATCTGTCACCTCTCTGTTTTTTCTTTCCCAGAATAAATCTCTGCCTTTTGCTGATAATATCCCAACGCAAATTCTGTCTGCTGCGTCATGGTAAGCGCAGTGGGAATCTCATACTCCCCCATATTTTGATAAATTTCCGTCAGTATTTTTTCATAATAAATCGCTAGTCCCCGCTCCAGTTTTGCCAGATGGTACTGGGAAAGCTGAGACAATTTCCCGATTACCAGTCCGGGCCCTGCCATAGCCGCAGCATAGTATCGCTCGGCAATTCCTACTTTTACCTCCGGCATTGCTTTCTCCTGAATCACAGAGTACACAGCCATCAGGCGTCCGCATAAGTATGCGGCACTGCGATTCTGCCGGTTAAGATCTTCTTTCATGGTTTCTTCCCCACCTTCCTTTCTTTGTTTTCTCCTGAACCAGGCTTTTAGGAACTGATAAGCCAGCGTCTCCTGCCTATTCTCCTTATCTGCCAGAAGATAAGACCTGAGCCACTGCAGAACACGATAAGCCGCCTCATCCGGCAAAGTGCTTCCATGAATCGCTGCATATGTCACACGCTGCGCAAGATTTGATAATTCACGGTCCACCCGCTCCCATATCTTACTCCCTCCACCGGGCTTCAGCATACGCAGGCATAATGCCTTCAACTTCGGCGCACGGGTCATACCCTCCCCTCCGGGCAGAATCAGCCGCAAATCTTCAAACCATAAGCAGATATTTCTGTACAGTTCCTCATAGCTCCCCTCATACCAGCCCCGTACCATCATTCTTCCGCCTACCCCGGACAAAGGCATTATATAATACAATACATCCGCTTTCCCGGCCAGTTTCCCTTCCCGTATCGACTGAATCAGTGCCTGCGCTGCCGCAAAAGCCTCCCTCTCTTCTTCTCTGCCTGAAACTTCCTTCTCCTCCCCTTCCACCAGACTTCCACCAAACAGAACGGAAAGCATATCCTCCTGCTCTTTTACCTGACCGGAATACCAGTGGACCATTTTAGCCCCTGCCAAAATCTCCGCTTTCCCAATCAAATCTCCCAAAGCAGCATTCACAGCCGTCATCGCGGCCTCAGATACCACTGCATTTGCACTCTGCTTTAATCCGTATGACTGAAAGGCATCTTTATCAAAACACAAAAACGCGTCTCCCGTCGGATGCCCACCAACGCACATCAAGCCAGACACTTTCGGAACTGTAGCCATCGGCTGAGACAATTCCCCGGTAACTAGACACCTCTCCTCTCTTCTATCGGACGCAGACTGCATTCTCTTTCTGAACTGATTCCAATATTCGTAATAACGCTCACTTCGTTCAAGATACTGTCCGTTCACTGCAAACCCAACCGGATCTGCAGGTTTTAATTTCTTGTCTACCAGAGCATTCCGCATTTCTTCCATTCTCCCGGAATCACGAAGCGCATCTGCCACAATGCCGAATAAAGGCTCCTCATTTCTGCCTTCTTCAAAAAAAGAAAGAAAAAAATCATGCTTCACAGGTATATTCTTATCTTTCTTTTCATCGTTCACCATGCAAAGAACAATTCCTGCTTTCTCAATCAGCGGATTACAATACCGCGTGCCGTTTGCCGCTGCTCCCGCGTCCGGTGCGCTCACCGCCTCCGCATCTTTTTCCCGGACTTCCAACTCCAGAAATTCTCCCCACGCAGACAAATGAAAATATCCTCTGAGCCGTTTGGGCTTAAAGCCAGGGCGGGCGGTAAGCTTATGGTCAACCGCATACCGATACAATTCCTCAAGCATATTCTCCTGACTCCTTTCCCCCTTTCAGGACTTCCGATGAATGATAGGGCGGAACTTCCAGAACGCCCCGATTCAAATACGCGTGGAACAGCGAAATCTCAGGCTCTGCCTGTTTTGTGACATCCCATTTGTGGAGGTTGAATACATCATACACCATTAATCCTAAATCCATTGTAACATCAATGGGTTCTCCTGCGCCGGAATCCCACTCAAAATAGGCGGGGAATTCTCGAGTACCCATACATGGCTGCATAAATGCCTGGCCCCGTTTTACTCTCCGTTCAAACTGATCCATCAGATTTCCCGGAGCATGACCATAACCAGCCCTGGGCACAATTTCTGCTGTAATCCGATAGCGAACATCCTGCAGAACAACGGATTGCCTCTGTGTCCTGTCATCTTCTATATCAATGCACGCCTTCCGGGTATTGGCCTGAGGAATCTTCATCATCTTACTTTTTACTTCATTCCTCTTGAATGATATGTAGCGAATTGGCGACAATACCTCGATTCTTTGCACCTGCCAGTAAAATTCCGGCGGCTTGGAATATATGGAAGACAACAGACCTCTAATTGCGCCGGGAGAGGGCACCGCATATGTCATCCGTTCCACCTTGCTTTCGGGCCGCGTCCAAAGAGCAAAATCTCCCCAGACTTCAATGGTTGCATTTGGATTTTTACTCATACTTCACCTCCTCGTTTTTTTCAGAAAATCCCGTCAAAAGTCTCCAAAACACCAAAATCCAATCCTAGCTTCGGATGATAGCATTTCTGATTCTCCAAGAGATACCAGTCGGTCTGTACTTCATTCTCCCTCCCATATGTCCGGAAAAACAGTGGAATACAGCATTCCTTCACCTTATCCTCCGCAAAAGAAGAGACTGTCAGCAATGTAGCGCGCCTTATTAAATCCCGCGTAAGCCCGTTTTTTCCATATTCCTCCTGCAGAGAATCAAACAGTTCCATATTATCTTTCCATGGGACAATTACCCGTACCCCCTTAGCCTCAATCAACCGATATACTTCCTGGACTTTCCGATAATCCCTTTCCTCCAGAGCTTTTTTCAGCTTTTCTTTATCCCCATCCCCATTGGAATAAAGAATTTCATAGTATTCTTCTATATGCTTCAGGTTAAAGCAGTCAATAGGGTGCCGGGAAGCCAGTGTTTTTACACAGAGAGCAGCTCTTTGATAATATGCGCCGGGAGGATACAAATGTTCTTCCTCCGGAAGAAAAACAATCACCTCGCCGTCAGCACCATCACCGTTTCGATTACATCTGCCCGCTGCCTGAATGATAGATTCCAGAGGCGCAAGCGCCCGAAAAATTATGGGAAAGTCTAAATCGACACCTGCCTCAATGCACTGGCTCGCCACCAGATAGCAACATTTTCCTTCCGCAAGCCGTTCCTTTATCGATTCCAAAACTTTGATTCTATGCGCCCCGCACAAATCGCTGGTCAGATAAAAAATTCCTTCTGACTCAGCATCGGATACGATCTCCTCCAAAATACGAAAGAGCTTTTTCGCGTGTGCCCGCAAATTAACAATTACACATCCCTGTCTATGGGAAATCAGCTCCTTTGCAATCCGTCTGTAAGGGACCTGCTCATCAATCCGCCAGTCATATGTAACTCGCCTTGTAGCCTGAAACAGCCTCTCCGGATCCGGCACAATTTCCGTCGGTTTCCATTCCAAACCAGGCAAATGTTGAAAAGACGGCTGCGTGGCTGTAGAGAACACAACAGTACAGCTATACTGCGTGCAGAGCAGATGCACCGTCCGCAATGTAGCCTCCAATAAATCAGACGGCAAAGACTGGGCTTCATCCAGAACAATCACACTGCCTGCCAACTGATGCAGGTGCCTGCAGTCCGTCGGCCTAGCAGAAAACAGCGGCTCAAAAAAGCCTACATTTGTAGTGATTATACACGAAGACGCCCATCGTTCTGCCAAAAATCCGGCTTTCTCGTCCAACACCGCGGCGCTGTGGAGTTCCAACAGTTCCGGAAAAATCTTTCTGTAATCCCGGACATTTTGCTCCATAATTGCAAGATAAGGGAGAATCAGAATAATCCTGCGCATCTTTCTGTATTTTATACAGTGCTTTGCTGCAAAGGCTAAAAGGCTCAGGGTTTTCCCCAGGCCGGTAGGTGCTGTCAGCGTATACAGTCCTGGCGGCAATTCCGCAGCATGCAGGCAGTCCTCAAAAAGCTGGTCCCGAAGAGCATTAAGCGCTGGTGATGATGTGGAATTCTTTTGCTTTTCTGTTCGAATCTGCAAAAGACGCCCCAAAGCATCTTCCGAATCAAGCGCCGGTCCTGTATGGGTTTTCAGGTAATCCGGTTGAAAATGCTCTGCTGAGGCGGAGTAATCTGCATCCACAAGCGCAGAAAGCAAAAAGCGCGCCAACAGCATATTGGCAACCGCATCCTCCTCCAGAATGAGCTTCGGAATTTTTATCCCTATAAGGCGAGGGTTTTCCGCCTGAAACGCTTCTAAGGCTTCTTTCATTTCCGTCATGCCAAAAAGCGAAAAAAGATTGCCTTCTTCATCATATCCCGATCCGGTTCCTTGCATTAATTCCTTCAGCCTTATAATACAGTTGCTGTCCAGATAGCTGTGATGTGCTGCAATCACAGTTGCCAGCATCCTAGCTGTTTCCTTTTGACCATATCGCCAATACGCCAGTGCCGCTCCCGGATATGCATGGTTCACATGCACCCGCTTACCCTCTAGTACCTCCGCAAACCGATCACTAGCCTTTCCAAAGTCATGCAGTCCCCCCAAAACCGTCCCGATTTCAGAATAACTGATTGGTCGTAAAAATTCACCGCACAATTTGCTGGCACGCTGCGCATGACAAGCCAAGGTTTCCTTTTTCCCCGATGCATTCGCGCTTCTTGCATAATAGGGCTCCCTCATAGAAATTCCTCTCTGCTGCAACTATAGTAACTCTAAGTATACCAGTAAAAATTTGGTTATTTTTTCTGCTATTGAAAATTATAACAAATAAAAGTGTTTTTTGTCAATCATATTTCACAAAACTTTTTAATTATATTATAACATTTTTTGTTTATTTTGCGCAGTTTTACATTTTGATGCTACTTCGCGATTATATCATCTTCTGCTTGCCACACAGCCAAGGGAAGAAAAATCACAGAAGTGAGCAAGCTACCTGCTGTGATTCCCCTTCCTCGGTCTGCCCGGACTCAATGCTCCAGCATATTCTCAATAAATATCCCATACCCTTTCGCACTGTCCTGCACAAACACATGCGTCACTGCTCCCACCATCTTCCCATTCTGAAGAATCGGGCTGCCGCTCATACCCTGCACGATTCCGCCCGTCAGCGCCAGGAGATCCGGGTCCGTCACCTGAATTACCATACCCTTATTATCCCGGCTTGTCAGATCCACGCGGGTAATCTGGATATCAAAATCCCGGATTGTCCCGTCCACACAGCAGCGGATAACGGCCGGGCCGACAGACACATCCTGCCGGTATCCCACCGGAAGACACTCCATCGAATCAAAGCGGGCTTTCGGCTGGTCAGACAGTGTTCCATAGATTCCCTTATCGGTATTTTCATAGATTACACCCAGACGGCTGCTCTCGCTGTAATTGATCACCCCGGCCAGAGAACCAGGGCTTCCCATCGTCCCTTTTGTGACAGATCGAATGATCGCGTCATACAGAATTCCTCCCTCATCCTCGATCAACTGCCCGGTATCCGCATCGCTGATGCCGTGTCCCAGCGCTCCAAAACCTCCGTCCATATCCACATAAGACAGCGTGCCGATGCCCTGTGTATCGTCGCGAACCCAGATGCCGGCCTTGTACTCCTCCGACGCGGTCTGAACCACGGGCAATTTTACCGTGAGTTCTTCCCCATTCCGGCGAATGGTCAGCACGACATCTGCTCCCCCTGAGGCGCAGATTACGTCGATCAATTCCTCTTTTGTCTCCACCGCCTGACCGTCAGCCGCCAGAATATAGTCGCCGGAGCGCACGATCCCATAGGCCGGTTCTGAGACGGTTCCATCCATCGCCGTTATCTGGCCGGTTCCCACAATGAGAATGCCGTCGGTCTCCAGATAGATGCCGATTGGACAGCCGCAGGGAACCACCATCTCGGTGTCCACCACTTCCACTTCAATACTCTGAAAACGAAACAGTCCAAACAGATCCAATGCCAGCTCATATTCTCCCAACTGCTCGGAATAGAGCGAAAACCCATCGTTTAACAGCACATGAATCTGATCCGAAGGAATGTTGGAGGCGTCGCTTAACGTAACCTCCCGTCCCTGAGCCGTCAATGTGGCCGACAGCGGCAGTTGGAGCTGGATCTGGTTCTCCTCCCCGCGAACTACGCGCAATTTCTCAGGAATCATCCTTCTCACATAATAAATTGAAAAGAAACCGGTAAAAATAGTACTGCATAGAAGCACATAAATCAGAAGCCTGCGTAACTTATTTCTTCGAGACATAAAAAACCTCCGCAACCACAGAAAATATTCCCTGTTAGTATGCGAAGATTTATAAAAATCACACATTAATTTTTTGTACGTTTTGCCAGTTCTTTCATTTCTTTTGCATGCTGATACCCTGTATCGGTCATCTCGGCGCCTCCTGTGAGACGGGCCAGTTCTTCAACGGAGGCGTCCTCGTCGAGTTCTCTTACTCCGGTGGCCGTCTTTCCGGCAACGACACGTTTTTCAATCAGAAAATGGCGGTCTGCCATGGCGGCGATCTGCGCCAGATGGGTGATGCACAGAACCTGATGGCTTTTTCCGATGCCGGACAGTTTTTCTGCCACCTTCTGCGCGGTCCGCCCGCTGATGCCGGTGTCGATCTCATCAAAAATCAGGGTGGGGATATCGTCCGTATCCGCCAAAACGGATTTGATCGCCAGCATGATTCGGGATAACTCGCCGCCGGATGCCACTTGTCCCAGAGGGCGGCACTCTTCACCGGGATTGGTGGAGATCAGAAATTCCACTTCATCGTATCCGTTGCGGCGGTATTCGTTGATTTGTTTGAAATCCATTGCCACCTGCACATCCAGAAAATTCAGATCAACCAGCGCGCTGCGGATGGCTTCCGTCAGCCGTCTCGCCTCGTCGCGGCGCAGGTTTGACAATTCCTGACAGAGAATACTCATCTCCTTCTCCGCCGCTGCAAACTCTTTAAGAACTTGTTCCCTGCGGATATCGTACTCTTCCAGGACCTGCAAGCGCTCTGTTTTTTCCTGGAAGTACTGCATCGCGCTCTCATAGGAGCCGCCGTATTTTGCATACAGGCTGCGGATCCCATCCAAGCGCTCCTCCGTCTCATGCAGTTCGCCGGGATCAAAGGTCATCTCCTCAATATAGTCGCCAATCTGTCGTCCCAGATCGCTCAATAAGCTGTCGATATGAAAGAGCTGTTCCTGCAGATCCGATAGATTCTCATCGTATTCTGCAATCTGCGCCATCTCTCTGGCCGCCGCACCGATGCGATCTCCCGCTGAGTCTTCTGTCTCCCCGTCGATCACCTGGTAGATCCGGTTCATGCCCTCGACAATTTTTCGCGAGTGGGACATCCGGCGGAGTCTGGCGGACAGTTCTTCCTCCTCGCCCGGCCGCAGCCTGGCATTCTCGATCTCCTGCAGCTCAAAACGGCAGAAATCCATCTCCCGGCGGCGCGCTTCGCTGTCCAGGGTAAATGTCTCCCTCTCCTTTTTGCACGCGCTGTAGCGGTTATAGCTCTGATCCAGCTTCTGCTTTAGAGGCTCCGCCTGCTCCCGGATAAAAGCGTCCAGGATCTCCAGATGCTTCGTCTTATGCAGGAGCGACTGATGCTCATGCTGGCCGTGTATGTCGATCAGAAGTCCCGTAGCCCGGCGCGCCATGGCCTGCGTCACCGTCACGCCGTTTATTTTGCATACGCTGCGGCCGTCGGTGATCCGCCGGCTTACAATCAACTCTCCGTCCTCTGCCGGAATATCCATCTCCTGCAAAACCGCCTGCTTCTGTGGTCCCGTGACGTCAAATATCAGTTCCACGAAAGCGCTGTCCGCCCCTTTGCGGATCATGTCTTTTGGTGCTTTGCCCCCCAGCGCCGCCGTCACTGCGTCAATCAGAATGGATTTGCCAGCGCCGGTCTCCCCGGTCAAAATCTGAACGCCGGGTCCCAGAGACAGCTCCGCCTCATCGATCAGAGCAAAATTTTTTACATGAATGGTTAAAAGCATGTATTTCCTCCTCTGGCCCGGACTATACCATGGCCCGGATTTTTTCCACTAGAGCCGTTGTCTCCTCGGTGCTGCCGACGGCGCACAGAATCGTGTCGTCCCCGGCAATGCTCCCGACGATCTCGGTAAAATTCATAGCGTCCAGCGCCGCTGCCACACCCCCGGCCATGCCGGAAGCCGTGCGGATCACCATGATATTCTGCGCCTGGGCCACGGAGACAAAACCGGCCCGAAAGGTATCCATATACCGGCTTGCCACACCTTCCTCCTCTTTTCCCGGCAGCGCCGCATATTTCTGCCGGCCGCTGCTGCCGGCCACCTTAAACAGATGCAGTTCCCGAATGTCGCGGGATACCGTTGCCTGTGTCACACGAAAGCCTGCCTCGTTCAGCCGGTCCGCCAGTTCCTCCTGCGTTGTTACCTCATATTTTTCGATGATTTCCAGGATTTTGTCCTGACGCCGTCCTTTCATTCTTCCTCCTGTCGATCCCCCATCTTTCTGCGCAGGGTTTCCAAGAAACTGAGTTTATTCAACTTGATGATGCGGGTTGTCTGTTCGGAGCGGCAGATCCGCACCCGGTCTTTTGGCTGCAGAGACATGATCACATCGCCGTCAAAGCTGACGCAGCTCTCTGTCCCCTGTCTGGAGGGATGGCGCAGAATTTCCAGCTCCACCACCGAACGGGACTCCAGCACAATGCTCCGGCTGATCAGCGTGTGCGGACTGACCGGCGTCAGCACTAAAAGAGAAGCCTGCGGATTGACCACCGGCCCGCCGGCTGACAGATTATAGGCGGTTGAACCGGTGGGGGAAGCCACCACCATGCCGTCCGCCTGGTAAGTGGTCAGGTACTCTCCATCCACAAATACTCTAAAAATCAAAACAGCCATGCCTCTGCTGCCGATGGCAATGTCGTTGAGGGATACGTCTTCATGCAGCACATTTCCCTCCCGCAATACCTGTCCGAACAGCATCATCCGTTTTTCCACAGGAACCGGACCATGAAGCAGAGACGAGAGCGCCTCCTCCACGTGATCCGGATCCACCTCCGCCAGATAGCCGAGACGCCCCAGATTGATTCCCAGAAAAGGAAGCTCCTGATCCCGCAGGTTTCTGGCCGCCTGCAGAAGTGTTCCGTCGCCGCCGAACACCAGCACACAGTCGGTCTGCTTTGTCACCTGTCTTGTGCAGACACAGCCCCGCTCTTCCAAAAACATTTTTACATGCTCAGCCATCGCCACAGCTTTTGGCTTACTCTCATTTGCAATCAACAAAAAATGTTTCATCCCAATGCCTCATGCGCTTTTTTCACCACCTGCTCCGGATCGACCGAATCCACGGCACCTTCGCCCCTCGTTTTGTCCTTATTCAGATGAAGCAGATATTCAATATTGCCTTCCGGCCCCTTAATCGGAGAGAAATCCAGGTGAAGAACCACAAATCCCAGATCCAACGCCCAAGAAATCACCTTATGTAAGACTTCCTCATGCACCTGAGGATCCCGGACCACGCCCTTCTTGCCGACCTTCTCTCTGCCCGCCTCAAACTGCGGCTTTACCAGGCACACGATCTGACCATCGGATTTCAGAAGCTCCCTCACCGGCCCCAGCACCTTTGTCAGCGAAATAAAGGATACGTCGATAGAGCAAAAAGACGCTTCCTCCCCGATATCCGCCGGCTGTACATAGCGGATATTGGTTTTTTCCATACAGACTACTCTCGGATCGTTGCGCAGTTTCCAGTCCAACTGGCCGCGGCCCACATCAATGGCATAGACCTTTGCCGCTCCGTTCTGCAACATACAGTCCGTAAAACCTCCGGTGGAAGCGCCCACATCCAGGCAGACCAACCCGTTCAGATTCAGGGAAAAGCTTTTTACAGACTTTTCCAGCTTCAATCCTCCCCGGCTCACATAGGGCAGCGCCGTCCCCCGAACTTCCAAAGGAGCCTCGGTATCAAAAAGCGTTCCCGCCTTATCCTCTTTTTGACCATTTACATAGACGATCCCCTCCATAATCATGGCCTTGGCTTTCTCGCGGGAAGAAGCCAGCCCCCGGTTTGCCAGCAAAACATCCAGGCGTTCTTTCATCCAGTATCCTCCATGGTAATATGACTCAGACAGCTATGACTTTTTGAGGGCAGCGCTTCTCAAAACGTTCCTTCCGCTCAGCACTCCCGATCCATCAGACTGATAAACAGCTCTTCCAGATATTCGTTCTTTCCGTTCAGGCTGCGCAGAGACGCCAAAGCATGCTCGGACAATTCCGCTACCCTCCTCTTTGCCTCTTCCAGCCCGTAAAGGCTGACATACGTCGTCTTATGATTTTTCTCGTCGCTGCCGACCGGCTTGCCCAGTATCTCCGTCGTGCTGATAACATCTAAAATATCGTCCTGAATCTGAAAAGCCACGCCGATCTCGCAGGCAATCTGTTCTACCGCCTCCACTTCCTCCCGTGTGGCTCCCGCCAAAACCGCGCCGATCATCATGGAAGCTTCCAGCAGCGCTCCTGTCTTCAGACGATAGACAAAATCCAACTGCTCTGCTGTCATTGGCTGATCCGTCAGCTCCACATCCACCGTCTGGCCGCCGATCATGCCGTAGACACCTGTCTTGCGCGCCAGAATGCCGATAGCGGTCCCCACACGCTCCGGGCAGGCGCACAGAGCAAATGCCTTTGACGCTGTCTCAAACGCATAGATCATCAGCGCGTCTCCGGCCAGGATCCCCATGCCTTCCCCGTACCGCACCCAGGTCGTCTGCTGCCCCCGGCGGTACTCATCTCCATCCATAGCCGGAAGATCATCATGGACCAGAGAGGAAGAGTGAATCATTTCCATAGCCGCCATAAAAGGTTCGACTACCTTCTCCTTTCCTCCGAATAACCGATATGTCTCCGCCAGAATCATCGGCCGCAGACGTTTGCCTCCAACCATAACACTGTAGTTCATCGAGGAAAATATTGTCTTCTGGAAACCAGACTCCTCCGGCAAAAATGACTGAATAATCTGTTCGATTTCTTCCGCCTTCTGTTTTTTCTGTTTCTCAAAGCTCATAATCATCCCCGCTTTCACTGATTACCAGACATTGTTTTTCCACTTTATCTATCCTTGCGTTGCACAGACGAACCATTTCCATTCCTCTGGCATAGGAGGCAAAGGCATCCTCCAGGCTCTGACCGCCGCGATCCAGCTCCGCCAAAATTTCATTCAGCCGCAAAAACGCCTGCTCCAATGTAAGTTCCTGTATTTCTCCCTTTTTTCCGGCCTCCGGCCCGCCTTCTGCCGCGGCCTCTTTTCTGCGTCTTTCCATGCCGTCTCCCTGCTCCTTCCCCTGCCAGCCAGCGGATTCAGATTCTCATCTTTTTCCTCTGTAACTGGGGCCATACCGGCAACATAGGGGGATTTCCTGTCGTTTTTACCTTGAGCCTTCCTCCGGCTCTTTTAACCCTTCGCTTCCTGTCACCTGCGCAAAAAGCCTGCCGTCCGCCAGCGTGATCCGCAGCATCTGTCCTGTCTGCACGCTCTGCACCGACTCCACCGCCGCACCGGACGTATCCGCCACAAACCCGTATCCGCCTCCCAGCCGCTTCAGAGGGCTCAGGCTGTCCAGCCTGGCTGCCGCCAGATTCAACTGATGGCGTTCCCGCTCCAGACGGCGCTCCATCGCCGCGCGCAGCCTCTCCTGGTTATCGCTCAGAGTCTGCCGCAGGTTAGCAATGCGGTACTCCGGCCGGTAGAGCCGGAGGCTCAGCTCCAGCCTCTTCACCCGATCCCGTTCGTCGCTGAGCCTGTCCTGCATCCGGCGGTTTAAAAACGCCTGCTTTTCCCGCAGACTGTCCATAAAATCATAGTAATCATAAACGGCCAGCTCCGCGGCTGCCGACGGCGTCGGCGCACGCAGATCCGCCACATAATCTGCAATCGTTGTATCCGTCTCATGGCCTACCGCCGAAATAAGAGGCGTCTCACAGTCAAAAATGGCCTGCGCCACCTCCTCTTCATTGAATGCCCACAGATCTTCCAGAGAACCGCCGCCCCGCCCTGCGATGATACAGTCCACCCCCCGGCGGGAAAGTTCCCGGATGCCGCAGGCAACACTGTGGGCCGCGCCTTCCCCCTGCACCAATGCGGGATACAGCAGAATCTCGATATACGGATTTCTCCGGCGGGCTACCGTGATGATATCCCGGATCGCCGCTCCGGTGGGCGCCGTCACCACGCCGAGCCGGTGAACGAACGTCGGGATCGGCTGTTTATACTGCGCGGCAAACATCCCTCTCTCTTCCAGCTCCGTCTTTAACTGCTCAAAGCGCTGATACAGCTCTCCCAGACCGTCGGGCCGGATCTCTTTTGCATAGAGCTGATAGCGCCCATCCCTCTCATAAACATTAATCTGGCCTGTCACCAGAATCCGCTGTCCGTCTCTCAGGGGAAAAGACAGTCCTTTTCGACTGCCGGCAAACATAACCGCTGCCAGAGAACCGCTTTCATCCTTGAGCGTAAAATAGATATGACCAGAAGAATGGTATTTCACATTGGACGCCTCGCCCTGGACACACAGCCCGGACAGCAGAAAATCCTGCACAAACATGCCTTTGATGTAGCCGTTGACCTGGGCGACCGTATAGATATTGGAGGAGCGCATCCTCATCTAATCCACCAGACGGGCCAAAATCCCGTTGACAAAGCCGGGGGACTCGCTGCCTCCAAATTTCTTGGCAATGTCCACCGCCTCATTGATCGCCACTTTTGTGGGAATCTGTTCATCGTATTCCATCTCATAGAGGGCCAGGCGCAGAATAGTCAAATCCACTTTCCCCATACGCTTTGTCTTCCAGCCTTCCGCCGCCCCATCGATCTTTTCATCCAGCTCCGCCGTCCGCAAGCTGATGGCCTCGGCCTTTGTCAGCAGTTCCTCCCGCTCCTCTTTTGTCAGTGCATCCTGGCCTGCCGGAAGCTCCAGAGAATCCAGATACTGTTCGGCCTGCTCCTTCCACTCTTCCCCTGTATAAAAATCTCTGCAGAACAGCATTTTAAAAATATGCTCTCTGGACTGCCGCCTCGTCATGATCGCTTCCTCCTCTTTCGCATGACAGAATTTCATGTTTCACCTGATTGTCTGCGCACGGAAACAGAGGGTGTCTCTTGACACCCTCTGTTCTGTTCTCCTATTTTGCCGGTTCCAGGTTCACACCGGCAATCTTAATGTTCACATCCAGAACAGAAAAGCCTGTCATATTCTCTATGGCTGATTTCACGCGCTCCTGCACCTTCGTGCATACGGTGGGAATGCTGTAACCGTAATCCAGATTCAGAGCCAGATCCACGGACACCGACGTATCCAGAACTTCCACCTTCACTCCTCTGGACAGATTCTTCATGCCCAGCTTCGCCACCAGTTCGTTGGTCACATTGCCCGCCATGGAGGCGACGCCTTTCACCTCCGTAGCGGCCAGCCCGGCGATAATGGCAATCACCTCATCCGCGATCTGAACCTCTCCCACCTGATCCTTCTCATATACCATATGGGTACTTCTATTGGCCAATGCCTCACTCACAGCAATTACCTCCTATGTTCTTTCCTGTTTCACACCTGTCTTACTATCATTCTTGACAGGCGCTCTCCTTCTTATTCTACCCAAATATGGTCAGATTTGCAAGCAGAAAACATATTTTCTTCAGTTGCCGGTTTCCAGAAGGGTTATAACGATCTTATCTGCTGTTACCTCCGCCTTGCGTTTGACGATATCTTCCACCTGAGCCCTCTCCGCGTCGCTTAAAGAGGAACGGCCGATCACTACATCCACCGAGTCGTCGTTTATGTACACAATCGAGTTTTCAAACCCTTTGGCCGCCAGGAGTGACTCCGCCGCCGTCTCCTTTTCCGCGATGGCCGTCAGGTTCAGCATACTGTTGATCGCCTCCTGTTTCTGTGCCTCGTCCAGATTGGAATTGTCGATGATCTCCATCAGCGTCTCTTTGTTGCGGGCTCTGGTCTGCTCTCTGGAAAGCTGAACGCCTGCCACGTAATCCAGAATGGTGCTTCCGCCGGTCAGTACCGCGGTTCCCGGCACATCGCCGTCCTCCTCGGGATTGCTGTCCACCGTCTGCGTTCCGGCCCCGGTCTGTGTGCTGTCCGGTTTTTCCTCCCCGGAGCCTTTGGCGGCGTCTGTCCCGCTCTCTGTGCCGGCTGCCTCCTTTCCGGGATTCTCTGCCGCTGTGGTGGCCGCTGCGCCGGCCTCTGCCGTCGTCTCGTCACTGCCGGAAAAGGTTTCCTGCAGAGCCGCGCCCAGCGCGCTGTTCTCGGCCAGAATATCCTCGTCGGAGATGTCAAGCATCCCGTTTACAGCGCCTCCTTCCCCGGAAGCGGCGGCCTGCTCGGCATCTTTGCTGTCGGCAGTATAGTTCAGATATCCGGCCACCGCAATCATCACTGCCAGCAGAGTCAGTACTACTTGGTTCTTTTTCAAAATTCGTTTCATACGGTAACGCTCCTTCTCTTTCTATTGTGAAGCCATTTTACACACTTTAATCTTATGTGGCTCCAGGTCAAATAATGCCTGAACCGCGGCAGAGATTTCCGCCTGGACGCTGGCCCGGTCCCCTCCCTCGCAGGCCACCACCACGCCCTCCACCTGCGGCATCCGCTCGCCTAACACATAGGGCTCCGACCGGCCGTTTGTTCCGGAGAGAACCGTCTGGCTGCTTTCCCGGATATCGGAATTGTTTCTCACGCCTCCCTGCGCGTCGGTTTCCCGCGTCAGGTTCTCTTCTCTGGAAACATCGTTTAAAACAATCTGCTCGGATGAGGAGCGCAGCGTCACCATAACCTCCACCTTTCCCGCGCCCTCCACCGCGGATAAGAGCGCTGCCAGTCTCCTCTCCAGTTTTTTTTCGTATTCACTCAGACTGATTTCCTCTCCCGCAGCCGCTGTCCCCTGTATTTCCCCGCTGCCCCCGCCATCTCCGCCCGGTTCCATCGGAAGGGCGATTACCACAAACAGAAGACCCGCCGCCAGCAGAAAAATCCATCTGCGGGTTCCCAGATCCTTCCACAAACTTTTCCACGAAAAACCGCCCTGGTTCATCTCTCCTCCTCCCTGTCCAAATATACCGCCACCTGCTTCTCTGAAAGCTCCAGAACCGTTTCCAGCGCCTGGTGCAGAAGCCTGAGTTCCGATGGCTCATAATAAGAAGACTCCGTTTCTCCCTCTCCCACCGCCTCCACAGGGCGAACCGTATCCACACGGTCGGCCTTCTGTGCCGTCTCGCCGGACGTCGCTGTTTCCTTCTTGTCTGTCTTTTTGCAAACCGTGAGCGTAATTCCCTCTGGACGTCCTTCCCCACTCCATTTGACCGAGTAGGAAAGCAGGTTAAACCCATAGCTCTCCGTCAGGACGCAAAGCGGTTCAAAAAGCGCCTCTTCCCGCTTTCGGTTTACCGTCTCTTCCCAGTCAGCCGGACCGCTCTCCCCTCTGTAAAATCCATCGGCCGCGCCCGGGCCGCCGCCCTCCAGCCAGGAGGCAATCACCTCCCTCAGATAATAGAGAGAAGGTATGTCAGATCGGCCAAACAGCGAGAGAAGCGGGGAGATCACCGTCAGAATCAAAACCAACCCCAAAAACAGCTTCAAATATTTCTGATAGGTCCCCTCTGATATGGCCTGTATCGCTGCCGAACCCAAGAGCATCACGGCGGCAATGCCGTAGATCCAGTCCGCTGCTCGTTCCATCCTGCTCTCCCTTCTTTCTGCTCTCTCTGCCGGATTCCCGTACCTCGCTTTCCAAATGCGCAAGGAACGCCCGATATTCTCGCCGGTGCTTTTGCTGTCATCTGCCGGCGCTCTCTATCCCCCCAGACAGGCGCAGGCCACGCCCACGGCGACGGCAAACAAAAGAATTCCTGACCACAGCGTTCTGAGCAGCAGGCGGCTTGCGTCCCCCGCCACGTCAATGGCGGCCAACAGTCTCTTGTCCGATACCGGCTGCAGAACCGCCGCCAGCGCCCGGTATAAAAACGTCAGAAATCCCAGCTTGATCAGAGGTCCCAGAGACGCTGCAAACAACACCAGAAGACCAGCCAGCCCAATTCCGTTGCGCACCAGAGCCGCCGTTCCAAACACCATCTGCGCCGCGGCCTCCACGCCTCCCCCCAGTCCGGGAATCGCCTTTGCCAGCCGCAGAAGCATCCCGCCCTTCACGGAATCCATACTGGGCAAAAGCAATCCCTGCACAATCTGAAAACCGATGACCGCGCCAAAACCGGTTTTCACGATCCATACTACGGATTTTTTTATCAGACCGGCCAGACGGCCCAAAAAAGGCTCCGGCATGATCCCCTCCAAAATCTGCAGAACCACAAAACCCCTGACGCCCAAAAGCACTACATGCTCAAATACCCACTGTACCCCCCGAATCAGAACCATGGTAAATTCATACATAACAGCCGCCGTCAACTGCCCCTGCACAGCCACCGCCACAAAAAACACCGGCAGAAAGGCAGACATGACCCGCCCCAAAAGCGCAAATGCCTCCGCTGTCGTGGACACCGCCATCTGGAATCCGGTAAACAGCAAAATGGACAGCGCCATGTACATCACATAAAAGCTGCCCTGCGAAATCGGGCTTTCATTAAACGCACGGCTCATATTTGTGAAAACCGCTCCCGCCAAGGCAATCAAAAACACCTGCCAGGCCAGCGCGCGCCCGGTTCGCAGTTCTCCCCACAAGGCTTCCCAAACATAGTCCCAGAACAGATCCCAGAACTCTGCAAAATTTCCGTCGATCAGCTTCCACACCACTTCCGAGAAGGACTGTTTGGGACCGCCTAACGACTCCTGCATCACTCTCTCAATCTCACTGAAGTCATAGAATGACAGTTCCTTCTCCCATCCTTCCCCCTCCCCGCTTTCCTCAAAGAGAATCCCATCCTCCCCATAGGTCTGCGCGCCAGAAAAGCCGCTTCCAAGAAAAAAACAGGTGAGAAAAACCAGAAACATCATGAAAAGCGGCCGCTTTCTCCCTCTCATGCGCCGGTATAGAGAAAAGACCGCACCGTGTCGAGCAGGGCAAACAGAATCGGCACGCCGATGGACAAAACGGTCAGCTTTCCAAAGGTCTCAATCTGCCCGGCCACCGATCCGTATCCGGCATCCCGGCACAGCCCTACGCAGAACTGCACCGTGTAGGTGATCCCGATCATTTTCAAAAGCGTGGTGACATACACGGCATCCACCGGCACTTCGTTCATAAAACGAGTAAACAGCTCCGCCAGCATAGAAAGCCGCCCCACCGTATACCAGGTGATGACAAGACCGGCTCCCATGGCCAGATACACGGCAAATTCGGCCCGGACTGTTTTCAGTTCCATCGCCAATAACACGGCCGCCACGCCCAGAACACCAACCGCAATCATGTCAGTCAAAAATTTCCCCTCCCTTCCCTACAGCAAAAACAGATCCCGAATGGTTTCAAACAATTCATAGATGTAGGGAACCACCCAGTACAACACCAGCAACAGCCCGGCCAGGCTGGTGAGAAACGCCTGCTCCTCCCTGCCGCTGTGTTTCAATACCTGGCACAATACCGAAACCAGAATTCCCACAGCTCCGATTCGAAAAATCAGATTGATTGTCATTCCTTCCTCCCCTTTGTCCTCCTTTCCAGCGCGGCACGATCACAAAAACAAAATCGCTAAAAAGACTCCCGCAGACACCCCCAGACAGCGGTACAGTCTAGTCCTGCTCTCCTGCCTGCTGCGAAGCTCGCGGATATGTTCCTGCCACTGCTCCAAAAAACGATTCAGTGCTTTCTGCTGCGCTTCCAGATCCAGATTTCCTAGCTGCCTCCCCAAGTAAAAAAGCAGTTCCGCCTCCTCCCGCAGCAGACTGTCCGCCAGATAACCCATCAGCTCTTCTTCCCACAGACTGCCGAATTCGCCCCCGCTCTCCTCCAAACGTCCAGAAAGATTGCTGAAAAAGCAAGAAAAGCCGTCTGTCCTTTCTCCTCCCGCAGCCCGCAGCGCTTCGGCGAGAGGTGTCTGGCAAAACCGGATTTCACCGCCCAGCCGCATCAGCAGACGTTCGATCCGGACGCATTCCGCGATGCGCCGGCCGTACAGACCAGCCATATGAAATCCCAGACCGCTGCATGAAATCACCAGCAATATCATTCCGGCCGTCTTCATCGGCATTTCCTTTCCGCATGCCTCTTAAGACATGCCTTGAAACAATATATGGACAAGATTTCAAAATATGACAGCATGGCTGAGTAAAATTTTCCTGGCAAACAGCCTTCTTATTCTACACGGCAAGCCGCCTCCCCTCCCCCTGCCACAGCGTTCTTCCCAGCGCGCTGCATACGCGGTAACGGACCTGCCCGCCGGCGCGTTCCAGAAGCAGATAACGGCCAAAACGCTTTTCGTCAATCCAGCGGCCAAATATCGGGCGGCGGCGCAGTTCTTCCCAGTTCATTGCGTGTGCGGTCGCCAGCAGACGGCAGCCGCAGTTCATGACATACTCGATAGCCCGGCAATCGTCCTCGCCCCCCACCTCGTCCACCGCAATCACCTGGGGAGCCAGCGAGCGCACCAGCATCAGCATCCCCTCCGCTTTAGGACAGCCGTCCAGCACATCGGTATGGCTGCCTAGATCGTTCTGCGGAATTCCCTGATAACAGGCCGCCAGCTCCGAGCGCTCGTCCACTACGCCCACCGTGCAGGCCGGTCCGCACTCCCCGTCCGACAACAGACGGATCAGATCTCGCAGCAGTGTAGTCTTTCCAAGCCCCGGCGGCGATATGACCAGCGTATCCTGCAGATTTCCGTTTTCCCAGAGCCAGGGCACTGTCTTCCCTGCGCATCCACGCACCTCTCTCGCTATGCGAATCGACAGAAATGTGACCGGGGCAATGGTCTTGACTGATTTCCCCTCCATCACCACCCGTCCGGCCAGGCCGACCCGGTGGCCGCCGGGAACCGTCAGAAATCCCTGTCGGATCTTCTCCTCAAACGCATAGCGGGAGTAGCTGCTCACATACTCCATCGTCTCCCGCAGCTCTGCCAGCCCAACAATCCGGGCCTGCTCTCTGGAACAGAACCGGCCCTGCTCCGATACAAAAAAACTGCTTCCTTCCGAGACGACGCATAAAGGCGCATTCACCCGCAGGCGGATTTCTTCCAGCCGATCCCAGTTTGATGACAATTCCTTTACGATCCGGCGCAGCGAAACCGCCAGAATCCGGATGATTTCTTCTTCTCTGCCCAATACCTTTTCCTCCTGAATTCGTTTGGTCTGCCGGACTTTCTTCCGGACATGTCCTGATACAATATATGGAGAGGGAAGGAGAATTATCACCTTTGTTTTCCCACAAAGAGAGGAAAGCAAAACGGACAGGCTGTCTCTCCTGTCCGTTCTCATGATTATGCGTGTTTTGTCAGCGAAACTTCCCTCCTACTCTCCCAGCACCAGCATAGCCCGATTCTGGATTCTCTTCGCCGCTTCCTGTGCGCTGATATCTCCGGCAAAAAACGCCCCTGATTCCTCCATTATGATATTCTTCA
>CAJUHP010000036.1 GCA_910586125.1 uncultured Lachnospiraceae bacterium | reverse complement strand
AATTCTATCGTCCGTTCTTTCTATGGATTCTACTACTCCCGTATTTTTACTCAAGTTACTGTCTCCTTTATGTGATCTCCCAAGCAATTTTATTTGTTTCTATTTTACCACTTTTCTACTGAATTATCAATAAAAATATACTTTTATATATTCCTTAGCTATTGATACTGTTCCTCTTAAATCTTTTTGCCATTTCTATATCAATATGTATAAAATTGGATGGAAATATATTTTTATACATGTGATTTTAGCGGGTACAAATAACGAAACTGGGACTAATTTTTAAAGTTAAATGGTATCAGCTATGACAATCATCTAAACAAATCCAACTAATTTACTCAACAAGATTTTAATTGGTTCGTAACAACACTTTATTCGACACCAATCATTATGGAATAACATACATATTATTTCAAAAATCCACTCCATTCTACCCCGGCAGAGTATTTTCCACACACAGCGCCCCATACCCCACCTGATTATTCGGAAATCTCATCCCCCCTCCCCCAAGCTGCCTGGCCCCGCGGATCAAATACGCCTTCACCTTCTCCCCATACAGATACGGGTCCTTTCCTCTCACCATTCCCCATTCCATCAGAAGCGCCGCGCTTCCGGTCACAAATGGCGCGGCAAAGGAAGTACCTGTCTGCGCCCTGTATCCGCCTCCCACAACAGGAGCCGTCACATCCACCCCCGGCGCTGCCAGTTCCGGTTTTACCAAATTTAAATTCCGAAGATACCCCCGGCCGGAAAAATCCGCATAGGTATCTCGTCTCGCATCATACGCTCCCACCGTGATCGCTCTGGCCGCCGTGGACGGAATTGTGAGAGTCACCTCCGGGGTTCGCTTAAGAAACTGTGTTCCACGATTCAATACCGACGCCCCCGGCAGCCAAAAATCATACCGCCCATCCACAATCCGCTCTGGTATCAGGCGAAATTTCCACACACCGCTGTCCAGATAGGTTCCCCGCGGCAGAAAATCCAGAAGAATTTCCTGGCTGCGGCTGTACGGCTTCGGCTCTCCATAATAAACCAGCACCTCCGCGCCGCCCAGCCGGTAGCGCTGCGGTCCCTGTCCAAGACGAAACGGCCCGATCCGCGTACCGTCCGGCGCCGCCAGTTCCACACCGAACGAATCCGCATAAGATTTCCACAGTTGAATGCTGAGGGACGTCTCATAGACTCCCACCGACAATTCTACTATCTGCGATCGGTCTGCTCCCGCCGCTGGCGCTTCCAAAATCCCGGCGCTGTGTCCGGCCGCCGCTCCCTCATTGCCGCTTCCGATCACAATACAATTCGGCGAAAAACCGGCCGCCTCATCAATAAAGGTTTCCAAAAGGGATGTGCCGTCATGGGAGCCATAATTATTGCCGATGCTGATATTGACAGCTACCGGACGGTTTCGCGCAAGCGCTTCCCGCAAGATATAATCCAACCCCCGCATCAGTTGTGTCGTCCGGGGAAAAGAACGCTCTCCAGGCGTTCCCAGCTTCACCACCAGCAGCTCACTGGCCGGAGCTACCCCCCGGTAACGAGGGATTTTCCTGGCATCCGAACTGTCCGCCGCCTGGCCGCTTCCCGCCGCAATTCCTGCCACCGCCGTTCCATGCCCTGACAGATCCCGGCTCGGCACAAGACGTTCCCTCTCTTCCCGATTGGGTGCTGCCAGAGCCTCGTCAATCTGTTCTTTTGTAAACGCCTGCGAGAGCGTCTGATCCCACAGCCCCACAATCCGGCTGCTGCCGTCCGCCCAGCGAAAGTCCGGCAGCGTGTAATCAATTCCCGAATCCAGAATTCCCACCAGCACCCCGCGTCCGGATAACGCGTTATCCTCCCCGCCTGATGCCAGTCCGTTTCTCTGCGCAGCATCCATCCTAGCATTGCCGCTCATAGCCGCAGTCCCTTTTGCCGCCCCTTGTTCCGCTGCTTCCGGAAAGAACGCCGGCGGCAGATCCCGCTGCAAGGAATCAATACAAGAGACGGACTTTCCTGTCTCTACCTCAAACAAAAGCTGTTTCGGCTTCTCGATGTACTCCACTTCCTCCAAGGCCGCCAGCGCTTCAATCTGTTCCTGCGGCGTCCAGACGATGGCGTACCCCCCAAGGAGCGCTTCCACCTGCGTCCCCGGCATGGAGCGCATGGCGTCGGCGCTGCCGTGATACCGGACAATCAGTTCCCATTTTCCGTCATTTTCATTGTAACCCACATTTAGGATCTGACTTTTCTCCCGCTCCTCTTCCCCGGTATCCAGAGCCAGGTTGAGCAGATTTTCCAGTTTCTGACTGTTGCGCATAAAAACCTCTTCGTCTCTCGGCCTCTTTGCTTAACAGTATATGCCGCGGCGCCTACGGCCGCCACTCCGGTTCGCCGTAGGAACGGCTGCCGAATATCGCTGTTCCCACCCGCACGATGGTGGCCCCCTCCGCAATCGCCGTCTCAAAGTCATCGGTCATGCCCATGGAAAGCTCCCGCAGATCCACTCCCGGAAGCGCCAAAGCGGCGAGCCGGTCCCTCAGCAAACGCATCTCGCGAAAATATGCCCGGTTCTCCTCCTCTTTTCCCGGCGGCGCAACGGTCATCAAACCCTGTATCCGCAGCCGGCTAAAAACAGCCGCCTGCCGCAAAAGCGCTTCGGCCTCTTTTGGCGCCACACCCCCTTTGCTTTGTTCTCCTCCAATGTTGATCTCCAAAAGCACCGGGACCGTTACCCCCTTCTTTTCGGCCTCCTTTTGAATCTCCTGGGCCAGCTTTATGGAGTCCACCGAATGAATCAGACATATGGGGCGGCCCACCAGATATTTCACCTTGTTTCGCTGCAGACCGCCGATAAAATGCCAGCGATTCTCACCCGGAATATCCTCCATCTTCTTGCACAGATCCTGGACCTTATTTTCCCCAAAATCGCGTACGCCGATCTCCATCAGCTCGCGGATCTGCTCCTCCGGCTTTGTTTTGCTGACCGCTACCAGAGTGACTTCCTCCCTTGCGCGCCCTGCCTTCTCACAGGCTGCCGCCACGCGGGCTTCGATTTGTCTGTAATTTTCCTGTATCATATTTTTCCTTCCCTTTCTGATTCTATGATTTTACTCATTCCGCTCTCTGCCAAGCTTCTCTGTAACCAGTTTATCCGGATTTTTGCAGAAAGTCAATGGACGCCTCCGATTCTGGCTGCTATCTCTATTTTCTTTGAAAATGCAGAAAAACCCGATTGAAAAAATCCCCGGAAAATGATACTATGTTGAACGGAAAATGTAATTTTATGGAGAATATCATGAAAAGAATCATCCCTCTATGGCTCCCGGCTCTTCTGCTGGCCGTCTTGCTGTCCGGATGTCAGGGAAGTAATCCGGCAGCTTCACAACAAGAATCGTCTCCTGGTTCGGATACCGTGACTCTGACCGTCTGGGGCGCACAGGAAGACGAAGAACTGCTTTATCAAATCTTTGACAGCTTTCAGGCTGCCTATCAGGGTCAGGCAAATTTTTTTATTCAATTTGAACCCATAAGCGAGGGCCGGTGCATGGATGCGCTGATGGCGGATCTCGAAAACGGCGCGGATGTATTTGCCTTTGCTGACGACCAGCTAAACACCCTGGTGGCTTCCGGCGCTCTGGAACCGGTAAAAAATCCGGAAGCGATCATAAGCGCAAATCTGCCGGAAGCGGTTCTCGCCGCGTCCGTAAACAATACGCTGTACGCGCTCCCGCTGACGGCAGACAATGGGTATTTTCTTTATTATAACAAGCAGTATTTTTCTGAGGAGGACATTCTGTCCTGGGATCGGATGCTGCAGATCGCTGCCGACAACGGCAAAAAGATTTCCATGGAATGGTCTTCCGGCTGGTATGTGTACGCTCTGTTCGGCAATACCGGACTGACTGTCGGACTCAATGACGACGGAATTACCAACTACTGCACCTGGAACAGTACAGACGGAGCAGTCAAGGGAATCGATGTCGCACAGGCCATGCTGAATATGGCAAACCATCCCGGATTTATCAGCACGGACGATGCCGGATTTCTGGAGGCAGTCAAAAACGGTACGGTTATCGCCGGGATCAACGGCGTCTGGAATGCCGTCGCCGTGGAGGATACCTGGGGAAGTTATTACGGGGCTACCATGCTTCCTTCTTATATGTGTGCCGGCCAGCCGATCCAGATGGCCTCTTTCTCCGGCTACAAGTTAATCGGCGTCAACTCCTATTCCGAACATCCGGAGTGGGCGGCAAAACTGGCGGAATGGATTGCAAACGAAGAAAATCAGAAACTCCGCTTTCAGATGCGCGGGCAGGGTCCGTCCAATATCCGGGCGGCCGCCTCAAAGGAAGTGCAGGATTCCCCCGCCATCACCGCACTGCTGAACCAGTCAAAATATTCCGGCCTGCAGCGTATCGGCGGCAATTTTTGGGAACCTGTCACCGCCTTTACCGAAGAAATCCTGGCCAAGATCCCTTCGGGAAAGAGCCTTCAGGAACTGCTTGATATGATGGTCGAGGGGATCACCGCCCCCTAATTTCAAACAGCAACCATGTGAAAAAGGAGTACCCCTCATGATAAAGAATATCCGATTAAAACATCGCTTGATTCTGCCGATTGTTCTTCTTGGCATTGTGGCTCTTTTATCTAATATTCTTTCCATCATCAACATTCATAATGTAAATGCCAGCGCCGCCAAGATCTCCGACAATTATATGGACGGCCAGAGCCGGCTGGCAGAGATCTGCCAGTCCGCCATGGAAATACATAAGATGGCTTTGAGCCACATTGTCGCCACCGATTATGATACCATGATCGTTCTCGTCTCCCAGATTAAAGAAAAAGAAGCGCTTCTGGATGATATGCTCTCCGCCTTCGCGATCCATGTGACAGAGGACGATCAAAAGACCTACGATTCTCTTTTATCCAACTATGATTCTTTTAAGCATGCGCTGGTCCATCTGGTATGTGCCAGCGCCAGCCACAAGACGCAGGACGCCTATGCCTTTGCCAACGGCGACGTAGCCTCCTGCGCAGACGCTATGGAAAAAGATATCGACGCCCTGAATCATTCCATCAGCCAGCAGACTTATGATGCCAGATCACACCTGTCTTTTGTATATATGATCTCTCTGGCCGCCGGTATCGGCGCCATACTCGCCTGTGTCCTGCTGGTGGTTGCTGATCTGAAACTTATCACCAATTATGTCGTGACGCCGATTCAGAACATTCTTCACACCATCCAGCAAAGCTCCAGCGAAATCGATCATATGACCGACGAGGTGTTAAAGAAAACGTATACTTCTAAAGGAAGCGCCGCCAGTCTTTCCTCCCTTGCCGAAGAACTATCCGCAACCGTTTCGGGAGTGGCCGGCAATGTTTCCGAGATCAATACCAATACGGAAAGCGTCAAGCTCGACGTCCAGAATATCGCTACGGAGTGCCAAGCCATCACCGATTATACCGTCCATATGAACGAGCGAGCCGATACCATGCAGCAATCGGCCCAGACCAGCGCCGCCGTCACCAAGGAGAAAGCGCAGGAAATTCTGCTTTCTCTCAATGATGCCATCGAAAAAAGCAAGAGCGTTGACCAGATCAAAATTCTGACTGGTGAGATTTCCGCCATCTCGCAAAAAACAAGGCTGATCGCTCTGAACGCCTCCGTGGAGGCGGCCAATGCCGGAACCGCCGGAAAAGGGTTTTCCGTCATTGCCAGCGAGGTGCGCAATCTGGCTTCCTCCAGCCAGGAGACGGCCGGCCGGATACAGGCAATCAACAGCACCGTGACGGCCGCCGTATATAATCTTTCAGAAAATGCGCAGCATCTGATCGACTATATGAATCAAAATGTACTGACAGAATTTCAGGCTTTTGTACAGTCCGGCACTCAATACAAAGAAGATGCCGCCTATATCCGCCGGGCCATGGATCAGTTTTATGAACATACCGAGCGCTTAAAAAATTCCATGTCCAATGTTGCCGATTCCATCGGCACCATCACAAAGGCGATGGATGAGAGCGCAGGCGGTATCGCAGGCGTTGCCGGCAACACCAGAAATCTCGCCGGCGATATGGAAGAAATCACCCGGCAGATGGGCGTCAATCACGAAATCGTCAAAGAACTGGAAAAAGAGACGATCGTCTTCGATAATTTATAAAGTTCTCTTGCAATTTTGCCGTTCTTCTGCTACAGTAGTTTTAGACATGAGCAGAATGCTCAGGAAAGAATGAGGTAACTCCCAATGGAATACGATGAGAAGGCCAAAGCCGAAGAGGAGCAAAACGACGAAGATCATGACACGATTACCCTGACCTTTGAGGACGGCACCGAGGAAGAGTGTCTTGTCCTGGACTTTGTGGAGGTGGATGGAAAGACCTATGTCTCCCTGCTGCCCATGAGCTATGAGGAAGACGAGGAGGAAGAAGGCTGCTATCTGTATCAGTTTGACGAGGCAGAGGACGGCGAACCGATTCTGGGGTATATCGAGGACGACGCTGTGCTGAAGAAAGTCATGGATGCTTTCGCTGAACTTTTTATGGAAGAACCGGAGTATGTGATATCGGAGGATGACCTGTAACCGTCTCGCAAAAAAAGTGCTGTATTCTACAGCACTTTTTTACATTCTGCATACAGCGGACCCTCTCTCCCATCAGCAGACGCCCGCCATGTCTCCGGCTTATACCGTTTATGACAGCCCGGCCTCCCGCACAAACCGCGACGGACTCTGAGGGCGGTGAAACCGCTCTTTGGTCCAACTGATATGCAGCCGCATTTTAGCCCTGGTCATCGCCACATAGAACAGACGGCGCTCCTCCTCAATGCCTTCCGGGGAATCCGCCCGCTTATACGGTGTGATCCCCTCGTTGGCGTCCACCAGAAAGACTATGGGAAATTCCAGCCCCTTGGAACCGTGCATCGTCAAAAACCGGACGCCGGCCGGCTCCCTCTCACTCTGCCCGGCCGCTTTTTTCTGTCCCGATGTGTCTTCTTTCACCCTCCCCTTTTCGGCCTCCTGCCGCCTCTTCTGCACATACCCAAGCCACTCTTTCGCATTTCGGCACCCGTCCGCTGTCTCCTGAATCTGTTCGGCCAGCTCAAAAAGCCTTCCTTCTCCGGTCTGATCCAGCTCCTCCAAATATTCGTCGTAGCCCATATAGCGGCGCAGATGGCTGATCCCGGCATAGGGAGGCGATTTTCTAAGCAGCGCCAGATCATAGGACAGATGATCGAGCACTGAAAGCCGCCTGTCGTCCTCCTCATAAAAATCAAACAAATTTTGAAGGCTCACCGGCTCCTGTCCCAGCGCGCCACGGCTGAAATAACGCTCCGGATGGCTGATCACCCGCAGCCAGTCGCTCCTTTTCGTACCGCCGCCCGCCGCGCTTAAGTAAGCGTCAAAATCCAGGCAGATCCAGTGGCTGTACAGACTGCCCCCATCCCCCTTGGCCGAAACCGGGATTCCCTGCGTCTCCATCATGCGCAGAAGCTGCGCTGGATTGCGGTTGGTCCGGTACAAAACAGCCATATCCTCATAGGGTATTCCCGCCTCATGATAGGCCTTCACCGCCGCCGTCACCGCTTCGTTTTCCTCCCGAAGAACCGAATACTCCCGACAGGTGACGGCCTGTGACGGCGCAGGCCGGACGACCGTTTCCCATTCTTCCCGCGTGCCCTTTCGCCATCCGCCAAAGAATCCTCTCTTCTTTTCTTCCTGACATATAGGCGGTTCCTCCTGCTCTATGACAACAGGCAGATGAGAGCCGCCCCCCGCCTGCGCCCGGATTTCCTTCGGCAGCCGGTTTTTATTCTCTCCGATCAGCCGCCCTGCGGCCTGCACAATATCCCCGTGACAGCGGTAATTGATATTCAGCAGATACTGCGCGGCATCCGGGTACGCCGCCAGAAAATCCCGCATCCGCTCCGGAGCGGCGCCGCGAAAGCCGTAGATCGACTGATCATCGTCTCCCACCACCATCAGGTTGTTCTGGGGCGCCGCCAAAAGCTGTGCCAGACGGCATTGAATCTGGCTGCTGTCCTGGTACTCGTCAATCAGAATAAACCGGCAGCGATCCTGCCAGATTTCCAGAATATCCGGCCTCTCGGTAAAAAGCTGCAGGCAGCGAAGCAGCATATCATCAAAATCCAGTTTGCGCCGTTTTTGCAGTATCGCTTCATACCCCCGATACAGCACGATAAATTCCTGGGGCGTACAGCTAAGCGGCCGGTAATCCTCCGGTTTTAAAACGTTGCCCTTCACATCGCTGATCTCTTTTAAAACCTCCTGATACCAGCCCTCCCGGTCATGGAAAACGCCCGCGCCGCGGGACACCTCCTCCAGAATCATGGTTTTTTCCCCGCCACGCAGAACACAGCCGCCATCGTAGCCGCCGCTGTAGCGCAGAATCTGAAAGAAAGCCGAATGAAAGGTCCCAAACAGCACCTGCCCCGCGCTGCCGGCCAGAGAATTCTCCTCCTGTATTCGTTTTAAAAACCGCTCCCGCATTTCTACGGCAGCGGCGCGGGTAAAGGTCAGCACGAGAATGTTCCCGGCCGGCACGCCCCGGCCTAACAGACGGCAGATTCTCTCCACGATCACTGTCGTCTTGCCGGAGCCCGGACCGGCCAGGGTCAGGCACGGCCCGGTGAAGTGGGCGATGGCCTGACGCTGTGCTTCATTAAATTGTTTTTTCATAGAACCCCTTTGAATTCGCTGGTTTTTCTTTGTCTGCGGCGCGGTCTTCCCGCCTCCCAGGGCAGATAAAACACCATCCAAACCAAAAACACCAGGATTCCCAGTCCCAGAATATAATACTGCTCTCCCATGACATTTTGCACGGTTTCCAGTATTATATTGTCTTCCGTTCCGTTTAAAAACATAAAATTCGTGTCAAACCGGCTGTTAAACCAGTAGAGAATCGGGCTGAGAAGTCCCACAAACAGCGCGGGAATCCACAGCCGCCGCAGGGAGGGCCGGTATTCTCCCGCGGTCAGCAGTAAGAGCGGATACAAAAGCAGAAGCCCGTGAACCGTAAAGCTGTGTATGCTCATCAGATTCAGAAACGGCAGCTTTACCCAGGTCGGCGCACAGAGCGACACGATGGCGCCGGGCAGAGACAGCGCATAGAGAATCTCTCCGGCCACATCGTTCGGGTGCAGCGTATACCAGAGACAAATAAAAATATTGATGCTGCACACATGAAACGGCAGATACTCCGCCGTATAACAGCCGGTCAGGCTCAGAACGCCGATCTTTAGGAGCTCGTCCGCAATCAAAAGCGCCGAGGCCATCCGGCGGATTTTCAGCCGCTGCTTCTTTCTGCTGTCCCGGTAGCGCATACACATCCAGGCACAGAAGACGGCGATCCCAGAAAGCCACATAAGATGTCCCAGATGAAACAGGGAAAATCCCATTCCCTCCGGTATGGTTTCACTGCAGAAAAACAGATACTTCATCCCCTATCGGCTCCCCAGCTTTTCGATGGCCTCCCGGATTCTTCTGACGGACTCCTCCCGCCCTAACACCGAAAGAATCTCCGTGGCTCCGGCCGGCGTCATCTGCTTTCCGGACAAGGCCGTGCGGATCGGCCACATGATAAATCCTACCTTATAGCCCTTGGTATCCCCAAACGCTTTCAGCATGGCATAAAGCGCGTCATTGGAAAAGTCTCCCGCTGTCTCCAAAAGCGGCAGAACCTCCTCCAGTAAGGCCAGGGAGTTCTCCTCGTCGGTCTTCATCTTCTTGTGGGTATACAGAGCGCAGTCATACTCCGGCACCTCCTCAAAGAAGTCCACCTGCTCTCGGATGTCCGGGAACACTTCAATCCGGGTTTTCACCATCTGCGCGATGGTCCGCAGATCCAGATCACTGTGGATCACCTCCTGCAGATACGGGAGGGCTTTCTGATAAAACTCCTCAAAATCCATGGCTTTCAGGTACTCGCCGTTCATCCATTTCAGCTTTGTGAAATCAAAAACCGCCGGAGACTTGGACATATGACGGTAGTCAAACTTCTCAATCAGCTCCTGCATGGACATAATCTCCCGGTTATCCTCCGGACTCCAGCCCAAAAGCGCCACAAAATTCACGACAGCCTCCGTCACAAACCCCTGCTCCAGCAGATCTTCAAAGGAAGAATGGCCGCAGCGCTTGGACAGCTTCTTATGCTCCTCATCCGTGATCAGCGGGCAGTGAACATAGGTCGGAACCTCCCAGCCAAAGGCTTCGTAGAGGCGGTTGTACTTCGGAGACGAGGACAGATACTCATTGCCCCGCACCACATGGGTGATCCCCATCAGATGGTCGTCCACCACATTGGCAAAATTGTAGGTCGGATAGCCGTCGGACTTGATCAGGATCATATCGTCCAGCTCAGCATTGTCCACCGAGATATCCCCGTAAATATCGTCGTGAAATGTGGTGGTTCCGGAGGAAGGATTATTCTGACGGATCACATAGGGCTTTCCCGCCGCCAGATTGGCCTCCACTTCCTCCTTCGGCAGATGCAGGCAATGCTTGTCATAGACGGTGATCTCCTTCCCCGCCACCTCGGTGCGCAGAGAGTCCAGGCGCTCTTTGTCGCAGAAGCAATAGTATGCCTCCCCCTTTTCAATCAACTGTTTGGCATACTCCAGATAGATCCCGGCCGCCTGGCGCTCGCTCTGGACATAGGGGCCGCAGCCGCCGTCCTTGTCCGGTCCCTCGTCGTGGTTCAAGCCGGTCTCCTTCAGGGTCCGGTAAATGATATCCACCGCCCCTTCCACCTGGCGCTCCTGATCGGTATCCTCGATACGCAGAAGGAAGTCGCCGCCCTCATGCTTGGCAATCAGGTAGGCGTACAGAGCGGTGCGGAGATTGCCTACATGCATTCTTCCGGTGGGACTGGGCGCAAAACGTGTTCTTACTCTACTCATCATTCTTTCCTCGTTCTTTTTGGACCGGCGGGCGGTCCTGTAATCGTTTTATCAAACCCCATGCGCTTTGCGGCACGGCGTTATACCGGCAAAACTGCCTGCTTTATATTGTATCAGAGTCCCCTTCTTTTGTGAAGTCCTGCCGGAGAATTATTACTTCTCCCGAATCGGGAACGCTTCCAGCCGCTCCCGGATCGCCCGGATAAACTGCGCGCTGTCGCACACGGTCACATCCGGCAGGCTGGTGATAACAGCCAGATCCTTCGTCATCTTTCCGGACTCAATCGTGTCAATCGTAGCCTGCTCCAGCCGGTCTGCAAAATCTTCCAGATCCGAAAGACCGTCCAACTGTCCTCTCTTTCGCAGGGCTCCGGTCCAGGCAAAGATCGTCGCCACCGGATTGGTGGAGGTCGTCTTGCCCTCCAGATGCTGGTAATAGTGGCGCTGCACCGTTCCGTGAGCCGCCTCGTACTCATACTTGCCATCCGGCGACACCAAAACGGAGGTCATCATCGCCAGGGAACCGAAGGCCGTCGCCACCATATCACTCATCACATCGCCGTCGTAATTCTTGCAGGCCCAGATATAGCCCCCCTTCGACTTCACCACGCGGGCCACCGCGTCGTCGATCAGCGTATAGAAATAGGTGATGCCGGCTTTCGCAAAGCGATCCGCATATTCCGCGTCAAAGATCTCCTGGAAAATATCCTTAAATGTATGGTCGTACTGCTTGGAAATCGTATCCTTGGACGCGAACCATACATCCTGTTTTGTGTCCAGACCAAAGTTAAAGCAGCAGCGGGCAAAGCTCTCAATCGAGGCATTCACATTGTGCATCCCCTGCACGATACCGGGGCCGTCGAATTCATGGATCAGGCTGCGCGTCTCACTTCCATCCAAAGCCGTAAAGACCAGCTCGCAGCGGCCCTCTCCCGGAATCTTCATTTCGGTTGCCTTATACACGTCCCCGTATGCGTGACGGGCCAGCGTGATCGGCTTCTCCCAGGTTCGGATATAAGGCGCGATCCCCTTCACGATTATCGGCGCGCGGAATACCGTGCCATCCAACAGCGCCCGTATGGTTCCGTTGGGACTTTTCCACATCTGGCTTAAGTGATACTCCTCCACACGTGCCGCATTGGGCGTGATGGTAGCGCACTTTACGGCTACGCCGTACTTTTTGGTCGCCATGGCCGAGTCAATCGTCACCTGGTCGCTGGTCTTCTCCCGGTATTCCAGCCCCAGATCATAGTATTCCGTCTTCAGATCCACAAAGGGAATCAGAAGCTCGTCCTTGATCATCTGCCACAGAATCCTCGTCATCTCGTCGCCGTCCATCTCCACGATGGGGGTTGTCATCTTAATTTTCTCCATCCTTGCCTCCTCGTCTTTTTCTGCTGCCGCATTTTTTCCTATTCTAGCATGAGTTTGGAAAAATAACAAGAAAAAAAGCCAACGCACCCGTTTTGTTATTCCCCGCGATTTCTCTGGTAAATTCAGAAATTCTGTTGTAGAATATCTGATATCCTGCACAAAGAGAGAGGCGACAAACATGCTGAAATTTGCAATCTGCGACGACGAACCTGCTATGGTGAAGGAGCTCTCCTGCCATCTTTCCCGGTATATGACAGAAAAAAACCGGCCCTCATACCAGATCAGTACCTTTGCCGGCGGCCGCTCTCTTTTGGAAAGCGCCTCCTCTTTTGATTTGATCTTTTTAGATATCCAGATGGAACAGCCGGACGGAATGGAGACCGCTAGAATTCTGCGCCGGCAAAATAGACACAGCCTTCTGGTCTTTATCACGGTTCTAAAGGAATGCGTGTTTGACGCCTTTGAAGTGCAGGCTTACGACTATCTCATCAAACCGTTAGACCAGGCCCGCTTCCAAAAGACGATGGATCGGGCGCTCTCTTTGTTGGAGCAGCGGACGGCAAAAAATATTGTAATCCAAAGCAGAACCGCGTGTGAAATCATTCCTATGGCCCAGATTGTATACTGTGAAGTGCAGGGACGAAAACTCTATCTTCATCAAAAAAACGGTCAAATCACCGATTTCTACGAAAAGCTGGAAAATTTTGAGCGCCGCCTGGACCGGCGCTTCTTCAAATGTCACCGGAGCTATCTGGTAAATCTCGACTATGTCCGCGGGTGCAGCGCCGGGCAGGTTATGCTGCCCCAGGGCGAGGCCATTCCGGTTTCCCGGCTGCGCGAACCGGATTTGATGCAGGCTCTTCTGCGCCATATGAAAGAGAGGAACCGTTGATATGGACTATTTCAGTTTAGGTCTCGAAATTCTTTGCCTTGCGGGTCTGAGCGTTATGCACATGACCTTTTCCAGCCGTCTCACCGGAAAAAAACAGCGCGCTTGGCACCTCTTTGTCTATTTTCTTCTTCTCTGCATCCTTGAGCTGCTCTCTTTAGCCTTTGCCATACCCGGGATCTTAACCATCGGAGCAGGCGCTGCCGCTCTGTATGCTATGAACCGCTTGGCGCTTAAAAATAAGCGGCCCGCGTCCTGGACAGCCGCAATCTTTGCCGTCTATATCTCTCAGCTCTCCTTTGGCATCATCAATTCGGCGGAAATGATGCTCTTTCCCCATCTGATCGGAAAGCCTCTGCTGTATGGGATGGTTCTTTTTGCCACCATGGCCGCCTTTTTCGTCTGCGCCTGCTGCTATGGGGCAATACGCAAGCTTCTTTCATTGGATGCAGACAGCCAAACGCCTTATCTCGGATTGCTGCTGTTTCCCGGACTATTTTTCTTTGCCGCCGAACTGTATCTGCTGCACACCTCCTACCGCATTTCCGTCTCCTCGCTCTCATTGCCCGACACAAAAAACCTGGCGCTTCTGTCTCTGCAGGTCATGGGGCTGGGCGCGCTGTTCTGCACGCTCTACGCCTATCGCCATCTGTGCCGTGGATTTCAGGCGCAGGCGGCGCTGCAGTCTCTGACGCAGGCGGCGCAGGCGCAGAAAATATATATCGCTGAGGCGCAGATGCGCTACGAGCAGACAAAATCGTTCCGCCACGATATCAAAAATCATTTCGCTGTCTTGGATGGCCTGCTGCACAGCGGAAAATGGGAAGAAGGCAGGAAATATCTGAAAAAGCTGAGGACAGTTTCCGACACTCTGTCTTTTCCCTGTCAGACCGGCAACCCTGTGGTGGACATTTTGCTTGGCGAAAAGCTTGGACTGGCAAGAGCAAGCGGCATTGACATGGAAGTTTCCCTCCTTCTGCCGAAATTCTGCGGGATCGACGACTTGGATCTCTGCGTGATTTTCGCAAATGCTCTGGATAACGCGATCTGTGCCTGCCAGGCCGGCGAGGGGGCGAAACACATCCGCATTGCCGGAAAGCAGCAGGGCGATTTTTATCTGCTGAGCTTTGAAAATACCTGCTCAGGCGAACCGCTGCCACCGGCGGGAACCGGGCTTTCCAACATCCAATCCGCCGCCAAAAAATATCATGGGACGATGCTGACCGAAAAAGAAGGAACTCTTTTTTCTCTGAACGTGCTGCTCAACATCTCACTCCATTCAGAAAACGCTTCCATTCCAAAGGTTTGAATATATGTCTGGTTCAGCGCATTGGTCACATTTCACAATCCAGCCAAAAAACCGGTTTTCTTCTCTTTTTCTTTACAAAGTCCCGCCTGGAATGCTAGAATAGAAAAATAGACCGGAGAACCGGTCCGGTGCAGGGGGACCTATTTATGAAAACGAAAATAAAAACCCATGTCGTCTCCAATCTCTTATATTTTTTAGGAATTCTCTGGAAAATCAATCCTAAACTGGTTGTATTCCGCTTTGCAGAGCATTTTCTTTCCTTTGGAGAATGGGCTTTCTTCAATGTGATTTTCATGCGGTATTTGTTTGGGGCGGCTGACTACGATCGAGACTTTTCCCAGACCGCCTCCTTTGTGGTGATTTCCCTGACGGTGCTTTTTTTCGTCAATCTCTTTCAGATCTGGATGAATGAGCGCTACCTTCCTATGGCTCATGTTGAACTCTATGAAAAGCTGAACCGGATGCTCTTTGACAAGGCGGCGGGCGTGGACGTGGCCTGCTATGAAAACGCAGATTTTTACGACGCCTACACCAAAGCGTCCTCCGAAGCCTACGACCGGGCGAAGTCTGTCCTGCGCAATACCGCCATGTTCTTTGCCTCCGCCTGCGCGTCCGCCTTTGTCATCGCCACGCTCTTTTCCATCAACTGGATCGCGGGCCTGTTTTCCTTTCTGCCTCTGATTGGAAACTTCCTTTTCAGCAAGGTGATCAACCGCATCGAATACCAGCGCACTCTGGACAACACGCCCCACGTGCGCCGGCAGGACTATGTCAACCGCGTCTTCTATCTGACGCGCTACGCAAAAGAAATCCGCATGACGCGGATCAAAAACGTGCTGAACGACACCTACGAGACCGCCAGCGAAAACCGGATCGGCATCACAAAGAAATACTGGAAACGGCTGTTTGCCCTGGGGCTGACCAGAGGAATTCTCTGCTTCCCCCTGGTGTTTGAGGGAATGTGGCTCTTCGCGGCCTACTGCGCTATGGTGACAAAATCAATTCTGATTGGAGATTTCGTTGTACTGGCGAACACCATTGTGAGTGTGACTTGGATGCTGACCGATCTGGCAGACAGTGTCTCCGCAACCTATCAAAATGGCCTGTACACCGCCAAGCTGAAGGAGTTTCTGTCCTATAAAGCGGAGATTCCGGAGGATTGGGAAGGCATTCCGGTTCCAGAGAAGGTGGAGACGCTGGAGCTGCGCGACGTATCGTTTAGTTATCCCGCCCAGAAGAAAGAGGGACGCTATGCCCTGTCACATATCAGCTTCACATTTACCGCAGGACAGCGCACCGCCCTGGTGGGACACAATGGTTCCGGCAAGAGCACGCTGATCAAGCTGATGATGCGGTTGTATGACCCGACCGAGGGGAGTATTCTCCTGAACGGGATCGACATCCGCCGTTTTAACCTGCAGGCGTACCGCAGGCTGATCGGCGCCACCTTCCAGGATTTTGAGCTGTTTTCCATGTCCGTGCTGGAAAATGTGATTCTGACTAGAGTCAAAACCGACGAACAGCGGCAGACCGCCGTAAAAGCGCTGGAAGAA
Source organism: uncultured Lachnospiraceae bacterium (assembly GCA_910586125.1). GTDB lineage: Bacteria > Bacillota > Clostridia > Lachnospirales > Lachnospiraceae > RGIG7193. Next base: position 5,883 of record CAJUHP010000036.1, on the reverse strand, counting down.
AGCGGTGTGAAGGAGGCCATGGAAAAACTGAAACACGGCGTGGACACCATTCTCACCAGAGAATTCGACGAGGAGGGCGCCGTGCTTTCCGGCGGACAGGCGCAGAAAGTGGCTGTCGCCAGGTGCTTTGCCAAGAACGCCCCCATCGTATTTCTGGACGAGCCGTCCAGCGCCCTGGACCCGGTGGCCGAATACCAGATGTATGAAACCATCATGGAGCTGTGCGGCACCGATCAGCAAAAAATTGCTGTCATCATCTCCCACCGTCTGTCCTCCGCCGCCATGGCCGATATGGTCTGTCTGCTGCAGGACGGAAAGCTCACAGAGCAGGGAACGCATCTGGACCTTTTGCAGGCCGGCGGCGCATACGCCGATCTGTTTTGCAAACAGGCGGAGAGCTATCTGCAGGATATCCCGCAGGCTGCCTCTGCCCGCAAAAATTTTACCGCCGCCGCTGATTGAATTCAGGAGGAAAAACATGTCCGACCCCATCACAGTCAAAAGAGTTTTGTCCAACAACTGGTTTCTGTTAAAAATCGCCCTGCAGGAAGCCCCTCTTTTCACCGTCGAGCAGCTCACCACCCGCGCCAGACACCGTCTGATCGTTTTCATTGAGCATATTTACATGATCGGGTATATCATTGACTGTATTCAGTATGAAAAGCCCTTTGCCGACGTATTCTGGCTTGTGATAGCCGTTTTTACCTTTGTGACGCTGATCGCTCAGGTCCTTCCCAACTATGTGGAAACCCGGCTCAAACCGATTGCACTGGAAAAGATTCACCGGCGCATCCGGATGGAGCTGTATCAGAAAGCTTCCGAAATGGATCTGAAAAACTACGACGATCCCCAGTATTACAACGAGTTCGTCTGGGCCATGAGCGAGGCCGCGCAGCGGACCGAGCAGGTGATCGGAACTTTTGCCATGCTCATCGGCGAGATCGTCGGAATTTTTGTCGTGGGCGGCTATGTGCTGACCCGCGATCCCTTCGGCCTTCTGCTGACCGCGGTTTCCCTCGTTCTCATTCTGTCCCTCTCCAATCTTTACAACAAATGGAATCTGCGGTTCAAAGAACAATTGAAAGCTCTGGAACGCAAACGGGATTATATCAGCCGGGTTTTTTATCTGCCGGAATACGCCAAGGAACTGCGGTTCGGCCAGGTGAAACCGATCCTGTACGAGGAGTTTCAAGACACCTCCCGCCAAATGGGGAAAATTACCAAAAAAGAAACCAGGCGGCTGACGATCTTGACCACCATAATCAACTATTTCTGCAACACCCTGCTGTTTGACGGCGTTTATCTGCTCTCTCTCTTGTACCGCTCCTTTGTAAAAGGCATTTTCGGCTATGGAACAGCGGTAACGCTGTATAATTCTTGCTACAACCTGAAGAACTGTACCGAGATGCTGGCTCACGTGCTGGTGCAGTTTCCGGATCACGGCCGTTACATTGAAAAAATCCGGCATTTCCTGGACTGCCCCGTAGATATCCGGCAGACCGCAGAGGCAAAGGAAATCACGGACACCTTTGACACCCTCTGCCTGAAGGATGTATCCTTCTCCTATCCGGACGGCGCGCCCGTTCTCGATCATGTGAATCTGACTATCAAAAAGGGGGAACGGATCGCTTTTGTCGGCTATAACGGCGCCGGCAAGACCACGCTGGTCAAACTGCTCATGCGGCTTTACGACGCATCGCAGGGGAGCATTGCCCGCAACGGGACGGATATCCGCCATCTGAATCTGGAACAGTACCGTGGGCAGTACGCGGCGCTGTTTCAGGATTACCAGCTCTTCGCCGCGACTCTGGGCCAGAATATCGTTATGGATCGGACTCCCATCGAGGAAAAGACGATGGAACCGCTGCTGCAAAAAAGCGGATTTGACCGGAAATTTGAGCAGCTTTCCCAGGGCTATGAGACGCCTGTCACCAGGGAATTCGAGGAGAACGGCGTACTTTTTTCCGGCGGCGAGGCCCAGATGATCGGCATCTGCCGCAGTCTCTGCCAGGACAGCCCCATCCTCATCCTGGACGAGCCGTCCAGCGCGCTGGATCCTTTGAGCGAATACAATTTAAATCATACGATGATGAATCTGGACCGCAGCAAAACCGTTATCTTTATCTCCCACCGCCTCTCGACCACCCGTCTGGCCGACCGGATCTATATGCTGGAAAACGGCCGGATTGTGGAAGAAGGCTCTCACGACGAGCTGATGAGACAAAACGGCCAGTACGCCGCCATGTTCCGCCTACAGATGGAGAAATACAAATAGACGTTGAAAGTTTGTCTGCTTTTCTCACTTCAAACTTCAAGGCGGCAAGCTCCGCTGCGGCGGCTTGTACCTCTTGGGAGATGGCATTATCGGATGCGCCGTACTCGTAGGCAGCAGGTGATATAACATGGAATATAAGTATATGAGAATGCAGGGCAGAGAAACCTCCCGGTTTAGAATGGAAAAATGATCGAAGGAGCATCAAATGAATAAAATTGTCGAGGAAGCGATTAGGAAAATCAAAGAGTTGGAAGAAAACACTCCCTGCGAAAAACATATTATTACCGGGGATGTGCGAAAATTATCATCCAAATTATTCAGTCAAATAGAGGATAAAAGCATTGAAAATGTTTTTATCCTGTGCGAAGAACAGAATGTAAAATTAAAATCAATACAGAACGCCTAAGGGAAGCCTGTAAAACAAAGAATTGCGAGCTATATAAAAAATAGAAAACAAAGCAAGAAACCGATAGCAGACACAAGATTTGACACATATTTTGTCACAAGACCCGGTATGAGGTAGAATTGAGTAGGGGAGCCAGAAATAGGTCCCAGAGCCACCGGAATCAAATCCTAGGGAGTTTAAAGGCGAGATAGGGGGAACAAGGGAAAAGGGTTCAGAAGGAACCAGAGGGAAAATAGAAGGGTTTTAAGGGAAAGCAGTAAAAACAGCAGGGAAGGATATAAAGTATAATTTTTTAGTCCCAGTTTCGTTAGTTGTACCCACTAAAATCCCCTGTATAAAAATACATTCCCATCCAATTTTGTACATATTGATACAGAAATGGCAGAGTGTTTAAGAGGCTGGAAAGGGAAATAAAGGTGTTGTAGAGGTACTATAGGAATAACTGAGAGGTAAAATATAAATATATTTATTTTGATATATTTAAGAAAATGTGGTAAAATAAAGAGCATGAGCAACCAATCAGAATAAGTTTTTGGGGAAGGAAAATGAATAGATACGACATAGTTATAGATAAGATATCCAGTGACAGACAGCATTGTATAGACTCTCATGGAAAAAAGTACAGCATAGCAAATATTGAGGAACTATCCAAACATCAGAGTTTGAACGTTTATACACGAAAGAATACCAGTGGTAATAAATATTCTAAAATTATTGTGCATAAGCCTAGGTGTAATCCAAAAACCCTTAAAGTAAGATTGAAAAGTAATGGAGGAAAGGTATTACAGATTAAACAAAGTGATGTAAAGAAGAAGGGGACACTTACTGGGAATGGGGTAGTGATTGAGCAAAAAGATATTATAAGGAATAACACATATAAAGACAATACTGTAACTATATCAGAACATAAATACAACATGGCATCTAAAATTAGTAAGGAACTATACGTTGTAACTGAAGATAGGGGTACTACTATAAATATTATAGCCCAGATTCTTAGGCTATTTGCATATGATAAAAATATAAATTTAAAGTGTACCTATTTGGGATGTCATGGTAACTCTTATATGAGCGCAGTACTACTAAAATACATACCACAAAATTCTTTGTGTATTGTTATATACGACACAGGGTTAAGCAAAGATCAATATATAGAACATGAAATTGGTAGTACTTTAAAAAAAGTAAAAAATAGACTTGGAGTAAAGATAGTGAAGTTCACTCCATACTGTATAGAAGAATGTGCTTTAACATTTAAGTATCTGACTAACGAGATTATAGGGCTTGATACATGGCAAAAAAAATTACTGGAATGTGCTAATCAGTATATTCAAACTGGAAATATCAATAATTTTATAATGTACGATAAAAACACTTCAAAATATACAGTGGCTGGGAAGCAAATCAATTTTGGGTATCCGCCTAAAGCAGCTAGGTATCCTAAAATAGATTCAATAGAGAGATACCTAACTGATGAACTGGCGGGTATAACATGTGGAAAACCATATTATTTTAATAAGAGTGTGTATGTGTGCTGGTATAATAATTGTGCTACACATAATAGTAATATATGTGCATTAGAAAAAAAATTTGGTACTAATAGGAAAGATTCACCAGTATCAATGTGTCATAGATGCTTAATGGACAAAAATAAAATAAAATGTATCATAGAAAATTCCATGTTCGGTTTGATATACGAAGCAGCAAATAAATTGATATACAATAATTATGCAAATATACTAAACAGTGGTGTGATAAAAAGATTATCATATTTAGGTTAAAATGCGGAGGGGGAATGTGACATGTTAACTTTGTATACAGAATACGACAAATGTAATGTTATAACAGATGTGGAAGCATGGTTCTATACAATACAGAACCGAAATATAGACTTTAGTAAAAAAGTATACAGGTATATAATGAAAACTATAGATAACGCTAAATACATCGGGGATATGATGGTTGAAACTCCATATGGCAAAACTCTTGTAACTAACTTATCATCTGGTTGTAAAGCAACATTGCTGGCAGTACATTATGCTGGTACAGACACAGCCGTGTCTTTGGACGAATGCGGGAGTAATGCTATTGACCTTATATTTAAACTATCTGAAAAAGTAGACATAAAGGCATATACATCCAGTTATATAGTACCGAATTATGAAGAGGCTCGTTGTATTATAGATGGTAAATTGTATACAGGAGATATGGAGATATATAAAAAATTAAGGGGGATAGCATGAATAATACGATAGTAGTTAGGGATGGTAATGTAGAAGTAAAATTGGTACTAGACAGCAAAATAATGATTATCGGGGGGGAATCCGGTACTGGAAAAACTTTGATATCTCATATGTTTAGAAACATAGAAAGCAACCAAAATTCTTGCGAACTAAAACTAATAGGAGAAAAGAAAGACCGAATACGTGTATATTTAAACTCTTTTGAGTTAAAGAGTATTTCAAAGTCTGAGTGCGAAAATAAGATAGTGATACTAGATAGATATGATTTGTATACTAAAGACCAGAAAGAATTAGTAAATAAACTTATGGGAGAATGTCTAGCCACGTGGATTGTGATGTGTCGTAGACCTACCTTTCGTAACTGGGGGACTAAAATTACAAGACTCCACACAGAAAGAATAGGGAAAAATATTAAAATATCAGCTATAAGAGACCTTTCTCTTGATTGAACAAATATAAAGAAAAGCTATCAGGAATCATAATTCCTGATAGCTTTTCTTTATGCCCTCAACTTTAGGATACTTCCCATTTTAGATATTTAACTTGTCTACTTGACAGCGGGCACATCAATTTTCCGACAGCCCCTTCCAAAGGCTGTAAGTTTTGAACACCCAACAGCCTTTATCATTATAAGCTAAGCGATCCTTTAGAACATATCCGTAATACCCTGCATCCCCTTAAATTTTTCCTTTTGTAGCACATGGGCATACAAATCCAAAGTAATAGCTATAGAGGAATGACCCAGAACCGTTTTCAAAACCTGATAATCCATACCCCCTTCAAGTGCTCTAAAAGAATATTATGATACGATTAGGGGGCTGTGAAAACTGGAAATTGAGAAACTCCAGGTTTCGCTACCCCATTTTAAATTATAGAATAGCACAAATAATTGGTGATAGATATGAAAAAGCAGAAGAACTTTTTAAGTATAACTATTATTTTTTCACAAATAAACGAGG
>CAJUHP010000035.1 GCA_910586125.1 uncultured Lachnospiraceae bacterium | reverse complement strand
CCCTCGTTGCCTAATTTTCTTTTTTTCATCTGTCTACTTGACAGGGGGCGGTTCAGAAATCGAAGCCGCCGTTTCTTTTATCACGAAAAATATACGAGATCCTCTTTCGGCGGCTGTGTCTGCTCGACGCTTGCCGCGTAGAGGACGGGTCCCTCGTCTTTGTAGGCTTCGCAGTACTGCCAGCGCAGCCGCGCTGTGATCTCGACCCACTGACGGCTTTTGAGACTGGCAGCCTGGTCAAAATAGCACAGAAAACCGATAAAAGCCACATCGTCGGCGCAGCAGGTCATCGCATTGCGCCCGGGCAGAAAGCTTCCTTTTGGAAAAGCGGGGGTGCGCAAAACGCGGGCGGTAAAACGCACTACTTTATTGTCATATCTTTCCGGGTGATCCAGCGCATCGACATAGAAAATGCCGAAATCATCCTCCGCAATCTCAATGACAGGCGCGTCCATATTATAAGGAAGTTCTTCCTCAAAATCAGCCAATTCTCCGTTTTCGTCCTCAAAAATAACCTGCCCCTGGCGGTTGACCGCGCGGATGCTGCGCTTGAACATGGACAGCGGCATATCCGGCGTGCAGCGGTTAAAGACAATCATATCAGCCAGGGATACCATATCGACCACAAGAGATTTCATATTGTCGAGATAGAGCTGGAATGTGGAAGCGTCAAGAATCGTTATGATCTGATACAGTTCATATCCGGAAGGCAGTTTCATATCCGTCAGGGTATTCATGCGCCACATACCATTATACTCGATGATAACCCGCTGAGGGCGGTACTTTTTTTTCATTTCTTTTAGAAATTCGGCGGTCAGGCCGGATTCGTTTTCAAGTGTCACCATCACGGTATGCAGCTTGGCCAGAACGGCGGGATCGTATTCCTCCTCCCCCTCCTCGCAGACGATCAGAAGCGTTTTTTCGCCGTCATTAAAATATTCCTGCTGCATGGTAAAATTGATAAATTCCGTTTTGCCGCCCTCTAAAAAACCGTTGATCAGATAGATGGGAATGCCTGTATTCATGGCGGGCAAGCTCCTTTCCTGGAACTGTCCGGCTGCCGAAAGAGCAGACAGCCGGGCAGCGTGTTATGATGGATTCTGCCGTAAGGCGGTTATGCGATATGGAACGCCTGCTTTAAGTCGTCTTCCTTTAAGTCGGAACCGATGACACAGAGCCGTCCTGTATACTCCGGGCTTCCCTCCCGGATTTCGTATTCGCCGGGCGTCAGATCAAAATACAGCCATGAACCGTCCGGTGAGGGCAGCATGCCCTTGGCCCGCAGAACCGTGCCGTAAAGAGTCGTGTCCGCCAGATCTTCCAGAAGGGCTTCCAGCTCGGCGCGCTCATATTTGTGAGCGGTCTCCGCGCCCCAGCTAGTAAAGACGTCGTCGGCATGATGGTGGCCGTGGTCATGGTGACGCTCATGACAGCCGCAGGTGCAGCCGTGGTCATGGGGATGATCGTGGTCATGCTCGCCATGGTCATGGTGACGATCGTGGTCATGCTCACCGTGATCATGGTCGCCATGGTCATGCGCGCGTCTGTGCTCATGATGCGAGTGTTCCTGTCCGTCATGGCAGCCGCATCCGCATCCGTCATCCGATTCCTTGTGAACATGCTCGTGGCGGTGTTCTTCTGCGAGTTCCCGGAGCATTTCATCTGCCAGGCCATGACCCTTTTCCATGGCTTCGCGGATCTGCGCGCCGGTCAGAGAATCCCAGGGGGTGGTGATAACGGCGGCTTTGGCGTTGTGCTCCCGCAGCATAGATACGGCAGTTTCCAGTTTGTCCTGCGTGACATTCTGAGTCCGGCTTAAAATAATGGTGTTTGCGCTCTCCACCTGATTATTAAAGAATTCACCGAAATTTTTCATATACAGCCTGCACTTGCCGGCGTCCACTACGGTGACAAAGCTGTTCAGGGCAACCGGTGTCTGCGCCTGCACGCCCTGAACCGCCCGAATAACGTCGGACAGCTTGCCGACGCCGGAGGGTTCGATCAGGATGCGGTCCGGCTGAAACTGCGTCAGGACTTTTTTCAGGGCCTCTCCGAAATCACCCACCAAGGAACAGCAGATGCAGCCGGAGTTCATCTCCGTGATCTGGATTCCGGCGTCTTTTAAGAAGCCGCCGTCAATCCCGATCTCACCGAATTCGTTTTCGATCAGCACCAGCTTTTCACCCTGGAAAGCTTCCGCGATCAGTTTTTTGATCAGCGTGGTTTTTCCGGCGCCCAAAAAGCCGGAAATAATATCAATTTTTGTCATAAGATTGCCTCCTATATAGGAATTGTTCTCTGTTTCTGCCTGCAATATTGCCTTAACCGGACTATATTATACAGCTTTTTGGGAGGAGGGTCAACCAACTGCCGGCTCTTTCGCGGCAGAAAAACGAAATTTTATCAGGGGAGAGGGCCAGAATCCATCCGTTGTCTGTTTTTTGAAAATTTATAAATAGCGGATTGCATAAGCGGCAAAGGGATGGTATAATGATAAAAGTCGTTATATCTGGCCGTTTTTCGTAGGTGGAATGGCTGTGTTCAGGATATAATCAGAAAAACAGACAGAGAGGTAATGGATATGAGCGAAGAAACGAAAAAAACTGAGAAACCGGACATGGATCTTGCCTGGGATAATTGCCAGACTTGGATGGAGAGCGGCGAGCCGCTGACCGTAAAGGTTGACAGCGTGGTAAAGGGCGGCGTGGTAGCCTTTGTAGAGGGAATCCGCGGTTTTATTCCGGCTTCCAAGCTTACCGCAGGCTATGTGGAGCATCTGGAGAACTTTGTGGGTAAGGAGATCGAGGTAAAGGTCATTACCTGCGAGAAGGCGGAGAAGCGTCTGGTGCTGTCCGGTAAGGAACTGGCACAGAAGAAAGCGGCGGAGGCCAAGAAAGCCAGAGCGGAGCAGTTTAAGACCGGCACAGTGGTAGAGGGTACGGTGGAGTCCATCATGACTTACGGCGCGTTTGTGCGTCTGGCCGAAGGCGTATCAGGTCTGGTGCATATCTCTCAGATGAGCGATAAGAGAGTGAAGACGCCGGAGGATGTAGTGAAGGTAGGCGACACCGTGCAGGCGAAGATCATCGGCACCGAGAAGGGCAAGATCAGCCTGAGCATGAAAGCGTTGCTGACCGGTGAGAATACGACGGAAAAAGAGCCGTCCTTCAATTATAAGGAAACCGGTAAGGCATCCACCAGCCTGGGCGATCTGTTAAAGGGAATCAAGCTGTAAAACTGTACAGAGAAAAACTCCTTTCGGGTTTGAATTCTTCGTCAGAGTTCTTACCTGAAAGGAGTATTTTTATGGCAGACGCTACAGAAATTTTTTCATTTCTTCGGTGTTGTTTCTCAGCGTATGGAGCAGACGGTCTCCCAGGCGAACCACTTCCCGATCCGCGTCGTCGTATTCCCGCAGATGTCTTAAAAGAGTGGTTTCCCCCATGGTATTTCCCTGTACCATCATCTCGGCCATGTGAGATACCGAGGAATCCTGCAGGGTCTTCATTTCGGTCATGACATAGGACGACATTTTGGCCATGGGTCCTACGGATTCGGGATCTTCGCCCAGATGGCGCGCAAGCCTGGCCGCCTCGGCTCCAATCTCCTCATACTCGCTTAGCTGGTTGCGCAGTGCCTGACAAAATTCTTTGTCAGAGCAGGAAGAAATCAACTGCGGAATCGTGGTCTGGCCCATCTGTACATTCTGGTAGATGTAATTTAATAAAACCGCTTCTTTGCTCATAAAAATTCTCCTTTATTCTGCGCACCGGCGCAGGTTATTTTATGACAGTCGGGATACTGCATGTTTTTAGTATGAGCAAAGAAGAAAAAATTATTCAGCGGGCATCCTTATACATCTGCCCGTTTTCCATGACAATTCCCTTGGCCTCCATCAGCTCCGGCACGGTTACAAGCTGATATCCCTGTTCCAAAAGCCAGGGGATCAGCGTCTCGCAGGCTTCGGCGGTGGAAGAATATGTGTCGTGCATTAAAATAATGTCTCCATCCTGCACATTTTCCTGGACCGCCTCGATGACGGAGGAAGCGTCGCGGCTCAGCCAGTCTTCCGTATCTAAAGACCAGTGGATAAAAGGTGTCGAGGCGGCGTTTCTGGCGTCATCGGTGACGTGTCCGTAGGGCGGGCGGACCAGAGAAGCGGAAACGCCCAGAGCGGCGAGAATGGCTTTGTCAGTGCGTTCCATCTGTTCCCGGATCTCCGATTCGTCCAGCTTGCGAAACGACTTGTGATCGTAAGTATGGCTGCCGATGACATTCCCCATCTCGTAGGCCCGCTGCATTTTTTCCACTTGTCTGGGCTGTTCCAGACAGAGGCCTACCACAAAAAAAGTGGCTCTGGCGTTATACTGTTCCAGCAGATTCAGGATAGCGGTGGTTCCCTGTCCAGGTCCGTCGTCGAAAGTCAGCGCTACCATGGGGCGGTCGGGATCGATACTTTGCTCGGTTTCTGGAGAAGGGATGGAGTCGGAGGACGGCGCATTGAAAGACGGTATGCCGGGCAAGGATGTCTCATCGGAGGATGGCGTACTGGTTTCGCGCTTTGGGGACGGCTCCTGTCCGGATGCCTCATCGGAGGATGGCGGGACGGACATCTCCATATTTCCTTCCTGTGTGTTGTCAGGGAGAGGATACTGCTGCGAAAAAACAGGGATCACCCTGAAAAACAGGTAAAAAATTCCCGTCATAAGTATGACGAGAGCAATAGAAAACATCATCCGGGCGAACCGGTTTTTTCTCCAGTATTTCATATTGTGGTTCCGTCTTTCTAGCGGCCCAAGGAAGCGGCGCACTCAAATCGTATCATGAGAAGATATGAGGGCGCAATTAAAAAAACCTTACAATCTCCTAAAGAAAATGTAACAAATAAAATTGTCGGAAAACGCGGCAAATTTTAAGCCCCGGCAGGAGAACCCGCCGGGGCTTTGTTCAATCTCAGAGCTTTACAACGTTACCGGCCTGCTTGCCGCGGGCGCCCTCGACGATCTCATAGCTGACGGCCTGACCCTCTTCCAGAGTCTTGAAGCCTTCGGCCTGGATAGCGGAGAAATGTACGAACACATCCTCTCCGTCTTCGCCGGTGATAAAGCCATAGCCTTTCTCAGAATTGAACCATTTTACCGTACCCTTATTCATTATTGGTACCTCCATCTATAATATTCTAATTCTACAGATAAAAAATCACATGTTATTACAGACAACAAGAAGCGGTGAGTCACATAAAGTGCCTCAGGCCAAAAGTAGTACACGAACTAGGCTTCTCTTGAAATCTCTAATAACATGTGAATTACTTTACTTCTGTGAACTTCTTAAATATAACATAGAACGAAAAAAAATACAAGAGAATTTTAAAAAAATTTTCTAAAAAATGTAAGGAAATCGCGGGAAATAAAAAGGGAGTACGCCGTATTGTGTACTCCCCGGTTTCAATAAAGGAAATAGAATGCAAAATTAGATTTTTGCCGAATCTCAAAAGAAATTTACAAAAGACAACGCTATTCCTCGTCATTCGGCAGAATAAAAATTTCCATAAGCCGGTTCCGATCATCAAAGAGATGATTATACTGTAAAGAAGAGTAGCTGTCAAGCTGTTCCTGATAAATGGTTTCATCCTCATACCCGAACAGGGTTCCCCCGGCATCCATAAAGAAGTTGGCCGTGATGACCGGAAGCGTCTCGTACAGGTTCCAGAGATAGTCCTGATAGTCGGAGAGCTTCAGGCCGGAAAGACGCATCAAAAGGGTGGACAGGTAGTTGACGGAGATTTTTACGTCGGATTCTTCGGCAATCTCGTAGTTGGCCCAGATTTTAAAAGGCGTCTGATAGCGCTGGGCGGTTTCCTCAAGCGAGAGAAGCTGCGGATCTTTCCCCAGAAGATCGCTGAAAAACTGATTTTCCAGACTGGTGGGCTGATGATCCCCGAACATGACGATCACAGTGGGTTCCTCGACCTGGGAAAAATAGCGGATCAGCCGTTCGTATGCGCGGTCGGACTGCGCAATCAGCGACAGATACGTGTCGGCATTCTGATATTCGCGCTCCAGAACATGGACATCGTTGCTGAAATTGTCATACTCCTTGCTGTAGCCGCTGTGGTTCTGCATGGTAACGCCGAAGAGAAACAGAGGCTGCCCCTCCTCTTTCTGCTCAAACAGAGAGATGATTTTCTGGTACATGCCCCAGTCGCTGACATATTGGCGGAAGCGCTGTGCCCCCTGGAAATCGTCCAGAAAATATTTCTCGTCAAAACCCAGATAATCGTATACCTCCTCCCGGTTCCAGCCGGAGGCATAGTAAGGGTGCATGGCGACGGTGCGGTAGCCCTGATCGCTCAGCACGTTGACAAGAGAAGGGATCTCCTGCTTAATATACTGCTGATAGGGAATGCTGCCCACGGGCAGAAACGCCATGGAGTCGCCGGTCAGAAACTCAAACTCCGAGTTGGCCGTATTGCCTCCCAGGACGGAGACAAACGCGGTCCCGCTCACGGTGTTTTCTGTGAGAGAGCGGTAGAACGGCAGATAATCCTTGTTGGTCTGCAGATCGCCCAGCACCGACAGATCCGAGAAGGCTTCGTTCATAATGACGATGACATTCGGTTTTTTTGTTTGTCCGGCGGCAGAGAACTCTCCGTTTTCGGAGGATACGGCGGCGCTTGCCTGGCTGTCTTTGCCCGGAGCCTGGGAGCCCAGCGGGTCCTGAATGAAGCCGGTAAACAGTTCGTCGGCCGCGGCCACGGTTTCTTCCAGCGCAGAGATATCGTAAGAAACCGGCCGTTCCACGCTCAGATACTTGGTGTTCATCAGATAGCTGACGAGAAAGCCGTTCTGCCGGTATGTATAGCCCTGGGTAAAGGGCATCTCATAGATGTCCAGCGTCTGCGCCATGGCGTCGGTCTGCAGGCCGAATGCCAAAATGGCGGTCAGCATGACGGTGCCGGCCGCAGCGCCGAGACGGCGCTTTGAGGCGCGGATGCGCAGATTGCAGTGCAGCGACAGCAGAATCAGCGCGCCGAAGGCAGCGATGATGATGGCCAGTGGGATCGTGATCTGAAAGCTCTGGTTTCCGGCCACGCTGACTGCCGTGGCGATGGAGCCGACATCCCAGGGTAAGAGCGGGGAACCACGAAACTGCAGGGTAAAATAGTTGATCAGCCCCACGGCCAGCACGAGGAAGCTCGCCAGGCTGAACGCAGCGCTCATATGGCCAATCAGAAAAAAGCAGCAGGTGTAAAACAGGAAGTACATAAACCAGTTGAACATATGCAGGGCCAGATGAATGTCCGCGAAAGGGTTGTGGGTCAGAAATTCCAGCAGATAAAAAGCCAGGATCGGGCAGAGCAGATAAAAAGCGGCCTGCGCCGGTTTGGCAAGGGGCTTCCGGAAAAAGAGCCGGACTTGGTTTTTGAGAGTGTTTATATTTTTCATTATCATTTTCTCCTCTTTTGTCAACATAAATTGTACAACAAAATTCTTAATATTTCATCAGCCAATTTTTGAAAAAAATGTGAAGAAAATGTGATGGATCAGGGAAAAAGCGACAAAAGCAGAAAAGGGACTATCTTTCCCGGCTGGAATATGTTATAACAGAACAGGTACAAACCATTTGAATAATCAGGAAATGAGGAGAGGAAGAATGAAGCGAAGATGGCTGTGCGCCGCACTGGCGCTGAGCATGGTACTGACAATGACCGCCTGCAATTCAGACGGCAAAGAATCGGAGGGGACGACGACCGCCGCCGCGACGACTGCGGAGGAGACAACCGCCCCCGCAGGGACAGACGCGGCTGGAGAAACGGTGGCGGACATTGCGTCTTTGCCGAAATATAATGCGGCGGATTTTGTGTCGCTGGACAGTTATACCGGAATGGAAGTGGAAGTGGAAGACGGCGAAGTGACCGACGAAGAGTTTGAGCAACTGATCGGACAGCTTCTGAATAACTTTGCCACGATCGAGCAGATTACGGATCGGGAGACCGCGGAAGGCGACACGATTAATTTCGACTACAGCGGTTCGATGGACGGCGAGGTGTTTCAGGGCGGCACAGCCAAGGGACAGACCACGAAAATCGGCCAGGGCGGATGGATTGACGGGTTTGAGGAAGGGCTGGTGGGGCGGTCCTGCGGCGAAGAATATGTGATCGACGCGCATTTTCCGGACCCTTATCCGAACAATCCGGATTTTGCCGGCAAGACGGCGCAGTTTACAATCACCATCCACTACATTCACGGAGAGACGATTCTTCCGGAACTGAACGATGAGTTTGTGAAGGGACTGGAGGGATATAACTGCAGCACCGTGGAGGAATTCGAGGAGACTTACCGGGAGGAGCTGACGCAGCAGAAGACCGAATTTATGGAGACGCAGGCGATCAACGCCATGTGGACGCAGCTCATGGAGAAGGCAACCTTTAGCGGCCTGCCGGAAGGGTATGTGGAGGCATATACGCAGGATATGCTGGCCAGCTATACGCAGAATGCGGCGGTATATGGCTTTGGCCTGGAGGAATTTGCGAAGCAGTACGGGTACTCGAATCTGGAAGCCTTTACAGAGATGGTGACGGCGGAGGCCGAGCAGCAGGTAAAGAGCGAGGTTCTCTATCAGTATATCGCCGCCAAAGAGAATCTGACCGTCACGGAGGAAGATTATCTGGCCATGGTGGAGGATTATATGGAATACTACGGCTACACGGATATGACTACGTTTATCAACACGGTCGGCGTGGAGCTGGTGGAGCGTCAGGGGTATGCCGACGCGCTGTTTGAAAAGGTGCTGCGCTTCTGCTTTGACAGCGCTGTGAAGGTTCCGGCGCCCTCGGAATCCGCCCCCGAAGAGACGACGGCGCAAGAGTGAGGAGGACGAGATGGCAGAGAAAGTTTTAAAAAATGATACCATTGAGATCAAGATCAATTCTTGCGGAGCGGAGCTTACCTCCGTCAAATCGGCCGGGAAGGAATATCTTTGGAACGGGGACCCGGCCTACTGGAAACGCCACGCGCCCGTGCTGTTTCCGCTGGTGGGGAGTCTGAAGGACAAGCAGTACCGCCTAAACGGTAAAACCTACGATATGAATCAGCACGGTTTTGCCAGGGACATGGAGTTTACCGTTATAAAGGAGACGGAAAACGAGTGTTGGTTCCGCCTGACGGAGAGCATGGCGACCATGACCGTATTTCCCTATGCGTTTATACTGGATATCGGATACCGGATCGGGGAGAGAACGGTGGAGAATATCTGGCGGGTGAAAAACCCGGCCAGCCGCCCGCTGCATTTTTCTGTGGGAGGTCATCCGGCGTTTATGTGCCCGCAGACGCCGGGAGAGGAACAGTCTTCCTACCGGCTGCTCTTTGATACGAAAAAACCTCTGGTCTCCTCCGTGATCGGAGCGGGCGGTCTGGTGGAGGAAACGAAAAAGATCTATGAAACCAAGAACGGTTTTTTGGAGCTCGATGAGCATCTGTTTGACGGGGATGCGCTGGTGATCGAGAATCATCAGGCTCACCGTGTATCGCTGGTCAATCCGGCGGGAACAGAGTATGTCGCCGTGTCCTTTGACGCGCCGCTGTTTGGCATCTGGTCCTGCCCCGGCAAAAAAGCGCCGTTTGTCTGCATTGAGCCATGGTATGGCCGCTGCGACGCACAGAATTTTGACGGGACCTGGGAGGAGCGGACCTGGGGGAATACCCTGCAGCCCGGTGAAACTTTTGAGGGCGGATTTAGGGTGGAAATCCGCTGAAGAGTTCTGGAAGGCCAGCCTTGTGAAACTGGCACGCCGGACAGAATTTCTGCATATACTGGTCAAAGAGGATTTTTTTGGAGGCCGTATATGAATGGGAAAAATCAAACCTGCAGCCGTTACCGCATTCTGGGAAATGCGGGGATGGCTGCAGGCTTTTTGCTTTTATGTCTCTCGGTGGGATTTTTGGACGGAGATGGGGGGATGGTTTTGGCGGTTGTGGGAGGCGGACTGTTTGCGGCTGCTTTTCTGGAAAAGATGTTTTTATGGCGCTGTCCCCGCTGCGGCTGCTATCTGAGCCTGTGCGCGGCTAGAAGCGAGCAAAATTGTCCCTGCTGCGGCGCGCCGGTGAAAAACAAATAAGAAAGCGCCGCCCGAAAACGGCGGCGCCGGTGCGGTGAATTACTTCGCCGCTTTTTTTGTGTTCTTAGCGCTTTTGGAAACTTCAGCCGGTTCCCCTTCCGCCTTATCCCTGCGGAAACGGGAGAAAAAGCCTTTTTTCTTCTCCGGGGGCTGGATGGCTTTGCCGCGGACGCTCTTGACCTGGCGGATATAGATACCGCTGATCACCACCTTGGCCTCGCTCTTGACCGGAAGGACTTCAAAGGCGGCGGAATCGGCCATCATGACCATGATTCGGTTGCCGATCTTAGCCTTGACGATGGGAACCTTGGCCCGCCTCATATATTTGGGCGTCTGTTCCAGAACGGCGGCCGGCAGGCCGGAGTCCTTCATTTTCAGAATTTTTTTGTCGATGACCAGCATGGATACCGTCTGGGCCATCTGCTCCATCAACTGTTCCTGCTCTAACTGCCGGCGCTGCATTTTGCTTCCAAAATAATATAGAGCGATGACGGCTGCCACCAGAAGAATGGCAATCACGATTAAAATTTTTCCCCATAACGGCACGGCAAATTCCTCCCTTCCTGTATTGCAGCTTTGTCCATAAGGAGAGCTGTCTGTCGAACTGATTATAGCATTCCTTGCCAAAACATGCAAGGGGGAGTTAGCGGCGATGGGGGTCGGGATTATTTTGAATATGCCTAGAAAAAAATGGTTGACAGCTTGACAGGCTCGTGTTATTATGAAGAATGCACTATTGTGGAATGGTCTGCCAAATTCAGCTCTTCCACACACGGAACCGAAATAAGAAAGCAGGGGTGAAAACGTCAATGGAAAAAAGCAAGATCCGTCCGGTCCGTTCGGGCAACAGCGTTAGAATGAGCTTTTCAAGGCGCAAAGAAGTTCTTGATATGCCCAATCTAATCGAGATCCAGAAAAACTCCTACCAATGGTTTTTAGACGAAGGATTAAAGGAAGTATTCAATGATATTTCCCCAATCGCTGATTTCGGCGGTCATCTGAGCCTGGAATTTATCGATTTTACGTTATGCAAAGACGACGTGAAATATTCCATCGATGAATGCAAGGAGAGAGATGCCACCTACGCCGCGCCTCTGAAGGTTCGCGTGAGGCTGATCAACAAAGAGACCGATGAGATCAATGAACACGAGATCTTTATGGGTGATCTGCCGCTTATGACAGATACGGGATCTTTCGTGATAAACGGAGCGGAGCGTGTCATCGTCAGCCAGTTGGTTCGTTCCCCCGGCATTTACTATGGAATCGCCCATGACAAATTGGGCAAGAAGCTGTACTCCTGCACGGTGATCCCCAACCGGGGCGCCTGGCTGGAATATGAGACGGATTCCAACGACGTATTTTTTGTGCGTGTGGATCGGACCCGCAAGGTGCCGGTGACGGTTTTAGTGCGGGCGCTTGGATTCGGCACCAACGAGCAGATCCGGGAGATCTTCGGGGACGAGCCGAAGATCGAGGCCAGTCTGGCCAAGGACCCCTCCGAGAATTATCAGGACGGCCTGCTGGAGCTGTATAAGAAGATCCGTCCGGGCGAGCCTTTGTCCGTGG
The DNA here is from genome assembly GCA_910586125.1 of uncultured Lachnospiraceae bacterium. Taxonomy (GTDB): domain Bacteria; phylum Bacillota; class Clostridia; order Lachnospirales; family Lachnospiraceae; genus RGIG7193. The sequence continues at coordinate 17,349 of CAJUHP010000035.1, read as the reverse complement.
ACAGCGCGGAGGGCCTGCTGAACAGCATGTTCTTTGATCCCAGAAGATATGATCTGGCGAAGGTCGGCCGCTATAAATTCAACAAAAAGCTGGCCTTTAAGTACCGCCTGAAGAATAAGACGCTGGCCGAGGCGGCGGTGAATCCGGAGACCGGAGAAATTCTGGCCGAGGCGGGAACGATTCTGACGCAGGCGAAGGCGGCGCAGATTCAAAATGCCGCGGTTCCCTATGTGATGATTGAGGGGGAGACCCGCAGCGTGAAGGTCCTGTCCAATATGATGGTGGATATGGCCGCCTATGTCTCCTTTGATCCGGAGGAGGCCGACGTGCGCGAACTGGTTTATTATCCGGTATTAAAGAAGATTCTGGAAGAAAATACCACGGAGGAGGAGATCAAGACCGCCTGCCGCCGCAGCCGCAGCGATCTGATTCCGAAGCACATTACAAAGGAGGACATTCTGGCCTCCATTAATTATAACATGCATCTGGAGGAGGAGATCGGCAACGCCGACGACATCGACCATCTGGGCAATCGCCGCATCCGTGCGGTGGGCGAACTTTTGCAGAACCAGTACCGGATCGGCCTCTCCCGCATGGAGCGTGTCGTGCGCGAGCGCATGACGACGCAGGACATTGAGGGGATTTCCCCGCAGTCTTTGATCAATATCAAGCCGGTGACAGCGGCGGTGAAAGAATTTTTCGGCAGTTCCCAGCTGTCCCAGTTTATGGATCAGAACAATCCGCTGTCGGAGCTGACGCACAAGCGCCGTCTGTCCGCTCTGGGACCCGGCGGTCTCTCCCGTGACCGCGCCGGTTTCGAGGTCCGCGACGTACACTATTCTCACTATGGGCGCATGTGTCCGATCGAGACGCCGGAAGGTCCGAACATCGGTCTGATCAACTCGCTGGCCTGCTATGCCAGAGTCAATGAGTACGGCTTTGTGGAGGCGCCCTACCGGGTCGTGGATAAGACCGACCCGAAGAACCCGGTTGTCACCGACGAGGTCATCTATCTGACGGCCGACGAGGAGGATAATTATATCGTGGCGCAGGCCAACGAGCAGTTGGACAGCGAAGGACATTTTGTCCGCAATAACGTTTCCGGCCGGTTCCGCGAGGAGACTTCCGAATTTGAGAAACGCAAGATTGATCTGATGGACGTATCTCCGAAGATGGTATTCTCCGTGGCTACGGCCATGATCCCGTTCCTGGAAAACGACGACGCCAACCGCGCCCTGATGGGTTCCAACATGCAGCGTCAGGCGGTGCCGCTTCTGACCACGGAAGCGCCGGTGGTGGGAACGGGTATCGAGCGCAAAGCGGCCGTGGACTCCGGCGTGTGCGCGATTGCCAGACACGACGGCACGGTGGAGCGGGTATCCTCCAATGAGATTATCCTGCGCACCGATCAAGGCCAGAGAGAAGTTTATCATCTGACCAAGTTTAAGAGAAGCAACCAGAGCAACTGCTACAACCAGAGGCCGGTGGTATATAAAGGAGATAAGATCAAGGCCGGCGACGTGATCGCAGACGGTCCCTCCACCTTTAACGGCGAGATTGCTCTGGGCAAGAACCCTCTGATCGGTTTTATGACCTGGGAGGGATATAACTATGAGGACGCGGTTCTGCTCAGCGAACGGCTGGTGCAGGACGATGTCTACACCTCGGTACACATTGAAGAGTACGAGGCAGAAGCCCGCGATACGAAGCTGGGGCCGGAAGAGATTACCCGCGATGTGCCCGGCGTCGGTGACGATGCCCTGAAGGACCTGGATGACCGCGGGATTATTCGGATCGGCGCGGAGGTGCGGGCCGGAGATATTCTGGTAGGCAAGGTGACGCCCAAGGGAGAGACGGAGCTGACCGCGGAGGAGAGGCTGCTGCGTGCTATTTTCGGTGAGAAGGCCCGCGAAGTCCGGGATACTTCCCTGAAAGTGCCTCATGGTTCCTATGGAATCGTGGTGGATGCCAAGGTGTTCACCAGAGACAACGGCGACGAGCTGAGCCCCGGCGTCAATGAGACGGTCCGGATTTATATCGCGCAGAAGAGAAAGATTTCCGTGGGCGATAAGATGGCGGGCCGCCATGGAAATAAGGGTGTGGTTTCCCGTGTGCTGCCGGTGGAGGATATGCCGTATCTGCCCAACGGACGTCCGCTCGATATCGTGCTGAATCCTCTGGGCGTGCCTTCCCGTATGAATATCGGACAGGTGCTGGAGATTCACCTGAGTCTGGCTTCCATGGCTCTGGGCTTCAATGCGGCGACGCCGGTATTTGACGGCGCCGACGAGAATGATATCATGGATACGCTGTCCCTGGCAAACGACTATGTCAATACACCCTGGGCGGAGTTCCAGGAGAAATACAAGGAGATCATCCGTCCGGATGTGATGGAATATTTGGGCAGTCACCTGGAGCATAGGGAGCTGTGGAGAGGCGTGGAGATCCGCCGCGACGGTAAGGTGCGTCTGCGCGACGGCCGTACCGGCGAATACTTTGACAATCCTGTCACTATCGGACACATGCATTATCTGAAACTTCACCATCTGGTGGACGATAAGATTCATGCTCGTTCCACCGGTCCTTACTCTCTGGTTACGCAGCAGCCCTTGGGCGGCAAGGCCCAGTTCGGCGGCCAGCGTTTTGGAGAGATGGAGGTGTGGGCGCTGGAAGCCTACGGCGCTGCCTACACGCTGCAGGAGATTCTGACCGTGAAATCGGATGACGTGGTCGGCCGCGTCAAGACCTATGAGGCCATCATCAAGGGAGAGAATATCCCCGAAGCCGGGATTCCGGAGTCCTTTAAGGTACTCTTGAAGGAGCTGCAGTCTCTGGGATTGGATGTGAAGCTGCTGCGTGACGACAACACGGAAGTGGAGCTGAAGGAAAGCAGCGAGATGGAAGATACGGATATCAAATCCATACTGAACGATAAGCATTTCAGCGATTATGACGAGGATCTGGGCAGTATGGGATATCAGGAGCAGGCATTTGAGAACGAAGAACTGGTGGATGTGAGCGACGACGATTATGTCTCCGATGATTCTGACTTCGACGATTATGATAACGACTACGATGACGATTACAGCGAAGAGTAGGAGAATCCCGCAGGGATAAACTGGGAAAGGTGTCCCGCTATGCCCTGGAAACACGGGCATTCATAAGGAAACACCACAAGGGTGTCCCATTATGCCCTGAAAACACGGGCATATATAATGAAACACCACAGGGGTGTCCCACTATGCCCTGAAAACACGGGCATATATAAGGAAAGGAGTAGATACATGCCTGAGACAAACGAAACGTATCAGCCTTTGACATTTGATGCGATCAAGATTGGTCTTGCGTCTCCGGAGAAGATCCTGGAGTGGTCCAAGGGCGAAGTCAAGAAGCCTGAGACGATCAACTACAGGACTCTGAAGCCGGAGAAGGACGGCCTGTTCTGCGAAAGAATATTCGGGCCCCAGAAGGACTGGGAGTGCCATTGCGGAAAATATAAGAAAATACGCTACAAGGGCGTGATCTGTGACCGCTGCGGCGTCGAGGTGACGAAATCCAGCGTCCGCCGTGAGAGGATGGGGCATATTGCCCTGGCTGCTCCGGTATCTCATATCTGGTATTTCAAGGGAATTCCCAGCCGAATGGGCCTGATTCTGGATCTGTCGCCCCGCGTGCTGGAGAAGGTGCTGTATTTCGCCTCCTATATTGTGCTGGATAAGGGAACCACAGACTTGCAGTATAAGCAGGTTCTCACCGAAAAAGAATACCGGGAAGCCTATTCCAAATGGGGAAAATCGTTTCGCGTAGGCATGGGAGCCGAGTCGATCCAGGAACTGCTGCAGGCGATTGATCTGGAGCAGGAATCGACGGAGCTGCGGACCGCCCTAAAGGATGCCTCCGGTCAGAAACGGGCGCGGATCATCAAGAGAATGGAGGTCGTGGAGGCATTCCGTCTCTCTGGCAATAAGCCGGAATGGATGATTATGACGGTGATTCCTGTCATTCCCCCGGATATCCGGCCGATGGTGCAGTTGGACGGCGGCCGTTTTGCCACCTCCGATCTGAATGATCTGTACCGCAGGATCATCAACCGAAACAACCGTCTGGCCCGCCTGCTGGAGCTGGGCGCGCCGGATATCATTGTGCGCAACGAGAAGCGTATGTTGCAGGAGGCGGTGGACGCCCTGATTGACAACGGCCGCCGCGGTCGTCCGGTCACTGGAGCGGGCAACCGTCCGCTCAAATCGCTCTCCGATATGTTAAAGGGAAAACAGGGACGTTTCCGTCAGAATCTGCTCGGCAAACGTGTGGACTATTCCGGTCGTTCGGTTATCGTCGTGGGCCCGGAGTTAAAGATCTATCAGTGCGGTCTGCCCAAGGAAATGGCTATCGAGCTGTTTAAGCCTTTCGTCATGAAGGAGCTGGTCAAAAACGGAACGGCGCACAATATCAAGAGCGCCAAGAAGATGGTGGAGCGCCTTCAGACGGAGGTGTGGGATGTGCTGGAGGATGTCATCAAGGAGCATCCGGTTATGTTAAACCGTGCGCCTACCCTGCACCGTCTGGGCATTCAGGCGTTTGAGCCGATTCTGGTGGAGGGCAAAGCCATCAAGCTGCATCCGCTGGTGTGTACCGCATTCAACGCCGATTTTGACGGGGACCAGATGGCGGTCCATCTGCCTCTGTCCGTGGAAGCGCAGGCAGAGTGCCGTTTCCTGTTATTGTCTCCCAACAACCTGCTCAAGCCCTCCGACGGCGGTCCCGTGGCCGTGCCGTCCCAGGATATGGTGCTGGGCATCTACTATCTGACGCAGGAGCGCCCCGGCGCGGACGGAGAGGGCAAGTGCTTCCGGAATCTGAATGAGGCGATTCTGGCCTATGAGAACAATGCGCTGGATCTTCACGCGAAGATCCGGGTCCGCCGCACAGCGGTGCGCGCGGATGGCAGCACCGTTAGCGCTATGGTGGAATCCACGCTGGGCCGTTTCCTGTTCAATGAGATTGTGCCGCAGGATCTGGGATTTGTGGACCGGAGCAATCCGGAAAACGAGCTGAAGCTGGAAGTGGATTTCCTGGTAGGCAAAAAGCAGTTAAAGCAGATTTTGGAGAAAGTCATCAATGTCTACGGCGCCTTCAAATCAGCGGAGACGCTGGACAGCATCAAGGCAATGGGATACAAGTACTCCACCCGCGCGGCTATGACCGTATCCATCTCGGATATGACCGTTCCGGCCAGCAAGAAACAGCTCATTGCCGATGCGCAGGCGACGGTGGACCGGATTGCAAAGAACTTCCGCCGCGGCCTGATCACGGAGGAAGAGCGCTACAAGGAAGTGATTGAGACCTGGCGGCAGGCGGACGATATTCTGACGCACGATCTGCTGTCCGGCCTGGATAAATACAATAACATTTATATGATGGCGGACTCCGGCGCCCGCGGTTCGGATAAGCAGATCAAGCAGTTGGCCGGTATGCGCGGACTGATGGCAGATACCACCGGACGCACCATCGAACTGCCGATCAAGTCCAATTTCCGTGAGGGACTGGACGTTCTGGAATATTTCATCTCCGCGCACGGCGCCCGCAAAGGTTTGTCTGATACGGCTCTGCGCACCGCCGACTCCGGTTATCTGACCAGACGTCTGGTGGATGTGTCTCAGGATCTGATTATCCGGGAAACCGACTGCTGTGAAAGCACCGGTGAGATTCCCTGCATGGAGGTTTCGGCTTTCATGGACGGCAACGAGACGATCGAGAGTCTGGAGGACCGCATCACCGGACGAGTGGCGGCTGAGAATCTGGTCAACGGGGAGACCGGCGAAATTCTGGTGAAAGCGAATCAGCTGATCACACCCAAGCGCGCCAAGGCTGTGATTGCCGCGGGTTATCAGAAGGTGAAGATCCGCACGATCCTGACCTGCCGCTCGCATGTGGGCGTATGTGCGAAATGCTACGGCGCCAATATGGCGACGGGTCTGCCGGTGCAGGTGGGCGAGGCGGTGGGTATCATCGCGGCGCAGTCCATCGGGGAACCGGGCACGCAGCTTACCATGAGAACCTTCCACACCGGCGGCGTGGCCGGCGACGATATCACACAGGGTCTTCCCCGTGTAGAGGAATTGTTTGAGGCCAGAAAGCCCAAGGGCCTGGCGATTATCGCAGAATTCGGCGGCATTGTCACGATCAAGGACAGCAAGAAGAAGAGGGAAGTGGTGATTACCGATCCGCAGGACGGCAACACGAAGACCTACCTGATTCCTTACGGTTCCCGCATCAAGGTGCAGGACGGCCAGGTTCTGGACGCCGGCGACGAGCTGACAGAGGGCAGTGTCAATCCGCATGATATCTTAAAGATTAAGGGCGTCCGCGCCGTTCAGGACTATATGATCCGCGAAGTGCAGCGCGTTTACCGCCTGCAGGGCGTGGAGATCAACGATAAGCACGTGGAGGTAATCGTCCGCCAGATGCTGAAGAAGATCCGGATCGAGGAGAGCGGAGACAGCGATGTGCTGCCCGGCGTATCCATGGACGTGCTGGATTACGATGATATGAATCGGCGTCTGATCGAGCAGGGACAGGAACCGGCGGAAGGCAAGCAGATCATGCTGGGAATCACAAAAGCGTCCCTGGCGACGAATTCCTTCCTGTCTGCCGCCTCCTTCCAGGAGACGACGAAGGTTTTGACGGAGGCGGCGATCAACGGCAAAGTCGATCCTCTGATTGGCCTGAAAGAAAACGTCTGTATCGGCAAGCTGATTCCGGCGGGAACCGGCATGAAGTGCTACCGCAGCGTACAGCTCAACACGGAGACGACCGGCGAAGAGACCTTAGTGCTTTCCGAAGAGTTTGAGGCGGAGGAAGAGGGAAATCCCTATGAGGACGCCATGAATACGGCGGAAGAGCTGAGGGCGGCCGATTTGGATGACATGGAATCGGATTACGAGGATTATGACGATACCATGGAAGAGGAAGAAGCGGTGTCGGAGGAAGAGCTTCTGGAAGAGTCTGAGGAGTATGCCGAGGAGGCTGTGCTGACCGACAGTGATATTTCGGGCTGACACGCCTGTGTGCTCCACTCTGTTTGAGAAGAATTTATAATAATAAAAAAGAGGGTGCTGCAAGGTACTGTGTTCTCACGATATGCCGCTGCAATGGTTGGATTGCTGTGCGGGATCTGTGTGACCAGCGATCTTGCGGCACGCTCTTTTTTGACTTCTTTTGCCTGCCCGAATCGAAGCGGAAGATTGGCAGGTAGATTTGCCTGAGCAAAATTCAATCACTGCCCGCGCTGTCAGATTTCCTCGATAAAAGCGACGCCCTCCAGCGCGCCGTAGATTTCAACGATCTGGGAATGTGAAATGTTCCCGCTAAAATGAAGCGTTACAACGGCACAGATCAGAGCGCTGCCCTCGGGACTGCGCGAGCGGGACATCTCCAGGTTGCTGACATGGCAGTTTTGCTCTTTGGCGTAGGCAATAAAGCTGCTGACATCCTGAATTTTGTTAAACTCTACATAGAGCGCCACGATCTTGGAATGGGTATAGAGATGGCGGTCCACAAGACGCAGAAACTGCAGCGACAGCCACAGGCCCAGAAAGACAATCAGAGAGCCGGTATAAAAGCCAACTCCCAAAGCCAGGCCAAGACAGGCGGCAGCCCACAGGCCGGCTGCGGTGGTCAGTCCCCGCACCTGATTGTGCTTTGTCACCAAGATCGTTCCGGCGCCAAGAAAACCGATGCCGCTGATGACCTGGGCGGCGATCCGCCCGGGATCTCCGCTTCCTGTTATGGCGAAGAGATAAAGGCCGGTCATCATAGCCAGGCAAGAGCCCAGGCAGACGACGATATAGGTGCGGAAGCCGGCGGGACGGCGCTGTTTTTCACGCTCGTATCCAAGAATGCCGCTCAGCAGCATGGCCAGAACACAGCGGAAAACAATAGAATACAGAGTCAGCTCCCGCAGAGCCGGTATTTGTTCCAATAACATATATATCCCCTTTATCATAATAAGATCACGGAAAGAAACAATCAGACGCGCTCTAAGACACTGCCTGTCTGAAAAAGCGGAAGAGGCAGTTCAGGATATTTACCGCTGTAAAGCCCGGCGGTAAAATCTAAAAATTCCTGTACCGGAACCGAGAGTTCTCTGCGGTGGAAAAAGCCGTAAGGGATAAAATATTCCTTTTCAAACGGAAGAATCAGCATATCCGTCAGGGTGTCGTGCCAGCACATGGGAGCGATTAACGCACAGTTTTCACAGGCGCATTTCCACATCAGGTTCGGACCGTAATTGTCGATTTCTTTCAGGGTAACGCTGTGAGCAGAAAGGTCGCTGGGCAGCGTGGTTCCCGTCGTCATTCCTTCCGTTTGGGAATAAGCCAGGCTGCAGACCGTCCAGCCGGTCAGATCCTCACAGCGGATAACCGATTGAGAGGCAAGCGGATGGTGACGGGCGACAGCGCATCCGATACGCACGTCAAAGAGCTTTAAAAATTCCCAGTCAGACATCCAAAGCGGTGCGCCGTAGCGGACGCTTTCGATCAGATCCACCTCCTGTTCCAGCGAAAAGCGGCTTGCAATATGAACGAGGCAGATGTTGAACTGCTTGCCGAGGCCGGAGAAAAGAACCCACAAATCATAGAGCAGGCGCACTTTCTGTTCGACGGTCGTGCCGACGCAGACCGTATCTTTTTTGGAGGAGATGCTTGACAGATTTTTTCGGATCTGTACGCCTTTTTGTATATAGCGTTTGGCCTCCTCGGCCAGATAGACGCCTGCTTCCGTCAGGCGAACGCCATAGTGGCCCCTTTCAAAGAGAGTTACGCCCAGGCTGCGTTCCAAGTGATTGATCTGTTGAATGACGGCGCTGGAGCTGATGTAAAGCGCATCGGCGGCTCTGGAGAAATTGCCGGTCTGCGCCACTTTCAGAAATGTCTCCAACTGTTTGTTGTACATATAAAATATCCTCCCGTGCGGTTGGGGTATAAGTTTTGCCTTATCCTAAGCATAATTTATTCCGTGTGGAAATGCAAGCTTTTTTATGGGATAATGTAAAAAGCAAATCAAAGAGCACATCAAAAGAGAGGTGTTACAATGGTACAAAAAAACAAGATTTCCAGACGGGACTTTCTAAGAGGAGCCTTGGCCGGAGCAGCGGGAATGGCGGCAGCCGGAATGCTGAACGCATGCACCGGAGAAACCAGTTCTGCAGCTACCAGCCCGGCGGAAACCAGCTCGATCGCCGCTACGACGGCGGCTCCGTCAAACCCGACAGCGGCCCCGCAGACGCAGCCAACAGATTTGTATACGCCGGGGAAGTATTCGGCCACGGAGAAAATGGCATATGCGGACATCACAGTGACGATGGAATTTACGTCCTCAGCGATCACGTCCTGCACGATCGAATCTTCCGGCGCACAGGATCTGCTAACAGAAGACCTCAAAACTTCCATGGCGGCGGCCATCGTGGAGGGGCAGAGCGCGGATGTGGATGCGTTGACGGGCTGTTCTCTGAGCGCTTCGGTTGCGGCCATTCAGTCGTGCGTCGCTCAGTGCGTGGCCCAGGCGAGCGGCAAAGAGATCGAAGAGAAAGAGCCGGCGCAGGTGAGTGGGCGTGTATCCGGATACTGCGGCCCCGGCGACTGGCTGGGAGAGGCGCCGGAAGATCCGGCTTCCTTCGAGGACGCAGGTACCTATGACGTGATTGTTTTGGGCGGCGGCCACGCAGGGATCGGCGCTGCCTTTGGAGCGGTGGACGAGGGCGCCACGGTTGCGGTGGTGGAGAAGCAGCCATGGAGCAGCTTTGTGGATCTGGAGAAAACTGGCTCCAATATGGGAGGATGGTACGGTGAGGATATTGGTCATGTAAATTCCCAGTTTCTGATTGACCGCGGATATGGTCCTTATGATACCGGCGCGATCACTGCCGAGTTCTGCAAGCGGGCAGCCGGCCGTGTGAATCCGGAACTCCTTAAAAATTTTGTCCAGTATTCGGGACAGATGTTTGACCGCTATAAAGAGATTTACGACTCCTACGAAGCAGAGCGCAAGGAGAATGACAGCAATGTATTTCTGGCGTCCACAGCGGTGATCGTGCCGAAAGCCTCCGGCGACGGAAAAACGGGCGACCAGTGGGTGGATGGAGAACCGGCAGGCGGAGAAGGCTACTACGATATGAGTAATATGTTTGAGTACCCGCTCTGTAATACGCAGGCTGCGTATGGTCAGCAGAAAGCGTCCTATCCGATTCGGTGCGGCGATTACCTGACCTGGCCGTGCAACGCGCAGTTCTACGGCTATCAGGGAAATAATATTGAATACATTCACAAGTACATCGTAAAATATGTGCAGGAATCCGAGGGCTGTACCTGGGATTTTGAGCGGGAGGGCATCAAGCTGATCCAGGACGGGGCAGGCAAAGTAACCGGGCTGTTTGCCAAGGACAGCAGCGGAACTTATTATCGTTACAACTGCAACAAGGGCGTAATCCTCTGTTCCGGCGATTTTATCGGCAATCCTCAGATGTGCTGGGCTCTGCTGAATGAGGGGATGGAATGGGCGGAGAGAAACGGCGCCAGCGCGGATTCCTGGGCGGCCGCTGGTTCCCGCAACGGCGCCGGCCATAAGATGGCGTGCTGGGCAGGCGGCATGATCGAACCGACGCCCCGCGGCTGGATGGGAATTGGCGGCGGCGCATCTGGCCCTTGGGGCACTGCGCCGATGCTGATGTTAAACGGGCGCGGCAAGCGTTTTATGAACGAGGGAGCCATTGCACAGATGAGCGCGGTTTCTCTGCGTCAGCCGGCTGGTCTGAGCTGTTATGTTACCGACGCCAACTGGCGCGAGACGCTGAAAGCGGCGCCTCTTGACCACGGCGCGCCGAATTTTGGAATGCAGGACTACTGGGATAAGATCGAGCAGGATATGGATGCCTGTGTTCCGGGGGAGTCCAATACGATCACCATTGCCAACCTGGCGGAGCGAAGCATGATGAGCGGCAGCATTTACTGCGCCAATACGCTGGATGAACTGGCAGATTTGTTGGGATATTCCGGCGCAGCCAAAGAGAATTTCCTGGCTTCCATCGAACATTACAATGAATTGTGCCACAAGGGTGTTGACAGCGATTACGGCAAAGAGAAGGAGTACATGATTCCGATTGAAACGGCTCCGTTCTTTGGCGGAGCCAGCTCTTTTTCCCATGGTTCCAACCCGATGATGGTGACGATGTCGGGCATGATCACGGACGAGACGCAGAATGTGCTGAATAAAGAGTGGGAGCCGATCGAGGGATTGTATGCGGCGGGAAACTGCCTGGGAGGCCGTTATGGCTTTGGCTACAGTACGCCGTTTGCAGGAAACTCCGTAGGAATGGCGATTACCCACGGATGGATAGCTGGCCGTCAGGTGGGGTCTGACCAGAAATTCCTGGGCGTTCCTGTTGAACCGATGGAAGGGCCGCAGGGAGGCCCTGGAGGTCCGGGCGGCCCCGGAGGTCCAGGCGGTCCGGGCTGACGCCTACAAAGAGCACCGGCAATCTCCGGCGTATAGATAGGAAGGATTGTGCAGGGCGTAGATGTGTTTTTGCAGGTACGCCCTGCTTCTGATGACAGGAGGAAATATATCATGGCGAACAAGCGCCGCCCTTTGATTTTGGATCTGCACATCCCTTATTGTATCAGGCCGGAGAACTTTTTCGGCCGCTATTATCTTTGTGGTTCCAATGAGGAGAAGAACCGCTATCTGGCCTGTCTGGGCAGAGAGATTCTTTCCTACGAAGGAGATCTGGACGAATATGAGATCCAGGCGGTCCGGCTAAGCGGAGGAAGCGCTTCCGTGATGAATCCGGATCTTTTGGGAAAGACGCTGGCGCTGGTCCGTGAGAAACTGCCGGTGGCGCCGGGCGGGGAGTTTAGCTATGACGCGCTGCCCAATACCATTGGCACCCCATCGCTAACTGGAATCTCTTCGGGGCATCCGAACCGGGTGGAGCTGATGGTGCGTTCGGATAACGATGCGGAGCTGCGGATTCTGAACTGTCCGTTTCGCGCACAGGATACGCACAACGCCATGCTGTTTCTGCACCGGTTTCATCTGAATAATATAGGAATGACCGTAAATTATGGAATTCCGGGGCAGACGATGCAGTCCTGGCACAACACGCTTCATGCCTGTGAAATCATGTGGCCGGGACATATCACAGTAGAACCGCTGGGAGCGGCAGGATGGGAAGACGCACAGGAGAAACAACTGGTTTTTACAGCGCCGCAGGGTTTGCCGGCAGAAAAACCGGCGTTTCCGGATGAAGCGGTCCGCTTTGAGATGTACAGCCATGCGGTTGACTATCTGAAAGCCTGCGGATATGTCTCTTACGGCGCAGGGCTTTTTTGCCTGCCAGAGCATGTATATCGTTATCGGACGCTGTACGCGGACGGCGTTTCGGTTCTGGGGATGGGAGTCGGCAATGTTTCCCGTTTTGAGGGATACTATATCCGAAACACAAACAATAATATTCTGTACATGAAACATGCGGGCGATTATGAGAAGGCCACGGCGCAGGTTCTGGAAATGGAACAGGAAGATATATCCGGAGAATATATATACGGAAGGCTGGGGATGTCGGAAGGCTTCTCTCTGAAGTTATATGAGGAAAAATTGGGGGATGCGCTGCCGCCGTCTTTTCTTGACAGATTGGACGGGCTGGTAAGAAAGGGTTGGGCAGTATACAAAGAAGAAGCATTTGTGCTGACAAAAAGCGGAGAATTTCACTATCGGGAAATCATGAAGGAATTACTGCAAAAAAAGGGGTTTTCCCCGAAAAAACCCCTTGACACTGGAAATTCCAACGTATATAATAAGTAGGCGTGTCATAAAAACGCCTACTTTTTATGTACGCAAAACCAAACGTGTAAGAAATCTACAGGAGGTGAAAAAATGCCTACATTCAACCAGTTAGTGAGAAAGGGACGGCAGACATCTGAGAAGAAGAGCACGGCTCCGGCTCTGCAGAAGGGATACAATTCTCTGAAGAAGAAAGCCACGGATGAGTCCGCTCCTCAGAAGAGAGGCGTCTGCACGGCTGTGAAGACCACCACGCCGAAGAAGCCGAACTCTGCACTGCGCAAAATTGCCAGAGTACGTCTGTCAAACGGCATCGAGGTTACAAGCTATATTCCCGGCGAGGGACATAACCTGCAGGAGCACAGCGTCGTGATGATCCGCGGCGGCCGTGTCAAGGATCTGCCCGGTACCCGTTACCACATCATCCGCGGCACGCTGGATACAGCCGGCGTCGCCAAGAGAAGACAGGCCCGTTCCAAGTACGGTGCCAAGAGACCGAAGAAGTAATTCGGTTCCGGTTTTTATAATAGGACTTCTATAATTGTTACAGTGCGCGGAATGAAGCATTTTTTAATTCCTGTAGGCAGATTTATAAATCCGTCGTTTCCGGGCATGGACACAGAGAGTGAGTACCTATGATCTAATTAAAACCCGGATTTCGGGCTATCATTGATTAAGGAGGGAAGTAACGTGCCGCGTAAAGGACATACTCAGAAAAGAGACGTTTTAGCCGATCCGCTGTACAACAATCAGGTTGTCACAAAGCTGATCAACAATATCATGCTGGACGGCAAGAAGGGCGTTGCGCAGAAGATCGTGTACGGAGCATTCGAGTCGGTGGAGGAAAAGACCGGCAAGTCTGCGCTGGAAGTATTTGAAGAGGCCATGAACAACATCATGCCCGTATTGGAAGTAAAGGCAAAGCGTGTCGGAGGCGCCACCTATCAGGTGCCTATCGAGGTAAAACCTGACAGAAGACAGGCTCTGGCTCTGCGCTGGCTGACCATGTTCTCCCGCAAGAGAGGCGAGAAGACCATGAAGGACAGGCTGGCTAACGAGATTATGGATGCTGCGAACAACACGGGCGCAGCCGTAAAGAGAAAAGAAGACATGCATAAGATGGCAGAGGCCAACAAGGCATTCGCCCATTACAGATTTTAATCTGTGCCTTTAGCCATTTGAAGGAGGAAGATTTTGGCTGGAAGAGAATATCCGTTAGACCGGACCAGAAACATTGGTATTATGGCTCACATCGACGCCGGCAAGACCACGCTGACGGAGCGTATTCTGTACTATACCGGTGTGAACTACAAAATCGGTGATACTCACGAAGGAACTGCCACCATGGACTGGATGGAGCAGGAGCAGGAGAGAGGCATCACCATCACTTCGGCCGCCACCACATGTCACTGGACCCTGGAGAAAGAGACAAAACCGGCTCCCGACGCTTTGGAACACCGGATCAATATTATTGACACCCCCGGCCACGTGGACTTTACCGTGGAGGTGGAGCGTTCTCTGCGCGTGCTGGACAGCGCCGTTGGCGTGTTCTGCGCCAAGGGCGGCGTGGAGCCGCAGTCCGAGAACGTATGGCGTCAGGCTGATAAGTACAATGTACCCCGTATGGCGTTCATCAATAAGATGGACATCATGGGTGCGGACTTTTACAAAGCTGTCGATCAGATCAAGTCCAGATTGGGACACAATGCGGTTCCGATTCAGCTTCCGATCGGCAAAGAAGACGATTTTCAGGGCATCATCGATCTGTTTGAGATGCAGGCTTACATCTATAATGATGAGAAGGGCGAAAACATCTCCATCGTTCCGATTCCGGACGATATGAAAGACGACGCAGAGCTGTACCGCACCAATATGGTGGAAGCCATCTGCGAGACCGACGATGATCTGATGATGGAATATCTGGATGGCAACGAGCCGGATACGGCGGCCTTAAAGGCAGCGCTGAGAAAAGCCACCATCGCCGTGCAGATCATTCCTGTCTGCTGCGGTACGGCATACCGCAATAAGGGCGTGCAGAAGCTGCTGGACGCGATCCTGGAATATATGCCCGCGCCCACCGATATCCCTGCGATCAAGGGAGTTGATTTGGACGGCAACGAGGCGGAGAGACATTCCTCCGACGAGGAACCGTTTGCGGCACTGGCATTCAAGATTATGACCGACCCGTATGTCGGCAAATTGGCTTTCTTCCGCGTGTATTCCGGCACCCTGAACTCCGGTTCCTACGTGCTCAACGCCACGAAGAACAAGAAGGAGCGCGTGGGCCGTATTCTGCAGATGCACGCCAACAAGAGAGCTGAGCTCGACAAGGTATACTCCGGTGATATCGCCGCAGCGGTAGGCTTTAAGCTGACCACCACCGGCGACACGATCTGCGACGATCAGCATCCGGTTATCCTGGAGTCCATGGAGTTCCCGGAGCCGGTTATCGACATCGCTATCGAGCCGAAGACCAAAGCTGGTCAGGGCAAGATGGGCGAGGCGCTGGCGAAGCTGGCAGAGGAAGATCCCACTTTCCGCGCTCATACCAATCAGGAGACGGGTCAGACGATCATCTCCGGTATGGGAGAGCTGCATCTGGAGATTATCGTAGACCGTCTGCTTCGTGAATTCAAGGTGGAGGCCAATGTCGGCGCTCCTCAGGTTGCCTATAAGGAGACCTTCACGAAGCCTGTGGAAGTGGACAGCAAGTATGCGAAGCAGTCCGGCGGACGCGGCCAGTATGGTCATGCCAAGGTACGCTTTGAGCCTATGGACCCCAACGGAGAGAAGACCTACGAGTTTGCCTCCGAGGTGGTGGGCGGCGCGATCCCCAAGGAATATATTCCTGCGGTCGGAGCCGGTATCGAGGAGGCTACAAAGGCCGGTATCCTGGGCGGTTTCCCGGTGCTGGGCGTGAAGGCTACCGTATACGACGGCTCCTATCATGAGGTGGACTCTTCGGAGATGGCCTTCAAGATCGCCGGCAGCCTGGCCTTCAAGGAAGCCATGCAGAAGGGCGGCTGCGTACTGCTTGAGCCGATTATGAAGGTGGAAGTCACGATGCCGGAAGAGTATATGGGCGACGTGATCGGGGATATCAACTCCCGCCGCGGCCGGATCGAAGGCATGGAAGACGTGGGCGGCGGCAAGATGGTCAAGGGCTATGTGCCTCTGGCTGAGATGTTCGGCTACTCCACGGATCTGCGGAGCAAGACGCAGGGACGCGGCAACTACTCGATGTTCTTTGAGAAGTACGAGCAGGTGCCCAAGTCGGTGCAGGAGAAGGTGCTGTCGGCCAAGGCCGGCAAGTAAACGCCGTTTCCGGACAGGAAACTTCACACACTTTTCACATTTTCTGCCGCTGTGGCAGAGCTGGAATGAAAATTGTGCTTGAAAACTTTGCGCTTATCTAATATAATAGAGAAAGCATGTATAAAAACGAAATAACAAGAGCTGCCCGCATGGGCGCATCGTAAAAGGAGGACTTTTTAAAATGGCAAAGGCTAAATTTGAAAGAACCAAGCCGCATTGTAACATCGGCACCATCGGTCACGTTGACCATGGCAAGACCACTCTGACCGCTGCGATTACCAAGACTCTGTACGAGAAGTATGGTCTGGGCGAGAAGGTTGCTTTCGATCAGATTGATAAGGCTCCCGAAGAGAGAGAGCGTGGTATCACCATCTCCACCGCTCATGTAGAGTATGAGACTCCCAACCGTCACTATGCTCACGTTGACTGCCCTGGCCATGCTGACTATGTAAAGAACATGATCACCGGCGCTGCGCAGATGGACGGCGCGATCCTGGTTGTAGCTGCCACCGACGGCGTTATGGCTCAGACCCGCGAGCATATTCTGCTGGCCCGTCAGGTAGGCGTTCCTTACGTTGTCGTTTTCATGAACAAGTGCGACATGGTTGATGACGAGGAGCTGCTGGAGCTGGTTGACATGGAGATCCGCGACCTGCTCAACGAGTACGAGTTCCCGGGCGATGACACCCCGATCATTCAGGGTTCCGCTCTGAAGGCTCTGGAGGGTGATGCGAAGTGGCAGGAGAAGATTATCGAGCTGTTTGAGCAGATTGACTCTTACATTCCGGATCCCGAGCGTGACGTAGATAAGCCGTTCCTGATGCCTGTTGAGGACGTATTCTCCATCACCGGCCGCGGTACGGTTGCTACCGGCCGTGTTGAGAGAGGTACCATCCATGTACAGGATGAGGTGGAGATCGTCGGCCTGAAGGAAGAGAAGAGAAAAGTTGTCTGCACCGGCGTTGAGATGTTCCACAAGCTGCTGGACGAGGGCCAGGCTGGTGATAACATCGGCGCTCTGCTGCGCGGCGTTCAGAGAAACGAGATCGAGAGAGGCCAGGTTCTGGCTAAACCCGGCACGATTCATCCCCACACCAAGTTCACCGCTGAGGTGTACGTTCTGACCAAGGATGAGGGCGGCCGTCATACTCCTTTCTTCAACAACTATCGTCCTCAGTTCTACTTCAGAACGAC
>CAJUHP010000034.1 GCA_910586125.1 uncultured Lachnospiraceae bacterium | reverse complement strand
CATCCATGCTGTCGATGTTTGCCATCTGCAGCAGCTCACGGATTTTTTCTCGACGAGCACTTTCTTCCGGCGTACGGTTCTTTCTAGCCATATGTATTTCCTCCTGTGTGGCGCTTCTATTCTACACCACACAGGAGGTTTACACAAACTTTGGGATGTTCTCTCTCCAGCCGTAGTGAAGGATTCGGCTAATATAATGACCTGCCTTACAACCCAGTCTTAGAGTCCAGCAGTGCAAGCAAAAAATCCCCATTGTACTTAAACTCACTGTAAATCAGTTTCGCACCGCGATCCAGATGCGCCTTAAGATACCTCTGGAAGTAGTCATCATCGCTGATGTGTTGCCCCTCAAACATCTCAATAAGCCCTTTGTAAAGATCATCCCATTCGCCCGTAATCGTCTGCCGATTGAGCTCTAATCCAAAGTTGTCTGTCTTGAAATCAGTTTCGGCCAGTGGCTCTCTGCTCTTAACAGACATAGAGATAGAAAGCTTGGAGAGGATAAACGGTTGGTAGTTTGTACTGGCCGAAATCTCCTCAAAAATATTCATAGTTTTCTTTGATGTCCTGATTTTGAATACCATGTCTATACCTCAAAATAGGAGTCTGTCAGCACTTCTGTCTTCTGGCTGCCGCTGTTCTCAAGCATATAAGTTGTTGCAATGTGGTCTTTCATAATAGCAATGTGATCCGAGTCTATCTCCTCGTTGGTGGAGAGAATAAACACCTGCCCCTTAAGTTCACAGAAAAAGTGAAGTGAGATGTTTCTGCGGTGCTCCGTGTCGATCCGTGCAAAAGGCGTATCAATCACAAAGGGAATCTCGTAGTTGCAGAGCTGAACGAGGGAATGGTAAAGCGCCATAATGAAAATCTGTTTTTCACCATTGGAAAGGGAAGTTTTATCAATCTCAACCGGCAGCATTATCCGGCTCGTCCGCTGTGCCTTGCAGTATGTAATAATCCCAGAATTCTTATCTGTGTGGGCAAGACGTTGCAACTCTTGCATACTGGCCTCTCCAATCACCTCAAGCACTTGATCCTCAGGAGCCGACATTATAGACTCTACTAGTTTTGCTGAGTCAAATGCCTCTGTCCTATAAATGTGCGTATTGAAATTGTCATCGATATGGATATCGTCAATAAAATGCGTCTTTCGCATCAGTTTGCGGATCTCTGTCCTAAAGAAGCCCTCTACTTTCTCGATTTGCCTCTGGTAAAGGACACCTTGGAGCTTGTCCAGCATCATAATCGCCCTGGCAGAGATGTCGCTGATAGATGCCTTTTTCAAATCCTCCACCAGCCTTGCCTGCGTTTGCGCCAGCTGAGCATCACACTGCTTTACAACTTCGGTCTGAGCCGCTACCTTCTGCTCCAAATCCACCCGCTCGGTCAGAAGATGGCTTTTCTGTTCAAAAAGTTCTGCTCTCTGGTGCATATATTCCTGCACCGTAGCCACATTGCTAGCCTCCAGCTCTTTTCTAGTCCGTCCAGACACGGCAATCGAGCGTTTGATTGCCCGCTTACACTTTGCAACTTTCTCCACATCGAAGTCCAGGATTTGGGTCACTTGAGCGAGCAGTAAAGCACTCTGTTCAAGAGACAGGTCGAGAATCTGCTCCGCCTCATTTCCAAACAGAATGAACGCCTGTTGCTTAATGCCTGTAATATCCGTTTCAATCAGCTTGGTGACATCTGGGGCATCCAGAACCTCGCAAAAATTCCGGTACTTCAGATTATTGTTCTCACGTTCAATTTGACGCTTCAGCCCCTGCACTTGGTCTCGAATCATCAAAAAAGGAATTAGGTCGTTTGCCCATTTTCGGAGCAGGAGATTCCAGTTGTCCCGTTTCTTTTCCTCCTCCTTAAGAAACACCAGCTTCCTGCTCCATTCCTCTTCAGTGATGCCTCCCTTTTGCGTATAATCCTTTTCTAAAATGGCAATATCAGCCTCACAGGTTCCAATTTCATCAATACATATATTCAGCCGGTTCGTCAGCTCCTGGAGAGAATGCCGAGCTGCATCGGCAGCATCCTTGGCCGCCAAATACTCGTCCAAACCGGCGGATGTCTTTTGCCCACTGCCCTTTACCCGCTTGAAATTCCGCCGCATGATATCAAACGTATCATAGCCGCAAAGAGTAAGAAAGGCCTCTTTGATCCGCTCGTTGCTTCCTTCGTTCAGAAAAAAGTCTGCGATTTTCTCACCATCGAAGAAGTACAGATTAAAAAGTTCCGGGGTAATTAGGGACAAGATATACTTTTCAAAGTCCGCAACTTCGTCCGCAGAGAGTGTCTCATTGTTTTTCTCTACGCTATAAAACTCGGTCAAAGAGTCAGACAGTACCCAGGAACGGTGTAAACGATAGATGTCCACACCTCTGCCATTGCTGAGTTGAATCTCCATCTGGACATATGCGTCCGTGGGACGTGTCATTTTTGCATTATTGTTGATGAGTTTTGTGATAGCCCGCTTATAATACGAATTCTGGCTCTTGTACCCCATGCTGATATATCCGTAGAGACAAACTCGCATTGCGGTAAAGAGCGTAGTTTTTCCTGCGCCGTTTTTGCCACCAACTAGGATGATATTCCGCTTATTTGTTATCCAGGTATTAAAGCGGGCTTCTCCTTCATAGGAACCAAAGTTGTATAATTCAATACTGTTAATTCTCATTTTGCAGTCCCTTCTCGATGCTTTCGAAGTGCAGCCAGCCCTGGTTGATCACGCGGTCAAAAGCTCTGGGAATCATAGAAGCGTTAGTATAATTCTTGTTTGCCTGAATCTCAATAATCAGCTTTGCAATCAACTCAAACTCTATGTCATTTTCTTCGCAGAGCCGCCGGATTTCGGCAATGATATCGTCCGGGAACACGGGAAGTTTATACTCATCCCACGGGAGTTGCTTTCCCTTAACCGAGGAATATATCTTGACTAAAGACCGTCGGGATAAATCGCCCTCATTATCCCAAAGCAGGTCGATCTGCTTCAACTCATCTATCGTAATCAAGGAGAAGCCTGTTTCCTCCTCCAGTTGCAGGAGCCGTCTTAACATCTCCTTACGTGTTTCCATTGTGAACGGTCCCTGTCCAATCGTTCCATCCGGTTTCCGATACACGCTACCGTTCCGACGCTTATACTCGCGCGCATTCGGGTCAGAGCGAAGGCCTATCAACCAGTTTCTGAAATTGCGAAGCGGTATCAGCCAGGTTTCGCCCCGGTCTATAAAGGTCTGAAGAGATTTGTCCTCTTTCACCATCGTACAAATCCAGCACCCAAAGCGAGAATTGCCAGTCACCGGTATTTTTTCTTTATCAATCTCTCCAATTACACTCTGCTCTTCACCCAGGTTTTCCCCCTGATAGAGCGAGAAAAGATACTTGTTATCAGACCCCCAAGGAGACAGACCATCGCCCTTCAACAAGAATTTCCAAACTTCTTCATTCGGAATCTCGGTCAACGGATTGTAGATGTAGGCATTTTTGATGTCGTTGTGGGGAACCAGGAGTTTTCCCTCAATTTCACGTGCGCGGATATTGTTGGCTCGGTAGGTACTTTCCGCTTTGCGAACACCCAGCAGCAGTATTACCTCGCCATTGTTCCTGATGGTCTCATAGGTATAGGCATTCATCGGTTGAATTTTCAGTCGATCCGTACACCACCGAAACCCCGGAGGTTCCGGCGTAGGGTATCCCAGTCCAATCACCTTGCACCAAAAAGTATCTTCCACCTTTGGATAGATCATATCGGATTGGATTCGTAGCTCCTTCCCGTTTTTGCCAATCATATCGGACATTTTGTGCATATAGTCCCGAACAATCGGGTTTTCTACCATCGTATCAGATGTTACGATGTAGACAGTCTTGTTCCTCTTGTCTGGGGTGAGCCGTTGAAGCATCTCCATCACAAGACAGCAGAGGAGAGTCGAGTCCTTACCTCCGCTAAAGCCAATCATCCACGGACGCTGGTCATGCTGATATACCAGCGACATTTCTTGTATAATGTTTTCAAATACCTCAAATTCGCCTGCATATCCCATGTTTATTGCCTCTCTATCAGTTGCTTTTCTCTCTGCTTCTCTTCTTTACTAAGGGATAGTCCAATCTGTCGCTTAATCGAGGCGCAGGTCAGCGCTATAGAATCCTCACTATTCAGCACCTTGCCGTTTTCGCGGATTGTCCGTCCTACCCATTCTACATTTGATCGAAGCCAATCAATTTTCTGGAGGTTAATCAAGTAATCTTTCATCTTGAGGGAGCGGTCATCGTAGAAGCACCGTCCCAACCGCCCAAATGCGCTAATCGTCACGGCTAGGGCTATGATGTAGTTTTCCCGCAAGGCTTTCTTGGTGAGAGTCTTGTTCAGCACTTCTTGCCATTCCACAATGTTGTCAGACACCAACTGCCAAAATGTCAGTAAAAATTCTACATCCTCATTGGAACAGCAATCTCCATGCAAAATCTTCTGATTTGCCTTATAGATCATATTGATCGTAAACAAATTAGACGAGTTCTTGCCGAGGATATCTCGCTCTTTATCCGTGTAACTCTTAAAAAACGGAATGGCATCGATGATATTCTTGGTTGCTACAGCAATCTGATCACGGGCGTCATAGAGCGTGGCCAGGGAGTTGGAAGTCTTCACAGCGTGCTTATTTAGGTCAGTAAACATCTGCTGACTACGAGCAAGGCCATTATCGCTGTAGAACACAATGGAAATAGTCTCCTTGCCAAGCGAAGGGTCCTCCTCCATAGCAGCTTCAATGGCAGCCTTTCTGTGCTGGCCATCGTTAATCAGGAAAACAGCCTCCATATCCACCTCAAAAATTCCCACATCAGTATCCATAAAGGAGGTGAATTTGAACTCGCCGTCAATCGAAGCTGCCAGCGCTGAGAACACATAGGAATCCCGATTGTCAATGATATACCTCTTGATTTCAGGGATTCTGGCCTCATTGATTCGTCTTTGCGCCCGGTACTCTGGAAGAATAAACTCAGCATCAGAGGGGAAGAGTCGTGTCAAGAGCTTCATCGGCACCATGGAGATGAAGTACTCACGACCAGCCTGGATACCCCGTACAGCGGGGAAGTGATAGGAGAAATTCATACTGTACCCCCTAAAAAAGCGTGATATACTTAAGTGTGTACTTAAGTATATCACGCCTTTCCCCTTGTGTCAATCTATCCCGTCTGGCTACGCCTATATTTCTTCCTCTAGTAGCAGATCATCCGGTAAGGCATCAATATCCAAGTTTCTGCCCTCCACAGTCTGCACCAGGAAATTTTTGATGTTATCCATCGTCTCTACGGTCGAATCTCCAATCAATTCAACCAGTTTTACGACCCCAAAGTTTGCAAATTGAGTCAAGAACTCAAGCTTCTTGAACTCTGTCTTTTCACCAAAGGCTAGATCCAGCCGTTCCTCCTCGGAAAACTGCTCCGTGGTGGTTGATAGGATGGCAGCCTGGAAGATAAAGTCCAATTTGCCGTTGTCGTTGTTTTGAAGTACGTTACGGGGGACATTTCTGATGTCCTCTCCATTCTCCTCTGGCTTCTCTATCCTGCGATCGTACATCACGCCAATCGTCAGGGCCAACATATATAGGGAGTAGTTGGTCCGTGTTTTGAAAATTGGAGCCAGAGTGTCAATCGCCCGGTTCCAGGCAGTACCTCTCAGGCTGACATCTGTTGTCAATTCCATAGATGCCCCTCCTCAATTCTGGCGATGTTCTTCTCTTCGTTACTCACGATTGTCCACACCCTGCCAATGCTCTCTGCCGAAAACACCTCATGCAGATCATCCTTGGAAAACAGTATTACCTGTGGGGCAAACTGTGGGATCATGTTTACCACATTTTGTCGTTGGTCTGGGTCGAGTTTGGAAAATGGGCCATCCAGTACAAGGGGGTACTCCTTCGAGGAAAGGTGCTCCTCGCTCCGAAGCATTTTTAGAATGCCGCCGATATACGCAAAAGACACCACGGCGAACTGTCCCTCGGATTTGGATTCATCGTTGAAGCTGTCTGTTACCCGCACAGCGAACTCGGGGCTAACAGTCACATTCCTCCGGCTGGTCAACATATCGTCAATCAGACTCTGAATGTTCTCCTCCAGGCGGTGGCTGTAGGAAACAGACTCATTGTCCAGCTTTTTGCGGAAATATGCGGCAACCTCCTCCATGATCCTGATTTTGCGATTCACTTTCTCTGCGGCTGTATTCTCCTTTGTGGCGTTATCAAAATCCTGCATCTGCTTTTTGAGGTAGATTTCATACTTCTTTATCTCTGTGCCAATTTTGCTGATTTTGTCGTCAAGCTCAATAATCTCCTGCTCGGCTTGCTGTCTCGCCACAATCAAATCTTCGATGTCAGGACTCTTCTTCTCGGCTTCGTCTAACTCGTGGATCTTTACATCACACTTCTCAGCCTGTTCGTTATTCTCAAGCACCGTCATGATGCTTTTCTCAATCCCACTCTTGTCGTATCCCCGTCCCCACATCTTTGCAGTTTTTGAGAAATCCTGGTACAGACTGGTGTAGGAACGTGGAGGCATCATATCGAGATATGCGCTGATGTGCTGCCGCTCCGCATCGCACAACGGATTGCCACAGATGCAGTGCGTTGTGGTCGAGTCTGTGAGGTAGGAAATCAATTTCTTCGAGATTCCGCTCGGTAGCCGATTTTTTTCAATTTTCAAGTGGATTTTCTGCTTCGCATCCTGCACAGCCTTGGAAATCAGAAGTTGCGGAAACATCTCGAAAACTTGGTCTCCAAAGTGAGCTTGAGCATCGGTAGCATTCTTTAAGAATAGATCCCGCTGGGCTTTCAGTGCCTTACGCTGTTTTTCGTAGTCTGCCTTAGACTTAAATCCGCCGATTTGCTCAGATACAGACACTAGAACGCTTTGACATTCTGCTTTCCGCTTTTGTGCAGATTCCAAATCCCGCCCGAGACGCTCCAGCCGGGTCTGCGCACCCTCAATATTGGTCTTGATAGCTGCAATCTGGCTCCCGCTTGAAATTGTGCCTTTGCTGAGATAGAGCTTGCCCAACACCGTGGTTTTCAGTTTTGTTTCGCCCACATGGTTGATTGCAGCTTCCAGAACATCCAGGTCAAACATGGAGTACAGCGCCTTGCGGAGTTTCCCAGCCGAATCCTTGCCTTTTACGCGGAGATCAGCAATCATGCTCTCGCCATCAAAGAAGAAGTAGTCCGAAAGCCCGGAGGGGAGCAGTTTCTCGATAATCTCCCTTGGGCGGTCCAGTCTCCGCCAGTTGAAATCCTCATCCATCTTACTGAGCGAAAAATCCTCTGCAATCTTTTCGGAGTCAACTAACCCCTTTCGATATGTATAGGTCCGGCGGAGCGAATACTGTGCGCCATCGTGCCCAAAATCGATGCCACCCATCACTTGGAAAGTGTCGCCGAAAGAACATTCGCTTTCATATTGAAGATTATACAGACGGTCTGTGGTGGTCTTATTAAAGTGGACCTGCCCATAGAAAATCCACCGAAAAAGCTGGTGCAAGGTTGTCTTACCATCACCATTCTTCCCGTAGATGATCGTGACTTTGCCGTCAGTGGAGCAGCGAATCTCTCCGTGCTCCATAAAGTTACGGAAGTTTTCAAATTCGATTTTACTGATTTTCATCGGAAGTCACACGCTCCAATTCATCCAAAATCGCCTTCACTACATCGCTTCTGGATTGATCCGCCGAGAGTTTGTTCACTTGAAGCTGTCGCTCTCTCTCCTCAATAAAGGCAATCATTTTACTTGCAATCTCAGACTCATTCATCAACCATATCCTCCGCATCTTCGTAGTCGTAAACATCAATATCCTCGATGCATAGGTCATATCTCGTCAGATAGGACTCCAGTTCAGACTCCAACTCGCTCCAGTTCAGTGCCAATTTTGCATATTCATAGAAGCGGCGGAATTCAATTTTGGCCCATCCCTGCAGATCACAAGAGGGGAGAACTATCACATCGTAAATTTTGGCGAACCTTTTATCCCCATATGTGCGGAGAATACGGCCTCTCCGCTGAACGAACTCACGGTAGTCATCGTTGCTGGACAAAATCAGGGCACTCTTGATAGACGGAATATTGATGCCTTCATCCAGGCAACGAATCGCTGCCAGAGCAGAAATCTCACCTTTGTTAAAGGCGTCGACTAACTCCATCCGGTCCGCCATATTCTCTTTTGCAGTGAACTGGCTGGCTTTGAAGCCATGGGTACTCAGTACACGTTTGAGAGACTGGATATGTCGAAGTTCTTCTCCGGTATTGGTGTCAAACAGCTTGCCATCTCCGCAGTAGACAACAAAATGGTCGCGCTCCTTGATCTGATTCACAATCTCGTCAATACGGTCTTGCTTTTCCTTTGCCATAGAGATTACCCTCAACCGATTGCGCAAGGATTTCACTAGAAGCTCCGGGTTGATACACTTGTTGCTCTTGAAACAGGACAAAATTTTTTGGGTATGGTATCTAAATTTATCCTCTTCGTCCTCGGTGGCCTCCACAAATATTGGATAGTAGTAGTACGGCACCAAAAAGCCGCGCTCCAGTGCTATCTCAATCGGCAGATTAAAGACCTGTCCGCCGAACCATGCCATGAGTTCCTGGCCTTTCTGTGCAGACGAACCACTGTGCGGTGTGGCACTGAGGCCCAACAGATACTGGAATATGTCTTTGAGGGGGGCCGGGCGGTCCGTGAACCGATGAGACTCGTCCACAATCAGGAGCTTTTCATCCGTAGACTTCTCAATCGCTGCCATAAAGCGGGACATCTTGAACGATGC
This sequence comes from uncultured Lachnospiraceae bacterium, assembly GCA_910586125.1. Classification (GTDB taxonomy): domain Bacteria; phylum Bacillota; class Clostridia; order Lachnospirales; family Lachnospiraceae; genus RGIG7193. Next base: position 22,273 of record CAJUHP010000034.1, on the reverse strand, counting down.
AATCGTGGAGATGATGATAATTTGGTTCTCCGGATTATATCGCTTGCGGATGATCTCCTGCGAAATCTGTTGCTCCCATGTTGGATTTTCTGAGGACACCATCACAAGTTTCGCTATCGGGAATGTCTTTACAATATCATCTGCCCACTGCCGCACCAGATGTTTATACGGAGCACAGATCACGATCATAGCCGGGTGATGCTCCAACAGCCGTTTTGCAGAGTAAATCGCCGTCCACGTCTTGCCGGTACCAGTGGCCATAACGTAGAAGCCGTGGTACTGGTTTGCTGCCCATGCGGCAATGGCCTCCTCCTGGTAGTCTCGGAGCTTTACTGGCTCCGATTTTGCGGTCCCTCCACCGGATTTGCGAGTATCAATTATCCTCAGAATCTGTTTCCTTGCCGACTCCTTATAGCCATATACTTTGATGTAAGGGTTCGTGTCGTTCCAAAGGGCATCGAACTCGCGTCTCTCATCGGCAATACTTGCTTGCTCTGGAACTACCCAGCTTTTCACCACCCGAATCTTTTCATAATTGTCCTGGTACCCGTTGATACTGGAGTTGGCAGATCCGAAGAATGCAATCACATTGCCATCGAAATCTTCCAGAATACCAAGTTTGTCGTGGTACATACCCACAGAATTGGCCACCGCGATTTTGATGTCCAGTGTACCATTAGCAATCAGGGAGACAAGGAGTTTCAGCCGGTCATCATCCAGCTCCTCCATCGCCACGGTGAAATCCCTGGCAAAAGCGGTGCTGATAATCTCCTCCCGCTGCTCATAGCCGAGGTTGATTGCCTTAATATCCTGCTCACTGAGCTGCGGGCTAGCCACCAACTCGATTTTTCCGCCTTTTCGGGCCATTGCCACAATCCCATCAATAATCGGTGCCAGTACGCTGGAAGAGAAGAACCCGACGCTGCGCTGGTACAGCTTTGCTTGCTTCAGAGCTGGAACCAGAAAGGACTTTGCGATGTTCTCCTCTCCGCAGCTAATGTAGCTCAATTTAATATCTAAATTTGTGAAGTTCATGGTGTCACTCCCATATGCGAACGACGCACTAAAAGTTGTCTCCCTCCAGCTCAATGAAGTCCGCAATCAAATCATCAATGTTGTCCAAATCATCAATCTGGGTACTCTCAGCCGGCATCTCCTTGAATGCGTCAGCTGCCATTTCACCTTGCGGGGCAATCAAAGGCACAGCCATCCGCAGTTGGTTAGAGGATGTTGCAACGGTCAGCCTCCGTCCCCACTTATTGATAGCACTGTAAATCAGCCACTCTGTCCAAGGTACTACAATCCGTGGCAGCCGATGCCAACATGTGATTTGTGAAATAGGCTGGGTGCAGCTGATCTCCGCCGCAATAATCTCATCCACTGCCTGCGAGATAGACTCAGTAATGCCAGTACTCTCGATGGAGACTATTGTGTATTTGTCCCGCCAGAAGAAGCGGTCATTGCAAGCATTCCCATAATCGAGCAGGCTCTGGATTTGAAAGCGATGCTCTTTGCAGAACTCCTTTATGTCGGATATTGCAAATTCATCCCCGCTATAAATCAAATCATGCAGACGCTCGCCAGGACGCCCGATCTCTACGCCTAGTTCGGCTATATAGGGCCTTGAAAATTGAAAGGTGTCCCTGAACAGATATTCCAAGATGCTAAATGCACTAAACGAGTACATCGCAGAATTCTGGGAAAACACTGTGGGCATCTGCCGCTGGATCATCTCGTAAACCTCTGTCCCGTGGTGCGCTTTGTGGTCAGACACAATCTCGATAAGGATGTGCCGCAAATCCCATTGTTCTTTGCTCGAAATAACCAAGCGGCTGGAATGAAGATATGCACCGAAGTAGTTCAACACCTCCGGGTCGCTCACAGAAAGGTTGATAACGATTTCCGTAATCCCAGGAAAAGTGTTCTTGATTTGTTGCTTCTGCACGGGGTATTTGGATTTTTTGATAAAGTTCACCACAGAAGCATAGAGGGATGTAGCCTCCGCATCCTTGGAGATGTAGTCCCGTCTAAAGTAATACTTGTCCGAACAGAACTCACGCAAAATCCCCTGGAGATAGTATTTATTGAATACCCCCTCTTCATTTAACTCACGTTCAAACACACTATAAAGGGTGTTCATCAAGAATATTTTCTGGTCGCTCTCGTCTATATATTGCAGAATGCGGCCAGCGAGGCCATTGGAAATGTATTTTGCCCGCTTCGGCATATACATCCCTCGATCGCAGAGAATACAGATGCTAGAAATCCTGGCCGTCAGGGCGCGGTCATTTTCCGGCATACCCACATCGCCGAATTCATCGATAACTATCCTGCGGAATTCCTGAAGTGCATCGGGATCGTATGCCCTAATCCCGTCAAAATAATGCTTCTTCAGAACAGTTTTATAGACTTTAGCAAGGGACAGGCGTGTGCGATGATATACATCCCCTGTCAGGCGATAAGCTTCCACAAAAGCTTTTTGGAGAATGCCTATCGGGATATCGCCATCTTCGCCTGCTTCATCCAAGATGGTTGAAAGCTGGTTAACATTTACGATGTCTGGTAGCCTATCGATCGTAGCGCGCACACGCTCCTGGAGTGAGTCATCTCCAATGATGAAGATATCCAGTTGCTCATCATATGTATAGTGTGCGTTTTCATAGTTGCGGAGGAAATACAGCAGTTCCGTGACATTTGTCTTGCAGTAGTCCTCAATGTCGTTTGAGGATACCGTGGATGCACCATTCTTCTCTGCGGAAATTCTTGTAATCAGCCGAATATGGCTGTAGTAGCGCGAGAACTTGCGTCTGGCCTTTGCCTCAATCTGCCGTACCCGCTCACGAGTGACTCCAAAAGCATCCCCAATCTGCGCCAGCGTTTTCTTCCTGGCACGCATCTGGACAATACTTTCCATCCGCTTGTTAGAGAAGATTGGCAAAAACAGCTCTCGCACTTCGGCTTCCAAGTCAAACGCACACCACTTGAGGAATTGTTTGAGCAGAGTAAGCTTCTGGGAATCATTAGGCAGGGGAATGTTTATAAGGTCATCAATCGAACAGGTCTCCGAGGGGCATAAGGATAGGAGTGTCCTGCGCTTATAATCATCAAGTGTGAAGGCAATAATATAGCCCGCAGCTTTATTTTTTCGCCTATCACAGGGAATATCCGCAGCCTCATTTCTAAGCAGAGCAAGCTGTTCTGCGTCTCGACAAAAATTACTAAACATCGAGATAACTGGGATAATCTTCTCTGGAGTAAGATAACATTCAAGGGCCAAGTCTTCTCCCAGCATCTCATATCCAGTCTGGTATTCGGATAATGCTTGAACCTCTTCCTGTGAAAGTTCCATATTCTCCGCAAAGGAAAAGTCTCCCAGGGCGATAGACTCAGCGTGGCTCAGAATAAATAGAGGCTTATTATTTAGTTGGAATTTGCAATGTCCTCTTTCAAGTAAAGGCTCTTTGGGGAGTGAGCGCAGTCTGCCTACTACCTCGTCCATACAGTTGCGTCCAAAGTTTCTAATCCCCATCAGTGTTTCCGGCCTAAGTCTCAGTAAATCAGATACTGTGGTGATGCTGTTATTCTTGAATACATTGATAACCCGAACAGAGAAGGGCAATTCGGACACTGCCATATCTGCATAATTTTCTGGTACCAGCCCAAGCTGCTCCCAAAGGGGAATGTCGCTGGCCGTATCCATATCATCCACACCTCCTTTAATCCTAATCAGCAAGGGGGAGTGCTATTCCTCCGGGATATACTCAATAATATCGACGAAGTCGCACTGAAGCACTGCACATACCCTGCCAAGAATCGCAAGATTTACAGGCTCATTTCGGCGGAGTTTCGTCATAGTATTTGGGGCAATATTTGCAATTTTTCTCAAATCTGCCATACTCATATTCTTATCTATGAGCAGCTTCCACATCTTTTTGTACGAGATCGCCATACAAATATCCCCTCCGACAGAAGCAATCTTGGGGGAGTCCAGCATTGCTTGCCAGTCTTAATTGTTTTATTTTACCACACTAACGCAAGATTTTCAAGAATTTTTCGCAAATTTATGCGAAATTTGTAGTATTATAATCAAACATATAATGAAAAAGCACCACCGTATATTAAGGGTGGTGTTTCTCGTATACGAAAGCCAGAGTTTTCAGCGACTCTGACTTTCGTACGTTTCTGTGGATTTAAACAATTACTCTTTCGCTCAAAGTCCGCAAACAGAGAGCCACTGACCCGATATACTCAACGGCTCTTTAATATCTTCGCAGAAAATATCCTTGACAAATCCCGTCTTGGTTCTTAATGGAAAAACTCTCGCCATGCAATTCATCACCCCTGCTTAACCTCTCGTACAGCAGCGCAATCTTAGCTTTTGCCATAGCACAAACCTCCTCAAAATGAAACATGCTCTAAGCTATCCTTGCCAATCACCGAAAAATCAGTTGATTGACAAGTCGCTTAGAGCATATATCACCCCTGCCTTTTTTTGTCTGATGCGAATGCCGCTGCAACTAGATCTCAAACCACCGGATCTCGCCCGCGGCCAGTTCCAGCTCAAAGCTTTCTCCGTTTCCGCAGTACACCACGGTCTTCTGCGGTTCATAGGTATTATTGACCACGCAATACGTTCCGTTTTCTACATAGGCGTGGACATCCACATTGCAGTTCTCGGAAAACCACCGGTGCAAAAGCGCTTCACTCCCGCAGCTCCACAGCACGGCCCGGTGCAGAATCCGGCTGTTTACAAAGCTGTAGGGCAGGCCAGACAGATACACGCTGCGGCCTCTGCCGTATGTGTTCACCGCCATCTGGACTTCTTTTTCCTGCTGCACCAAAATCTGGGTTCCTTCCAGCGCATAGATATTTTTCTTGCCTTCTCCGAAATCCACCTCGCCCGGGCAGTCCTCCAGAATAAAATGTTCTCTGTACTCCTCCCAGTTGTATTTGTCATACCCCAGCGTGAAACCAGTTTCTTTCTCCACACCCAGAGCCGCCGCCAACTGGAAGTAGTGCCCCTGATACTGGTGTCCGGACGGCTCTCCTACACCGATCAGGCCGCCGCCTTCCCAGATAAACCGCCGGATGGCCGACGTCACCGCCGCGTCCTCCCAGACCTTGCCGCCGGTGTGGGCCGTATCGCCGTCCCCCACATTGATCAGCACATCCATGTCATCCAGAACGCTGGGATTGGCCCGGATCTCGTCAAAGGACAAAAATACCACCTCAAAGGGCGCGCCGGAGAGCGCCTCAATGATACCCGCATAGCTGTAATTCTGTTTCTGATAGAGCGCGTGATGTACCATATGGCAGCCCCAGGAACGCATCCGGCCCCAGCGATTCAGAACCGCCACTTTCTTATGGCAGTACGGTTTCGCTCCCCGGATTTTTCCATACAGCTCGCGAAACTCCCGGCATACGCTTTCCACATAGTCAATAAATTCCGGAAAACGACAGGCCAGCTTCAGATAACCGCCGTAACCGATCCGGTCGATGGGCTTGCGCAATATGGCGCGCCGGGCTGTCACCCAGTTCTCTCTGGCCTCCTTCACCGGATCGCCGCCCTCGTAAAAGGTGTCCGGGAAGAAGTAGGGAAGGAATCTTCCCTCCGTATAGCGCACTCCCGGAATATCCGCAATCAGGCGCAGCGTAGAGCCGTTGCCCACCGAGCCCACCACCGCGTCCACGCCGGTCGTACCAAATTCTTCCATAAACGGCTCGGTGCCGATCCAGTGATCGCCCAGAAACATCATGGCTTCTTTTCCCAGCTCATGGGTCAGGTCCACCAGCTCTTTTACAAGGGCTGCCACCTCCCGCCGCTGAAAGGCCATAAAATCCAGATATTCCCGGCTGGGCTCCCGGTACTGATTGTTGTAATAGCCCTGATCAATGATAAACTCCGGCCGGAACCGATAGCCGGCCTCCCGCTCAAATTTCTCCAGAATATACGGCGATACCGACGCGGAATAGCCGTACCAGTCCACATACTTCTCTCTCTTCCACTCGTCGAAAATCAGCGTAAACTGATGGAAGAACGTGGTATAACGGATCACATCCACATACGGATGCTCCTCCACAAACCGGCGCAGCCGCTTTAAGGTATGCGCATGGGTCTTGGGCTGGCGCACATCAAAGGTAATCTGATGCTCCACATCCTTCCAGTCATTTACCACGGCATTATACATGTGGACCGGATCCCAGATCAAATAGGCCAGGAAGCTGACCGTATATTCATGCCAGGGAGCCGGCGACGGAAGGATCACGCAGCCGCTCTCCTCATCGTACTCCCATTGCTCGGGCGGCACAATCTGTCCGCTGCTGCGGTCCATCACCTCCCACCAGCGTTTCCTGTCATCCCTTGTATTCACCTTCAGAAGCTCCGGACTGATGCCGGCCATCAGAGGGATCGACAGAGGTCCGCTCTCTGCCATGTGGAATCCGGTCATAATGTAGCATTGCTGTATCTCGTCCGGATTGGCTTTTGCCCAGGCGTTATCCTTTCTTGTGGTGTAATAGGTGGAATACACCTTTGCATCCACCTCGCGCAGCGCTTCCGGGTAATCCGTACCGTCGCAGTCGCGGATCGCGTCCGCCCCCCAGCGCTTTAACAATTCCAGTGTCTCCTCGACCACATCCACATCGGTGGGAATCGTAACCCGTCCGGTTTTTTCAATCTGTTCACTCATATCTAATACCTCGGCAATTTATTTGGGATCTTCAAAAGGTTTATTATAGATCATAATCGCGGCCAAGAGAAATACCAGGCCCACCATCATTGTCACCAGGCCGGGAAGCTTTCCGGTCTGTACCCAGCCGCCCAGGACCAAAGACAGGCCCAGAACAAAACAGGCGGTGATCGCCGCGATGCGCAGCGTCCCATGCTCTTTCCAAAATTTCATACGTTCACCCTATCCTTTCAGGCCGCCCAGCGTCATGCCCTGAGTCAGTTTTTTCTGTACACAGATATAGAGAATCAGCGTCGGCAGCATCACCAGAACCAGGCCGGCATAGAGCTGTCCGTACTGCGCCGCAGACTGCTGCGCCTGATTCAACTGCATCAGTCCCACCGGCAGCGTCTTGCCGCCCTTGGGATCGGACAAAAGCGTCATCGCAATGATATACTCGTTCCAGAAGGACAGAAAGTTAAACAGAATTACGGTGATGATGGAGGGCTGCGCCATGGGAAAGATCACCTGAATCATGGTGGTCCCGTAGCCGGCCCCGTCGATGTAGGCAGCCTCCTCATAATCGTGCGCCAGCGTAGCAAAATAGCCCGAAAGCAGATAGACGGTAAAAGGCAGCGCCGTCGCGGCATAGACGAGCGCCAGAACAAAAATATTATTCAGCAGAAAGCCGTCTCCAAACACCCCTCGAAGCAGCTTATCGCCGTCCACCAGCATCAGAAAGATGGGAACCACGATATAGTTCACATTGATGAACAACCCGCCCATAAACGCCGCATTTAAAATCTTTCGTCCCCGAAACGAAAACCGCGACAGCACATAAGCGGCCGGCAGAGCCACAAGCAAAAGAATAAGCAAAGCCAGGGTCGTCACTATGACCGAGTTGAGCATGTACTCGCCCATCCTCGCCTTATTCCAGGCGTCGGCAAAATTCTGAATATAAAATCCAGCAGGCATGGACCAGGGATTTCGGTAAAACTCGCTGTTTTCTTTGATGGACGCCAAGAAGACCCAAGCTACCGGAATGATAATCGTGACGGCAAGAGTGATTAACGCCACATAGATAAAAATCTTATAGAGCCGTTCCGTCGTTGATTTCGTTGTTTTCTTCATCGCCTGCCCTCCTTAAAATTCCAGCGGCTCGCGCTTTGTCACCACATTCACCAGCGCGGACAAGCCAAAGGAGAAGAGAAAAATCAGAGCGCCGATCGCCATCCCGTATCCGTAGGAAGAGTTGGTGTAAGCCTGCTTATACATGTAGGTCAGCGCAACTTCCGACGCACCGTTGGGACCGCCGGAAGTCATAGCCTTCACAAACAGAAACGCCATATTGATGGTACTGATGATAAAAAAGGTCAGCGTCGTGCGGATATTGGTCCAGATCAAAGGCAGCGTAACCTGGAAAAACTGCTTGATCCGCCCGGCTCCGTCCAGACTGGCGCTCTCATAAAGGCTCTGGGGAACGCTCGCCATAGAAGCCATATACATGACCATATAATAACCGATGGCCTGCCATACCATCGCAATGATCAGGCTGACCATAACCATGGATTCTCCCTTCCAGAGAATCTTCACCGTCTCCCCCGAAAAAAGAGACAGCAAACTGTTCAGCGTGCCGTTGTTGGTATCATAGATGGCGCTGAAGATAGCGGAAATGACAACAACCGACAGAATATTGGGGATATAAAAGATCACGCGAAAGAAATTCTGTCCCTTGATTTCTTCTCTCGTCAGAATTGCCGCAAATACCAGTGCAAAGAAAAATGTGATAATTGTCACCACCACAATCAGAAGAATTGTATTCTGCATGGAGCGGATAAAGTTTGTATCCTTCATCAGACGGGCAAAATTATCAAACCCCACAAAGATCTCTGTGGTGGAATACGCGCTGCGCCGAAACAGTGACATACGAAATACGTTAATGGTAGGAATAATCATAAAGACAGTGAACAAAATCACCGCCGGCGCCGCACACAGAAAGATAAATGCGCTGCGCCCGGATCGTTTCCTCATACAAACCCCTCCTTTTTCTGTTTTCAAAAAGGCGGCGGTAAAACACCGCCGCCTTATCCCTTTGATTTCGGATCTGTCCGCTATTACTTAATCAGATTTTCACGCATCAGATCGCTGGCAGTCTTAATGCCGTCAATCCATTCCTGCTCGGTCATCGTTCCGCCGACCAAGGAGTTCACCGGGTCAAACCAAACTTCACGGTTGCTCTGTCCCACAATACCGCTGTCAAATGCGGCAAAGTTGCCCATAGCCGCCTTGGCTCCGTTATCGTAGATGGCATAGAACATCTGATTGTCGCCGTCCAGCTTCTCCGCGATATTTAACACAGGCTGAATCGCAGGGGAGGGCTCACCCTTTTCATTGATCGCGCTGGCAAAGATCTCGCAGGCCTTATCGCTGTACAAAAACGCAATAAACTGCTTGGCCTCTGCCTGATGCTCTGCGCCGCCAGGAATCCATGCCTGCTCAAACCAGGTATAGCTGTAGCGGTCGCCGCCGGCTGTTACTGCAGGCAGTGCGGTCATACCCCATTTAAAGCCTTCCGCTCTGGGAGCGTTGGCCATCTCGCCTACAATCCATGTGCCGTTCGGCATAAACAGCGCCTTGTTATCCAGAACCAACTGCTGATTTTTTGTGAATTCGTCGTCGTTCGCCTGCGCCGGGGTGGTAGGCTCCGTGTAGGTAGCCAGCTTCGCCACGATATCAAAGCAGGTCTTCGCCTCAGGAGTATCCCAGATGCCCTCCGCATAAGTGGTCGCCTGATCAAAGAAATCCGCGCCGCCAACCGAGTACATCAGAGCGTAGAAGAAAGCGTCAAAATAACCGGTTGTAGGGTATGTAAACAGGGAAATATTCTCGGCCTTTGCCTTCTCTCCCAGCTCCCACATCTCATCCCAGGTCGTCGGAACCGTCCAGCCCTTCTCCTCAAACAGACCGGCATTGTAGAACAGTCCGCAGGGGGAGTAGAACATGGGGGCCAGATATGTCTTGCCGTCGCCGTAAGGGTTGGTCAGACTGGTCTCGGTAAATCCGCCTGCGATCTTATCGCTGACCTTCTTCTCCTCGCCGGGAACGGTCATGGACAGAACATCCGTGATGTCAACAATATTCTGATCCTTGATAAACGTCTCCGTCAGAGCTTTCTCACGGCCCGTAGCCAGGTGAATCACATCGGGATAATCCCCCGCCTGCATGGACGGTCCGATGACATCTTCCAGATTCTTATCTGTGATCAGATCTACCTGAATGCCAGTCTGTGCCGTAAAGGCTTCGCAGACCTGCTTCCACACATCGCTGCCGTAAGCCGTCTCAATCGCCGCCACAGTGATGGCTGTGCCGTCGGCCGGCGCCTGCGATTCTTCCTGGGAAGCCGTCGTCGCCGCGGTCGTCTCTTCCTTCTGTTCACCGGCAGTCGTTGCCGCCGTGGTACCGGAAGCCGGTTTGGTCTCGCCGCCGCCGGAGCAGCCGGCCAGCGCAGACAGCATCAATGTGCCGGCGAGAACGATACTGAGTATCTTTTTCATAATGTTACCTCCTTTATTAATATACATTTTATGTAATTCCAAGATGTCGTTGTAAGTATATCAATATTCTGCAATCTTTCCAACATTTATATTGCTGATTTTTTTATACTTCTTGCTTACTTTGGATATTTTTATTATTTTTCCTTCTTTTTCTATTTTCTGATTATACAAGATGACGAACTATTTTCTGTCCTATTGTTCTGGCAATGCGTTTTTCTGAAGATAGGAGACCACTTCCCCTTGCCCTCTGGACCAAAATGGAATATAATCAAAGGAATAGCAAGCGCCGCTTTGAAAGTCAAATGGAACAATATATCTAAAGGAGATCCGCCGACCCATGAGTACCAGCCACTATGTTCTCGATCCTCTGGCCGTCAACCCAGTGGACCGTTCCGTTACCAAACTGCTGTATGTCAGCGTTGCCCGATACAGCACCGAATGGCATTCCACCCCACACACCCATCCTTGTGCAGAACTTTTCTTTGTCACCGGCGGCTGCGGCTGTCTGAAGCTGAGCAGCCAATCTATCCCCATAACAACCCACGATGTCATCATTGTCAATTCCAGCATTGAACACACAGAAATCAGTTCAAAAGAACGGCCTCTGGAATATATTGTGATGGGCGTTGACGGCTTGGAATCCATCTCCGGCGACGACGGCAGCGACGGCTATTCCATCATCCATTTTCAGTCCGGCGGCGAACAGATTCTGTTTTATCTGCGCTGCCTTTTAAAAGAAATCGAAACAAAACTTCCTGGTTATAATACGGTCTGCCAGGATCTGCTGGAGGTAGTCCTGCTGCTTTTAATGCGCCGCAGCGAATTCACCGTCACCTTTGTACCCTCCAACCGCAAATCCAGCAGAGAATGCGCCATTGTCCGGCGTTACATTGAAAATCACTTCAAAGAAAATCTGACTCTTGACGATTTGGCTGCGGTGGCTCATATCAGCAAATATTATCTGGCTCACGCTTTCAGCCGGGAATACGGAATCTCCCCGATCCACTATCTGCTCTCCTGCCGGATTCAAGAGAGCCTCTACCTTCTCTCCGAGACAAGCATCTCCCTGTCTCAGATCGCCGGTATGCTGGGTTTTTCTTCCCCCAGCTATTTTTCGCAGAGTTTTCGGAAAATTCAGGGGATCAGTCCCATGGCCTACCGGATTCAGTGCCGAAACCGGGGAGAAGGAAAAACAAGATAAAAAAAGGATTGACGTTTGCTCCATTTCATATTATAATAAGCAATGCAAATGGTTCCAGCGACATTGTGGAGGAGTACCCAAGTGGCTGAAGGGTCTGGCTTCGAACACCAGTAGGTCGGTAACACCGGCGCAAGGGTTCAAATCCCTTCTCCTCCGTCAGAAAAAGCGGCTGTCTTCAAGAGAAGACAGCCGCTTTTTTCAACGAAAATAAAGAGGAAAAACCGAAGAGTCGCCGCATATTTTTGAAAAATCACCGCATACTACTGTTCATGGAAAATAAATTTATCAAATGCGGATTCATCGGCTGGGGAATTGAACTGCTGGCTACCAGTCTAAGCAACTATCGCAATCACGGCGATAAGAGAATGATGGGAAGCACCTCTCTGCTTATGTTTCCCATCTACGGAATGGCGGCAGCGTTCCAGCCCTTTGGAAAACTGCTGTGCCGAAAAAATGCACTGGTGCGGGGAAGCGTATATATGACGCTGATCTTCGCCACCGAATACGCCACCGGCTGGCTCCTTCGCCGCTTCGGCATCTGCCCCTGGGATTACAGCGACGCTCCCTTCAATATCGACGGGCTGATCCGCCTGGATTATGCTCCTGCCTGGTTTGTCGTGGGGCTTCTGTTTGAACGAAATACCTGCAAGGACATCCGGCAGCGCTACAAAGAAGCGCGCCGGCAAAAGCAATGCACATCCTGCAGCGGGAACTCCCGGTAAGCCCTGCCTCTCTTTCGTGCGTTTTGCGCCGGCGTATCCAACTTTCCCAACAAACTCCTGTCAAAAGAAAAAAGGATGCTGTTTTGGACCAAAAATCGGTTTTGCTTTGGTCCAAAACAGCATCCTTTTTCAATTATCAACGACAGATCAGAGTCCCTGCAGAAGTGTAAGCACGCTCTGCGGTATCGCATTTGCCTGGCTCTGCATCGACATGGTAGCCTGGGAAATGATCTTCTGGGAGGTAAACTTGGTGATTTCATCCGCCATATTGGTATCGCGTATTCTGCTCTCGGCCGCCGTCATATTCTCGGTCGTCACGCTCAGGTTATTGTATGTGCAGTCCAGATGATTTTGCGCCGCTCCGAATGTAGAGCGAACCTCCGTCACAGCCTGCACAGCCTGCGCAAGCGTGTCGATTGCATCGTTGGCTTTCTGTGGTGTTCCAAATTCCATCTGATCCAGCCACAGCGCCTTGACTCCCATGTGATAGCGCGGCACTTCCATAATCTGATCATCCGTTGAGCCGATCTGAAATACAAAGTCTCCTTTTTCACTCGGCTGCGGCGGCTTTACAAGAGGCTCCTTCGGCTCCGTGGGGTCAAATACCTCATTTCCATTGAAATACGTATTCTTACAGATCCGGTCTATCTCCTCTAAAATCGCGTCTTTCTCCTCTTCCACGCTCTCTCTCGCAATGCTGTTATACGTACCGTTAGCCGACTCAATTGCCAGCGTCTCCAGACGGTGAAGCATCGCATGCACTTCCTGCAGCGCGCCCTCCCCCGTATTTACCATACCGACGCCGTCATTTACATTGCGCATAGCCTGATTCAAACCGGCAATCTGCGAGCGCATTTCCTCGGAGATGGCCAACCCGGCCGCGTCATCACCGGCGCGAACGATACGGTACCCGGAAGACAGCTTCTCTAGGGATTTCGCCATCTGGTTATTGACAATCCCCTGGTTTCTCGATGTATTTATACCTGCGATATTGTTTTTGATACGCATATGTCCCTACCATCCCTTCTTCTATTCTGCATCCTGTGTTCTTACAGGTATCAATCTTATATTACTTTTATCGGTGGTTTTTTCAAAAAGATAAGAGAAACTATGAAATTCCTCCTTCTTTCCTGCAAAAAAAGAGGCGGAACCGCCTCTTTTTCTGCTACTCCCTATCCGCATTCAGCCTAGCCGCCCTGCAAAACACAAAATATCCGGCGATAATCAGAACGGAGATCATTGCCACGCCCATCTGCATACGCCCGGTAATCTGGGATACCACCGCCACCAGGCCCGTCCCCATAAAGGAAGCTCCCTTTCCGCAGATATCCAAAAGACCGAAAAACTCTCCCGCTTTCTCCGGCGGAATGATCTGGGCAAAATAGGAGCGCGACAAAGCCTGAATACCGCCCTGAAAAATACCGACGCAGACGGCTAACAGCCAGAATTCCCAGGTTTGATCGAGCTGGATGGCAAAGAGCGCGATAGCCGCATACGCGACAATACAGATGCGGATCAGCTTGGAATTTTTATACCGCCCCGCCAGCTTTCCAAAAAGAAGGGCAAACGGAAACGCTACAAACTGCGTCAGCAAAAGAGCCAAAAGCAGCATGGTGCTGTCCAGCCCCAGAGCCTCGCCGTAAGCGGTCGCCATCTCAATAATCGTATAGACGCCGTCGATATACAGAAAGAAAGAGATCAGAAACAGAAACAAGCCCTTGTGCTGGCGGATTTCTTTTAAGCTTCTGCCCAGGCGGCCAAAGGATTCCCGCAGAGCATGTTCTTTTTTCTCCACAAAATGGACCTGCTTGTATCGCTTTAGCAGGGGCAGCGTCATGCAGAACCACCACCCCGCTGTCAAAAAGAAAGATACCGCCATGGCAAAGCTCATAGTGATACCGAATGCCTCCGCGTTCAGGACCAGCACCAGACTGATGATAAAGGGAATCACGCTGCCGATATAGCCCCAGGCGTACCCCTGCGAAGAGACGTTATCCATGCGCTGCGGCGTCGTGACATCCGTAAGCATCGAATCGTAAAAAACCAGGCTGGCATTGAACCCCACCTTGGCAATCACAAAGATTACCAGAAAAAACAGCCAGTGACTGGGGATGGACAGCGCCGCACAGCCGATCACGCCGATCATCATAAACGCGGTAAAGATCGGCTTTTTAAAACCTCCCGTATCGGCCAGGGCACCGAACACCGGCCCCAGGCAAGCCACGATCAGCGTGGATAGGGAGGCCGCGTAGCCCCAATACGCCAGATACTGCGTCGAAGAAACCCCGGCCGTATCAGCCAGCGAATTAAAATAAATCGGCAGAAGCGTGGACACCATCAGCACAAAAGCGGAATTTCCCACATCATAGAGAATCCAATATAGTTCCAGTCGGGTCAGTCTGTTTTTCTTTTCCATAATCCCTCCACAAAATCCCTATCGCTCAGAAAAATATTCTTCCGGCGTCAGCAGAAATTCCGCCCAAAACGGGCCGGCATCGGTTCGTCAGAATCCAATGTCTGATAGTATTTATAGATCACTGTCACCGTCGGCTGTACCGCCGCCTTGTAGCGGGCAAACAACTCGCGGTTTACGGGACGGCAGTCCTCGTTGGCCGTCAGTCTCATCAGGATTCCGTCCAGCTTCCCCTCCCGGTCTGCCTGTCTTAAAATTCCGTCAACCAGCTTTTCTTTCCCCCGGCTCTCCACGTGCAGAAGACGTTTCACCTGCTTCATGGATTTCAGCGACCGGCGCATCTCCGCGGGTGTGATCCCCTCATAAAATTCACTCATAACCCAGGCGGCAGCTTCGTCGGTGGGAATGCGCCCATCCAGTCTGACCTTTCTGGGCTCCTGCCCGGCCCGCAGCATCAGATACCGTTCAAACTCTGTCTCAATCTCATTATGGCTGATCCCGGTCTTTTCCATCATCTCCCCCACACAGCCATGGCACTCGCTGTCCAGCATAAAATGGCAGATCACCCCCAGAATATAGGCACAGTGCGGCGAATCTTTCCCATGTACCGCCACAACCTCCCTGGCATGTTCAAAGAAACCATCCGCAATTTCCTCATGGATTCGATGACCGGTCGCATTGACCAAATTGGAACAAAACGGACGATAGAAAAACAGAATGTCCGGCCCCTGCAGGCCGATTCGGAAATACTCCTGATACTTCTGCACCAGCCGCCGGATCTCTCCCTCCAGCTCCTTATAGACAATCTTTCCAAACGTATCATGCGCATAAACTGCCGGCATAGATAAAACCTCCCTTGGTTGAAATTTAGCTGAAATACTTCACTCCGGACTCAAAGATCTTCATGTCCTGCTCACCGTAAATATTGCGCGCCACATTGTCCCCGCGGCGCTCGCTGTGAGCCATCTTGCCCAGAATCCTTCCGTCCGGACTGGTGATGCCCTCGACGGCATGGAAGGAGCCGTTGACGTTCCAGTCCTCGTCCATGGTGACGTTTCCCTGTCCGTCCACATACTGCGTCGCAATCTGTCCGTTTTCCATCAGACGGCGAATCCACGCCTCATTTGCCACAAAACGTCCTTCTCCGTGCGAGGCGGGAACGCAGTAAATCCGGCCCACACCTGCCCCGTTCAGCCAGGGAGATTTGTTTGAAACCACCTCTGTATATACCATTTTTGACACATGACGGCCGATTGTATTCATCGTCAGCGTGGGAGAATCTTCCTTCTGCTCGCAGATCTGCCCATAAGGCAAAAGCCCCAGCTTGATCAATGCCTGGAAACCGTTGCAGATGCCAAGCATCAGACCGTCGCGCTCGTTCAGCAGCCGGTTCACCGCCTCAGCGATCCGCTCGTTGCGGAACACCGTCGCAAAAAATTTTGCGCTGCCCTCCGGCTCATCGCCGGCGGAAAAACCGCCGGGGAACATAATAATCTGCGCTTTATCAATCTCCTTGACAAACGCGTCCACCGAATCGCGGATCGCGCAGGCCGTCAAATTTTTAAACACCAGGTCCGTGACTTTGGCCCCGGCCCTTTTGAATGCGGCGGCGCTGTCATACTCGCAGTTGGTTCCGGGAAATACCGGAATAAATACGGAGGGTCTGGCGCATTTATGCCGGCACACCAAAACCGAACCGCCCTGATATTGTTTTGTCAGAGCCGCGGTTTTTTCCACGCCCGAATCCGTCGGAAACACCGGCTCAAGCGGCGCTTTCCATGCTTGTAACGCATCCTCAAGGGATAATTTCTCCGCGCCGAAAACAAATTCCGGTTTTTCCGTCACAGTCCCCACCGCAGTATACGGCGCTTTCAAGACGGCATCCGCCGGTATCTCCGCCACGATATTGCCCCAGCCGGGCGCAAAGAGATACGGTCCCGCCTCTTGTTCCAGCGATACGCCCAGGCCGTTGCCGAAAGCCATCTTGCTGAGGCTCTCGGCCAGGCCCTTCCTCTCGCACACATAGGCCGAAAGAATGCGGCCTGAAAGAATCTCCTCGTGAATCTGCCCGTACAGCCTTAATACCTGCTCAAATACAGGCAGATCATAAGCGTCCCTCTCCACCGTAAACAGCACCAGGCGGTTCCCGGCTCTCTTCAGCTCCGGCGTGACCACATGACGCCCGTCGGCCACATCCACGGCAAAGGATACCAGCGTAGGCGGCACATCCATATCATTGAAAGAACCGGACATGCTGTCCTTGCCGCCGATGCTGGGCAGGCCAAAGCCGATCTGCGCCCGGTACGCACCCAAAAGCGCCGTAAACGGTTCGCTCCAGCGCCTGGAATCCTCCGTCATACGGCGGAAATATTCCTGAAATGTAAAGCGGATCTTTCCTGCGTCGCCGCCCGCCGCCACAATCTTGGCTATGGACGACGTCACCGCATAGACCGCCCCGTGATACGGACTCCAGGAGGACAGATACGGGTCAAACCCGTAGCTCATCATCGTCACCGTATCCGTTTTTCCTGTCTGTACCGGCAGCTTGGCCACCATCGCCTGCGTCTCCGTCAATTGATACCGACCGCCGTAGGGCATCAGCACACTGCCCGATCCGATGGAAGAGTCAAACATCTCCACCAGCCCTTTCTGGGAGCAGACATTGAGATCCGACAATGTTGAAAGCCATCTCTCCTGAAACGATCTGCAATCCGCCGCTTTGCCGGCCTCCAAAAAGGGATTTCCCTGCCGGTTAGGCGTGACCACCGTCACGTCCGTCTCCTGGTGCGCGCCGTTGGTGTCTAAAAACGCCCGGCTGATATCTACAATGGTCTTTCCTCTCCAGACCAGAACCAGACGAGGCTCCTTCGTCACAACAGCCACCGGTGTTGCCTCCAGATTTTCCTCTTCGGCAAACGCCAGAAACGCCTCCACATCCTTCGGATCGACCACCACGGCCATCCGCTCCTGCGATTCGGAGATCGCGATCTCCGTTCCGTCCAGACCGGCATATTTCTTGGGAACCCGGTCTAAGTCCACGCGCAGTCCGTCCGCGAGCTCACCGATGGCGACCGATACGCCGCCGGCGCCGAAGTCATTGCACTTCTTGATCCGGCGGCTGACTTCCTCCCTGCGGAACAGTCTCTGCAGCTTTCTCTCCGTGGGTGCGTTGCCCTTCTGCACTTCGGCCCCGCAGGTTTCAATCGAAGCTTCCGTATGCACTTTGGAGGAGCCGGTCGCGCCGCCGCAGCCGTCCCTTCCGGTCCTGCCGCCCAGCAGAATAATCACATCGCCGGGATCGGATGTCTCCCGGATCACGGCGCGGCGCGGCGCGGCTCCCATGACGGCGCCGATCTCCATCCGCTTGGCCGCATAGCCCGGATGATAGATCTCTTTTACATAACCGGTTGCCAGACCAATCTGATTTCCGTAGGAGCTGTAGCCGGCCGCGGCGCCTGTCACCAGCTTTTTCTGCGGAAGCTTGCCCTTCATGGTGGATTCCACTAGAGCGGTGGGATCCGCCGCTCCGGTAATGCGCATGGCCTGATACACATAGGTTCTTCCCGACAGCGGATCGCGGATCGCGCCGCCCAGACAGGTGGCCGCGCCGCCGAAGGGCTCGATCTCTGTGGGATGATTGTGCGTTTCATTCTTGAAATTGACAAGCCATTCCTCGCTCTTTCCGTCAACCTCGACCGGAACGACGATGCTGCAGGCATTGATCTCGTCCGACTCCTCCTGGTCGGCAAGCTTTCCCTCTTTTTTCAGACGGCGCATGGCGATCAGAGCCAGATCCATCAGGCACGGGAACTTGTCCGGGCGGTCCGCAAAAAGCTCGCCGCGTGTTTTTACATAGTCCTCATAGCTCTCCTGAATAGGAGCCAGATAATCGCCGGGCTCAAACGTAATATGCTTCAGCTCGGTCTGAAACGTAGTGTGCCGGCAGTGATCCGACCAGTAGGTATCCAGCACACGGATTTCGGTCATGGACGGATCTCTCTTCTCTTCCCTCTCAAAATACCCGCGGATATGAAGAAAATCCCGAAATGTCATCGCCAGTCCCAGGCTGTCGTAGAGCGAGCGAAGCGCCTCTTCGCTCATGGCGGTAAATCCGTCAAAGATCTTTACATCCTCCGGCTCCGGAAATACCGCTAAAAGCGTGTCCGGCACCTTTGCCGCCGCCTCTCTGGAATCCACCGGATTGATGCAGTGGGCTTTAAGCCTGGCCTGCTCCTCCCCGGTCAGAGCGCCGCTTATCACGTATGTGACCGCCGTGCGGATCAACGGCTCCTCCTCTTCTTTGAGCAGCTTTACGCACTGCATGGCCGAGTCGGCCCGCTGATCAAACTGGCCGGGCAGATATTCCACGGAAAAAATGAAATCGTCCTCCTGATGGGGAAATCCGCCCTCGTAAATCTCGTCCACGGGAGGTTCGGAAAAAATGGTCCGTTTGGCCCTCTCATATGTCTCCTCCGATAAATGCTCCATATCATAGCGAATCAAAACCCGCACGGCGCTCACGGTTTTAATCCCCAGATAGCTGCCGGCTTCCTCCTTTAATTCTCTGGCCTTTACGGCATAGGGAGCCTTTTTTTCCACATAAATTCTTTTTACGCTCATCGTTTCCTCCATCCTGTCTTCTCATAACGGCAGAGAAAAAATCTGCCGGTAATTTTTATTCGTCGCAGCCGTTCAGCGCATCCAGAGATATCTTTGCCAAAATCTTTACTCTCTCCGGACTGACATGCAGATAATCCGCCAGTTCCTCCGCCGTGGCCTCCCGCTCCAGTTTTTCTGCGAGAACCTCTGTGGCCTTCATCAGCGCGTTGGCATCCTCCGCCAGACACCGTCCCACGTCGTCGGCTCCGGACTGGCGTTTCAGTGCCTCCTCCATGGCGCTTGCAATCGCCGCCATAAGATGCGCCTGCAGATCTTCCCCGGCCTCCAGACTGTCCATGGCATCCATCAAAGCCAGATTGCCTTCCTGCACCAGATCGGCTGCCAGAATCCCTCTTCCTAGATATTCCTGCGCTTTTTGCACCACCAGATGAAGATTTCCCTCGATCAGACGCTTTCTGGCACACGGATCGCCGGCCTGCATGGCCCCGATCAAGTCTGCCTCTTCCTTCTCCTGCCAGGGCTTCACATTTTTTATCTCCTTCAAGTAAGCCTGAAAAGAGACCGCGTCCTCTCCTGTCTGTGCATCCTCCCGTTCACACGCGCTGTCCTGCAGCGGCGCCGGCTCCTCACCGGCAGTATACCCTTCAATCGTCAAATGGTTTCGCTCCAGATAAGCGCACAGCACTTCCCTCTGCCGCTCGTCCAGCGAAATCCTTCTGCAGACCTCTGTCACCTGCTCTTTCGTCAGGTGGTTGTCCGCTTGTTTTGCCAGAGCAAACAATTCTCTCAAAGCTTCTCGCAATTGTTCCTGTTTATCCATTTTTCATCACTCCTAAGAGGTAATATAACATAAACCGCAAAAAAAGAACAGGGGAAAGTCAGAAAAATTTCAGACCAGACAGGTCTGAGACAGAGAAAGAGACAGCAACGACCGCTGCTGTCTCTTTCAGGAGAAGGTATTTCATTTTATGGGGTTTGTAAAACTAATGTATTGGGGGGGTTGTTTTACGGTAATTAGTATAGCACTTGTCCGCCGATAAGTGTGTACAAACTTTACAGCAATCTCTATTTTTTTTTGTGCAGATTCCTTATGAGCGCCGCACGGTATTCGTGACTTATGCTGTAAAAAGAGCGGATTCCCACCCCGTTGTTTTTCACAGAGCCCTCGCCTCTTTTGCCGGCGGCACCGCTCTTGCGATCGCCTCTTCCATCGCCAGGGCTGCCAGTGTTCCGGCCACATTGATATCCGCAGGAACTTTTCCGACAGAAGCCGCGTAGATGGTATCGCCGTCCGCCATGGTTCCCACCGGGCGGATGCAGCGGGCATAGGCCGTGCGGGCCATGGAGGCGATTTTATTCATCTTCGCCTTGGAAAAACAGCCGTTGGTAACAATGGCGCCGATCGTGGTATTGGTGGTTCCTCTCGCTCCCGGAATATTCTGCAGGGCAAGCCGGTACATCTCCTGGCAGGTATCGGAGAATCCCGTACCATCCTCCGTGCGCAGCCCTGCCGTCTTTTTCCCCGTCTTGGGATCGCAGATATCTCCCAGCGCGTTCACTATCACCACTGCCGCCATCCAAAGAGGACCTGCCGCGGCCGCATAGATTCCGATTCCGGCCTTCATGGCGCGGGCCATACCGAACAGCTTGCCCACGGTGGCTCCCGTACCGCCGCCCACACTGCCGCAGACCGGCTCGTTTCTCTCGGCGTCCACACAGGCCGCGTATCCCATTTCTCCGTCCGGACGGATATCCGCACGCTTCCAGCCCAGATCGTAGATGCAGGACTGGCACACCAGCGGTACCTTGGCAAAACCTGTGTCAAATCCGATTCCCCGCTCCTCCAGATAGCGCATCACGCCGTCGGAAGCCGCCAAACCAAAGGCGGAACCGCCGGACAGCACAATGGCATGAACCAAATTATCTGCCGTGAGCGGAGACGCCAGCGGCGTCTCTCGGGAAGCCGGCCCGCCGCCGCTGATGTCTACCCCTACAGTGGCTCCTTTTTCAAACAGCAGAACCGTGACGCCGGTCCCTGCCGCTTCATTCTGCGCATTTCCGATGCGCATCCCTTCGATCTGTGTAACCGGTATCTCTCTTATCCCTTCCATTCTCCGTCTCCTTTCCCTTTCATCCGTCCGTCTCACGTGCCGCGCAGAGCGCTCTGGATACGGCGCTGGCCACCAGAAAACAGACGCCCGCTTCCACCAGCCCCTGCACTCCCACCAGAACCGCCGCCAAAGCCAGAGGATTGAGGACGCCGAGAGATCGGGCTAGATTTTGCATATATTCCGTGTCGTAAAAAATCAAAAGCAGCGCGCTCATAAAAAGCAACGTATTGAAAAGAGGGCAGGCCAGGCTGGCCGCATAGTACGCGCCCTTCTTTGATATCTTTCTCACCGCCTGAAAAACCAGAGCGCAAAGCAGACCCTCCAAAATGCGGGGGACAATGCAGGTAACGGCTGCACCGACCGGGTTAAGCCCCAGCAGCACCGCTCCCAGACCGCTCCCGCTAAAGCTCTGCATAAAACTGGTCAGGCCAAAGGCCAGACCGCAGACGGCGCCTCCCCGGGGGCCTAAGAGCATGGCTCCCACCGCCACCGGAACGGGCAGAAATGTGATGGACAGAACCGGCGTGCGCAGATACCCAAGCGGGGTAAATGCCATCAAAAAAATGACGGCGATCAGCAAAGCCATCTGTGTCATGTAACGGGTACGGGTTTCTTTTTGATGTTTCATTTTTCTCCTTTTTCGGCTGATAAAACGGCGCAGAATACGTCCCCTGTCTTTCAGCACTTCTTATTATGGGGATAAAAAGGAACGTTTCGCAGGAACACAAAAAGAGCCGTTTTCCGGCAGATAGGAGCAAGAAAACGGTGCAAGTTGCCGCCCGGCGGGTCG
The DNA here is from genome assembly GCA_910586125.1 of uncultured Lachnospiraceae bacterium. Lineage (GTDB taxonomy): Bacteria > Bacillota > Clostridia > Lachnospirales > Lachnospiraceae > RGIG7193. The sequence continues at coordinate 194 of CAJUHP010000034.1, read as the reverse complement.
GCTCTTTCTCATTTTCTTTTTCTGATATTCATGATGAAAACCGGTGCGGGGATATGTTTTCCTGGGAATAACATTCCCCTTTACTATAGCACAAATCATGAAATAGACAAGTATCAAAAAGCAAAAAGGCAGTCTGTACTTTGATATGCTCCCTCTAAAGTAGACAGTGAAAAAACAAAACTGTCGAAATAGGG
>CAJUHP010000033.1 GCA_910586125.1 uncultured Lachnospiraceae bacterium | reverse complement strand
AATTTCATTTTCATATTTTCTGATGCGTTTTATTTCTTCACGTACTTCGGTCAAAGCAAAGCCCAAAAGATTTGAACCATTCCATTTTTCGGGATGATACGCATTTTCGTTGTTAGCATCTATACCGATTCCCCATATCATATCAAGGGGGCTTGCCTCGACAAGGATACTCTCACCTGTTGACAAGAGAACTTGCCTGAGTTGTTTGTTTTGTGAGAATTTATAATAATTCCCTGTAAGAACAATGTGATATTTTACTTCATTCCATATATTCTCATCAAAGTTTTTTACTTTCCGTCCAAGTCCCTTTATCTTATCCTGCATAGTTTCGTCCATGATTTGCTTCGCAATTTCTTCATCTCCAAAAATACGTGCTTTTTCCGCCATCATATACTGTTCCATACAACAATATCGAAGATGATTTACCCGAAAATCAGCCTTATACCATTGACTGAAACATTCTTTTCCAACGCTTCTGCCTCTATTTCGATGTCCCCAAAAACAGATGATAGGTCTTTCTAATCCTGCTTTCCTTTCTTCGATAAGCGTATCAACACTGTAACCCCTTATTTTCTTCCACTTTCTTATGTGATAATTGTTATAGGTACAAATTTCATACATCATCATATTCCACAAAAGCGGCTTAGGAAACTTTTCTTCAAATTCTTTCTTTTCTTCTTTTGAAAGCGCATAAAACCAGTCATAAAATTCTTCCGCATATACCTCACCATACCCCATACGCCAGCCTATGCTGGATTCAGATATTTCGGGATACTTAATCCATAAAGGCGCCATATATTTTTTATCTATCATTAAAATCCTCCGTCAAATCCCAATTTTTCGGTTTGTTCTGGGAAAAATTATACCATACACAATTACGAAAAACAATCCCCGTTCTACGTCCGCTCCATTCTAACGGCAAAACCGTCTGCACTACTTCGGCGGCTGTCGGTAGGTTTTGCGGTGGCTCTGCCCCCCGCGCCCCCGACCTCTCCCAAAGAACAGAATGGAATGTTACGCAATAGGGTTTGAAAAGGCTTGATTTTTAAGGCGTTACAGACGCGAAAATCCACAGGGTAAGGCTTTATACTACCTATCCACGAAAACGGCTCCTAACCGTCCACAGGCGCATTTTATGTCTTTTCTTCCTGCCCCGTTTCCTACCGCACTAACAAGGGCTTGCGTCAATAACTCAAAAAAACACTTGACAAAACGCTTCATGTGATAGGTTTTATGACATTAATAGTTTGAATCTTCCTTACCGCCTCCTCTGAATATACATTTCTACGCCTCTTTCATAAGAGGTATTTTTCTTTGCATTTTTATTGCTATTTCTTGTGGAAAGAAGTAAAATAGAGAAAAAGAAAGAGAAGGTGGGTTAACTGTTTGAGCAAAAATACAGGAGTGATCGAATCCGTGGAGTCAATCCCGGCCAATGCAGTAAAAGATTATGTGTTTAAAGAGATTGCCAAACACAAAGTCATTATGTCCTTGATTTTGAAGGTAGCCATAAGCGAATTTGCCGGAATGGAATTGGCTGATATTGCAAGATGCATAAAAGATAACCGCAAGAGAGAGGATAGCAGCGACGAAGCCATATTAAATGACGAGGTGGATTTACTGCTGACGGAAACGGGAACCGGAGGCGAAAAAGAAACCCGCAACGATATGGTCATTGCGGTGGAAATTCCGGGGAGAGGAACCGCAGATTTCCGGTTGGCAAGAACGATCAACCTGGAAATGCAGGGGAACACTAGAAAAAGCAAGCTGGGATATGATATCAAGCAGCGAGCCATTTATTATGCGGCTTCTCTGCTGCGAGGAACAGTCGCAAGAGGAGACCGCACATATTATTCTATGGCAATCCCCGGCAGGCGATTGAACATGTAGAAAAATTGATACCGGTAAAGTTAGAGAGGGCAGGAAAGGAGATCCACATGGCTACAAATTGGGAAGAATTAACCAGACAAGTGGTAGAAGAGGTTCGGGAAGAAGTCACAAGGGAAGTTACGAGGGAAGTCACAGAAGAAGTCACGAGGGAAGTCACAAGAGAAGTCACAAAAGAAGTTACAAGGGAAGTTACGAGAGAAACAAAAGAACAGACAGCATTTCAGGCTTTGGATGTGATGATAGATATGATGGGACTGAAGGACACGGCAAAGATTATTGAGGCAGCGAATAAAATATCTTTAAGCGAGAATCAGATTAATAAATATTTAGCAAGCAGAGAACTGAACGCTTAAGCGTCTGTGAAAGCCGACCTGTATGGGCACAGTGGGAGGGGGTATCGTGGAAAGAAAACAACGGCTGCTTGATATCCTCCGAGGTTTTTTTCTCGGCGTAATATTGACGGCGGCCGTATGGTTCTGTGTCAGCTTGCGTCCGGATGTCGCGGCAGATTTGGAACCAAGTGATGGCAACTTTATAGAAAATACAGAAACCGATGCCAGCTATTTTACCGATGTCCAGAACCGCGATTCGGCCAATCAAAGTAATGATTTGGAGGCCGAGGACGAAAGCTCCGATATTTTGAGCATAGCTGCCGGAGAATGGGACAATGCAGCCGTTTACACCGGGGGTGACATTGTGCTTTATCAGGGCTACCAGTATCGGGCCAAATGGTGGACCAAGGGGGAAGATCCCGGCGACAGCGAGGTATGGGAGAAGCTGGGCATTGTGGATAGCTCGTCAAGGCAGCCAGAGAGCGTTGACAATGTTCCCATCAATGTCTCCGTTTTACAGGAAACAGAAACGGCAGATTTCAAGGTGGTGGGCTATTATCCCAGTTGGAAGCCAGACGAACTTGCCTCGGTGGATTTTCGTATTGTTACCCATATCTGTTATGCTTTCGCCATCCCTACAGCAGAGGGCGGCCTGCGCAATCTGGAGAACCCGGAAACTGCCAGGGCGCTGCTGCGCGCGGCCCATGAAAACGGAGCCAAAGTGCTCTTGTCTGTGGGAGGCTGGAGCTACAATGATATCCCGCTGGAAAATGTATTTATGGAGGCTACCGCAGATGAGGAACGAATAGTGCATTTTGCGGAACGTATCGTCGATATGTGTGTGGAATATGGTTTTGACGGCGTGGATATGGACTGGGAACATCCCAGAGTGGACGGCAGCAGCGCTGAGCAGTACGAAGCTTTGATGCTGACTCTGTCAGAAAAACTCCATGCCAAGGACAAGCTTCTGACTGCGGCGGTACTCAGCGGTGCAACGGCAGATGGAAATATTTATTATGATGCTGCTGCACATACCGACGCCGTATTGAATGCGGTTGACTTTATCAATGTGATGGCCTACGACGGAGGAGACGGCGAACGGCACTCTGCCTATTCGTTTGCCGTGGACTGCGCAACTTACTGGAAGGGGAGGGGGCTTCCCGCCCATAAAATAGTTCTTGGCGTTCCTTTCTATGCCCGGCCCAGTTGGGCCAGCTACAGCGCTATTCTGTCGGCTGTGCCGGATGCCTGCCGGGGAAATCATACCAGCTATAACGGTATGGAAGTCTATTATAACGGTATGGATACCATCGCAAAAAAGACCAGATATGCTTTGGAGAATCTTGGCGGTATCATGATCTGGGAACTGACCCAGGATACGTCTGATGAGGAGAAAAGCCTTTTACAGATGATTGAAAGAACAGTAAAGGAAGCCGGGCAGTAAAACATAGATGGTTTCCCATATTGGAAGATGCTAGTTCTGCAAGTACAAGATAATTTGTAGCACGATATGCTTCGTCGGATTGAAATTCAGTAGAAATGCGGATTGTTCTCTTATTTTACCGGACAGAAAAGGAGGTGTATATGAACAATTTAAAAATTGCGCTGCTGCAGATTGCCCCCTGCGGTTCTCTGGAGAAAAATCGCCAGAAGGGAATCCGCGCCTGCAAAGAAGCGGCGGCAATGGGAGCGGATATCGCGCTGTTTCCGGAAATGTGGAGCAACGGTTATCGGATCTATGATCGTCCTGCGAATGAATGGAAAGCGGAGGCAATCTGTGCGGACAGTGATTTTATCCGTACTTATGAACAGGCGGCCAGAGAGCTTGAGATGGCAATCGGCATTACTTTGCTGGAACAGTTTGCCGGCGCTCCCCGCAACAGCCTGATTCTTTTTGACCGACGGGGAAGAAAGCAATTGATTTATGCCAAGGTACATACCTGCGATTTTGATGTGGAACGAAATCTAACCCCAGGGAACGATTTTTATGTAGCTGTGCTGGACACTGCCTGCGGGGATGTAAAAGTAGGCGCGATGATTTGTTATGACCGGGAATTTCCTGAAAGCGCAAGGATACTGATGCTAAAAGGGGCAGAGCTGATTTTGGTTCCCAACGCCTGTCCGATGGAAATTAACCGCCTTTCCCAGCTTCGGGGGCGGGCTTACGAAAATATGCTTGCCATTGCCACATGCAATTATCCAGAAACCGTTGTGGACTGCAACGGCGGTTCCAGCGTTTTTGACGGGGTTGCCTACCTGCCAGAACAGAAAGGCTCACGGGATACCTGTATTCTGCAGGCAGGAGGACAGGAAGGGATTTATATGGCAGAACTGGATCTGGATCGCCTTCGCCGTTACCGGGAAACCGAAGTACATGGCAATGCGTACCGGCGGCCTGCTGCATATGGGCTTCTGGTGGATACTGCGGTTGCGAGGCCATTTATCAGAGAAAATGATAGAATATATATCTAAATAAAGAGTGAAAAGGAGAGAAAACAAATGAACCTAACCAAACCGATCTGCATTGCTGAAAACAAAAACGCCAATGTCGTCATCGTGACGAGAGAGCACAAACGCGCCGCCGGGATCCTCGCCAGATATCTGAATCAAATCACGGACGCGGATTTCACGATTCAGGAGACAAGCACCATAACGCCCAGCATTGTGTTAAAGACGGCCGATCATGGCATCAGCGGATTTCGTTACCGTATTTTTGACAAGGATATCATAATCGAGGCCGGAAATGAACAGGCTATGGTATATGCCGTTTACGACTGGCTGGAACAGGTTGTAGGATGCAGGTACTACACCCGCTCCTATGAGTACATACCATTTGACGCCAATCTGACGGTATGTTTTGAAGAATATCAATACTCCCCGATTCTGGAATATCGGGAAATCCTTTACCGGGATTACAATGACCCGGAATTTTCGGAAAAGCATAAGATAACAGCCGGGCCCAAGCGTGAAGAAAGCTGGGGATTCTGGTGCCATTCCTTCTATACGCTCTGTCCGCCGGAGGAATACTTTGACGAACATCCGGAATATTTTGCTCTTCATGAAGGAAAACGGGTGGGAAAGGACGCCCAACTTTGCCTCTCCAATCCCGATGTATTTGAAATCGTCAAAAAGAATCTGAAAAAACATATAGAGATGAAGCCAAAAGCCAGATACTGGTCCGTTTCCCAGAATGATAACGGAGCGTATTGCCAGTGTGAAAAATGCCGGGAGATGAATGAGCGGGACGGCTCTCCCATAGGATCCGTTCTGAATTTTGTCAACCGTATCGCCGATCATTTTCCGGATAAAGTGATTTCCACGCTGGCCTACTGGTACACGAGGAAAGCGCCGGCTGTGACCCGTCCGGCCGACAACGTTCATATCATGCTCTGCAATATTGAGGCCAATCGCGGCCTTCCGATTGAGACGGACGAAAAATCCGAGGGTTCCCGCCAGGAGCTTATGGACTGGAAAGAAATCTGCGAGAACGTTTTTCTTTGGGATTACTGCATTCAGTTCCGCAACCTGGTCAGCCCGTTCCCCAACCTGCGCGTGCTGGGGCCTAATATCCGCTTCTTTACGCAGAACAATGTCCGCTCCCTATTCAGTCAGTGCAACCGGGAAATCGGAGGAGAATTTCATGAGCTGCGCGGATATATGCTGGCAAAGCTGATGTGGAATCCGGACGCGGACGAACGGGCTATTATGACGGATTTCCTGAACGGTTATTATAAGCAGGCGGGTCCGCTGATTCTGCAGTATATCGACCTGATCCACGATGAGATGGAAAAAGCGGGCGGAGAGCTGAACATTTTCGGAGGGCCTCTGGACGCGAAAGACACCTATCTGCGGGAAGAACTGTACAGGCAGTATGAAAGCCTGTTGGAAGAGGCTATTTCTCTGACCGACTGCGATAAAGACGTACAATTTCGAGTGAAGACGGCCGCTCTGCCGGTCTACTATGCGGGAATCGTACTGGAATACGGCAGCCGGGAGGAACAGCTTGTTCGGATTGGGAAGTTTGCCAAGCAGGCGCGGGGAATCGGCCTGGTCATGGTGGAGGAATGGAAGATCACCGTGGATAAGTTTGTCACAGACGCGGTTGCAAAGATCGAATGAGTCAAGATCGAAAACGGTGGAAGAGCTTCCTTCTGTTTATGCTTTATCTGGCTGTGCTTTTGCGTATTACCGTATTCCGCACAGGTTTCGGCACGTTTCCTCTGTTCCAGAACGGTCGGATCGAAGCATCCTGGTTTTTGGGATACCGGGAATTGCTTGCCCGCGGCGAATGGTTTTCTTTTACATACCTGTTTGCGGGCAATGTGATATGGTTTGTCCCTTTTGGCATGTATCTGTGCCGGAAGAATTGGCAGCGCAGAAAGGGAGGGGCCGTCTGGCCTGTGGTTTGGCGCGGCTTTCTTTTTTCACTGTTGATTGAAACCATGCAGTACATATTTGGGACGGGATGTTCGGATCTGGACGATCTGATTCTCAATACATGCGGCGTCTGGCTAGGGGCCGCATGGACATCCCGGCGTATGCGGCGGACGGTATACGGAAAGGAGCAGGGATGAAGCTTCTGACAATCTGCGAACAAGATGCCGGACAGCGTCTGGATAAATACCTGAGCCGGTATCTGGCGCAGGCGCCGAAGGGCTTTCTTTATAAGATGATGCGCAAAAAGAATATCACGCTGAATGCCAAAAGATGCGAGGGGCCGGAAAAGCTTCGGGCAGGCGATGAGATTCGTCTATTTTTTTCGGAAGAGACACTGGAAAAATTTCAGGGGAAAAGTCTGTCGGAGGCAGCGGCCTCTCAGTCCTGGGACCCAGGGCGGATTCTGTATGAAGATGAACATATTCTTCTTTTCAATAAGCCGGCCGGGATGCTCTCGCAGAAAGCCAGGGAGAGTGATGTGTCGGCCGTGGAATATGTGCTGGCCTATCTGCGGGAAAACGGTTCTCTGACTGGTGAGACATACCTTCGGTTTCATCCGTCTGTCTGCAACCGTCTGGACCGGAATACCAGCGGCCTTTTGATCGTGGGAAAGTCGATGGCAGGGCTGCAGGCTATGTCCTCTGTGTTAAAAGACCGTTCTCTCCACAAAGACTACCGCTGCTTTGTCTTCGGACATATCCGGGAAAGCCGCCATATCCGGGGCTGGCTGTGCAAGGAGGAAGCAAAGAATCAGGTACAGATTTTCAGAGAGGAAAGGCTGGGGGGACTGCCGGTTGAGACTTGGTATACGCCGCTGGCTGTTCTGGGGAGCGGGAATACGAAACGGACGCTTTTGCAGGTGCGCCTGGTGACAGGGCGCTCTCACCAGATCCGCGCCCATCTGGCCTCCATTGGCTGTCCGATCATCGGAGACTATAAATATGGTGACAGAAGAATCAATGATTTTTATAAAAAAGAACTGGGAATTTCTCATCAGCTTCTCCATGCCTGGAGGCTGGAGTTTGGAACGATGGAAGGAATCCTTTCTTATCTGTCAGACCGCCAATTTACAGCGCCGGAGCCGGAGATCTTTGAGAAGGTGAGAGAGATGAGCGGGTTTGCAGACGCTTGAAGAAAGGAAGGCAGAGTATGGGTACCTGGAGTTCCAGGGGACTGCGTGGGTCTACGCTGGAAGATCTGATCAATCACACCAATGAACGTTACCGGGAGGGAGGGCTGGCGCTGATCCAGAAAATCCCCACGCCGATTACGCCGATTGAAATTGATAAAGAAAAAAGACACATTACGCTGGCATATTTTGATCAGAAAAGCACGGTGGACTATATTGGAGTCGTGCAGGGAATAGCGGTTTGCTTTGACGCCAAGGAGTGTCATGAGGATACCTTTCCTCTGCAGAATGTCCACGCGCACCAGGTGTCTTTTATGGAAACCTTTGAAAAACAGGGAGGGATTGCTTTTCTGGTCATTTACTATACGCACCGGGACGCCGTCTATTATCTGCCGTTTGCCAGAATGAAAGAATTCTGGGATCGCAAGGAGACGGGCGGGCGGAAATCCTTTCGTTTGGAAGAAATCGACCAGGCATACCGCATTCCCCTGAAAAACGGTGTGTTTGTGCATTATCTGGAGGGGGTTCAGAGAGATCTGGCAGGCAGAAACAGATAGGACAACGGCAGCTAAAATGAAATCGTCGCAATCTGTGCATCCTATTTCTTCCGGTGTTGACGGCAGCAGGATTCCAGAGTATAATAACCGGTATCTAAGAGTGACAAACGGGCCGAACATGTTACCGGCCGGAAAGGAAAATTTATGGAAAACCATATGCCGGACAACAGTTTGTTAAGAGAGCTTTTTGAACAGCGGGCAGGGGCCAAATCTCAGGAGGAGCTGGATCGGATCATGGAACGTCTGCTGACGGAAGTGGTTCTGGGCGCTCATTTTTTGTCGGTGGTTCGCTCTGCTGCGGAGCCGGCAGATTCAGGCCAGAAACCAGTTTTTCAAGGGCAGGAGATGGTCGGCTTTCCTATGCTGGACGGACCGGGCGGCAAACAATTTTATCCGGCGTTTACCGATACGCAGGCGCTTGGCCTGTGGACGTCTTTTGACCGGGAGACGCATCGGACGATCGTTTTGAATTTTGACGATTATGTTTCTATGATTTTGGATAATGGCGATGCCGGCGGCCTGGCAATCAATCCCTTTGGTGATAATTTGGTGCTGGATCGGGAGGAGCTGCGCTTTTTGCGGGAGAAAAAACGGCTGCTGATCGATGGGTATGCACGTCATGAGGTAAAGAAAAATACGATGATCCGCCTGGGCGTGCCGGATGACTGCCCGGAAGAAATGCTTCTTGACATCGGCATGTGCGCCAAACGAGATCCCAATATCCGTGCCCTTTGGTTTGGCACGATGGAAAAAGAGACCGACCGCAGTTACCTGCTGATCGTGGATTCGCAGGGCAATGCCGACGCGGCGATCGAAGAGATGGCGGCGGCAGCGGTTCCTCATCTGAAGGGCCGGTACATAGATATGATCCCTCTATCGTCCGATTTTATCAAGAATGCGGTGGAGAACGCAGAGCCTTTTTATGAGGCATAAGAGAAGATTCGGAGCCGAAACCCATTGACAAATGGGGTTCGCTTCGGTATAATGTGTTTCACATGCTAACAAGATAGCACGCTAAAGCGCCTGTGATCGTGACATGTCCCGGCGCTTTTCTCTGTGCAGTCATGCAGGAGGGATTATGAAGCAGTATATTCATACGCCGGAGGGGGTCCGGGATATCTATGGCCGAGAGTATGCCGCGCGGCTGACCGTTCGCCGGAAAATCCGCTCGGTGTTTCATCGCTTTGGCTACCAGGATATTCAGCCGCCTTCCTTTGAATTTTTTGATATTTTCAGCCGGGAGAAGGGGAGCGTTGCGTCGCGCGACATGTTTAAATTTTTTGACCGCGACGGAGAAACGATGGTGCTGCGGCCGGATTTGACGCCGTCGATCGCCCGCTGCGCGGCCAAATATTTTGCGCCGGACTGTGTGCCGCTGCGCCTGTCCTACATAGAGAATGCGTTTATCAACCGTACCAGCCTGCAGGGCCGTTTAAAGGAATTCACACAGGCGGGCGTAGAATTCTTAGGCGACGGCTCGCCGGATGCCGACGGGGAGATTCTGGCGCTGACGATACAGTGCCTGCTGGCCTGCGGTCTTGAGGAGTTTCAACTGGAAGTGGGCCATGTGGGATTTTTAAAAGGGCTGTTCGACGAGGCGAGACTGTCGCCGGAGACGGAGGAAACGATCCGCTCTTTTTTGGAGAATAAAAATTTCTTCGGCATGGAGGAGGAGATTTCCAGAAGCGGCGCGGCAGGGTCGGTTCAGGAATTATTTGGCAGACTGCCCGAGCTGTTCGGTTCCATGGAGCAGATCCGCGCGGCCGAAAAGCTGACGAAAAGTTCTGCGGCGCAGGAAGCCATTCGCCGGCTTTCCCGGGTCTATGAGATTCTCTGTTTCTATGGACTGGAGAAGTATGTCTCGTTTGATCTGGGAATGGTGGGACATTACCGCTACTATGATGGAATGATTTTTAAAGGATATACGTATGGTTTTGGCGAGCCGGTGGTGACGGGAGGGCGCTATAACAAGCTGATGGAGCAGTTTGGCAAAAAGGCGGAGGCGGTCGGCTTTGCCATTGGTCTGGACGCAGTGATGGCGGCGCTTGACCGACAGAATCGGGAGACTGTGTACGAATGGCCGCAGATTCTTTTGCTCTATGAAGAAGGGCGGCAGCAAGAGGCGGTTGCCAACGCCTGCCGTCTGCGGGAACAGGAGAAAAATGTCTGCGTGCAGCGTATGGTATCCGGCAGCGAAAAAGAATGGCGGGAACAAGCCGTCTTGCAGGGCTTTGAACGGCTGCTGTTTTTGCGGGCGGACGGCTTGACGGAGGTGGCGCTATGAGATATCTGACGGTTGCTCTGGCAAAAGGCCGTTTGGCAAAAAAGACGATGGATATACTGGAGCAGGCGGGGATTTGCTGTCCGGAGTTTCACGATCCTCATACCCGCCGCCTGGTTTTTACGGACGAAGAGAAACGGATGAAGTTTTTTCTGGCAAAGGCCAGCGACGTGCCGACTTATGTAGAATACGGGGCCGCTGATCTCGGCGTTGTGGGAAAAGATACGATCCTGGAGGAAGGACGACAGATTTATGAAGTGATGGATCTGGGTTTGGGCCGCTGCCGTATGTGCGTGTGCGGGCCGGAATCTTCCCGCGGGAAACTGCTGCACCAGGAACGCATTCGAGTCGCAACCAAATATCCGGTGATTGCCAAAGATTATTTTTATAACCGCAAACAGCAGACCGTGGAGATCATCAAACTGAACGGTTCGGTGGAGCTGGCGCCGATTGTGGGGTTGTCTGAGGTGATCGTGGATATCGTGGAAACGGGTTCCACGCTGCGGGAAAACGGATTGTCCGTGCTGGAGGAGATCTGCGAACTGTCGGCGCGGGTGGTTGTAAATCAGGTCAGCATGAAGATGGAGAACGAGCGGATCACAGCTCTGCTCAGGCAGATGCGCCAACTCAGAGCTTTCGATAAAAACGTCCAGACACTGGAGAAAGGGAGAACGCCATGAGAATATTGCCTCTTACTTCACAGAACAGAAAAAACATTTTGAGCGAACTGCTGAAGCGGAGTCCCAATCACTATGCCTCGTATATGGATCAGGTCAACGTCATCATACAGCGGGTTCGGGACGAGGGGGATGCAGCGCTTTTTGACTATACCCGCCGGTTTGATCAATGCGAATTGACAGCGGAAAAATTGGCTGTGACAGAGGAGGAGATCGCCGCTGCCTACGAACAGACCGCTCCGGATTTTCTGGCGACGCTGCGCCGGGCCAGAGAAAATATTCGGGCTTATCATGAGAAGCAGCGCCGGTTCAGTTGGTTTGATTCCACGCCGGGCGGTTCGATCCTAGGGCAGAAAGTAACGCCGTTGCAAAGTGTAGGCGTCTATGTCCCGGGAGGAAAAGCGGCGTACCCTTCCTCTGTCCTGATGAACATTGTCCCGGCCAAGGTGGCCGGTGTGGATCAGATTGTGATGGTGACGCCGCCGGGAAAAGACGGCAGAGTGAATCCCGGGACGCTGGTGGCCGCCAAGGAGGCCGGGGCGGATCGGGTTTATAAGGTGGGGGGTGCGCAGGCCGTCGCAGCTCTGGCATTTGGAACCGAGTCAATCCCCAAGGTGGATAAGATTGTAGGGCCCGGCAACATTTTTGTGGCTCTTGCAAAAAAAGCCGTGTTTGGGTATGTAAGCATTGATTCCATTGCCGGTCCCAGTGAGATTTTAGTTCTGGCGGACGAGACAGCCGATCCCCGCTATGTGGCGGCTGACCTTTTGTCCCAGGCAGAACACGATGAGTTGGCCAGCGCGATTTTGGTGACGACAAGCAAAGAACTGGCCGAAGCGGTGTCGGTTTTGGTCCATGATATGGCTTTTGGCCTGTCCAGGCGGGAGATTATAGAGAAATCGCTGGAAAACTACGGCTATATTCTGGTGGCTCCGTCCATGGACGAGGCGGTTGAGGCGGTCAATGAAATTGCTTCCGAGCATTTGGAAATCATGACAAAGGATCCCTTTTGCCTGATGCCCCGCATCCGCAATGCCGGCGCTATTTTCTTGGGACCGTACAGCAGCGAGCCGCTGGGGGATTATTTTGCCGGACCGAATCATGTTCTTCCCACCAACGGCACAGCAAAGTTTTTCTCTCCGCTTTCGGTGGACGACTTTGTCAAGAAATCGAGCTTGATCGCCTACACTGAGAAGGATCTGAGAGAAGCGTGGCCGGACGTAGTCCGCTTTGCCGAGCATGAGGGGTTGACGGCCCACGCCAATTCCGTCCAGGTGCGGTTTGCACAGGAAGGAGAATCGAATGAACCGAACGGCTGAGATTACCAGAAAGACAAACGAAACGGAAATCCGCGTCCGTCTGAATCTGGACGGGACGGGGGTGAGCCGGGTGGATACCGGGATCGGTTTTTTGGATCACATGCTGGCCGGTTTCTGCAAACACGGTTTTTTTGATCTGGAAGCGGAGGTAAAAGGAGATCTGCATGTCGATACCCACCATACGGTGGAAGATACCGGCATTGTGTTTGGCAATGCGCTGAAGCAGGCGCTGGGAACCAGAGAGGGGATCGTCCGCTACGGCTCCTGCATCCTGCCCATGGATGAGACGCTGGTGCTGTGCGCTTTGGATTTGTCCGGCCGCCCCTATCTTCGGTGGAACGCTGAATTTGAGGCTGAGCGGCTGGAAGGGCTGGAGACAGAGACAATCCGTGAGTTTTTCTATGCCGTAACCTACTCGGCCGGAATGAATCTGCATATCCGGCAGATGGACGGCGGCAACAGCCATCATGTGGCGGAAGCTATTTTTAAGTCCTTTGGAAAGGCGCTGGATATGGCTGTGAAGCATGACGAGCGGATCGGCGGCGTTCTTTCTACAAAAGGAAAATTGTGACAGGAGGGAAAAATGCGTCTGTATCCTGCAATTGATATCAAAGAGGGCCGCTGTGTCCGTCTGTGCCAAGGGCAGTTTGATCAGGTCCGGGTGTACGGAGATTCCCCGGCGGAGATGGCCAGCCGCTGGGAGGAAAAGGGAGCGTCCTATCTGCATCTGGTGGATCTAGACGGAGCCAGAAAGGGCCGCAGCGTCAATGCCGGCTGTATCCAAAAGATTGTGGAAACAGTCCGGATTCCGGTGCAGCTCGGAGGCGGGATTCGTTCTCTTTCGGATGTGGAAGAGGTTCTGAACCTGGGGGTACACCGGGCTATCATCGGGACAAAGGCCGTGGAAGATCCGGATTTTGTGCGGGAGGCTGTATTGCGCTTCGGCGCAGAGAGAATCGCCGTGGGCATCGACGCCAAAAACGGTATGGTGGCGGTACAGGGCTGGGAGGAAATCAGCGGGATGTCCGCTGGGGATCTGCTGATGCAGATGCGGGATAAGGGCGTTTTGACCGTGATCTATACAGACATTTCCAGAGATGGTATGCTCGGCGGCCCCAATATAGAGGCGACGAAATCGTTGTGCGACGTGTCCGGCTTGGAGATCATCGCCTCCGGCGGCGTTTCCTGTCTGGAAGATCTGCGCCGCATTCAAAAAGCCGGGATCCACGGCGCGATTATCGGCAAAGCTCTCTACGAAAATAAGATTGATTTGGCCGAGGCGGTAAGAGAACTGGAAAAGGTAGAAGGCAGCCTAGCAGAGGGCTGATCTGAGGGCAAACGGGAGGAACCGATCATGGAGAGACAATATGACAGCGCGCCGCTTCTGATTTTAAAGGGCGGTCAGGCTTTTACCCCGAAGGGAGAGGCGGTGGATGATCTCTCTGCCTATTTTTCGCAGGCGGCGGCCGGAGGGGCTGTCATGGGATTTCTGCGGGACGATTCGGAGGACGAGGCCGCTCACGAGGCGGCGATTGGACGAATTCGCAGCTACACTGCGAAGGCGGGACTTCCGGTGATGGCGGGGGGACATACCAGGAGGTTGGAGGACGTAAAGAAATATCTGTATGCGGGAGCCAGAGCTGTGTTTTTGCGGCGGGACAGCGAAGAGGAGATGGCGGTCAGAGAAGAAGCCGTTCGTCGTTTCGGAGAAAGCCGTGTGGCTTTGTACGACAGCAGCCGGGGGCGGATTACGGTGCAGAAGAGGGAGCCTTCCCTTTTTTTTGAACATCTGCAGCCGGGGGCGGACGGGCTTGTTCCCTGTATTGTTCAGGATGTTCATACCGGACAAGTTCTTATGATGGCCTATATGAACGAAGAGGCGTTCCAGCAGACCTGCGAAACCGGACGGATGACTTATTACAGCCGCAGCCGAAAAAGTCTCTGGGTAAAAGGAGAGACATCGGGCCATTTTCAGTATGTTCGTTCTCTGACGGCGGACTGCGATCAGGACACGCTGCTGGCGCAGGTGGAGCAGGTGGGAGATGCCTGTCACACCGGTTCTTACTCCTGCTTTTTTCAGCCGGTGATAAACGACGGAGTTCCCGGAGAAAGCCGGAATGTCTTAAAAGAGCTGGAGAAAGTGATCGCCGGCCGGCGACTCCATCCCAAAGAGGGCTCTTATACCAATTATTTGTTTGAAAAGGGCATTGACAAGATTCTGAAAAAGGTGGGAGAAGAGGCGACGGAGATCGTGATCGCCGCCAAAAATCCGGACCCAGAAGAGATCCGCTACGAGGTAGCCGATTTTCTGTACCATGTCATGGTATTGCTGGCGGAAAAAGGCGTGGCCTGGAGCGAGGTGGAAGAGGAGCTGTCCAGACGTTGAAAAAGAATGGGTTTGGATAAATTTTGTTCTTGACAAGATCTGAAAAAAATATTAGAATAAGGTTAATAAAATATAAACAACGTGTTACTGTTGAATCAGGCATGAGTTCTTTGCAGATGTATGCAGCCGCATACATGCGCGGGAATTTATGCTTTTTTTGTGTTTATTTTTGGCAGAACACACCGGCCGGTGTCTTGCAGATAAAGGAAAAAGGAGGAGATGTATCATGTTTTCGTTTTTCAAGAAAAAGGGAGGAGGCGAGCTGGCTGCGATAGCCGATGGCCTGTGCATTCCTTTGGAGGAGGTGAAAGACCCGGCGTTCGCCGGCAAAGCTCTGGGAGAGGGGATCGCCATCGTACCGGAAAACGGAGAGATTGTAGCGCCCTGCGACGGAAAACTGTCCATGCTGACGCCGACGCTTCACGCATTCGGTATGGAATGTCCGGACGGCCTGCAGTTGATGGTACACATCGGCATTGATACGGTGGAACTGAACGGAGAAGGTTTTGAAAAGCTTGTGGAAACGGGCAGCCAAGTGTCCAGAGGGCAGCCGATTATCCGGTTTGACCCGGATTTTATGAAGAAAAAGGGCATTGATACGACTACGATGCTGATTATGCTGAACCACAGCGACTTTAAGATCCATGCGCTTCATCACGGAAAGCAGATGAAAAAAGGAACGGACACGGCCATCGAGTACGCCCGGTAGGAAAATGGGGACGGTGAGATGAAAGCTGTCAAAGTGTATAACAACAATGCCGTAGGAGCGGTGTATCCGGACGGACGGGAAGCAGTCGCAATCGGTTCCGGCATCGGCTTTCACAAAAAACCGGGAGACGTTGTTGACGAGAAAAAGATTGAGAAAATCTACTATATTCAGGACGATCTCCAGACAAAATTTCTGCAGCTATTAAAGGATGCCAGGCCCGAAGCGCTGCGGGCGGCGGAGGAGATTTTGGACTATGCCAGACAGTGCGGTCTGGAACTGAAAAATCAGTTGATTTTATCTCTGACCGACCACATCAGTTTTGCGCTGGAACGAAAAGAACAGGGAATTGAACTGCCTTACCTGATGCTGTCAGAAACCAGAATGCTGTACCGGAAAGAATACGAGATTGCCAGATGGGCTCTTAGGCGTGTGGAAGAACTGTGCGGCGCGGCTTTGCCGGAGTACGAGGCCGGTTATATCGCCCTGCAGCTTGCCAGTTCCTCCATGAATCGGGAGACAGCTTACAACACATTGAAATTGGTGGGAGGGGCTCTGGATATCATCAAGGATACCTACGGCGTGGAACTGGACCCAGATCAGATTGACACCATGCGCCTGACCACCCATCTGAAATTTCTGTCCCAGAGAATTTTCAGCCAGGTGCAGTGGGATGACGGGGGAGTGGAGGGACTTTATCAGCTTCTGATCCGAAAACACCGAAAAAACAGAGAGTGTATCCATCGTCTGCGCGATTATATCCAGGAGACGTTTCATTACACGCTGAATCCTCAGGAAGAGGTGTACCTTCTGGTACATTTAAGCAAATTGTTTAACAAATCCTAGAAGGAGAAAAGACTAGTATGAAAGAGAAATTTCTGAAAGCCATGGAATCCTTTGCCAAGGCCATGGTACAGCCATTGATGTATCTGTCGGTAGGCGGCATGGTTCTGGCCGTTGGTTCTCTGCTGACCAACAGCACTCTGATCAAATATCTGCCGTTCTTAAATTGGGCTCCGATTCAGATTCTGGGCCAGTTGATGTATCAGTGCATCATGGTTATCATCAACAATCTGTCAGTGTTGTTTGTCGTCGGCATTCCGGCGGCCCTGGTGAAAAAAGATAAACATCAGGCGGCTCTGATCGGTTTTATGTCCTATATCATGTACCTCACAGCCTCCAATGTGCTTCTGTCCTATACCGGGCAGCTTGCAGAGCCCTCTGCCATGCTGGGGCTGATCGGTACCGGCCAGGCTCAGATCCTTGGGATTCAGTGCGTGGATATGAGCGTGTTCGGCGGCATTATTCTGGGCTGTATAACCGGTTATGTGTTTAACCGCACCAGCACGAAGAAATTTGGCGGGGCCATGCAGATTTATTCGGGTGTCCGCTTCACTTTTCTGATTATGATTTTTATCTCCATTCTCTTCGGCGCCGCCAGCAATGTGGTGTGGCCTGTGGTACAGAAGGGAATCGCCGCCCTGGCAAATCTGATCAAGAGCGCCGGAACGTTTGGCCTGTTTATTTATGGCTTTTTGGAGCGGCTGCTGATTCCTACCGGCCTGCACCATCTGGTCTATACGCCGTTCCAGTTCTCGGATCTGGGCGGAGTGCTGCAGGTGGGAGAGACCACCGTGGCGGGAGCCTATCCCATCGTCATGACAGAGAGAACCATGGGAGTGGCGCAGTATTCGGAGAGCATCTACTATATGGCGACCGGATTTACCAAGATGTTCGGTTATATCGGTATTGGCCTGGCCTTTATTCATACCGCTTACAAGGAGAACAAGCAGCGTGTGCGCGCCACAGTGATTCCTCTGGTAATTACCTCCTGCTTAGCGGCTATCACGGAGCCTCTGGACTTTATGTTCATTTTCTGTGCGCCGGTTCTGTTTGTGATACACGCGGCGATTGCCGGCCTGTTTATCGCTCTGCTGAAAGTGTTCCATGTGACGGCTTTCTGCGGCGGCAATCTTCTGATGTCTCTGATTATGAATATAACAGACGGCGCTGAGAGAACAAACTGGCCGGTTATGGTTCTGCTGGGACTGGTGCAGATCGTGGTGTATTTTGTGCTGTTCAGTTTCCTGATCAAAAAGTTTAACTATAAGACGCCGGGACGTGAGGATCGGATCAGTGAGGACGACACCAGTAAAGACAAGGAACCGGCCAAAGCGATCAATCTGAATACCGATGTGGTACATATTGTGGCGGGACTGGGCGGCAAGGACAATATCAATACCGTAGAAAACTGCTTTACCAGACTGCGCGTCAATGTTAAAGATGTGTCTCTGTTAAATGAGGCGGAGATCAACAAAGCCCCCAACAGCGGTATCGTCAAAAAAGGCAACGATATTCAGATCATCTTCGGCCTGCAGGTGCCGGATGTCCGCAATGCGGTAGAAGACTATCTGAGTACCCTGTAAAGGTGTTTTTCAGGGAATCTTTTGTGGCTGAAACAAAATGTATTTAGAATATGACAAAATCAGAATGGAGGAAACAGAATATGATTATCACAATTGTAGGCGGCGGAAGTACATTCACGGCAGGTATCGTAAAATCCATCGCGCTTCGCAAGGCGGAGTTGGAAGTGGATGAGATTCGTCTCTTTGATATCGACAAAGAGCGTCAGGACAAAGTGGCGGTTTTGGTCAAATGGGTTCTGGAAGAGGATCTAAAGAGCGGAATCCGTCTGACTGTGACCTATGATCCGGAAGCGGCGTACCGGGATGCAGATTTTGTTTTTGCGCAGATGCGCGTAGGCAAATATGCCATGCGTGAGAAGGATGAAAAGATTTCCCTGGCCCACGGATGTGTCGGACAGGAAACCTGCGGCTGCGGCGGTCTGGCCTATGGCATGCGCACGATTTTCCCCATGATTCAGGTTATCGACGACGCGAAAAAGTACGCCAAGCCGACCCATTGGATTTTAAATTACTCCAATCCGGCCGCCATTGTATCGGAAGCCTGCCGTAAACTGCGCCCCGATGCCCGTATCATCAATATCTGCGATATGCCCATCGCGATTATTGACGTAGTGGCGGCGGCTCTGGAAATTAAAGATAAAAAAGAGATTGTCTACGACTACTATGGTCTGAATCACTTTGGATGGTTCACCTCGATTGAGTATCGGGGAGAGGATATTATGGGCAAGCTGCGCGACTATATCATGGAACATCAGATTCTGCTGCCGGACGCCTATGTTAAGAGTGTAGGCAAGATTGCTCAAAATTCGGGAACCGAGGGCAACCGTCACGCCAAGGGAAGCTGGTACTATGTATGGAAAGGTGTCTATGAGATCATGCAGAACTTCCCGGACACGCTGCCCAATACGTATCTGAACTACTATCTGCAGCAGAAGGAATTCGTGGAGCATTCCGATCCCGACCATACGCGCGCCAATGAGGTGATGGAGACCCGCGAAAAGAACCTGTTTGAAGGGATTGACCATTATCTGGCTACCGGAGAGATTGACGAAAGCGTATTTTATGCCGGCAGCCACGGCGACTGGATCGCAGATCTGGCCATTGCTCTGAAGAATGATACCAAGGCCCGTTTTCTGGTAATCACGGAAAATCGGGGAGCGATTCCGAATATGCCTTATGACGCCATGGTGGAGGTGCCGGCCTATATCGGCAAAAACGGTCCGGAAGTTATCGCCCAGAATCCGATTCCGCTGTTCCAGCAGGGGCTGATGATGCAGCAGCTCACCTGCGAAAAGCTTCTGGTGGAAGGCTGCGTCGAGGGCTCTTATCGGAAAGTGTTGGAAGCTTTTACTCTGAATAAGACGGTTCCCAGCATGAAGGTGGCAAAAGAGGTTTTGGACGATATGATTGAGGCCAACAAAGAATACTGGCCTGAACTGAAATAACACATGCGCTTCGGTCTGCCAAAATAGAGGGAAGCAGCGGGGCGGCAAGACGCCGGAAGACTTTCAGGTCTTCCGGCGTTCCTCTGTTTTACAATTTTGGATTGACTTGCCTGCCCTCATGCCTTATAATAATGTGGATTGCAACAAAGATGAAAAAGACAGGGAGTAAGCCATGTTGAAAAGTATGACAGGCTTTGGCCGCTATGAAAGCACAACAGAGCAGTATAAGATCTGTGTTGAAATGAAAGCAGTCAATCACCGGTATCTGGATCTGGGCATTAAGATGCCGAAGAAATTCAATGCCTTTGAATCCGCGCTGCGGGGGCTGTTAAAGAACGATGTGCAGCGCGGCAAGGTGGATATGTATATCACGTACGAGGATTATTCCGCGCAGAGCGCTTCCCTGAAGTACAATGCTGCTCTGGCCGCTGAGTACATGCAGGCTTTTCGCAGCATGTCCGAGCAGTTTGGCATTGAGAACGACATAACAGTTTCCGCTCTGAGCCGGTGTCCGGAGGTTCTTACTATGGCGTCCTCGGAAGCCGACGAGGAAGCGCTCTGGAAAATCGTCTCGGAAGCGGTCATACAGGCAAAAGATAAATTTGTAGCTTCTCGTCTGTCCGAGGGAGAACAGCTTCGGGAGGATCTGCTTGCGAAGCTGGCAGCCATGGAAGGATGGGTGGACGAGATTGAGGCGCGTTTTCCCCAGGTTCTGGAAGAGTACCGGAACCGCCTGGAAGAGAAGGTGAAGGAATTTCTGGCGGACTCCTCCTATGAAGAGAGCCGGATCCTGCAGGAGGTAGCGGTATACTCCGATCGGATCTGCGTGGATGAGGAGATGGTCCGCCTGCGCAGCCATATCCGCACCATGAAGGAGGAACTGACCCGCGGCGGCGCGGTGGGACGCAAGCTGGACTTCATTGCGCAGGAGATGAACCGGGAGGCCAATACGACACTGTCCAAATCCGGCGATCTGCGCTTGTCTGACACAGCGATTGCCCTGAAGACAGAGATCGAAAAAATCCGGGAGCAGGTGCAGAATATTGAGTAAGTTTGTCAACATCGGGTTCGGCAATGTGGTCAATACGGATCGCATTGTGGCAGTGGTCAGCCCGGACTCCGCGCCCATCAAACGACTGGTACAAAATGCCAGGGAGTCCGGCCGCGTGATCGACGCGACGCAGGGACGCAAGACAAAGGGCGTGCTGTTTACAGAGAGCGACAGCATCATTTTATCGGCGCTGCTGCCGGAGACGCTGGCAGCCCGGTTTGGCCCGCCGGGAAAAGACGCGATGAGCAGAGAAGAGGACGAAGATGAAGAATAGAGGAGTTTTGGCAGTGATCTCCGGTTTTTCCGGAGCCGGCAAGGGGACACTGATGAAAGCGCTGTTAGAGCGCTATCCGAATTATGCGCTGTCTGTCTCCTGCACGACCAGATCCCCCAGAGAGGGGGAGGTAAACGGGCGGGAATACTATTTTGTATCCGGGGAAGAATTTGAGGAGATGATCGCCGCGGATCAACTGATTGAATATGCCTGCTACTGCGGCCGTTATTACGGAACGCCCCGCTCCTATGTGGAGAGACAGATGGAGGAGGGAAAGGACGTTCTGCTGGAGATCGAGATCCAGGGCGCCTTGCAGATCAAGAAGAAATTTCCGGACACCGTGCTTATTTTTATCCTGCCTCCAGACGCGGCGGAACTGAAAAGACGCCTGACTGGACGCGGCACGGAGACGGAGGAGGTCATTGCGGCCAGACTTTCCAGGGCGGCAGAGGAATCCGAGGAAGCCTGGAAATATGACTATCTTTTGGTAAATGACGACCTGGAGGAATGCACCGAGGCGCTGCATCACCTGATCGAGAGCCAGCATTACAGAGCCGGAGAACAAAAAGAGAGGATGCGCCAGATTCAGGAAGATCTGAGAGCATATCGAAAAAATTGATGGGAGAGAGCGGCGCCCTGCTTTCCAGGACTGCCGTTATGAAAGGAGAATAATCTATGTTGCACCCTTCTTATTCTGAACTGATCTCAGCGGTCAACAGCGGAGTGGCCGAGGGGGAGGAGCCTGTGGTCAACAGCCGCTATTCCATTGTGATTGCCACCGCCAAGAGAGCGAGGCAGCTTGTGGCGGGCGAGGCTCCTCTGGTGGATGCGGACGAGAAGAAAAAACCGCTTTCGGTGGCGGTGGATGAATTATATAACCGGCAGGTGCGTATTCTGTCGGAGGATGAGATTGCGGCGCTGGAAACCGGGGAACAGACGACGGAACCGGACTCACAGGAAACGGATGAGGAGGGAGTCCAGATCAGAGAAAAAGAACGGCCGCATTATTCCGGTATCTCGATTGACGACTATACCGACGAGGATATCGAGGATCTGTCCGGGGAGGACAGCGAGGATTTTGAGGAAGAAGAATACTCGGACGATTATGAAGAGAATCGTTTTGCAAAAGAAGAATACGGGGAAGACTACGAAGGAGACGATTACAGAGAGTAGTGCGGATAAGGGGGGACTGCCGAATGGGCGTCCCTGTCTCTGCTTACAGGAGAAAACGGATGAAAATATTATTTGTATCCCTGGGATGCGACAAGAACCGGGTGGATTCGGAAACGATGGTGGGGCTGCTCACAAAGGCAGGATATTCGTTTACTGACGAGGAAGAGCTGGCAGATATCATTATCGTCAATACCTGCTGTTTTATCGGTGATGCCAAGGAAGAGAGCATTCAGACCATACTGGGGATGGCAAAATGGAAGCAGGAAGGCCGGTGCCAGGTACTTTTGGCGGCGGGTTGTCTGGCTGAGCGATACCAGAAAGAGATCTGTGCGGAGATCCCGGAGCTGGACGGTGTGCTGGGTACAGCCAGCTATGACCAGGTGGTGGATATGGTGGAACAGACGCTTTTGGGCCGCCATTACGAGCGTTTTGATCCGGTCAGCCGCCGGATCGATATTGCGCCGTGTCGTGTTGTCACCACAGGGGGCAGCTATGCTTTTTTAAAGATTGCGGAAGGCTGTGACAAGCGCTGCACATACTGCGTGATCCCTTCGGTCAGAGGTCCTTACCGCAGCGTTCCCATGGAACAGTTGGTGGAGGAGGCCAAACGTCTGGCAGAAAACGGCGTGAGAGAACTGATTTTGGTAGCGCAGGAGACGACGCTGTACGGAACCGATCTATATGGATATAAAGCGCTGCCGGAGCTTCTAAAGAGATTGTGCGATGTCGCTGGCCTGTACTGGCTGCGGCTGCAGTACTGTTATCCGGAAGAGATCACGCCGGAGCTGATTGACGTCATGCGCAGAGAACCGAAGATCTGCCATTATCTGGATCTGCCCATTCAGCACGCCAGCGACGCGGTTTTGCGCCGCATGGGACGAAAGACCAGCCAGGCTGCGCTCAGAGAGCAGATTGACCGGCTGCGGGAAGCGATACCGGATATTTGTCTGCGCACTACGCTGATTTCTGGTTTTCCCGGAGAGACGCAAGCGGATCACGAGACGCTTGTGCAGTTTGTAAGAGAGTGCGGCTTTGACCGGCTGGGGGTTTTTGCGTACAGCCAGGAGGAAGATACGCCGGCGGCTGTTCTGCCGGATCAGATTCCGGAGGAGATCAAAGAGGCGCGCCGGGATGAAATCATGGAATTACAGCAGGATATTGTCTTTGACAAATGCGAGGCCATGACCGGCCGGGTTCTGGATGTGATGATCGAGGGAAAGGCGGCGGACGAGAACGTCTATGTGGGACGCACGTATATGGACGCGCCGGATGTGGACGGACTGATTTTTGTTCCTGCGCAGGAGGAACTGATGTCAGGAGATTTTGTGAGGGTGCGGGTGACAGGCGCGCTGGAATATGATCTGATAGGAGAGATGGAAGATGAATTTGCCGAATAAACTGACGCTTCTTCGTGTCATCATGATTCCCTTTTTTGTGTGGTTTATACTGACGGATAGTCTGGGAGATGCCTCCCGCTACGCGGCTTTGGCGATCTTTATCGTGGCCAGCCTGACCGACTTGCTGGATGGAAAGATTGCCAGAAAGTACAACCTGGTGACAAATTTCGGAAAATTTATGGACCCTTTGGCCGATAAGCTTTTGGTCTGTTCCGCGTTGATCTGCCTGATACAGACCGGCCAGCTTCCGGCCTGGTACGTGATCGTGATCATTTCCAGGGAATTTATCATCAGCGGTTTCCGGCTGATTGCCTCGGACAATGGTATTGTGATCGCCGCCAGCTACTGGGGAAAATTTAAAACTACCTCCCAGATGATTTTGATTGTTCTGTTGATTTTAAATATTCCGGCCCTCTCGCTGGTGACGCAGATCTTCTACTGGGCAGCGCTGATCTTGACGGTCGTTTCGCTGGCGGATTATATCCGCAAGAATTTTCAGGTGCTGAGCCAGGGAGGATTCTGATGAACTGGATGCTGGAAGAATGCTTTTCCGAGATCGTTTCTGCGGGTGAGAGTGCCGCGCAACTGGTGCATATTCTGCAAAAGACCGGGCAGACAGCAGCCACGGCGGAATCCTGCACCGGAGGAATGGTCGCATCGCAGATCGTTTCCATAGCGGGAGCGTCCGAAGTGTTTGAAAATGGTTTTATCACGTACTGTGACCAGGCCAAAGAGAGACTTTTGCAGGTTTCCCCACAGACGTTGGCGGCGCATACGGCGGTCAGCGCCGAGACAGCGGCTGAAATGGCATCTGGATGCGCGAAGGCAGGACGGGCGGATCTGGCGCTGTCCGTGACTGGACTGGCGGGACCGGGCGGCGGGACGCCTTCCCGCCCGGTGGGACTGGTCTATATCGGCTGCTATTATCGGGAGCGGGTTCTGGTGCAGGAATACCGCTTTTCGGGCAGCCGGGAGGAAATCCGCTGTCAGGCTGCTGCGGCGGCTCTGCAGCTTGGGTGTTATTGCCTGCGGGCGCGTTAAGTAGATTTCTGTGAGAGATTCTAAATCTGGGAAGGAAATTGCCATGCGTTTTTGCGAACCGGTCTATACCGGAGAGAAGGCCAGAGAACATCTGCAGGAATACCGTCGCCTGCTGGCCAGGCTTTCGGAAACAGAATATGGGAAATTAAAATTTTATGTTCTGGCGGCGCCGGCCAATGAACGCAATCTGATGGAGCTGATTCCGGCTTTTCATCTGAAACAGGCGTATTATCGAAAGGACGCTCTGGTGATTGTGGGGATAGCGGCGGATCGAGACGAGGCGTTTGAGCTGTGCGGCCGTATTCTTAAAGACTGTTATATCTGTCACGGGAAAGTCAGCCGGGAATTGCTTTATCCGCAGCCGGAGAGAGAGTCATGATGCAAATAATCTTTCTGCTTCTGAAAATAATAGGGATTGTGCTGACAGTGCTTTTGGGACTGTTTCTTTTGATTACCCTGGCCGTGCTGTTTATTCCGGTCCGCTATCAGTTTTTTGGAAAACGCAGCAAAGAAGAGATGTCTGTCCGGGGAAAGATCAGTTGGTTTTTGTCTCTGTTCTCGGTATCCTTTGGCTTTGAGGAAAAATTCTTTGTCCAAATTCGTCTCTTTGGTTTATTGTGGAAGAAAAAAGATAGGCGTGTAACAGAAGAAAGCGGCGATACCGACTTGAGAATATCATCGGACGCCGTGCTTTCTGCTGGAAATCAGCAGAGGGAAGAGCCTGCGGGAGATCTTATGGAACAGCCAGAGGAGCTGTCAGCGTCAAAGTCAGAAGCGGCGGATTCAGCGGATTCGCCGTCTTCGGAGACCGTTTTGCAGGAGCGTGACGATTCAAAAAATTTTTTATCGGTTCTTTGGGATAAAATCAAAAATGTATTCCGCTCTTTGCAGCAAATTCCGCAGAAAATGCAGGCTGTCAGGGAAAAAATCCGGATTGCGTTCCGGCGTCTTTGCCGGATAAAAGAAAAGGCAGAGAGTTTTCTGGCTTTTTTGAAGGACGAAGAGACAAAGAAGGTGCTGCGTCGGATCTGGAGGCAGATCCGGCGGGCGGTACGCCATATTTTGCCAAGAACCGTGCGGATCCGGGGGCGGTTTGGATTTTCCGATCCGGCCTTGACCGGCCAGGCGACAGGGGGGCTCAGCATGATTCCGGTTTTCTATCGGAAAGATATCTCACTGACCCCTGTATTTTCTGAGGCGTGCCTTGACGGAGAATTTTTTATTCGAGGAAGAATCCGCGGGGCCAGTCTGCTTTGGATCTTGGTTCAGGTGCTGCTGCGCTCGGATTTCAGAAAGATGCTGCGCCGTTTTCAAAAGATAATGGCGGAGGATGAGTAAATATTGTTTGTTGTCGGATAAGAAAAGGAGGAATTCAGAATGGCTGACAAGAGTAACTTTAACGAAACCGTAAACGCGTTGTTTCGAGGAATGGACAGCTTTGTGACAACGAAAACCGTGGTAGGTGAGGCGCAGAAACTGGGAGATATAACGATTGTCCCTCTGGCGGACGTTTCTTTTGGCATCGGTGCGGGAGCCTTTGCCGGTAATGGAAAAAACAACGACGGCGGCGGGCTCGGCGGCAAGATTACACCCAGCGCGGTGCTGGTTATCGCTGCTGACGGCAGCACCAAGATTATCCGCACCGACGAAAAGGAAGATCTGGTCAGCCGTCTGGTGAATATGGCTCCCGGCCTGATCAGTAAATTTACGGGCAAGAGCGAGCCGAAAACGGCGGCGGAGGAGCTGGCGGACAAGGCAGGCGAGCTGGCGGCAAAGGCTGCCAGGAAGACGGCAGACGCCATATTGGACGGTGAAGAATAGTTTTCGGGATAATTGGGCTGTTTTCTGCATAATCTGTATGGAGAACACAAAGGCGGGTATGCATGAGCCGGCTGATTGGTTTTATCTTATTCTGGGTAGGTGTAGGTATGATTATCAAATGTATCCTGCCTACCAGACTGTCTGTGATTTTGCTTGCAGTGGCGTTGGTCATTGTCGGATATAATCTGTTTTGCCGCTGTGACTGTTAAAAAAGAGGGCGCTGCATAAGGAGACCATGCAGCGCTCTCTTCGTTTTACTTTGTTCCGAAAATCCGGTCTCCGGCGTCGCCCAGTCCAGGACAAATATAGGCGTCCTGGTTGAGCTCCCGATCCAGATGGCCCACGTAGATCTGAATATCCGGATGCTTTTCCTGAAGTTTCTTCAATCCCTCCGGAGCCGCGATGATGCACATAAACTTGATCTGTTTCCCTCCGTGCTGTTTGATGAAATCCACAGCGGCGACAGCGGAGCCGCCGGTTGCCAGCATGGGGTCCAGAGCCACGATGGTCCGCAGTTCAATTGGGTCCGGCAGCTTGCAGTAGTACTCGTGCGGTTCATGGGTATCATGATCACGGTAGAGGCCGATATGGCCTACCTTCGCGGAGGGAACTAATGCCAGGATTCCGTTTACCATGCCAAGTCCTGCGCGCAGGATCGGTACGACAGCCAGCTTTTTGCCGGAGATCATCGGCGTCATGCAGGTTTCAATCGGTGTTTGAACCTCTACGTTCTCCAGCGGCAGGTCCCGCAGCGCTTCATAGCCCATCAGCGTCGCAATCTCTTCGATCAGCTTGCGGAATTCGTTGGTGCCGGTACGCAGGTCCCGCAGCATGGAGATTTTATGCTGAATCAGAGGATGCGTCATAATGAATACATTTTTTTCATTCATAAAAAGTACCGTCCTTTGTCTGATTTTATTTCTGCTACTCATTATAAATAGTTTGGCGGCGGATTGCAATCCTTATTTAAAAAATATGCTTGCAATACCGGAAAAAATATGGTAGAATATCTTTCATGAGCCGGTGTGTCGGAATGGCAGACGAGGCAGACTCAAAATCTGTTGTGGGCAACCACGTATGGGTTCAAGTCCCATCACCGGCAGAATATCGCACAGGATCGAAACACAATGGTTTCGGTTCTGTATTTTTTTGTGCTAAAACCGAAAATTGGCAGACTTGATACAACTCCGATACAAAATATTAATAAGAATGTAAGCCTCTTTTGGCGGAAATCCTTTATAATATAGCAGTAGCAGGTATGAGAAAAAGGAGGGATTTCCAAATGAGAACATGGAGACGGGCAGCGGCTGCTTTGCTCTGCGCCTGTATGATTTTGTCATCAGCAGGATGCGGCGCAGAAGCGGAAATTAAAAACATAAACGAAAGCAAAACGGAGACTGCCGCTGAAAAAGAGACCGGGCAGAGTGCGGGAACAGAGGGCCAAGAGAAGACAGATCCAAAATCGGACGAAGACGCGCTGGTATATGTCGCAGAATTTCAGCTCATGTCGGATTTGGCTGATATCGGCAGATTTTTTTCTGTAAACGGCGATACGCTGTATTTTACAAGATATTCCTATGAAGAAAGCGGACAAGCGCCAGAGTCCGGCGGCCGCATGAATATGCTTACACGAACCTGCGAGGCGTTTTCGTTGGGAATGAAAGCGGGTGAGTATGTATCCGGTCTGACAGCGGACGAGAACGGGGGAATCAACCTGCTTTTGACCTGTATTGGAGAAGGCGGGATGGAAGGAGCCGGAGGAGATAACTCGCGCTACATGCTGGTTCACCGCGACAGCGCCGGAGAGGAAACCATGCGGCAGGATATCACCGAGGATCTGACTGGCCAGAAACGCTGGAAGCAGGACGAACTGTCTCCTTATGCAATCGAGACAGACAGCCAGGGGAATATCTATGTGATGCTGCAGGGATTTTCCACTGTAATTCTGTGTTATGACGCCCAGGGACAATTTCTGTGGCAGGCGGAGGCTGACGGATATGGGGAAGGCATTGTCCGAAACAGTGCAGGGCAGGTATTTTATATCGGGGAGAGTCCGAATGTGGAGGAGAGAAACAGCGCGATCTACCTTTTGGACCCGTCGGCAGAAGGGTTTGGTGAGATCTGGGAAGGTCTGCCGGACTACTCGGTGGCTCACGCCTGTTTTGACGGGGAGAAGCAGATTCTGCTGGCCTGCGGCGGCAGTCTGTACCGCTATGATTTATCCACGCATACCTACGCAGAGGAACTGAGCTTTATCAATGCCGATATCATTTCCAACAATATTTTTTATATGACTGCGATGCCGGATCGGCGTATTCTGATTCTGTCTTACGCAGAGGAAGACGGGCAGAGCAAAGGAAGAAACACGGAAGCCGCTTTTCTGTCGCAGATACCGGCCTCCCAGGCGCCGCAAAAGACAAGGCTGACGCTGGGAACGCTGGATTTAAACAGTGTTTTGGAAGAACAGGTTTTGTCTTTCAATAAAAAAAGCGAAACCTGCCGGCTCTATGTAAAAGAATATGGTGCGGGGGATCGAGAAGCTGGGCTGGAGGAGCTTCGGGCCGATATCCTGGGGAAAAATGGGCTGGACCTTTTAGATCTGGGATCGCTGAATACAGATATTTTGATTGCCAGGGGAGTTCTGGCGGACCTCTATCCACTGATGGATGAAGATCCGCAGACGCCGCGGACGGATTTTATCCAAAGTGTTTTGAAAACCTATGAGCGGGACGGGCGGCTGTACGGAATTGTCCCCTGTTTCACGATGGCTACTCTGATAGGAAAAACCTCTGTGGTAGGCAATGGGGCTGGATGGACGATGGAGGAAGTTCGGGCTTTGCTTCAGGCGCGGCCGGATGCGCAGTTGTTGGAGCCGACGCCCAGAGAGCGTGTGATGCCGATACTGCTGGCAATGGGAATACAAAAATATGTAAACTGGACGACAGGGGAGTGTTCGTTTGAAAGCGAGGGTTTCCAGGAACTTCTGGAATTTGCCGCAATGCTTCCGAACCGGGAAGAGTGGAAGCGGGATGATGATTCCGATGAGAAGCTAGAAGAGGAACAATATCTGCTCATGTCAGTGGAACATCTGTCACAGGTTTTCTGGTACCATAAGCAGGCTCTAAGCTTTGGCGGGGATTCGGTGAATGCGATTGGCTATCCCATGGCGGACGGCAGGGGAACATGGCTTGAGCCGGCATTTTCCTTTGGAATTTTAGAGAATTCTTCTTATCATCAGGAAGCCTGGAGTTTTTTAAGCAGCCTTTTATCGGAGACACAACAGCGTTCGTTCTATGAATTTCCAATCCGGGAGAGCGTGCTGCAGGAGGTTTTAGACGAGGCTATGACTTCGGACGGAATGTATGGCTATCCGCCTGCCGAAAGCGAGGAGATTGCCGTGATACGCCGTATGATTGAAGAGGGGCAGGGAGCTCCGGCCGCGGACACGGAGATCAGCCGTTTCATTGAAGAGGAGGCCGCCGCCTATTTTGCCGGCCAGAAGACGGCGGAGGAGGTAGCCCGCGCCATACAGAGCCGCGTGACTCTCTATGTGGGGGAAAACCGTTAGCGGCAGGAATCCTGCGCTGGGTATTTTCAGTCGACATAACATAAGAAAAACGTAACGAAGTCCTTCTGGAAACGTAAGAAATATGTAAAGAACTTTGTACCGAAAACGATTATAATGAATGATCATATGAGGAGGTTGCAAAATGAAGTTAAGGAAACGTTTTCTTGCGATTTGTCTTTGTCTAACAATGGCTTTGCCGTTTGCCGCCTGTGGCAGCAAGGAGAGCAGCAATGACGGCCAGCCGAAGAAGGACTACGTCTACACGGCGGAATTTCAAAAAGTGTCCGGCGTGGACAGTTTAAGCAATTCGGCTATACAGGGCGACAAAATGTACTATTCCAGTTGGAATTACAATGAGGAAACAGAAGAATCCAGCTACCAAACCTTTGTCATGGATCTGAAGACGCTGGAAAGCACTTTATTGAACTGGAAATTGGCAGATAACGAAAATATTATCCGTATGACAGTGGCCAAGGAGGGAGATATTGTCTGTCTGCTCAACCAGTGGGCGGAGAGCGGCGAAAACCAGTATACGCTGGCGGTATTTGACGCGGCGGGCAGCGAGAAATCCAGACTGGATGTAACGGCAGCGGTGATGGAGGGAAGCGATCCGGAATTCGGCGCGTATCCGCAGGATATGGCGGTGGATCCGGAGGGAAATATCTATCTGATTCTCAATGGGCAGAATGAAAAGATCGTAGTTTTGAACAGTCAAGGGCAGAAACAGTTTGAGATAAGCAACGACGGCTGGTATCAGGGGCTGTGTGCCAGCGGCGACGGCCGTGTCTTTGCCTTGAGCTATGACCGCTCCGGAGGCAACGGCTATGTGCTGCAGCACATTGATCTCTCCGCCAAGGCATTCGGAGATAGTTTTAAGGGAATCCCCAGCGGCAACGGAGGGATTCTGTGTACAAGCGGGGGAGAAAACGAGGTACTTATCTCCAGCGGCAACATTCTGTATCGCTATGATCTGAGTACAGGAACCTGTGAAGAGCTGTTAAACTGGATTAACTGTGACATCAATTCCGATCAGGTACGGCAGTTTGCAATGCTGGAGGACGGCAGAATTCTGGCCTTTACCTTTAACTGGGATGCACAGGATGAGAGCAGCGCGGAAGCCGTCTTCCTGACCAAAACCCCGGCATCGGAAATCAAGGAGAAGAAGATTCTGACTTACGGTACTATGTATCTGGACAGCATGGTTCGGTCGGAGATTATTCGTTTTAATAAGAGCAGCGATGCCTATCGGATTGAGGTAAAAGAATATGGCATGAGCGGCGATTATGAGACGGCACAGAAACAGATGAATTCCGAGATTACGTCGGGAAATACGCCGGATCTGATCGATTTGAACTCCCTGGATCCCAGCAGCTATATGGCGAAGGGCGTGCTTGCGGATCTGTATCCTTTCCTGGACAATGACAGCGAACTGAAGAGGGAAGATTTTATTCCAAATGCTCTCAAGCTGTATGAGCAGGATGGAAAAATGTATGGAGCAGCCATCTCGTTTAATGTTCAGACTTTGCTGGGTAAAACCGCTGACGTAGGCGACAAAATGGGATGGACAGTGACGGATGTGCAGGAGCTTTTGGCATCCAAACCAGCCGGCACAGAGCTGCTGGAATATGCCAGCCGGGAGTCGATTCTGCAGATGTTAGTGATGCTGGGCGCGGATGCTTATGTGGACTGGGGCGCGGGTACCTGCTCTTTTAACAGCGATGATTTTATTCAGCTTCTGGAGTTTGCCAATACCTTCCCTTCCATGGAGAGTTTCAATAATGAAGAGAGTGAGGGAACCTATACGAAGCTCTCCCAAGGAAAATTGCTATTAGACAGCCTGTACATGTCTCAGGTAGCCGATTATCTGTCGAGCGCGGCCATGTTTGGAGAGCCTGTAACGTGTATTGGTTATCCGACGTCAAACGGCAGCGGGTCAATCATACGATCCAGCATGGCAATCGGAATTTCTGAGAAATCGTCTGACAAGGACGGAGCATGGGAATTTGTGCGTTCTCTGCTCGGCAGTCAATATCAGGACAATCTGCAATGGAATTTCCCGATCCGCGAGACTTCCCTGCAGAAAGTATTTGACGAGGCCATGGAAGAGAAAGAGGTAGGTTCCTCCGTCTTTAGTTTTGACGGTTTTACTTATGAAGTCAAGGCTGCGACCCAGGAGCAGATCGATGCGATACGCCAACTGATCGACAATGCAGAACCGCTTGCATCCTACAACACACAGATTCTTTCCTTTATCAATGAGGAAGCCGCCGCTTATTTTTCCGGCCAGAAATCAGCAAAGGATGTGGCGGATGTGATTCAGAACCGTGTCTCCATCTATCTCAGTGAGAACCGTTAAGACAGCACGAAAAGGGATGCGCCGCGAATCGCAGGGCATCAAAAAAGCGAGGGTTTACAGGGAAACACCTTGTACAAACCCTCGCTTTCTGCTATAATAATCCGCAGGCTGATACAATCCCGCAAAAAAGGACAAAGGAGTTTTTATGGAATCACTGATCAACTGGTTTACCGTCACCTTAGACGGTATTGTGTCGAAGGAGGCAATCGTCTTTCTCATATCAATGGTCCCGATTTTGGAACTGCGCGGCGGCCTGATCGCCGCAAAGCTTTTGGGGATTCCGCTGTTTACAGCCGATGTGCTGTGCGTCGTCGGCAATATCATTCCGGTTCCGTTTATTCTGCTGTTTATCACTCCGATTTTTAACTGGCTGAAGCATACCAGCCTATTTCGTCCCATGGTAGAAAAGCTGGAGACAAAGGCCATGGGAAAAAAAGATCAGATCGAAAAATATCAGTTTTGGGGGCTTCTGCTCTTTGTGGGTATTCCTCTGCCGGGAACAGGGGCATGGACCGGCTCTCTGATCGCCTCGCTATTGAACATTCCCTTTAAGAAGGCGTTCCCAGCCACAATTCTGGGAATCTTGCTGGCCTGTCTGATTGTGGATATTCTTTCTTATGGCTTGCTGGGAATCTTTTTGTAGAATGACCATTTTGGGAAGAGGAGAACAGACAGTATGAATTTGCTGATGTGGGGCGCCGCGGCAGCAGCAGGTGGTCTGCTTTGTTCGGAATATGAAAAGAGACAGCTTCGGACGGTTACATTCCAAATCAAACATGAAAAAATTCCGGACAGCTTTGACGGCGTCCGGATTCTTTTGCTGGCAGATCTCCATGGAAAGAATTTTGGGCCGGATAATGAAAAACTGTATGATCGTATTCGTGAGAGCCGTCCGGATTATATTCTGTGCGCCGGGGATATGATCGTAAAGACCAGACCGCACCAGACCGCGCAGACAGCCTGTTTTCTGGGACGTCTGACCCAACTGTGTCCGGTATACTGCGGGAACGGCAATCATGAACTGGCGCTGAAGGGGCGGGCGGGAAAACGGGGACAGGACGCTTACAGGCGTTATACAGAATATCTCCAGCGGCTTGGCGTTGTGGTTCTGGCGGATTCGACCGCAGTACTGACGCGGGGAGAACAGGCTATTGATGTGACGGGACTGGATCTGGGACTGGGGTACTACGCCAAGGCGCTGTCTGTGCCGATGCGCGCGAGCTATTTGGAGAGAAAATTGGGAAGACCGCAGAATGGCCGGTTTCATATTTTGCTGGGGCATTATCCGAACTACTTTTCGGAATATGCGGCCTGGGGAGCCGATTTGGTATTGGCTGGACATATGCACGGCGGAACGGTGCGCCTGCCGGGAATCGGCGGGCTGATGTCGCCCAATTATGAGTTTTTCCCAGTGTATGACAGGGGAATGTATTGGAAGGGCAATGCCTGCATGATCGTCAGTCCAGGGCTTGGAACACACTCGGTAAACATTCGTTTCGGCGGCAATTTTCCGACCTTGCCGGTCATCCGGCTGAAGAAAAAGATCTGAGGGAAACAGCATGGGCATTGAGGTAAAGCTGGAGGTTTTTCAGGGGCCTTTGGATCTGCTTTTGCACCTGATTGAAAAAAATAAAGTAAACATCTATGATATTCCCATTGTGGAGATTACAGCGCAGTATCTGGAATATGTCCAGGCTATGCAGGAAGAAAATCTGGATTTAGTCAGCGATTTTCTGGTGATGGCGGCCACTCTTTTGGATATCAAATGCCGGATGCTTCTGCCGGCTCAATTGAATGAAGAGGGAGAAAGAGAAGATCCGCGCAGCGAACTGGTGGAGCGTCTGCTGGAATACAAAATGTATCAATACGCTTCTCTGGATTTGCGGGATCGCCAGGTAGAAGCAGCCAGAGCTCTCTACAAACCGCCGACCATACCGCCGGAAGTTTCTTCTTATGAAGCGCCGGTGGATGTGGAGCTGCTTTTGTCCGGTGTCACATTGTCCCGCCTGCAGACAGTATTTGATTTTGTCATGAAGCGGCGGGAGGATAAGGTGGACCCGGTTCGCAGCCGGTTCGGGCAGATCCGCAAAGAACCCGTCAAGGTTGAAGACAAGATTCTGTTTGTGATGGACTACGGGATACGCTGCCGGGTTTTTGGTTTTCGGGAGCTTCTGGAGAGGCAGCCGACGCGCATGGAGATCGTAGTCACATTTCTGGCGGTGCTGGAGCTGCTGAAGATGGGGCGGCTGGAGGCAGAGCAGGAGAATCTGTTTGACGAAATTCACCTCAGGCTGGTGGATGATACGCCGGTGACATTTGACGAAGAGGGAGGTTGACGGTTTGGATATCAGGAAAGCAAAGATGGTTTTGGAGTCGATCCTTTTTACCATGGGCAGTTCCGTGCCGCTTTCGGTGTTGGCGCAGGCGGTGGAGCAGGATAAGGAGACGACGGAGAAGCTGCTGCATTCCATGATGGACGAATACGCGGCAGAAAATAGAGGAATCCGCCTGATCGAATTGGAGGAAAGCTTTCAGATGTGCAGCAATCCAGACTGCTATGAATACCTGATCCGGGTGGCGAGCCAGCCAAAGAAATACGCTTTGACCGATGTTCTTTTGGAGACGCTTTCCATTGTAGCCTACAAGCAGCCTATCACCAAGATGGAGGTGGAGGGAATCCGAGGCGTCAATTCGGACCACGCGGTGAACCGTCTGGCCGAGTATGGCCTGATCGAAGAAATCGGACGTCTGAATGCGCCGGGCCGGCCGATTCTGTTTGGCACAACGGAAGCGTTTCTGCGCCATTTCGGCATCGGCTCTCTCGAAGAATTGCCGCAGATTGGGCCGGAACAGGTGGAAGAGTTTAAACAGGAGGCAGAAGAAGAAATTCAGTTAAAACTGGAAATTTAAAAAAAGTCTTTTCAATCAGAGGATTTTATGTTATAGTAGATTCTGTAATTCAAAGCAGAGTAGGAATGTACGCGCTAAGTGCCCGGGGGACGGGGAGTTGCCTCCGGGACGAAAGCCGGCCAGGCTGTGGTGTATATTCCGCATCCCGCTGCTTGCCTGTTTATGATGGATAAAAGGACTCCCGGAATTACTGCGTTTATGCGGTAATTCCGGGTTTCTTGCGTTTTTTGCGCATGTCTGTTCTTCAGGTGAGCATACTTTATCCAGGAG
This sequence comes from uncultured Lachnospiraceae bacterium, assembly GCA_910586125.1. Taxonomy (GTDB): domain Bacteria; phylum Bacillota; class Clostridia; order Lachnospirales; family Lachnospiraceae; genus RGIG7193. The sequence goes on along the minus strand of CAJUHP010000033.1, from coordinate 4,775 downwards.
GACAGAAACGATGAAGAAAAAAAATGTCATGAACACAAAGACCATTGCCATGATGGGCGTATTGATTGCCCTGCAGATTGCAGCCAGCCGGCTTTTGGCGATCAACCTGTCGCCGTCTCTGCGGCTCAGTATCAGCGATTCCTTTATTTTACTGGCCGGAATTTGGTTTGGCCCCATAGGCGGCGCGCTGGTTGGCGGCTTGGCCGACCTGGTCGGCTGTCTGATCAAAGGAGACGCCTATCTTCCGATTTTGGGGGCGGCTCCCATATTGGTGGGCTTTTTGGCTGGCTGCCTTTCGCCGGTTTTCAAGAAAAGCCGGAATATTCTGGTGTACGGCGGGATGATCGGAGGGATCAGCGCCGTGACTTCTGTGCTCTATCGTTCCTGGGCTTTTTCCGTCGTATTTGGAGCGCCGTTTGCCTCCTATGTGGGGCCGAGAGCGCTGCAGGCCGTTTTTTTGGTAACGCTGAATACCATTGTAGTATATACGCTGTACCGCAGTCCTGTTACGGTTCTGGTACAGGAACAGGCGTGACGAAGGGAGAAATATGACATACGAAGAAGCGCTGTCTTATATACACAGCATCGTCTGGCGCGGCAAGCGGGTGGGTCTGGCCCGGATCACGGAGCTGCTTAGGCGCATGGGAAATCCGGAGAGAAAATTGAAATTTGTTCATATCGCGGGGACGAACGGAAAAGGCTCCACGGCAGCCATGACCGCATCCGTTCTTCAGGCGGCCGGATATCATACCGGACTTTTTATCTCTCCATTTATCCATTGCTTTAACGAGCGGATGCAAATTGACGGAAGTCCGATAACCGATGAGGAGCTGGTGGAGCTGACCGGTCAGATACGTCCTCTGGCCGAGGCGATGGAAGATAAGCCGACCGAGTTTGAGCTGATTGCAGCTCTGGCCTTTTCTTATTTCTATAAGAACCGCTGTGATATCGTGGTGTTGGAGGTGGGGCTGGGCGGAGCCATGGATTCCACCAATGTGATCGGCACGCCGGAAGTAGCTGTGATCACAGCGCTTAGCATGGACCACACCAGAGAGCTTGGGAATACCATCCAGGAAATCGCCGGAGCCAAGGCCGGCATTATCAAAGAGGGAGGGGACGTTGTATACTATGGACAGAATGCAGAGGCACTTCCTGTGATGGAAGAAGCTGTGAAAAGAAATCATGCTTCCATGACGATACCGAATTATGATGCGCTTCTGCTCGAAACAAGAGATCTGACCGGCCAGAGCTTTACCTATGGGCGGTATTGCAATCTGCGGATCGGGCTGTTGGGCATCTATCAGATCTGCAATGCGGCTGTGGTGATTGAGACCATAGAAGCGCTGCGAAAGAGAGGATGGAAAATTGGTGATCGGGCGCTGAGAGAAGGATTGATGAATACGCGATGGACCGGGCGTTTTGAGTGTCTGAGTGAACATCCCCGTATCTTTGTGGATGGTTCTCATAATCCGCAGGGGGTAAAAGCCACAGCAGAGACTCTGCGGACATATTTTCCGAAGGGAAACATTGTTTTTTTAACCGGTATTTTGGCGGATAAGGATGCCGCCGGCATGATGAGCGAACTGCCGGATTTGGCCCGCTGTTTTATTACAGTAAAGCCGCCCAGTATGCGCGGCATGGAAGCCGGGGAACTGGCTGGACACCTGCGTACAATGACCAATAAAACGGTGCGGGCCGCAGGGAGTTTGGAAGAAGGCTGTATGCTTGCGCTTGAACAAGCTGGAGAAGACGGCGTAATCTGTGCGATTGGTTCTCTGTATATGGTAGGGGAGTTGACCAAAAAATTTCATCAGATCCTGTCATTGGATATATTGTGATGTAGTTTTCTTATCTCCTTTGATAGATTTTTTCTAAACAAAATCTTTATGCGAAAAACAGTTGAAAACCTGTCAAAATTCAGGTATAATAATATAGCCAGAAGATAGGTTTTATTGTGATGTTTTAAAAACGCAATGAAAACCAGAAGGAGAGAATGAGGACAGACATGGAAAAATCGATAAAAATGTTAGTCTGGATACGGGTGGCAGTTATATTTTTTGCCATTGTTATCAGCGGAATCGTCAGCTTTGCCGGTTTATCGATCACCCGGCAGATCAGCACAGACACAGCGGAAGCAACAAATGTGCATACGCTGGCCTTATCGGCAGAGAAAGCGCATTTCAATTGGATTGAAAACCTAAGCTCTGCGATCAGCTTTGGTACGGAATTTACCGGGAGTACAGACTGTACGACCTGTGATCTGGGACGTTGGCTGTACAATACGGATCGTTCCACAGTCAGTTCTGAACTAAGCTCATTGATGGATCAGATCATGCCGCTGCATCAGGCGATTCATGATTCTGCGACGGAGATTTTGGCGCTGAACGCAACGGATCCGGTTCAGGCGCAGGACATGTATCTGAATCAGACTAAGAAAAATGTTAATAGTCTTGTTAAGTTATTGGAACAGGTCGTGACAATCAGTGAAGAGAAAGTGTTAAATTCTGAAACGCTTTTGCACAATACCATTAATATTACAATGCTGGTAACGATTGCGACCGTTGTGGTTATTATTATTGCCTGCCTGCTGTTGCTGCGCTATGTCATGGCTGGCATTGTGCGTCCGATCCAGGCGATTACGGAAAACAGTCAGAAACTGTCTCAGGGAAAGCTGGATTTTGAGATTCATGTGGATAACAGAGATGAGATCGGATTGCTGGCTCAAAGCCTGAACCAGGCAGCCAAGACTCTTTCTCTTTATATATCCGATATATCCGAGAATCTGAATGCGATTTCACAGGGAAATTTAAACCGTGTGCCGCAGCTCGATTACATTGGGGATTTTGTGGAGATTCGCAAGTCCACCGATGTGATATTGAAACAATTGAATGATACCATGACGCAGATCCAGTTGGTAGCAGTTCAGGTAGGCAACGGCGCAGAGCATGTTTCCAGTGGTGCGCAGGCATTGGCCCAGGGTGCTACGGAGCAGGCCAACGAGGTCGATAGTCTGGTAGAGCGCGTCGATCAGGTTTCGGATCAGATCAACACAAATGCAAAGACAGCAAATGAGACCAGCATTCAAATTGACCAGGTAGAGCAACAGATTACCCGCTGCAATCAGCAGATGGAAGAGATGTCGCATGCCATGAATGAAATCAGTAGCTGTTCCAATGAAATTGGCCATATCATCAAGGCAATTGAGGACATCGCATTCCAGACAAACATTCTGGCGCTGAATGCGGCGGTGGAAGCTGCTCGTGTAGGAAGTGCAGGAAAAGGCTTTGCCGTTGTTGCGGACGAGGTGCGCAGCCTGGCGGCCAGAAGCGACGAGGCGGCCAAGAGTACTTCCGATTTGATAGCTAAGACATTGGAGGCAGTGACAAACGGTGTGCAGCTTACAGAGACTACACAACAGGCTCTTCGCGATGTGGTGGAAGGAGCCAGACAGGTGATCGAGCAAGTGCATCTGATTTCCAATGCATCCAGTCAGCAGGCTACTTTCATGGGCAGTATCAGCGAGGGAATCTCTCAGATTTCCAGCGTGGTTCAGAATAACTCCGCCACATCTGAAGAGAGCGCGGCAGCCAGCGAAGAACTTTCCAGTCAGGCACAGGTACTCCGAAATCTGCTGGAACAGTTTAAACTTAAAAATGAAAGTGTGTACTAAAATCTAATAGAAAAACGGCCGTTTTATGACGGCTACTCATAAAACAGTATCAACCAACAAACTGAAATAGGGTAGCTGTCATACAGGGTGCAATTAAAATCAGTATACTATTCAAGGAGAGTAGTATACTGATTTTTAATAGCTATAAGTAGATGCTTATGTTATAATAAAAGAAATCAGGAAAGGGCGGTATTTTCTTTACATTAACAGCAAACTATTGGACGATTACATTTCCGCGATAGATGGATATGTGTATGAAGAAGAGACTCAAAAACTTAACGAAATTAATCAAAAGGCAGCTAACGCAAAGGCGAATGTTTTAGGCATAGGTGGGGACGGTAAATACGAAAAACAATCTTCGGAAGAAGTTGAAAGAAAAGTGCGTATTAGTGAAGTAGCTAAATTTGATAAGTTGTTTGAATATTTATCCGCAGATGAATATTCCCCTTTAAAATATTACGAAATACTAAATGATGAAGAATTTAGTGGTTTAGGTAGAGATGAATTTATCGAAGTATTAGTAACACCTCGATTCTCTAAAATGAAAGAGTTATCTGATACTGTGAAAAAGATTAGTTCTCTTGTAGAGATGTTTGAAACTATTACACAGCAAAGTTTGCTTGATACGAAATCTGAAGAAGCAATAAATGGAGTTTCCTTATTATGAAGCTTTAACAGACTCTACAGTGATGTGTATTTTTGACTTGATGACAACCATCGTAGCATTATCAGCAATATACTTAGGCAATACTTTGTTTGGGTGGACTTGCACTGGAGGTAAGGTATTTGCAGGCTTTTTCAGCTCCCTAGTATGGATATGCAAAGCTGTTTATAAAGAAAGATATCCCTAGACATCGATTTGTAATTTGATTTTAGAAGGATTTCTAGGAAGATACCAAAGGATACGGAAGAAGCAGAATTCTTAAGAATAACCAGGCTGGTTATAACTGTTTTAACAGTAGAATGTTAAAGGAACAAGAGTGTTGCAAAGAAACTAAAAAGTTTTATACAAAAACAGGACGTAGCAGGAAGGAACAGGCAAAGGAGGTGTGAAGTGGCAGAGACAGAAGGCAAGAAAACCATGGAAAAGACAGGAAAAGAGGAA
>CAJUHP010000032.1 GCA_910586125.1 uncultured Lachnospiraceae bacterium | reverse complement strand
GTTGCAATTACTGTGATTGTGTTACTTCCCAGACTCAGCGAAACCGCCTTGCTGTATGTTCCGCCTGACACGCTGGCCGCGCTGCCGTTCACGGTTACAGACCGGATACCGCTGGCATCGCTGCAAGTACCGCTCACAGTAATCGAGGAGGAGGTCACGGTGCTGTTGGCTGCGGGCGATGTGATTGCCAAAGAGGGAGCGGCGCTGTCATAGAATATCTTTCTGGTCGCGGAGGACGTCCGTCCCACCCCGTCGGTCGCGACGACTGTGATCGTGGTCCAGGCGTTGGCAGACAAAGAGACCGCCCGGCTCCAACTGGTGGTTCCGGATGCGGCGGAGCCATTAACTGTCACGCTGCGGATACCCGTTGCGTCGCTGGCCGTACCTTTGACCGTGATACTGCTGCTTGTGGTATAGATATTATTGGCCGGGGCGCTGATGGAGAGAGAGGGAGCCGTGGTATCGCAGTAGACACGCCGGGATACCGTGGAGGTGCGGCCGGCGTTGTCGGTGGCAACGACAGTCAGCGTATTCCACGCATTGGCACTCAGAGAGACCGAACGGCTGAAAGCTCCGTTGGTGATGCTCACAGCCGTACCTGCGACAGTGACGCTGCGGATGCCGCTGGCGTCAGATACCGTGCCGGATACGGTCGTGGTTGTGGCGGAAGTGTAGGACTCCGCGATGGGAGCGCTGAGAGCCAGAGACGGGGCGGCGCTGTCATAGAACACCTTCCGCGTCTGGGTCGTGGTCCGTCCGACGCCGTCTGTGGCGACGACAGTCAGAGTCGTCCAAACGTTCGCATTCAGCGAGATGGAGCGGCTGTATGTGTTGTTGGAGACAGAGGCAGCCTGACCGTTGACCGTAACGGAGCGGATGCCGGTCGCATCGCTGCAGGCGCCTGTCACCGTGACGGTGCTGCTTGTCGTGTAGCTGTTTGCTGCCGGTGCGGTGATGGACAGGGTGGGAGCGATGGTATCGCTGTAGACCTGTCTTGTGACGGTGGAAGTGCGCCCGGCCGCGTCGGTAGCGATGACAGTAATGGTATTCCAGGCGTTGGCAGTCAGGCTGACTGCCCGGCTCCAACTGGTGCTTCCGGTGGCGGTCTGGCCGTTTACGGTTACTTTTGTGATGCCGCTGGGGTCGCTGGCTGTACCGCTGACCGTGACCGTAGTCGCGGAGGTATAGGAATTGGCAGCGGGAGAGGAGATGGCGACACTGGGCGCGGCGCTGTCATAGCGGATATACCGGTTGACGGCGGCAGAGCTCTTCCCGGCCCGGTCCGTGGCATAGACAGAGATGGTGGTGGTGACATCCCCGGAAAGAGAGATGTCTTTATACCAATTGCTTCCGCTGATGGTGGCGGCAGCATGATTCACATAAACGGCGGCCACCCCGCTGCCGGAATCCGATACAGTACCGGAAACCCGGTAGGAGCCATTGGTGACATAGGTGGGCGCGCCGGCCGACTGTCCGGCGGGAGCGCTCACAGTCAGAACCGGGGCCGCATTGTCATACATGACATAGCGCGTCATGGTTTCGGTCCGGTTTTCGGCATGGTCCACGGCATATACGGATAGGGAGGTTGTGGTGTTCGCCGGCAGGGTGACATCCTTATACCAGGATGTCCCGCTGACCGTCGCTGGTTGATTGTTTACATAAACAGCGGCGACGCCGCTTTCCGTATCAATAACGGTACCCTGTACGCGGAAGACAGCTCCGGCCGTGTAGTAGGACGGTGTAGCCGCAGCGGTCCCGGCGGGCGCGGTGATGGTCAGGGTCGGCGCGGTGCAGTCATACTGATATACCAGGTCTTGCTGTCTCCAGACCTCCGCGATCAGGTCGTTTCCCGCCATGATACATTCCAGATTGATATTGTCACATAGAATTCCAGCCATTGCTTTTCCTCATCGCTTTCTATCGTTTTAAGAAGTACAGCGTCTTTTCCTCCCGCTCGGCGGGGAGCGTGTCAACGACGCGGATCGCATAGCCAAGGAGAGCGTGCTCCAGCGCCTCTTCCAGCGCCTGGATTCGCTGCAGGCAGTCGATGATGTTCTGGCGCATGACCGGATCGACGTCGCTGGCGCTTCCGATCAGTATGTAGTCCTCGGTTTTGACATCCCAGCCATAGGTCAGGATCGGGCGGAAAGTATTGTCCACACAGAACTGTGTCGGATCGCCGGGTCTGGGGAAGTCTTCCAGAGCGCCGTAGAAAGGCGGGCGCTGGCCAACCGGCACCTGGAAATGAAAGGACGTAACGTCGCCGTTGGTTTCCGACGTGATTTTGGCGCCTTCCTCGTAGGGGACGGTTGTGACGGCCCCGGCCTTGACGATGGGCATATCGCCCTTGTCGCCCTTGATTTCTAATTTCTGCTCCGGTGTAAAATCTTCAAAGCGAAAGGGTTCGCCTTTGACTTTTCCTAAATTTACTTGCGGCATAATGTTATTCACCTCGTTAAATATTTTTTGTCGTCAGGAATCAATGGTCAGAATCAGATCGCCGGCCTCGTCGATTTGAAAATCCAGGGGATCGTCGCCGTCCGTATAAAACAGGATCAGATCCTCCCCGACAATCTGAAACGCATACTGTCCGGCAATGGTATGCACCACGCCGTCGTTTCCTTTTTCGCCTTTGAATTCGCCCCGGTTCAGGCGGGTGATCAGATCGTCTCCGACCGATTTGGCGTAGGACGCCGCCGCCGTGGCGGAGTTGGATGCGTAGATGGTTTCATTGATCGCTTCCTCCATGTCGGCCTGCCTTTTTTCTTCGCGGACACGCCGGAGGTTTTCATTGTCCACACGGACTTGTTCTCGTTCCTGGCGCTTGTTCTCATTCTGTATGCGCAGCGCCTCGTTGGCTTTGCGGATGTCTTCCTCGTCAGAGAAAGCGGCGGCCTGTTCTTTCCGCGCGTTTTCCGCCGCGATCCGTTCGTTTTCCGCTTCGGTGACGGTCTGTTCCAGCTCCTGCATGATGCGGGTCTGATTTTTGGCGTCATCGGTTGCTTTTTCTACTTTGGCCAGAGCGGCGGCGGTGTCCCGCTGGCGATCCTCGTCGTTTTTGGTTCGTTTTTCTTCCTCCAAAAGCACGGCGTTGTGGAGCTCGCGCATGGCGGCTGTCGCCTCGATGGAATCTTCGGTTGCCTCCCGGCAGTCTTCTGTCTGCTCCTTGCTCTGGCGGATGGCTTCCAGTGCGTCTTCGCTGATATCGACCAGTTCCTCCTTCATTTTGTTGACTTCGTTTATTTTTTCAATCAGCAGTTTGAATTCGTCGGAGGAGGTGACATAGCCGATGTCAAAGCTGGCCCTGGAGATCATGACAAAGAAGGGGAAGGAGGTCAGCGTACGGTTCTCTTCTTTGGCCATGATGGATATCTCATAGTTGCCTTTTCCGGCAGCAGCGGACATCTGCTGTGTGATTTCGACGCGGATGGTATTGTTGTTCAGAATTTCACATTCATTGAAGACGGCGGTCTGATCCGGTTTGGTTCCCCGGATCACGACGCGGACGGCATCAGGATTGATCTCATACGGCTGGGTATCGTTGAGAAGCGCGATATCGACGTACCGCGTGCTGTGACCGTCGCCCTGAATGCCTTTTACAAATAAGAAGTTGTTGCTTCCCGCAAAATCCACCGTGTAGGACTGGATCAGCGGGGTGATTGCGTTTTTATTGTCCATAGGGGTTGGCCTGCTGTTCTTTCTGCGGGTTTTCTGTCTCGCTGCGGGTTGGTGTCTGTGATTCTTCTGCTTCTTTCTGTTCTTTCGCGCACTCGCGGTTGATCTGCGCGTAGTACAACTTTTCTGTGCAGGAGAGGGCGTCTTTCAGAATAAAATAGACGGCGCCGATATCCAGGCCGCTGTTTTGAATGGCAGCGTTGAGTGTTTCCTTGAAAATCTGGTAATTTTTGATCATATGGCATCGGTTCCTTTAGATTATATTTTTTGATGGAAAAATCACCAGGGAAGATTCGGCAACAGCAAGGACAAGGCGCCGGCGGCCGCGCCGCCGACCAAAAGCCACAGCAGCTTATCGGCCAGTCCGTCGATCCGCTTTTTGGTTTCCTTGGCCGGCTGGTTTTCCAGAATGGTGACTTTTTCGTTGAGTTTGTCCTGTCCGAATTTGACGTCTTTGACGTCTTCTTTGAGGTAGGTCATATCGGTGGCAATGGATTTTACGGAAGAAGTCAGATCGTAGATGGCGTCCTGTTTTTCGCGCATTTCGCGCAGCTCTTTATCGTGGGCGTCAATGCGGTGTTCGTTGGAGCGGGTCCGGCTGTCTACCTCCTGAATATGAACGGCCAGGTTTGTATAGTTTTCATCCATGCCGGCCTCCTTCTGTCTGCTGGCAGCGAATGAGCTGCATGATGGTCTGCTTTACCTTGTCATAGGAGGTCATGCTGACCAGGCCGCTGGCCAGTCCCATCAGAACCATATATAAAATATGGCTGACGGTAAAAGGAAGCGCATAAAACTGGTAGTAGACAGCCGTGCCGCCCGTCCCGATGATGAGGGCGGATACAAGCGCCACAACATTGTAGGAAATCGAAGCGGAGCCGGCAAAAAGGTTCTTGACTCCCTCCGTGACAAGGCTGCTTACGGCGGAGAAGGCAGAGAGTAAAATTAGAAATACAGTGATGGTCATCGGTTTGATTCCTCGCTTTCTGGATTCAGATTTGGCCGGTTTCTTCCTGTTCCAGCGCCTCGATTTTCAGATCCAGATCCAAGGCTTCCAGATCCTGTAAGCGGCGCCCCAGACGCAGTTCCTCCAGATGTTCCCGCTCCGCCATTTTGATATAGAGACCCTGCAGCAGCTTGTAGCCGGCCCAGGCCAGCGTGAGCAAAACGGCGATGGCCGAGACATCCTTGTTAAACCAGACCAGAACGATTAAGATCAGACTGAAGAGATAGGCTTCCAGTCTTGCATAGAGAATGTTTTTTTTCGAGAAGGGTGTGAATTTTCGGTTGGGCATCATAGCCGCCTCCTGATTGATAAAGATGAGGAACGGGCGCCGTCACCGGTACTGCCGGCAATTTTCTTTCTGTTTAAAGGGGATAAATTTATCCCGATCCGGACAGAACCGCTGGCAGGGACACAGTCTCTGCGCGGCGGCCGGTTCCTCTGTTTTTAAACGGCAGAACAACATCTGCTTTTTGCTCTGCTCCCAAATCTGTTCATAACAATGTCCGCACATGAGAATACCTGTAAAGGAGGGTGCTGTTTACCAGCACCCTCAGACAATGGACTCAGGCTACGATGACGCGGACCATATCGGCGGCCTCGCCGTATTCCACGTTGATATAGGTGGTTCCTGCCGCGACGGCGGTTACAGTACCGTTCTCGGCCGTTGCGACCGCTTCGTCCTCCGGCGTGATGGTGCAGTCGGCCGGATCGATTTCCACGTTGCTGTACAGACCGCCCTTGATGCCGATGATGGTGAGCGGCTTCGTCTCGCCTGCCGCCAGTTCGATGACAGCGGGCGTAACCGCGATATCGCTGACGGAGACGGCGGACTCTTTGGAGGGGATCTCTGTGATAAAGGCGTACACAGAGCCGTCCGAGCAGGATGCGCTGTCCACGGCGAGAGCGTCGCCGTCCAGCTTGGTGGTCGTGGTGCCGCCGGCTTCCAGGGAGATATCAAAAGTACCGGACAACTGGAAGGAAGGAATTTCGATCTGGACTTCGCCCACTTTTCCCATCTTGTTGTTGTGCTTGTCGGCGCTCATGACCAGACGGCCCACAAAAGGAGTCGATTCCGCATCGACGGCAACCCGCTTCACGCCGGTGTTGTACTGATATGTCACTAAAACATTGCTGTTCATCGTGCCCACTGTGATCGTGGAGCCGTCCGGTTCCACCTCCAGCGTGGAGCCGTTCGGGATCTCCACAAACACGTTGCCGACAGGAGCCTTCTTCAAGATGCCGACGCCGTTTACCAGAGTGACGCATTCCGCTACGGCGAACACATCCTTCATGCCCTCGAAGATGGTAGAGCCCACGTTGGCGGCCAGATAGGCCAGGTTCCACTCGGCCATCTCGATGGAGGGGGCCAGCTTTCTGCCGTACTTGTACTTGTAAAGCGTCTTGTTTCCCTTGCCGCCGGTGACTTCCTGATCCTCCATCGACACGGAGATCGAAGTGTTTAAGGAGGTCGTGCCGGTAAAGGCCAGCATGTCGTTCACGAAAAACGCGACGTCAGCCGTGGATACCAGAAAATCCTTGGACCGTTCATTTACTACATTACCCATAATTTGTTTCCTCGCTTTCTTTTTTTGTGTTTTTTGCTGTGTTATGATTGAAGAAGCAGGACGGCTATGTAATCTTGCTTCTCAATTCCGCTTCATCGGTTTTCAGATGCGCGTATGGATCGGTTATGTCGATGCTGGTCATCCAGTAGGAGAGGGGTTCTTTTAACGTGACCAATCCGCTCATCTGACCGGTGCGGCAGGCCAGGTATTCTTCCTGCTTGGTGATGCGCCGGATATAGCGCCAGAATTTGCGGATGGTCAGATTGGATACCTCCTGCTCCGTCAGTTTCAGGGAGATGATCAGGGAGTCGATATAGTCCTCCAGATCCGATTTCTCCCGGTTCTTCTTTGCCTCAAATTCCCTCGCCTTTTTCAGCGCGTTTTCGGTGTCCCGGTTCATAAACTCGTCGGCGTCAAAGTCGATGTCGTTTTGAATAATCAGAATCTTTCTGAGATCGTCAAAGACGGGCGGGGTGATTTCCTGTCCGCCGATATAGATTGCCAAGGAGGAGGGCTCCCAGCGGACCTTTGTGTTTTCCCCGCAGGCCATCTGCAGCAGTGCGATGATAAAATCATAGTAAAACGGCAGCATCGGGATCGGGTAAGCCCGCGCGAGTTTTTCGTTGCGGCAGGCGTATTTTATGAAATCCAGATAACTCATTTTGATGATCTCTTTTTCCTGAAAGACGGCGTCCTTGCGGAGCGTCAGAGCTTCCTGATACTGCTGAAATGGGACGATATCCTTCATTTTCAGCGGATGCAGGGTGATAAACCGGCTGTAGACAAAGGGCTGATTGAAAATCAGAAGATGAAACAGGGATTGCTTGCTGATTGGTTTATCCATATCTGCCGTCCCCGTGGTCAGACAGTTTTGCCGTCCGGTTTGATCAGGTGTCCGCTTTTTAGCAGCGCAAGCATCTGTTTATTCTGCTCGCCGGATCCCTGATAATCGGGGATGTGGTTAGCCGCCGCGATTTGTTTGCGGTAGGCCAGGGAACTGTCTGCTCCGACAGACTTTAAGCCGTCGATGATGGAACAGCCGGTATACGAAGCGGCGGGAAAGAACGCCGTAGGGGCGTCAGGGGCCGCCGGTTTCTGGCCGTCTTTTTGTAGGATGTCAGGGGAAGCCCATCCCTGACGGGATTTTCCTTTGGAGGAGGCCAGCCCGACAAAGTGCGGATAGATTTTGCTGTTGGCCAGCTCCGTGACATACATGAGGGCTCCGTGTTTTTCGATGCGGTTTCCGCTGCCTTTGGCGGTGGCGTACAGGGTTCCGTTTACCGTCACCGCTTCACCGGTCTGAAAGAGGCCGGGGACAGCGGACGAAGGCGGCGCAGACGGGGAGGGCGTGCCGGAGGAGGAGGCGGATTTCGCGCCGTCGGAGAGAACGCAGACCGTGTGACTTCCCTCTTTTACCAGAATATCTCCGCGTTTGAGATAATCGGAGGAGGTCAGATACTTTGCGGCGGTCAGCACTTCAAAGGCGCCGGTGGCGGCAAATTTTCTGCGCATGGTGGAGGTGGTGGGAGCGTTGCCGCCGGAATAGGCAGCTTCCATCTCGATGCCAGCCGCCTCCGCGCAGACTGCCATGAGAGATGAGCAGTCGCACTCGCAGGGGACGCGGATTGCCGCCAGATTAAAATGAGAGGCGGCAGCCTGCTGCCTCAGCGTGTTTCGCTGTCCCTGATCGTATCCGATTCTGGGATTTTGGCAGGCGTCTTCCACCGCGGCGGCAATTTTTTCTGCCGTATCCTGCGTCTTCGGGCGCAGGACGAGGTGGTGTCCCATATTGTAGTAAGAACGAATGCAGACTTCCTGCCCGGTCTGATCGCCGGCGGCTCCCCCTCGGGTCTTTCCGTGTTCGTCCAGGGAGGCATGTCCGATTGTTACAGCCATTGATGATACTCCTTTCTTTGTTTTTTTGGATATGCGCCGCTTCGGTGTGCTGTGACACGGAGGAAAGAGGCGGACGGCGATGCCGCCGGAACCGGCAGTACCGCCGCCCGCAGAGAAGTGACGCTGTATTCCACTTTTGATATATAGCACCGCAAAATGTGCTTCAAACGTTTGTTCTCCGAGGAAAACCAGAGTTTTCTATTGTATGACGGACTGGTTTCGGTATTTTCTGGCGGCTTTTTGCAAGCTCTGCCTGCGGGACAGCTTCTGACAGGGGGCGCAGTACATGCGCCGGTTTCCTGTCTTGACCAGAAGGGCGCCGCACCGGCGGCAGCGCATATAGGTTTTGCGCGAATTGCGTTTCAAGCCGTAATATTCTTTCTGATAGTCCTTTATATTTCCTTCCAGACGCCTGCAGAGATACCGGACATAGAAGTGGTCTTCGCTCAGAAGATCGAGTTCAGAGACAATGCGTCCGGCGTTTTCGTACTCGTCGATCCGGCGGCAGCGCTCAAAACCGGCTCGCAAAAAAACTTCGATGATTTTCTTATATGCGTTCCAGGGCAGGGACATTTTTTCCATCTGAAGCCGTTCTTTCCGGTTCTTTGCCTGCTGCATGGCCTCGTCGATTGTCTGGGCTGTCATCTGCGCATCCAAAGAAGCGCCGTGAATCCATTCGTAATACAGCCGTTTCGGCGTTTTCAGAAGTTCCATGTATTCCGGATTTAAAATGACCTCCGGATCAAAATATCGGGTGTAGAGGTTGTTGATTTTCTGCCGGATCAGGGCGCGCCAGGCGTCGTCTCTGGTCGTGGATTTGCAGCGCGCATAGGGGATGTCGGACCAGGTGTGAAAGAGCTGTCCGAGTTTTGTGTCAAGCAAATCGCTGCGCACCTGATAGCGAATGTGTCCGGCGCAGGTCTTTCGCTTGTTGGGCGAACTCCACAGAAACGAACAGAACGCACGAAAAATTTCATCCTGCTCCTGCCCCGAAGCAGCGTCTTTGTAGTCTTCCAAAATCTCATAGAGAAACATGTCGTCACAGGAATACATGGCTTTCACCTGCTTTCTATCGTGTAGTACTTGCCGAGATAGGCGAGGCTTCCCTCTGTGCCGGCGGGAACCTCCCGTATGGAACGGGCTTTTTGCGGCGGGCTGTTCCTCTTGATATTGGCCAGGATCACGTCGCCAAAGGCGGACCAGGCGAAAGATTTGCTGGCGGAGACAGAGGCATAGGAAGCTTTGATGACATAGTTGGCGGCCAGGTCAGAGTCCATCTGCAGTTCGCGCATCAGCTTTTCTTTGAAGAGAGCGGTCAGGGCTTCCCGGTCAAAGGTTCGGTTTTGAGCTCCGTCTGTCTCATTTTGCAGGCGGATCTGCTGTTTGATTTCATCCGCGTACTGATTGATGTATCGCCGGCAGATCCGGATGGCAGTCCGGTCGGACAAGTCCATCCCGCTGTTTTGGACCAGGGAGCGGATGGAGGCCAGGTCCCTGCACTCGTGATCCCATAGGATTTTTTTCCGTTCCCAGGTGCAGATATAGCTGCACAGCTCGTTCATGGGAGAGGGCGAATGGTAGGCGTTTAACGGAAGCTGTTTTTCTGCCAGAGCCTGATAGGCTTTCATCTTGGCCGGATAGTGATACAGAAGAAAATAGGGGATCTGCTTCACCTGTCTTCGCAGCCCGGCGCCCATAGGAAAGCGCACGCCGGTTTTTAAAAAATCGATTTCCTTTCCCTGGCAGATGCGAAGCAGAGAGGCGTAATCGGAATACCGTCTTTGTACGTCTTCCTTGGTGGTATAGCGGTTCTCGATGCTGGTCGCGGCGTTGGTGATCTCACCGATCCGGCTGTCTCTGGTCAGAATTTCATATTCGATGATATTTTCTTTTGTGTAGGGTTTGGACTGAGCGGTCGCCTTGTCTTCCACGTCGAGGATAACCGGTTTTTCGATTTTGGAGGCGGTCAGCATGGGATCGTCGCTCAAAAGGAATATATCCCCGTCGCAGTCTGCCCCGCCCTGTTGGGGCAGGGAGATGTCGTACATATTGAACATGACGATATCCTGTTCTCTGAAATGATGGAACCATCGGCACAACGTGTCGTTTGTCACATTTCGGATCCGGTTGACTTCGGACGGATCGACCAGAGGAGAGCGGAAGGAGACGATCTCGCCGGGCTTCAGGTTACCGGTATACAGTTCTCCTTTCTTTAGGCAGCCGACAGGCTCTTCACCGGCGGCATATTGCAGGTAGCCGATCATATCGCCCACGCCGGTGTGATAGAAGCCGGAACAGTAGATTTTTCCCACCTTTGCCTCGTCGATCGCCTTTTTCAGTTTTCGGTAGAGATACTGCTTGACGGCGGGATCACCGAACATGATATCGTTGGTGAGTGCGGCTTCCAGATACCGGCTTTCCGGTTCGCAGCCGTCCGTGTCGGCGGCTCCCATGAACTGGCAGGCATAAAACGGATCGCCCTTTATAATTTTTTCGTAGAGCGCTGTGGTGTATCGGGCTAACTGAATCATTTTTCCGTCGTTTGCGCTGTCCAGAATATCGTAGGAGCAGAGCGCTTTGGTTTCGTATGCGCGGATATAGCGGGGATTCCATAGATCCAGACATTGAAGGTACTGAAAATTCATCCGGGTATAGCGGCTGATCCGGCGGGTGTGGTGGCTGTATTTGCTGATTCCCAGCTTGAAGGCGTATTTTTTCAGCGTGTTCTGATAGGCGGTCCACGCCTGATTTCCGTATTTTTGCACAAAGAGCTTGTGGCCTTTGAACATGGAGGTATTCCAGATGCAGTCAATCGTGTCAATGGGATGGCGGACCCCGTAAATATCGGTGATGGATTCATATCCCCATTCCCGCAGGATTTGGCGGAAAGGGACATAGACCGAGAAGCCTTTGATAAAGGGCAGGCGGAGCTGGACGCCGGTCGACGGCTCATTCAGACCCAACCGGCTGTTGACGGTTTCCATGAATTCTTTCTCATGGCAGCCGCATCCGTCGAACGGAGACAGGCTCAGATCTCTGTATCCCTCCTCAATTTCCCGCGCCGGATAGGTTTTTGTCTGACCTGTCTTGGGATCGGTAAACGCTTTTTCTCGTTCGGTCACATATCGTATCCATTGGTTTTTCAGTGTTTTTTCGTATTCTCCGACAATCACGATACGCGGCATATAGCCGTCGATCAGCGTGCAGGTGCTGAATACCAGGCATCGCTGGGCTTCGTATTTGGAAATGACGCAGGTATCAACCTCGATATCCATCTGCGTGATCCGGTACAGCTCGTCAAATAGTGCGTCGCATACGAAGGCGGTGATCCCTTCTTTTCCCTGCGATGCCGATTTGCCGAAACGGGAGTAATGGACGCCGTTGTAGGTAAATCCCTGTTCCAAAAGACGGCGCAGATCTTTTTCCTGGCGGGGATTTTTTCTGGCTGTGACGAGAATGACCTCGCTGATATGGGAGGAAGGCTCACCGCGCAGCCTGGCGATCTGGTCAAAGAGCAGAGAGTCTCCCTGGGCGATTCGATAGCCGTTTTGAATTTCCGATTCCTGGTTCAGGACAACGTCAAAATTTTGGCTGATCAGTTCCCGAATCGGAATTTTAATCAGGGTGTAGCGGACTTGCTTCATCTCTCGTTCCTCTCTTCCTGTTTTCTTCTGTCCGCGAATTCGCGGGTTCTCTGACATTGGAGGTCAAACCGCAAATCGGCGGCGATGCGGGCGGCGATCGGGGAACCGCCGGAATTTCTTTTTTTGCTGTGTCCCGTGTCAAAATCAGAGGAATAAAGAATGCCTCCGAAGGTGCGCGGATCGCGGCGGCTGGCCGATGTGTGATGCGATGTTTGTGTCATGGTTTCTTTCCTTTCTCTTACCCTTTTGCGGGAGCTGTTGTTTCGTTTGTCTTGCGCTATGCTATCTATTTCTGGAAATGTGGTTGGGAGGAACCCGCAAAGGGCGCCGGCGCGGTTTGAAAAAGGGCGGAGACCTGCTATAATAGCAGAAATAACATGTACGCTGCCGGGCGCATGAAGGCTTAGAAAGGCAAAAGGATGGGAAGGGCAACCAAGAAAGAGGGGAAAACAGAGGTGTATCCGTTCTGGAATATGGAAGATATCCGGAACATGATGAATTATTTTAAGAGAAAAGGAATGTGGCATTGGTATCTGGTCTTTAATCTGGGATTGCTGTTGGGGCGTCGGGTCAGCGATACCTTATCCTTCAAGTGGTCGGACTTTCTCTATGAAAATGGGAGAATGAAGGATGAGATTGAGATCCGGGAACAGAAAACCGGGAAGATCACCCGCCCGTATGTGTGCGGGGCCTGCAAGGAAGCCCTGCAATTTTATATGGATCAGACCGGCGCCGACCCGATGAAGCATTTTCACGATTTTATCATCACAACGGAGAGAAAATCCCGTCTGCTCAAAAACCGGGACGCCTATTCCGGCGAAGAATATGAAAAATTGTTTTGGGAGGCCACACAGAGCCAGGCGGCGGCTTATCGAAAACAGTTTAAGATTGCGGCAAAAGCCTGCGAAATCCGCTATCCGGTCAGCACGCACAGCACGCGAAAGACTTTCGGGTACTGGGCGGTAAAACTGCATCCCTACGACGTGACGACCATCGACAAACTTCAGGGGATTTTTTCTCATACAGACCGCAATACCACGCTGCATTATATCGGGATTGCCAGGGAGGACGAGGTCAAGATCTACGAAGACAACGGGGCGTTTATCAAAGACGTCATAGACGGAAAGAAACCTGCCGTCAAAAACAGCCCGGTGATCTCACTGAAGGCAGAAGATTTCCGGGAGCTTCTTGGCAGGTGCTGGGATATGGCGCGAACCGGTGAAGATAAGTTTGAAGGAATCAGTCAATTGATTAGCGCAGCAGAAAAAAAGATGGTGTGATGCAGAGAGTGAAAAAAGATGGCATTGTGTAATTATCAGCCAATTGCAGGATGAGAAAATATCAAAATAAAAAGAACAGATAATTGGCACAGTTTGGAAATTAAATTCGGAACGTGTGTTCGGCAAAAAGACTTGACAAGAAAGAACGTACGTTCTATACTGTATATAAGAAACACGGAAGACCCATCCGCATCATACAAGCGGCGTTGGCGGCGCCTCTGATTGGGACAGGTCTTGCAAAAATGACAAATTCATATGGGATGAATTTGCTTGAACATAAAAGGTTCACTTGCATTTTACAATCTTTTACAAGATCAGTCAAGTGATTTCAGGCGATTCTGCAAAAATATTACAAATCCCATAGGAATACAAAACAAAAAGGACGGTGCAGAATTGATTATGGAAGAGATTTTAACAGAGTACTATGCGCAGAATGCCAGAAAGCTTCACCGGTTGGTTGACCGGATTTTGTGGAAGTTCGGCGGATGGCAGGACAGGGATAAGGATGATTTTTATTCCCTGGCGAACGAAGTGTTTGCCGATGTGATGCGGCGGTACGACGGTTCTCATCCCTTTGAGAGTTTTTTATATGTGTGCTTAGTGAACCGGGTGAAGACGGAGATGTCCAGACGCGGCAGCAGGAAGCGTCTGGCGGACCGGCTGGCCGTCTCCATCGACACGCCGGTCTGCGGGGAGGAAGAGCTGACGCTCGGTGATTTGATTGCGGATCCTATGGATATTGAGAGGATCGTGTTGGAGGAGAAGGAGGAGGGCTACAGCCGGCGGATGCAGTTGTATCTTGCCAAGCTTTCCCGTCTGCAAGGCCAGGTGCTGCGTTTTCGCACAGCCGGCTACCTTCCCGGTGAGATCCGCAGGGAATTGGGGATAGACAAAAGGCAGTATGAGGACTGCGAGGCGGCGATCCACTCTTACCGGAATCTTTCGGTTCTGCTCTAGGAGGACGGCCATGGCGAAAATCCGAAAACAGACCTATACGATGAGTATGCTGATGGAATATATCAGGGACAAGGATATTCGGGATGACGCGGATGTCCAGAGAGCCAGCGGTCAGTGGAGCAGCGAGCAGATCAACGAGCTGGTGATGACAGTCCTGACCGACGGTTATATTCCGCCGATTTTTATCGGGGAGGATTTGAACTTACAGAAATGGCTGATTGACGGTTTGCAGAGAAGCACATCCTTGAAGTGGTTTCGGTATGGGAATTACCGGATCACGCCGGCCATCCGAAATTCGGTCATTGCATACCGGGCAAAGGTAAAAGACGAGAACGGAAATATCATGGAGGAGGACGGGGATATTGTCTGGAAAGAAGAAGCGTTTGATATCCGGAATAAAACGTATGACGACCTTCCCGGAGAACTGAAAAAACAGTTCGACAGTTTTCAGATGGAAGCGGTCATTTTTGAAGAATGCACGATGGAGAAGATGTCCGAATTGATTCAGGTATATAATAATCACACGCCGATGAATATCACTCAGAAGGCTTTTACCTATGTGAATCAGTATGCGAGAAATATCCGGGAGATCGCTCAGAGCCGTTTTTTTGCCGATTACAGCAATTACAGCGAGAAGGAAAAGACAAAGGGAGTCACCGAGAGAGTGGTTCTGGAAACGGTTATGTGTATGTTTCATCTCGGCCACTGGAAGAAGCAGGTCAAACAGATTGGCATCTATCTCAACGCCAATGCCTCGAAGAAAGAATTCGACACGCTGTCCGCGTATCTGCACCGCCTGGAACATGTCGTCACGGACGATGTGAAGAGTATTTTTAACAGCAAGGACTCCTTTATTTTTCTGACATTGTTTGACCGGTTTGCAAATCTGGGACTGGAGGACCGGCGGTTTAACGATTTTTTGCGGGAATTTAAAACAAATCTCCGGAATACGGAGAGAAACGAGGAGAATCAGTTATTTGATCAGATTGATAAGGGGAGAGGGACGAAGGATAAAGCCATTATTCTGAAAAAACTGAACATGGTGCATGCGTTGATGGCGACGTATCTTCAGGCGGATCAAGCGGAGGAAAAAGAGGACGAGGCGTTTCGCCTGATTTGCAGACATGTCAATCCCGATGTAGACAGAGAAGACATGGAGGAATACCGGGAGGTTTTAGCGGGATTGACAATGCGGGTCAACCGCGCCAGCAAATTGTTGGAGGAGCCAAATCGGCCTTCTCTGCTGGCCATGGTGGCGTTTTCCTTCTCGGCGGATCTGGACCTGGATCGATGGATTGTAGATTATTTTAAGCGGAAACATACATATATTTTAAATCAGAAGCAAAACTTTTTAAATATGAAGAAAGATCTGCTTTGTTTCCTGCAGAAAGAGAGCAGGTGAACTTGCACTTGCCCTTTTCTGCTTCTTATGCTAGAATACAAAAAGTAAACCCCCGTGCGCCCGGCAGCAGATATGCCTCAGAAATGAGGGAACCGGCGGGCGCAGAGGGCATTTTCAGAATGGAATCGCCTTTGGCGATGGGATTTTTAAAGAAACCCCGGATGCGCTCAGGGCGGGATATGCAGTAGGAGAAAGGATAGGAAGCGGAGGTTGGATCAAGCCGGCAGACGGCGGCAAGGCTGTCTGACGGCATATGGGAAAGGGGGCGGTAGCCATGTATGCCTGTGCGCTCACAGATGTGGGAAAGGCGCGTCATTTGAATCAGGATTCTGTCTTCTGCTCCGAGTCCGGAGTAGGAAATCTGCCGAATCTCTTTATTGTGGCAGACGGAATGGGCGGCCACCGGGCCGGCGACTACGCCTCCCGGACGGCCGTAGAATTTCTGTTACAGCAGATCCGCGAAAAAGAGAGCCGGGATCCGATTGTCATTTTGAAGGACAGCGTAGAAAAGATGAACGGCTATCTGTGGCGCTGCTCCAGAGAAAATCCGTCGCTGGCGGGAAT
Organism: uncultured Lachnospiraceae bacterium; assembly: GCA_910586125.1. GTDB lineage: Bacteria > Bacillota > Clostridia > Lachnospirales > Lachnospiraceae > RGIG7193. The sequence continues at coordinate 25,942 of CAJUHP010000032.1, read as the reverse complement.
GGGAACGACGTTAGTAGCCGCCGTTTTAACCAATGATACGCTTCAGGTAGTAAATGTGGGAGACAGCCGTCTCTATGTGATCGGGGATGAGATTCATCAGGTCACAAGGGATCATTCTCTGGTAGAAGAACTGATCGCACAGGGAAGGCTGGTTCGCGGCAGCGCGGAGTATCATGCCAAAAAGAATGTGATTACCCGCGCCGTGGGGGTGGATGAGAGAGTAGCGGCCGATTTTTTTGAAGTGAAACTTTTGTCTGATGAAAAAATTCTGCTCTGTTCGGATGGGCTGACGAATATGATAACCGACGATGAGATCTATACTATAGTGCATCGCAGCATTCCCCTTAGAGAGCGGGCAGCCGCTTTGGTGGAGGCGGCGAATCTGTCCGGCGGCCGTGATAATATTACCGTTGTTTTGATAGAGAGATAAGTAAGAGAGGTAGTGCAATGATCAGAATAGGAATGCTGTTGTCGGACCGATACGAGATTCTGGAAAAGATAGGTTCCGGCGGCATGTCCGACGTATATAAAGCCCGGTGTCATAAGCTGAACCGCCTGGTGGCGATCAAGGTTCTGAAGCAGGAATACAGCACGGATAAGAATTTTGTCACAAAGTTCTGGGCCGAAGCGCAGTCGGCTGCCTGCCTGGCTCATCCGAATATTGTCAACGTGTATGATGTGGGCAACGATCAGAGTATCTATTATATTGTGATGGAGCTGGTGGAAGGCGTCACTCTGAAAAAGTACATTGAGAGAAAGGGAAAACTGGAGATCCGCGAGTCCATCGGCATCGCCATGCAGGTATGCCAGGGCATGGAAGCGGCCCACGATCAGAATATCATCCACCGGGATATCAAACCTCAGAATATTATTATTTCCCGTGACGGGAAAGTAAAAGTCACCGATTTCGGTATCGCTAGAGCGGCGTCTACGCAGACCATCAGCTCCAATGCCATGGGGTCGGTGCATTATATTTCCCCGGAGCAGGCCAGAGGCGGATACTGCGACGAGCGCAGCGATATTTATTCCATGGGCATTGTCATGTATGAAATGCTCACCGGCGTGGTACCCTTTGAAGGAGAGTCCACAGTGCAGGTGGCATTGATGCATATTCAGAGCGAGATGGTACCGCCCCGCAAATACGAGCCGATGATTCCGGTCAGTCTGGAAAAAATCATCATGAAATGTACGCAGAAAAAGCCGGAGGCCCGCTATTCCGGAGTGGCCGCTCTGATTGCCGACCTGCGCCGGGCCCTGATGACGCCGGATGAAGACTTTGTGAAGATGTCGTCAGGGATCAGCAGCAACGATCCGACGCGGGTCATCAGTACGGAAGAGGTGGAGCAGATTCGTAACGAAGTGCAGTCTGCGCCGGTTACGCCTGCCGCCTCCGGTTCTGTCCGCACGCCGGCGGTGGATGAAGAAGAGGAGGCCTATCTGATGGGTTATGAAGACGACGAAGATCTGTACGACGAAGAGGAAGAATACGAGGAGGAGGACGAGGAGGGAACCGATCCGAAATTTGAAAAGATCATCACCTATATCAGCATCGGCGTAGCGGTTCTGATCGTAATTTTGGCGGTCTGGATTCTGGGCCGCGCTTTTGATATATTCGGCGGAAATAGCAGACAGCCCGGCACGACGGCGGCGCAGGTGGAGAACAGTACGACGGACGACGGCAAGACATCGCCCATGCCGCATCTGGTGGGAATGACGGTGGGGGATGCGCAGAAGGTGCTCAATTCGCTGGATCTGGGGATCAGCATCGAGCGTATTTCCGCGCCGAATGAGGAGGACGGCAAGGTGATCGACCAGGAGTTTCCGGAGGGACATCTGGTCGATAAACATTATCAGGTAGGGGTGGTGGTCTGTGACAATTCGGCCTATGCCACGATCCCGGACGGGCTGGTGGATTCGGATTTTGAGACGGTGCGCAGCACGCTTTTGACGGCGGGCCTGATTGTCGATAAGCTGGAGGAATTCAGCGAGGAGGTCGAGGCCGGAATTGTCATGTCCGTGGATCCGGAGGCCGGGACGGTTTTGGCAAAGGATTCCGTGGTCAAGGTGACGGTCAGCAAGGGGCCGGAGATTGTCATGGTGGAGATCCCTTCTGTGACCGGCGACAGCCAGGATGAGGCGATCAACACCTTGAAGGAAGCCGGGCTGAAAGTGTCGGTGGAGCAGGAGTACCATGATGAGGTGGAGAGCGGAGATGTGATCCGCCAGAGTCCGGAAGCCGGCGAGGAGGTGGAGATCGGCACCAAGGTGACGATTGTGGTCAGCAAGGGATCCAACAAGGTTTCGGTTCCCAATCTGATCGGCAAGACGCTGACCGAAGCCAGTCAGGCGCTGGAGGAGCGCGGCCTGTCTCTGAGCAGCAATTATGAAGAAGATTACAGCGACAGCATTGAGGCGGAGCACATTATGAGACAGAGCATCGACGCTGATTCCTCCGTGGAGCTGGGAACGTCGGTGACGGTGACGCTGAGTAAGGGCAAATCCACGGTGACGGTTCCGAATCTGAGCGGTACGAAGGAGGATATGGAACGTCTGATCCGCGACGCAGGACTGACGCCGAATGTGACACAGGAGCACAGCGAGGCCGCTGCCGGAACCATTCTTTCCATGAGCCATTCGTCCGGCACAGCGGTGGCGCCGGGAACGACGATTGACGTCGTACTCAGTCTGGGGCCGAAGATGGTTTCGGTGCCGCAGATTGTCGGCAGTTCGCAGGAGGCGGCGGAAAAGGCGCTGAGAGATGCGGAGCTGAATGTCAATGTGAAGGACCGGCGGGAGGATTCCGCCGCTGCCGGAACGGTCATCGGCTGTGATCCCGGCGAGGGCGCCAGTGTCAAGGCGGGAAGCACCGTGAACATCGTGATCAGCACCGGACCCGCCCCCACGACGACAGCGGCTCCCCCCACCACGACAGCCGCGCCTGCAACCACAGCGCCCTCAAGCAGCCGCAGTGAGTCGGACAGCGCGGGGACGACAGACGGCGCGGATAGCTAAGGCGGCGTGTATGCGGGGAAAGATTATGAAAGGCATTGCCGGATTCTACTATGTCCACGACGGACATAGTAGAATCTACGAGTGCCGGGCCAAGGGGATTTTCAGAAATCAGAACCGAAAGCCGCTGGTAGGAGATAATGTCGAATTTGATATATTGGAGGAAGAAGCCCGCACCGGAAGGATTCTGGAGCTTCTTCCCAGAACCAATGAGCTGATCCGGCCTTTGGCGGCCAATGTGGATCAGGCATTGGTTATTTTTGCATCAAAAGAACCCGATCCCAGTTTTATCCTGCTGGATCGTTTTCTGGTGATGATGGAGGAGAGGGATATTCCCTGTATGATCGCATTCAGTAAGATGGACTTGGCCGGAGAGAAAGAGCGGCAGGATCTGTCAGATCATTACCGGGAGGCCGGCTATCCGGTGTTTTTCATCAGCAGCCGAACCGGACAGGGGATCGAGAGGCTGCGAGACTGTCTCAAGGGCCGGACTACGGTGCTGGCCGGCCCTTCAGGCGTTGGAAAGTCCACGCTCTTAAATACGCTGGCGCCGGAGGCGGCGATGGAGACCGGGAGCGTCAGCGAGAAAATCAAGCGGGGCCGTCATACGACCCGCCATGCGGAGATTGTGGCGGTGGGGGAGGAAAGTTTTGTGATGGATACGCCGGGCTTCGGCTCGGTATTTCCGGCGTCGGTGGAGGCGGAGGATCTAAAATGCTATTATCCGGAATTTGCCCGGTTTGAATGCCGGTGCCGGTTTCCGGGCTGCCTTCATTACAGAGAGCCGGACTGCGCGGTCAAACAGGCGGTGGAGGATGGGGTTATCCACCGCGGCCGGTATGAGAGTTATCTTTTGCTATACGAAGAACTGAAACAACAAAGGAGATATTGAGATGAGTATTCTGTCCCCCTCGATTCTTGCCGCTGATTTCGGCAATTTGGAACAGCAGATCCGCACCTTGGAGGAGGCGGGCGCGCCCTGGCTTCACATCGACGTGATGGACGGCCGTTTTGTTCCCAGCATCAGCTTTGGAACCCCGGTGATCGCCTCCATACGGCCCTGCAGCCATCAGGTTTTTGACGTGCATATGATGGTGGAGGAGCCGGGACGCTACATTGAAGAGATGGCCAAAGCCGGGGCCGATGTGATTACGGTGCATACGGAAGCCTGCATACATCTGGATCGGGTTGTCGGCCAGATTCATGACTGCGGGAAAAAAGCCGGTGCGGCGCTGAATCCGGCCACTCCCCTGTGTGTGCTTGATCACATTCTGCCAGAGCTTGATATGGTACTTTTGATGTCGGTCAATCCGGGGTACAGCGGTCAGAAGTATATTCCCTATGCGACGGATAAGATCCGCCTTCTGCGGCGCCGGATTGCCGAGAGGGGGCTTTCGGCAAAGATTCAGGTGGACGGCGGGGTGGCTCTGTCCAATGTGGGGGAAGTAATAGCGGCCGGGGCGGATATTGTCGTGGCTGGTTCGGCCGTATTTCACGGCAGTCTGAAAGAAAATGTAAGACAGTTTCAGGAGCGTATGACAGAGTATGGCAGAGAACAGAAGGGAGAGTAGGAGACAGAGCGGCGAGCCGGCGCAGAGGGAGGCGCTGATTGCGGCGGGCGGGCAGATCGATTTGGCGCGGTTTCGTGAGGAAGCGGATCGAATCCGGCAGGCGGGCGGGCTTTTGATTGCGGCGGACCGCGGTCTGGAAGCGTTTTGTGCTCTGCGGGAGGCGCCGGATATTGCCGTGGGCGATTTTGACTCGGTGTCATCCGAGGCTTTGGCATGGTATACAGGCTGCGAGGGATTTCGCCTGGAGCGCCACCGCCCGGAGAAGGATCAGAGCGATACGGAGCTGGCCTTTGAGACGGCGAGAGAAGCCGGCGTGAAAAGGCTGACGCTGATGGGAGCAACCGGAACCCGTCTGGACCATACGCTCTCCAATATTCATCTGCTGAAGACGGCTGAGGATCTGGGACTTCACTGTATTCTGTTAGATGGGAACAACCGAATTCGTCTGGTAAGCGGGCGGACGGTCTTTTACCGGGAGAGGGATCGCTATCCCTACATCTCATTTCTTCCGCTGTCGGAGGAGGTTTTTCCGATCACACTGACCGGTTTTCGGTATCCGCTGAAAGAATACCATATGGTTCTGGGGGCGGAGTCTACCCGGTGCGTCAGCAATGAAATCGAGCAAGAAGAGGCGGTTCTGGACTTTTCATCGGGACTTTTACTGGCAGTGGAAGCAAATGATTAAACAAAGTGGAAACTGGACTGTATAAAAAGATAAAAACTGGATATTGTAAACGGGCCATTTAGCGCTTATGATAGGAAAAACATTACAGCAGACGAGAGTCTGGGAAGAGGAGACTATTATGAGCGACTTAAAAGACAAGAGAGTGTACAAGATTGCGCTGACGGGCCTGATGGCGGCGCTGTCGTATGTGGCGTTTACCTTTCTGCAGATCAAGGTGCCGCTGCCGGGAGGGGACGCCACTTCGTTTCATCTGGGCAATACGATCTGTGTGCTGGGCGCGCTGCTGACCGGCAGCTTTTACGGCGGCTTGGGCGGAGCCATCGGTATGACGATCGGGGACCTGATGGACCCGATCTACGTGATCTACGCGCCCAAGACATTCCTTCTAAAATTTGCGATTGGCGCCATCGCCGGAGTGACGGCACACCGGATCGGACATATCAACCGGCAGACGGACAGCAAAAAAATTTTTCAGTGGACCGTCCTGTCCGCTGTGTGCGGTCTGGGCTTCAACGTGATTTTTGATCCGATTTTCGGGTATTACTATAAATTATATATCATCGGAAAACCGGCGGCCGAGCTGGTACTGAAATGGAATTTTGTGACAACGGGGACCAATGCGGTATTGTCTGCCATTGCCGTGACCGTGATCTATATGGCCGTCCGTCCGGTTCTGAGGAAATCCGGGATGCTGCCGGAAATCTGAGAGGGGCGGCAGGCCGCGGCGGGGGATAGCATGACAGAGATGATTTCTCATAACAGACAAAAGAAAATAGCAGTGATTCAGGATATCTCCGGTTTTGGCCGCTGCTCCATGACCGTGGCCTTGCCGGTGATTTCCGCCATGCAGGTGCAGTGCTGTGTGGTCCCCACATCAATCTTTTCCAATCATACCGCGTTTCCCCACTATTTTTTTGACGATTACACGGACCGAATGGTGGAATATATTGAGAACTGGAAAAGGCTGTCGCTGGAGTTTGAAGGGATCTATACCGGGTTTTTGGGTTCCTGCCGGCAGATCGCTATCGTTTCAGACTTTATTCAGTCGTTTCGGACGGGACGGACTCAAGTTATCATCGATCCGGTCATGGGAGATCACGGCCGTCCCTATGCCACCTGCACGCCGCAGCTATGCGGCGAGATGAAGCGCCTGGCTGCGAAAGCCGATATTTTGACGCCCAATCTGACGGAAGCCTGTCTTTTGACGGATCATCCCTATCAAGACAGCGGCTGGAAAAAAAAGGAAATTGAAGAGATGGCCAGGCAGCTTTCCGCCATGGGACCGGGGCGCGTCGTCATCACAGGGATTCGTCAGGGAGAATACATTGCCAATTTTGTATATGACAGAGGGGAAAACCTCCAGTTTCTGCGGACGCACCGGGCGGGGACACAGCGATGCGGCACCGGGGATCTGTTTGCCTCCATGATAGCGGCGGATGCGGTGAACGGCGTACCCTTTGCCCGGTCGGTAAAGAAGGCGTCCCAGTTTGTCCGCCGCTGTATTCTGCGTTCCATGGAGCTGGAGATTCCCGCCACGGACGGCGTCTGTTTTGAAGAATATCTGTATCTGCTGCATGACAGGAGGAAAGAAAATTGAAGACAATCGTATTGGCTTCCGCTTCGCCCAGGAGAAAAGAGCTGCTCGCGCAGATTGGTCTGGCCTTTCGGATCTGCCCCAGCCTGAAAGAAGAAAAAATGATACCCGGTCCGCCCGATGCGGTTGTGCAGGAGCTGTCCAGGCAGAAGGCGATGGATGTGGCCTCGTATATGGAAATCGGAACCATCGTCATCGGCGCGGACACGGTGGTGGCCATAGACGGGGAGATTTTGGGTAAGCCCGGCACGACAGAGCGCGCCGTCCAGATGCTGTGGAAGCTGCAGGGCCGCAGCCATCAGGTTTACACGGGCGTCACCATTGTGGATAAGGGGAAGGACGGGGACGAGTGCATTACATTCTATGAAGCGACGACGGTCACGTTTTATCCCATGAGTCAGGAAGAGATCCGCCGCTATGCGGCGACTGGGGAGCCGCTCGATAAGGCGGGGGCCTACGGGATACAGGGATGCTTTGCGGCCTATGTGGAAAGCATCCGCGGCAGCTACCACAATATCGTGGGCCTGCCGGTGGGGCGGCTGTATCAGGAGCTGAAAGCGAGGTTGGAAGAATGATTCGACTGATTTGTTCCGACGTGGACGGAACGCTTGTGCCGGATGGAACGAGACAGATCAATCCGGAATTGTTTGAAGTGATTGACCGGCTGCACGAGAAGGGGATTCATTTTGCCATCGCCAGCGGGCGGGCCGTCTCCAGTATCCGCAGCCTGTTTGCGCCGGTGGAAGACAAACTGTTTCTCATTGCTCTGGGAGGAGCCATGATTGCCACCAGCAGACGGACTCTGTTTCACTGGGATGTGGATCAGCGGGATATCTGTGAGATGGTGCGTCAGATCCGGCAGATTCCGGGCTGTGAGATCGAGCTGGACGGCGTGCAAAACGGCTATCTGGAGACAAAAGACGAGGCGTTTCGAGACTGGATCATGCACAGCTACGGGACAAAGGTCTGTCTGGTGGACGATCTTCTCTGTGTGCCGGATCCCATTGTATCAGTGAGTATCTATCACAGCGGCCATCAGGTGGATACGGTTCTGAAGGGTTTTATGGAAGAATGGCGGGAACGCTACGCGGTAGTCACCTCCGGGACCATGTGGGTGGACGTACAGCGCCGGGACACCAATAAGGGCCGGGCCGTTGCGTATCTGCAGGACAGCTTGGGGATAACCCAGCAGGAGACGATGGTCTTTGGAGATCAGCGCAACGATATCGAGATGATGGGGCAGGGCTATTACAGTTATGCCGTGGAGAATGCTCTGCAAGAAGTAAAGGCGGCAGCCCGCTTTCGGACCGGGCGCTGCGATGAGGACGGGGTCTTGCGTGTACTCAAGGCATTGCTTGCAAAGGAGCAGGAGAATTTATGAGGAAAAGAATTCCAAAGTACTGCCTGGCGGCGCTTGTCCTGATCTTTTTGCTTCTGACAGCGGGCTGCCGGGACGACGTGGAACTGAAGTGGGTCACGGGACTGGGGCCGGGAGAGCTGTTTCGGGTAGAGGATATATCTTGTACGGAGGCCGAGGCAAGACTGTTTTTGATGAATCAGAAAAACCGGTATGAGGCCGCTTACGGTGAAAATATCTGGAAGATACCAGTGGAGGAGGAAAGCTTTGCCGGCTATATGAAAAAAAAGCTGGAAGTTTTTCTTTCGCAGTTGAAATGTATGGTTGTGATGGCGCAAAAGCGTGGGATCGCGCTGAGCGAGGAGGAGAAAAAACAGGCGGACGCGGCCGCGGCAGAGTATCTGTCCTCTCTAAAGGAAGACGCGGCGGCCTATCTGGGGCTTTCTGAGAAAGATCTGTCCCGTCTGTATCAGGAATACCGTCTGGCAGAGCTTCTGGTATCCCAGGTGACGGCCGCCGCGGCTGGGGAGATCAGCGACGACGAAGCGCGGGTCATCGAAGTACAGCAGATTATCTTTCCCAAAGTGCAGCAGCAGGAGGAGGACGGTTCCCTTGTCCCGCTTATGGACAGTGAAATGCAGGCGCTTCGGGCCAGGGCGGAGGAGGCAGCCGGGCGCGCCGCTTCGGGAGATTCCTTTGCCAACTTGCAGGAGGTTTATTCCAGCGAGGAAGCCGGCAGTATCCAGGTCAGCCGTTACGATGTGGAGGAGGCGTGGGAACAGGCAGTGTTTGCGCTGGGAAGCGGGGAGGTCAGCGGCGTCATCGAGACAGACACCGCGTTTTATGTGGTTCGCTGCGTCAGCAATCTGATTCCGGATCTGACAGCCGCCAACAAAGAAGTGATACGCCAGAGGAGGAGCGCCGAACTGTTTTATCAGGAGTACAATGGATTTATCAAAAATCTGCTGATTTTGTCCGACAGTGAAAGCTGGAAAAAGTTTTCTTTTGAGACGGAGGTTCCGGATACCGAGGCGGATTTTTATGCGATCTATGACAAGTACTTTTCCTAGTGTGCTATACTTCGAGTGAGCCTCCAGAGGGATTATTTTGTGCGGAAAATTTTAAGGTTTATTAAGAAGATTGGACTTGCCATTCGACCGGTAAATGTGATACAGTATTTTTAAAAGAAAAGGAAGAATCCCGGAGGATTATGGATATGAAAAAAGTAGCGGTTGTCACAGACAGCAACAGCGGAATCACACAGGAGATGGGACGCCGGCTGGGCGTTTCTGTTCTGCCTATGCCTTTTACCATTGACGGAGAGACATATTTTGAGGGAATCAATCTGTCTCAGGCCGAGTTTTACGAGCGTCTCTTGAAGGATGCGTCCATCTCCACCTCGCAGCCCTCGCCCGAATCCGTGATGGATCTGTGGAACCGGCTGTTAAAGGATGCAGATGAGATCGTTCACATCCCGATGTCCAGCGGTCTGAGCGGTTCCTGCCAGACGGCGATGATGCTGGCGCAGGAGTACGGCGGCCGGGTCCAGGTGGTCAATAATCAGAGAATCTCTGTGACACAGCATCAGTCGGTGCTGGACGCGCTGCAGTTGTGTGAGAAGGGGCATACAGCGGCCGAGATTCGGGAGATCCTGGAACGTGTTAAGATGGAGTCCAGCATCTATATCATGGTGGATACGCTGAAATATCTGAAGAAAGGCGGGCGGATTACGCCGGCTGTGGCGGCTCTGGGAACACTTCTGCGCTTGAAGCCGGTACTGCAGATCCAGGGAGAGCGCCTGGATACGTTCTCCAAGGCCCGGACCGTGGCCCAGGCCAAGAATATCATGATTACGGCTCTGAAAAACGATATCGAGAAGCGTTTTGGCGGCCTGGATGGAGAGCGTGTATGGCTGGAGATTGCCCATACACAGAATGAGGAGCAGGCCGAGGCGCTGAAAGGAGATCTTCTGGCTGTTCTGCCTGCCTACTCGAAGGTAGAGATTGCGCCGCTGTCCTTGAGCGTGGCCTGTCACATCGGCCCTGGCTCGCTGGCTGTGGCCTGCAGTAAGAAGCTGGAGGACTAGCAGAAATAGAAATGACAGCAGATATTTTTGGAAGCGGGCAGGGAGAGAAGGATCTCCCTGCTCTTTTTTAGAGGAGCCAGCTTTGTCAGCAAATGAGTTTTACTCCTTCAAAATTTCTTTGATTTCAGGGATGGATCGCCCGGCTTCCCGCAGGGAGCGAATCTGGGCGGTACGCATCACACTTTCTTCCCGCCGGTAGCGGCGGGTCAGATTTTCCTCCGCCTGTTCAAACGGCAGCATCCCCTCTTCGGTATAAAATTTCAGTGTGCTGTAGCGGCATCCGGTCAGCCGGGCCAGCTCTCCAATCGATACATATTCGGAGGAAAGGATTTTTTCCATGGTTCTCTGTCTTGACATAGAGTTCTCCTGCGGTGATTACCAGTAAACCGGCGTCAGATTGGCGCCTTGAACCGGTATCCGGTTAAAACGAATGGTCCGCGGAAAAATCCGGTAGTAGGTATTGTCGATTTTCAGAAGCGTTTCTTTGTTGTTGCGTACTTCTTCTACATAGTGTCCCCGCTCGGTCAGATACTCGATTACGGCCTGGCGGCGGCTGTGGACGGTGGTGCCAAGGATCACGAAATCAATAAATACAGCCTGTCTTCTTTCCAAAAAAGGGAACACTAAAACCACGCCTTCTAAGTAGGGATTGCGAAACAGATTTTTCTTGCCCCGCAGAATGTGAATGGACAAACGCTCGAGACTCTTGTGAAACTGTGCATGCCACAGGCTCTGAAACATCGTGTCGCGGGTGGACAGATCGATCAGCCGGGTATTCAGCCGGTTTTGTTCTTCGGCGGAAAACAGATCATGGATGCAGCAGCTTTCCCGCAGCAGCCAGAGCAGACAGAAGCTGTCCCAGGTGATCGGGCCGTCCTCCAAAATCTCAGCCCGCAGAGATTCCGAGATTCTCAGATAGAGATCCGGATCGCTGCGGTAGGCAAAGATAGAAACGCCGGCGGTGTCGTAGTGGATATCGCAGGCCAGCAGATCCGGAACTTCCTCCAGCGCGCCGCAGTCCTTGAGATCAGAAACTATATCCTGCTCCAGAATCCGCGCCTGTCTGCGGCGCTGTGTGCGGATCGGAAGAAGTCCTTCCTCCAGGCGGGCCGCAAAGACACAGGAGTCCATCGGCTGCGTTTCATTGAGCTGCTCTAAAAGCTTGGCGGCGGCAACCGCGCGCAGAACGGCCCGTTTGGCCGTGGAGGGATGCGTGCTGTCCAGGCCGTTAAGACCCAGAATGGCAAATTGCTGTGAGAGTGAATCCATTATCTTTTTCATAGACATCCTCCTACATACTACTTATTACTTACGATTTAAATATAGCATAACAAAAGGAAAGAGTCAATGGGAAAGAAAGGAATTTCCGAGAAAAGTACTTGCTTTTCTGCGCCGTTTGGTATATACCTTAGTAATAATACTTTTTCGGGGAAATAAGACCCAAAGCGAGGAGGATAACATGAGTAACAGCAAGAGGAAAGTAGGGATTCTGGGCGGGACCGGAATGGTCGGTCAGCGCTTTATCGCACTTTTGGAAAAGCATCCCTGGTATGAGGTGACGGCCATTGCCGCCAGTCCCCGAAGTGCGGGAAAGACATATGAGGAGGCGGCAGGAGGCCGGTGGAAGCTGGATACGCCCATGCCGCAGGCTGTGCGCGGGATACCGGTGAAGGATGTGAACGACGTCGCATCAATGGCGTCGGAGGTCGATTTTGTATTCAGCGCGGTAGATATGACAAAAGAAGAGATCCGCGCGATCGAGGAGGCTTATGCCAAGGCGGAAACCCCTGTGGTTTCCAATAACAGCGCGCACCGCTGGACGCCGGATGTGCCGATGCTGATTCCGGAGCTGAACCCAGAGCATACAGATGTGATCCCGTATCAGAGAAAACGCCTGAAAACGGAGAGAGGCTTTATTGCGGTCAAGCCCAACTGCTCGATTCAGAGCTATACGCCGGCCCTTCATGCGCTGCTGGAGTTTGGCCCCAAGGTTGTGACGGCCACCACCTATCAGGCGATTTCCGGGGCGGGAAAGACGTTTCAGGACTGGCCTGAGATGGCGGATAATGTGATTCCCTTTATCGGCGGCGAGGAGGAGAAGAGCGAGCAGGAGCCGCTGCGGATCTGGGGGCATCTGGAGAACGGCGTGATTGTAAAGGCGCCAAAGCCTTTGATCACCACCCAGTGCATCCGGGTTCCGGTCAGCAACGGGCATACGGCTGCCGTCTTTGTCTCCTTTGAGAAAAAACCGTCCAGAGATGAGATTTTGGCCCGCTGGAAAGCGTTTAGCGGAGCGCCTCAGAAGCTGGACCTGCCCAGCGCGCCGAAGCAGTTTATCAAATATTTTGAGGAGGAGAACCGGCCGCAGGCGGCTTTGGATCGGGACTATGAGAACGGGATGGGAATCTGTCTGGGGCGTTTGAGAGAGGATACGGTTTTTGACTATAAATTTGTAGGGCTGTCGCACAACACCGTGCGCGGTGCGGCGGGCGGCGCCATTCTGTGCGCAGAGCTTCTGACGGCTCAGGGGTATATTGGAAAGAAATAAAGAAAAGAAAAAAGCCGGGACTGGCTGTACCCCTGCAGGGGCTGGCCGGTTCCGGTTTTTTGGCTTGTGCGTCATATTATGTCATTTCTTCAGCGTCTCCGCAATCTTTTTTACGGCGTCGGCAGGAATGCCGATTTTTTTGGCGATACCGTCAAAATCAATCTGATTCAGATCAATTTTTCCCAGCATTTCTTTTACCTGTTTGATTTTTTCATCGTCCAGCCCGTTCTCCAGACCGACTTTTGCCAGAAGTTTCTCGTCCAGGTCCGTTTTTTCCAGAATGCTCTCCAGATTGTCAAAAAGTGACATGATATACTCCTCCTGTGTTTCCGAAATCGGATTGATTATCCCTCCAGCAGATGGAGGTACGGCTATGATTATACAGGGAAACCTAAGCGGGCGCAAGCGGAAATTATGCTGGAACCGGAGGCCCTTGATTTTTTACCTCTTTCTTTGGCTTGCGAGAAGCAGTCCCCCATACACCGCCGCCAGTATCCCGCAGGATATGCACAGTTGAATGACCGGCCGCGCAATCGCCGGAGCCAGAATGGTCTCGGTGATTTTTTGTGCGGCGAAGGCGGCGATCCCCAGCGCACCCATTGGCCGGATCAGATGATGCAGAGCATGATAGCGGATATGGACGCAGCCGCGGACGGCGAGCAGATGCAGTACCGTGAGCAGGAGCTGGCCGAATAAAAGCCCGTATAAGTATCCGCGGATACCGATCAAGGGAACCAGAAACAACACAAATAAAAGCTGGGAAACCAGGCTGACCACATTGTGGCAGAAGGTCGTCCGGGTCCGCCCAAGTCCGTTCAGGATACTGCCAAGCGTCGTGGACAGATAGAGAAACGGACACAGCCAGGACAGCGTCGTGATATAGCTGCCGGCCAGGGCGCTGGAAAACAGCCGTTCTCCCATCTCATCGCCAAAAAACAGAAAAAGTCCGGTGCAGAGAATTCCCAGATACAGGCTGCAGGTGATGGTGCGGCTGGTGGTGACGTCGATGCGTTCTTGGTTGCCGGCGGATTGAGACTGGGCCATATCCGGCAGCAGCATGACGGCGACCGAGTTGATGACAGCCGTGGGAAACAGGATAAACGGATAGGCCATTCCGGTCAAAACACCGTAGACAGACAGGGCCTGGCTGTCGGTCATGCCGTGAATCTGCAAACGGCTGGGAATCAGGACCGCCTCGGTACTCTGCAGAATGCTGATCGCCAGCCGGGTTGCAGCCAGAGGAACCGCCAGCATGAGAATTTTGGGCAGGTAAGAAAAGGCGGGGCTGTGGGAAATCGCAGGCGCTTTGACCTGGCGCAGCAGATAGGCCGTTCCGGAAAAAAGCAGGGAGGCCGTTTCGCCGCAGACCATGCCCCAGACCGCGACGGCTGTGGAGGGCTCCTGTCCCTCGGCGGTCATGACGGAACAAATCAGGAAAACAGATAAAACGCGGGCGATCTGTTCGGCCAGTTGGGCAAATGCCGGAACGGAGGCTTTCTGCAGGCCATAGTAATAGCCGCTGATACAGCAGTGGAGAGAACAGATCGGGATAGTCAAAGCCATCAGGCGCAGAAGCTGCCCGCAGCGCGCCTCCAGCAGAATCCGATCCGCAATGAATTCCGATCCGGCATAGAGGATCAGAGCGCAGGCACAAGCCAGAGAGAAGGAGAGGATCAGACCGGCCCGCAGCACGGTCTCCGGCGAATAGGCTGAGCGCTGCTTCGGATTTATGGGCATGGCGTTCTGCGCGGCGACATACCGTGAGACAGCGGTCTGTACCGGCCCGCAGCACAGCGAGAAGCAGACGCTGAATACCGGGAAAATGAGCTGGTAGACGCCCATTCCCTCCGCGCCGATCTGCTGGGAGAGGAAAATTCGGTAAAAAAAACCGATGATGCGGCTTAAAAAACCGGCCAGCGTCAGAACAATCGCGCCGGACAGGACAGGATTTCTTTTAAAATTCAGAAGGGAGGAGGGCATAGAAAAAACTCCGTCCAGATGGAATTGTTCTATTCTATGAGCGGAAAAGGGACAGATATGACAAAGTGGTATTCCTGCATCTTGTCCCGGGACAGCCGATCATTGGGTTTTGAAGGCCCCCGCTGTGCGCGAAAGACGGCCCGCTACAGAGGAAAATGCAGGAAAAGATTTTACATCAAAGGAATTTTGCTGTATAATGTCATAAAACAACGCCGCCGTTGTTTTTCGGAAACGAATATCCGTGTCTGCGGCAGAGCGGCAGCGGAGGACAAGGGACAGGAACGCTCGTCTGAGCGCGGCGTTAAACGCAGACAGGTATCCTGCTTCAAACGCAGGCAGAGGAAAAGAAAGGAAAGAGAATGAGAAATATTTTCAGAAAAAAACCAGGAGCAGCCGATTACGCGGCGCAGCCTTCCCGCAGTCCGCTGCGATTTCTTGCGCCGGTGTTCGTGCTGGCCGTGGTATTGCTTGTCATGAGCAATGCGGTGGAAGTCATTCCTTCCGGTTACACGGGAGTCGTGACGACTTTTGGGCAGATTCAGGAAAACCCGATGCCAAACGGTTTCAACTGGAAAATTCCGTTTGTGCAGGAAGTGCTGCAGGTCAACAATAAGCAGCAGGATATTTACATAGAGGGACAGATTTGGAGTGAAGCGGCGGATCAGACGGTCGTCTACATGGAAGGGATCACGGTGACTTACCAGATCTCGCCGGAGCGCTCGGCTTGGATTTATGCCAATGTCAGCGATTACACCAACAATCTGGTGTCCACAACGCTGGTGTCTTCCGCGATGAAGATTGCGGCCAAATCGCTCGCCACGGAGGATGTGACAAACCGCGGGATCGTGGAGCCGGCGGCCAGAGAGAGCCTGCAGGCGGCGCTGGATGAAAAATACGGCGAGGACACGGTCCGGGTCTTGAAGATTGTGATTTCCAATATGAATTTTGAGGACCGGTACAACGAGGCGATTGAGGCCAGACAGTTGGCCCGCATGGAGCAGGAGCGCCAGGCGATCCAGAATTCGACAAATCTGGCGAAAGCACAGGCGGAAGCGGAGGCGGCCAGAGTGACGGCCCAGGGCGAAGCCGACGCGGAAACGATTCTGGCGCAGGCCAAGGCGGATGCCAACCGCATCTTGGCCGCCAGCATCACCGAACAGACCCAGATGCAGGACATTATCAACGGATGGAACGGCGTTCTGCCCTCGACGCTTTTGAGCGGTGCGGAGAACGGTCTGTTTCCGATGTTTGCGATTCCTCCGGCGGATTCCGCGAAAGAGAGCTGGGGAGAAAAGGAAGAGCCGGGAACGGACGCGGGGACGCAAGACGGCGCAGACGGCGCGGGGGACATAGAGTCTGGCAGCGGCCGCGTGGGAGAACCGCAGGGGGACAGAGCGCAGGCGGATGGGGAACAGGAACCCTTTTCGGGAGGCGCGGGAGAATCGTAAAAAAGAGAAAAAAAGTCTTAGAAAGGGCTTGCTTTTTGAGGGAAGTTGGTGTAAAATGAAAAAGTATTGCGGATATAGTTCATTGGTAGAACACCAGCTTCCCAAGCTGGATAGGCGGGTTCGATTCCCGTTATCCGCTTTATTTTTTTGCTTATTTTACAAGGGGTTGCGGGCATCGTAAAGGTGGAAGGTAATCAAAAGGGGAATCAGGCATATGTTTGAATAAAAAGCGTAGGAAAGGAGTATTTTGTATATATGACATTCTGTAGACAGTCGGTGAGGACTATCCCAAAGTTTGTGTAAAGGGGCAGTCGGAAAATAACGATTTAGGCCCCTGAGGTGAGGCAGATGCCAAGGAAACCGAAGAGACCGTGTTCCTTCCCCGGCTGTCCCAAGCTGACAGAGGGGCGGTTTTGTGAGGAGCATGGGAAGCAGGAGAACCGCCGCTATGAGAAGTACGACCGCGACCCGGCTGTACGCCGTAGGTACGGGCGGGCATGGAAACGAATCCGTGACCGTTATGCCGCAAAGCATCCCTTCTGCGAGGAGTGCCAGAGGAAGGGGCTGTTGCGGCCGGTGGAAGAAGTACACCACAAGTTGCCGCTGGCAGAAAAAGTAACAGGCAGGAAACTCCACAAAGATGGAATTACCTGCCTGTGCATTATTTCTTGAAAAGATCTGGGTGTGAACCGGTATCGATTAGGGTCAGCGTTAAAATATCATTTTCGATGAGATAGATTAACAGCCAGTCCGGCTTGATATGGCATTCCCGAAAACCTGCAAGGTCTCCGGTCAGCCCATGGTCGTGGTAGCGTTCTTCGAGTTGCTTGCCCTGACGCAGCAAGTCGACAACTTCATCCAGCAAAGAGATATCCAGCCCACGTTTTTTCATGAGTTTATAAGCCTTTTTATAGGCTGTGGTAAATTTGACCTGGTACATCAATCATCAAGAGCCGCTTTTAAATCTTCCATACTGGAATATCCTTTAACGTCAGGATCGCGGGAAATACGGCGGGCTTCTGCCATAGAATCAAGGGTTTTCTGGCTGTACGCTGGCATCTCCACGGCAAAAGGAAGTCCGCCGCGAAGGACGCATTGATACAGGAACATATTTACTGCACTGGACATATCCAGTCCGAGCCGGCTGAAAAGAGCCGAAGCTTCTTGTTTTATGCTGGCATCGATTCGAATCTGAGTTGGTGTTGTTGCCATTTGACTACCTCCTTCCCCTTTATTATATACGATATAGTTTACAATGTCAATCAGAATAAAAATAAAATGATGGAAGAGGCGGTAGAAATCTTTGGAACCAATCAGTCGGGGAACGGGCGTGGGGTGCCACGCATAAAAACCGGAAATCAAATGGGGGATTAACCCCTGCGGAATGGCAGCTCGTGTAGACGGAGATACAGCGGAGGAAGAACACGGGGCGGAGCCATAACTGCTGCAGCCCGTTCTCGGCAAAGCTGAAATGCGGCGATTGCGGCGAATATTTCGGCTCCAAGATCTGGCATTCCAACAGCAAGTACAAGCGGACGGTCTGGCAGTGCAACGCCAAGTTCAAGGGCGAAAGTAAATGTACCATATGTATAAAGTTAGGAGTGAATAATGAGCATATCAAATATAGAAGAATTAGATTGGTTTGTACAGACAGAAATTGGCAATATTTTTATGAATAATGCTGGTGAAATTGTTGATGCATTATACGTCATAAAAAATAAGAAAGATGGGGCGGGATGAGGAATAAGTGAAAAAATATTCATGAAGGATACTTTCAAATTCTTATACATATAAGGTGGTAAACAGTAAAATTGCTGTTTTGTTTATACAAAAGCTATTGACAATTTTTAGCTTACAGGAATGATAAACTGAAAATTGTCATAATCCCTTGGGTGCAAAAAATAACGATAACCTCTCTGAAACAGGCTATCGTTAAATTTTACACTATAGAATATCGAAAGTGCGGCAATTTCAATTCAAAAAACGATAGCCACCCAGGCAGAAATTGTATCAATCTGGACACGCAATATGGTGTGAGAGGTCGGAATTTCTCAACTAAGAGAAATTCCTCCTACTCGATTTACAGCAGCTTTTCATCATATACGGCCCGGCTGCCTCCAGTAAATTTCGGCCGGGTTCTGGCGCAGAGCAGAATCGCATCTCCGATATGATTCTGACTGAGCCGGAGCGGGACAGCGACTTCCTGCAGATGCATGCCAATCAGCGTGCCGCCGATATCCATGCCCGCCTGGGCCTGGATGTGTTCCACGGCCGCCGGTTCCTGAAAACGCCGGTAGCAGGCAGAGGCAAAGCTTCCGCCGGCTTTGGGCTGCGGGACGGCGTTGAGGCGCGGCAGGCGCAGGATGCGGCGCAGTTCATTTTCAATAATGAGCGCCCGGTTTAAATGTTCGCAGCACTGTGCGGCCAGCCAGATCCCCCTCTTTGTCAGAAGAGGATAGATGCCGTCCAAAATAGCTTCTGCCGCTTCCGTGCTGGAAGCCGTTCCGATGCGGCTGCCCGTCACCTCGCTGGAAGAACAGCCTACGACCACAATATCTCCGGCCTCCAGCCTGGCCTGGGTAAGTAATTCTTCCGTAACGGCCGCAGCCTGCGTGCGGATTTCGTCCGGTTTCATCGAGAGTACCTCCTTTTTATGCGATGTCCATGGCTTGATCGGACTCATGCTCTCTCGCTGTCTGCGCCGTTTCGGTCAGAACCCGGCGGATTTCGTCGAGAGAAAGCCCGCTCTCCTGCACGAGAGAGTACAGACCTGCCATGTCTTCTTCCCGTTTCTGTTTCTGCAGTTCCTTCCATTTGGTCTGCAGCTTGTTCAGTTTATTCTGTGCGATGCGGATATCTTCCTCCAGCATATTGATCTGCTCGTCCAAGGAGCGTTTAATGACCTTTCCTCTGGGCATAATGGTTCCTCCTGTCATAATCTGATACTACAAGTATATGGACAAGATCTCCTTTTTATGCAATAAATGTAAAAAAAGATAAAATTTTATGCACGGCTTAGCCCGGTCAGCAGCAGTTCCACGGCCAACTGGTCGGAAAGATTGCCGGTTTTGACAGCGGTCTCTGCTTCGACGCAGACGGAGACCGCCTCCTTCAGTGCGGACGGCGTAAATGCGCGGGCTTGTGAGCGGATCTTACCGGCGATGTAAGGGTGCAGTCCCATTTTTTTTGCGATACTGCCGGAATCCATTCCGCCGTCGGACAGTTGACGGACCTGCAGCAGTTGATTAAACTGTCTGGCGATCTGAAAGAGAATCCGCATGGGAGCTTCTTTTGTGGCCAGCAGATCGCTGTACAAGGCCAATGCCCGCGGCCCGTTTTTGGCGGAGATGGCTCCGACCATCTCAAAAATCTGGCTGGTGATCTGGACGGAAGCGATCTGCGCCACATCCTCGGAGGTGATGATGTCCCGTCCCTGCGTGTAGGCAATCAGCTTTTCCAGTTCACTATAGATTAGATCCATATCGTTTCCCGTCCGCTCCAGAAAGCAGTTCATGGTATCGCGTGTAATCTGTTTTTTCTCTTTTTTCAAAATGGTGAGAATCCATTTTTCAATGTAGGCCGGCTCCTGGCGTTTCAGCTCAGTCACATAGCCCCGGGCCTGGACGGCCTTGTACAGCCGGCTGCGCTTGTCCATCTGATTTTCCACAAACAAAAGAACGGTGGTATCCGGCATTTCCGGCAGATATTTGACCAGAGCCTCGGCCTCTTTTTTGAACAGACCGCTGTTTTCAATAAGAATCAGGCGGTAGTCCGCAAAGAAGGGCAGCGTGCCGGCAGCGTCTATGATCGAGCGGGCGTCGGCGTCTTTTCCCTCAAAATAGTGATAATTCATGGTATCGCCGTCTAAGATTGCATCCCGCAGGCGCACTTTAAAGGAGCGCTTCAGGTAAGCCTCTTCGCCGTAAAGACAGTAGATGGGGTGAAACGTGCGGTTTTTGATATCCTGATTTAATATCTTCATGGAATGTCCTTTCTGGCAGCCGGGCTGATTTCGCTGTGCAAAATTCTGATATCAAGTATAGCGGGAAAAGGGAAAAACCTCAAGCAAAAAAATGCGGAAATTACATGACAACGGCTTTCATTTGTGATATGCTAAAGGAGATGATTCAATCGTCCTTGGGCGTGCATGAAGATCCATTTCACATTTTGCACACCCCAGGAGACAAGGAAACAGGAGGAGGATACAAAAATGGGTGTCATTCAGAGATTTACGGATATCATGTCTGCAAACATCAATGCGCTTTTGGATAGGGCGGAAGATCCGGCGAAGATGATCGACCAGTATCTGCGCAATCTGCAGGAAGATCTGGCGAAGGTAAAGGAAGAGACCGCTTCTGTCATGGCGGAGGAGAAGCGCTGCGAGCGGGAGCTAAAAGAATGCAACGCCGAGATTGCCAAGCTGCAGTCTTACGCGGAAAAAGCGGTTATGGCGGGCAATGACAGCGACGCCAAGCAGTTTTTGATGAAGAAGTCTTCTCTGGTGGAGAAGCAGGCCGGACTGCAGCAGGCTTACGAAGCGGCGGCGGCCAATTCTTCCAAGATGAAACAGATGTATGATAAGCTTTGCTCGGATATTTCCACGCTCAATGCCAGAAAGGATGCGATCAAGGCTAAGGTTGCCGTGGCGAAAACACAGGAGAAGATCAATAAGATCGGCTCCAGCATTCAGGGAGCCGCAGAAAATCTGTCCGCCTTTGACCGGATGGAAGCGAAGGCCAACCAGATGTTAGATAAGGCCAACGCCATGGCGGAACTGAACGGCGCGCTCGGCCAGAGCGGCAGTGTGGATGATTTGATGAACAAATACGACGCCCAGCCCTCGGTGGCGGTGGAGGATGAACTGGCCGCTTTGAAGGCAAAGATGGGCAGATAATTCCATCGGCCGCAAGGCCGCAGAAAAGAGATAAGGGGAGATAAATGAATCCGATTTATCAGACATTGAACCCGATGCAGCAGGAGGCCGTCTTTACCACAGACGGTCCCTTGTTAGTTTTGGCAGGCGCCGGCTCCGGGAAGACCAGAGCCCTGACGCATCGGATCGCATATTTAATAGAAGAAAAGGGAGTCAGGCCCTGGAATATTCTGGCGATTACCTTCACCAACAAGGCGGCCGGAGAGATGCGGGATCGCGTTGACAGCCTGGTGCAGAGAGGGGCGGCCGAGGTATGGGTATCAACGTTTCATTCTCTCTGCGTACGAATTTTACGGCGGGATGCGGAGTATCTGGGCTTTGACCGGAATTTTACCATATATGACAGCGAGGACCAGAAGACCTTGATCCGCCAGATCATGAAGAAGCTGGAGATGGACCCGAAGCTGTACCGGGAACGCTCCCTGCTCGCCGCGATTTCCAATCAGAAAAATGAGCTGGTCACACCAGAAGAGTACGCGGTGCAGGTCTCTGGGGACTTCCGGCAGATGCGCATAGCCGAAGCCTATCAGGAGTACCAGACGGCTCTTCAGAAAAATGACGCCATGGACTTTGACGATCTGATTATGAAGACGGTCGAGGTTCTGCAGGCCAGCGCCGAACTGCGGGAGCGCTATCAGGAACGTTTCCGTTATATTATGGTGGACGAATACCAGGATACCAACACGGCGCAGTTTCGCCTGATTCACCTGCTGGCCGGCAAGTACAGAAATCTGTGTGTGGTAGGTGACGACGATCAGTCGATCTATCGGTTTCGGGGAGCAAATATCGGGAATATCCTGGATTTTGAGACGGTTTATCCGGAGGCAAAGGTCATCAAGCTGGAGCAGAATTACCGCTCAACCAAGAACATTTTAGAGGTCGCCAACGATGTGATCCGCAACAATGAAGGGCGCAAGGAAAAGCGCCTGTGGACGGCCAACGAGGCGGGTGAGCCTGTCGGCTATGTTCAGTATGATTCTGCTTTCGACGAGGCGGGGGCGATTATCCGAGGCGTCCGTCAGGCGAACGAAAACGGCCTGCCGCTGCGGGACTGCGCCGTCTTGTACCGAACCAACGCCCAGTCCCGTCTGCTGGAGGAAAAATGTATCCAGTACAATATTCCTTACCGCTTAATCGGCGGCGTAAATTTCTACCAGCGCAAGGAAATCAAAGATATGCTGGCCTACCTGAAGACGATAAACGGGGGGCGGGACGATTTGTCGGTTCAGCGGATTATCAACGTGCCCAAGCGCGGAATCGGAACGGCAAGCATCAATAAAATCATGTTGTACGCCACCGCGAATCAGATGAGCTTTTTTGAGGCGGCCAAGCGGGTGGAGCGGATTCCCGGCGTGGGCAAGTCCGGACAAAAAATAGAAAGTTTTGTGAATCAGATCCAGGTGCTGCGCAGCAAGCTGGATTATAAAATGTCGCTGTCAGAGCTGATTCAGGACATTCTGGCTGTGGTCGATTATGAACAGGAGCTGGCAAAAGATACGGAGGA
This sequence comes from uncultured Lachnospiraceae bacterium, assembly GCA_910586125.1. GTDB lineage: Bacteria > Bacillota > Clostridia > Lachnospirales > Lachnospiraceae > RGIG7193. The sequence goes on along the minus strand of CAJUHP010000032.1, from coordinate 3,227 downwards.
GGAAGCCGAGGCCCGCAGAGAAAATCTGGAGGAACTGGTCAATAAAGCGGCGGATTACGAGGCCGCGGCAGAGGAACCCTCCCTGAACGGCTTTTTGGAGGAGGTGGCTCTGGTGGCGGAGGTGGACAATCTGGACTCCTCAGAGGACAGGCTGACCCTGATGACGCTGCACGGGGCGAAAGGACTGGAATTTCAGAAAGTGTATCTGGCCGGGATGGAGGACGGCCTGTTTCCGGGCTGTATGGCTGTGAATTCGGATAACCGAGAGGATCTGGAGGAGGAGCGGCGCCTGTTTTATGTGGGCGTGACGCGGGCAAAGAAGGAACTGACTCTGACCTGTGCCAGAATGCGGATGGTCAACGGGGAAAACCGGTATTGCCGCCGTTCCCGGTTTATTGATGAGATTCCGCCGGAGCTGCTGCAGGACGGCAGAAAGCGGATTGTATTTGAGCGGGATGCGGCGTTGTATGGGACGCGGTCCGCGCCGGGAATGAGGGCAGAGGTTCTGACGGGCAGCCGGGTACAGAGGCAGACACAGGATGGAGGGGAGGAGAGCGCCGGCGCTTACAGCGGGACGCGGCGTGTTTCTCCGGCTTATAAAGCGCCGCAGTACGGCGGATTCGGCATGTTGTCTGATGAAAATATCCGCATGGGAAAACAGTTTTCCGTGACAAAGGAAGAATCGCTTTCCTATCAGACGGGAGACCGTGTGATTCATAAAAAATTCGGAGAGGGTACTGTGCGGGAGATCAAAGAGCAGAAGCGGGACTACGAGGTGGCGGTGGAGTTTGACGATTATGGACTGAAACGGATGTACGCCTCCTTTGCGAAGCTTAAGAAAGCTTAAGAATTTGTAAAAAAGTACAAATTCCCATGGTAATTTTTTGATAAATATGGTATGATATTTTCTGAGTAAATGGATCATAATACAATATAGAAAGGAACGGTTGAAAATGAAGAAGATGGAAGAGCTGATGACAACTTTGAAATTGGAAGACATTCTGGCCAAGAGAGACTGTGAGAAGAAAAAGAAAACAGTCCTGTGGGTTCTGGCCGTTGTCGGCGCAGTAGCGGCGATCGCCGGTATCGCGTATGCGGTGTATCATTTCGTCTTTGCAAGCCAGGCAGAAAAAGACGACGACGATTTTGAGGACGATTTTGACGATGATTTCTTTGACGACGACGATTTCTTCGAGGAGGAAGCGGACGATTCAAAGGAAGACGAGGACGACGAAGAGAAGGAAGACGAGGAGTGATCGTTTGCAGGAAGGAGCGCTGACAGGACCTTGTCCGGCGGAATGAATGACGGCAGGGAAGCGGTTGTTTTCCTGTGAAAGTCTTATCGCCGAAGGCGATTGGATTTTGAGATTAAGAGGGCTCACCGCCGTACTTTTGTGGTATGGCGATGAGCCTTTCCTGTTGTATGACGGTTGAAAATTGCTTTCAGATGGGCGAAGACAGAAGGAGGAATGGATGAAAAAGGGAGAAATCAGAGAGGGAATTGTGGAAAAGACCTCTTTTCCGGCGAAGGGGCTGGTCATGGCAGACAAAATTCCGGTGACGGTGAAAGATGCCCTGCCGGGGCAGCAGATCCGTTTTTCAATCACGAAAAAGCGAAACGGCAGAGCGGAGGGGCGGCTTTTGGAGGTGCAGAAACCTTCAGCGGCAGAACAGAGAGAAGCCGTCTGCCTTCATTTTGGCGTCTGCGGCGGCTGTGTATATCAGACGCTTCCCTATGAGGAGCAGCTTCGGCTGAAGGAAGCGCAGGTCAGGGAATTGCTGGAGCCGGTGGCAGGAGAGGGGCTGATGGAGCCGATTCTGGGAAGTCCCAGACAGTTTGGCTACCGCAATAAGATGGAATATTCCTTTGGCGATGAAGTGAAGGGAGGCCGTCTGGCGTTGGGATTACATAAGAAGGCAAGCTTTTATGATATCGTCACGGTAAACGGCTGTCAGATCGCGGACCGGGATTTTGCATCGCTTGTGTCGGCCAGCCGGGATTATTTTCTGGAGTGCGGGACGCCGTTTTATCAAAAGATGCGCCACGAGGGCTATCTGCGCCATCTGCTGGTGAGAAAAGCGGCGAAGACAGGGGAGATACTGGCGGCGCTTGTCACCAGCAGCCAAGTGCCAAACGGGATATCGCGGGAGCAGAGCGGGTCGGAGGAATCGCTTTTGGAGGGATTTCGGGAGAGGCTTTTGGGGCTTTCTCTGGAGGGGTGTTTGACTGGAATTCTGCATATTGTAAATGACAGTCTGGCCGATGTGATTCAGAGCGACCGGACGAAGGTGCTGTACGGAAGGGATTACTTCTGTGAGGAACTGCTGGGACTGACGTTTCGGATCTCGCCGTTTTCTTTTTTTCAGACCAATTCCGCCGGAGCCGAAGTTCTCTATGAGAAGGTGCGGGAGTATGTGGGAGCTGGGGATGGCAAGGTGATTTTTGATCTGTACAGCGGTACGGGAACCATTGCGCAGGTTCTTGCTCCAGTGGCTGGACAGGTGGTGGGCGTGGAGATTGTGGGAGAGGCGGTGGAAGCGGCAAGGGAGAATGCTGCCGTCAATGGTCTTACTAACTGCCGCTTTGTGGCCGGGGATGTGCTGCAGGTTTTGGACGGGCTGACGGAGAAACCGGATCTGATTGTGCTGGATCCGCCCAGGGATGGGATTCATCCGAAGGCGCTGCCGAAGATTATTCGCTATGGGGTGGAGCGGATTGTCTATGTCAGTTGTAAGCCGACTTCGCTGGCGAGAGATTTGGAGGTTTTTCTGGGGAATGGGTATCGGGTGGAGCGGATGTGCGCGGTGGATATGTTTCCGGGGACGGCGGGGATTGAAACCATCGTACTTTTGTCCCACAAATCACCAGATAGTGTTATTAACGTGAAGGTGGAGTTCGGAAAAGGTAAGGGTAAAGTGCCTTTAGATGCGATTGCGGAGCGGGCAAAGAAATATCAGCCGAAACCGAAAATTACATATAAGATGATACAGGAGTATGTTGAGAAGAAATATGGATTTAAAGTACATACTGCGTATATTGCAGAGGTGAAAAGGTCTTTGGGATTAACAATGTACGATACTCCTAATGCGGTAGAAGAATTAAAACAGCCGAGGAAGCATCCACCGAAAGAAAAGGTAGAAGCGATAACGGATGCACTTAAATATTTTGAGGTAATTTAACCTGTTGTGCTAGTTGATTAAGAAAAACTTCAGCAAAATGTGCTATT
>CAJUHP010000031.1 GCA_910586125.1 uncultured Lachnospiraceae bacterium | reverse complement strand
CATGGACATTTTCTTAATGTATCCATTTTGGTATAACGTATGAAACACTTTCTCTGACACCTGTCTGTGAATCGAACCGGCTTCTCCCAGAGCCGACGCTCCAAAGAAATCGAAACTGATCCCATAATCTTCCAAGGTCCTCTTCTGATTCTCATGGTTCCCCCGTACATAATCTTCCAAAGTACCTTCATACCCTGTTTCCTGCAGCTTGCGGTAGCTTTCCATGATAGGAGAACCATAGCAGTCTGTTCCTGAAAGAAAGATAACATTGTCTTTTCCGATTCGATCTCTTAAAAATCGTGCAAAAATATCTGCATGTACAAACATACCGCCTACATGCCCAAAATGTAAATTTTTATTTCCGTAAGGCATACCTGCCGTAATAATTGCCCGCTTAGGAAATGTCGGGCGTTCATTCGGAGTTAACCGTTTACTTATCATGTTATTTTGTTCCTTTCTGTTATTTATTTTTGTTATCACGCGCTTCCCTTTTTGTGGGGGAAGCTCTGGCTGTTCCGGCATAGTATCCCTCCTTTCTGAATCCCTAAATAGATGAAACGATTTATAAACTAAAAACGGTCAAAAACTCGCTTTGAGCTTTTGACCGTTTGGTTCAGATTGACTAGGATAAGACCCCTATTATGAACACAGCCCAAAAAGCCCGTTGTCAACTTTGACAATAAGCTGCTGTTGCTGGTTCATTCTGTTCATGGCAATTGCAAATTTAATCATGGGCGTCTCTTTCCTTTACTTTGTATTATTTTAACAATATATATTTTTGTTGTCAATATGAATTTTGATTTCCTTCCATGATGTTGTATCATTCTAATTGACACCTTATCAGCAAGGATTTGATGTATAATCAAAAACAATAGGAGGATATGCTCCGCAAATGAGGGGCTCCCTCCTATGGTCAAACGACAGAGATATTATAAATCTTTGGATGCTTCTTAGGTATGGATATCCTTGTAAAAAAATGTCAGCCGATATTGATAAATATCAGGTGTCGGCTCTCGCTTTCTGAATGATAGACTTTGCTTCGTCCTTTCCAAGTACCTTTCCATAAGACACCACTTTCCCATCCACAACCAAAGCCGGGGTAGTCATTACACCATAGGCGGCAATCTGTGCGAAATCCGTTACATGGTCGATCGTGGTATCCATCCCCAGTTCTGCCAGCGCCTCACGGATGGCCTTCTCCAAAGCGTTGCACTTAGCGCACCCCAAACCAAGCACTTTGATCCCAGAAGCGGTCTTTGCCGCTTCTGCCTGTTTCATCGCTGCCGGGGTGCAGTTGTCGCCACAGCAGCAGGATTTGGTTTCTTTCTTTTTCTTGCTGAACAGTCCCATAAATAATTCCTCCTAAAAATTATATCAGTAAAAATTGAAACGCATTGAACAGGTAGCCGACTATGATAATGCCGACGGTGCAAATGCCGATGAACAAGGCAAGCAGTTTCGGCTTGACTGCCTTGCGGAGCATAATCATAGAAGGCAGGCTTAATGTAGTGACAGCCATCATAAAAGAGAGGATTGTTCCAATCTGTGCTCCCTTATACAGCAGGGCCTCCGCCACAGGGATAGTGCCAAAAATATCAGCATACATGGGAACGCCCACCAGTGCAGCAAGGATAACCCCAAATGGATTGTCACCGCCCAGCACAGCCTCAATCCAGTTTTCTGGAATCCAGTTGTGGATGACTGCGCCAATGCCGACACCTATCAGAATATACGGGAATACTTTCTTGAATGTAAAAACAACTTGTTCTTTGGCAAACTGAACCCGTTCCTGTTTTGTCAGCGCAGGTGACTCAATATCCACGCCACTGGCAGAAAGAATAAAGTTCTCCACATATTTCTCCATGTGCAGTTTCTCAATCAGAGTACCGCCTGCAACAGCGATCATCAGTCCCACCACCACATAGACGATAGCTACCTTTACACCGAAAATGCTCATTAATAGGATAAGGCTGCCCAAGTCTACCATGGGAGAAGAAATCAGGAAAGAAAATGTTACCCCCAAAGGCAGACCGGCGCTGGCAAAGCCGATAAACAGGGGAATAGACGAGCAGGAACAGAAAGGTGTCACGGTACCCAGCAGGGCGGATATGATATTTGCGCCGACACCATGAAAACGCCCTAATATCCGCTTGCTCCGTTCCGGCGGAAAGTAACTTTGAATATAAGAGATAACGAAAATCAAGAAGCAGAGCAGCACCGTGATTTTCAACACGTCATAGAGGAAAAATTGAATGCTCCCTCCTGCTCGCTCTCCCACATCCAACCCCAGCATGGAAAGTCCTTCTCCAATCCATTTATTCAGCCATTTCATGCCTAAAACCTGGTCTTGGATAAATTGCCATATACCCACAGAAAAACCTCGCTTTCAAGTTATCGGACAACATATCAAGATTTTTTGATGCTTTGTATTTAAGAGAAACGCCATCTCTCTATGATGACGTTTCTCTGTCACATGAAAAACATCCGCCCTTCTGGTCTGCGTCTGGTGTAGTAATGGCCAGCAGCAGCTTCACGGCCTCATTCCTGCCATCCTCACTCAAACGGTAATGCGTCCATTTTCCTTCCTGACGGCTCACAACAAGTCCGGAATCACATAAGACTTTCATGTGATAGGACAGGCCAGATTGCGTCAGGTCCATTGGTTCTTGCAGAACACAGGCGCATTTTTCACCACTTCGTAGCTGTTCCAGAATAGCAAGGCGCTTGGGGTCGCATAATGCCTTAAAGACTTTCGCATTTTCTTGGTAAGTTCCCATGCCATTCCCTCACATCAATTTTTTTTTATATGTTGTAGTATATGTGATAATAACTTGTTTGTCAATAGCGCTTTGCAAAGTTTCCTGAAAACATTTAGGAAACACACAAACCCGCTGCGCTTTCTAGCATGGTGGAGTGGTTGGAAAACCTATATATCGGAAGAAAAAACCGTATCACTACATAAGAGGCGCTATAGCCTTGAGAATAAAACCAAACAGTTTCAGAGTCCACCTCTCCTTTCGGATCGTTTCTGGTGTCACCATACGGCATTCTTTTAATGTGTTTTGAAAATCTGCTTCCATTTCTGGGATACAGCGAATCCCCTGCAGATAGGTAGCACATTCAAAATGATGATAAAGGCTCCGGTAATCCAGATTGATGGTTCCAACCACAGCTTCCTGATCATCACAAACAAATACCTTCGCGTGGACAAAACCAGGAGCGTACTCGAAAATTTTCACACCGGATTCCAGCAAAGAACGGTAGTGTGTTTTGGCCAGAGCGTATGGGGCGGATTTATCTGGGATGCCCGGCAGGATCAGCTTCACATCCACGCCTCGCTCTGCCGCAAATTTTAACGCGGTTTCCATCTCAGCGTCCAAAATCAGATACGGGGACATGATGTGAACATATCTCTGCGAACGGTTTAGAATATCCATATAGACCCGTTCTCCTACCCTATCATTGTCCAGCGGACAATCCCCATAGGGCAATACATAACCCTTGCAATCGGCAGGAGGCACCAAAGGAAATGACAGAAAACGGCTAAACTCTTGCTCTTTTTCATCCATTCCCCACATTTGCAGAAACATAAGCGTAAAGCTTCTGACCGCTTCCCCTTTCAGCATAATTGCCGTGTCTTTCCAGTGGCCATGTTTTTCAATGTGATTGATATATTCGTCTGCCAGATTGACACCGCCATTAAAAGCAGTGTGACCGTCGATGACAAGTATTTTCCGATGGTCACGGTAATTATAGTATGTAGAAACAAAAGGAGTCACAGGCGCAAACATTTTACATTTGACGCCCAATGCGCGCAACCGCCGGGGATAGTCATGAGGTAGCGTAGAAAATTCACAGGTACCATCGTACATAACGCGGACATCTATGCCTTCTGCGGCTTTCCGAGCCAAAATTTCCAAAATCTTTCCCCACATCAAGCCCTCATCTACAATGAAATATTCTAGGAAAATGAAATGCTTAGCCATCTCCAATTGACGCAACATTTCATTCCACTTTTTCTCACCGATGGGAAAGTAGGTCACAGCCGTTCGCTCGAAAACCGGATAACAGCCGCTTTTGCGGATATATCGGGCCAGAGATGCCGCCCCTGGGCTTTCTTTTGCGAGATGATCTGCGGTTTGCTCCGATTGCGGAATGATTTCCTTGGTTTGTTCATTCAATTGGCTGAAACGCGCTTTCAAAGCCCGGTGCCCTATATCGCTCTGTGTGTACCAAAATAGCAACGCTCCAAATACAGGAAGAAGCATAATAACGATCAGCCATGTAATTTTAGATGTAGGATCAATGCGTCGATTATTGAGCAGAGATAACACGATAACAACAGTAAAGAGCGCCGTTCCCCCCAAGATATGCGGCAGGAATTCCTCAAACCATTGAAAAACACCAAACAGCACCATCACCTGCACGGCCAGCAGAAATACAATTAATCCCAAACGGCTGAACACCGCATGGACAATCCCTTTTTGTCCTTTTTTTAGCAGATGCAGTCCCCTACTTTCATAATCTGCATTTATTTCTGCGCTCATAATTTGCCCTCCTCATTTTGCATTTCTTTTTCAGAATCAAAAATCATTTTTCTATGCTGCAAAAAACACCTTCTAATATCGATACCGTCTCCGATATTTCAAAAACATAAATGCCGACAATGACAAAGCCATCAGTTCCGCAGCAGGCGTAGCCAGCCAGATACCGTTGACACCCAGCAGAGCGGGAAGAATCAGCATGGTAATCAGCATGAACACAAAGGAACGAGAAAAGGCAAGGACTGCCGAAATCATACCGTTGGAGAGAGCCGTAAACATTCCGCTGGCAAAGATATTGAAACCGATAAAGAACAGCGCAAGCGTACATATGCGGTTTCCCGTTACCGCCAGATCATAGACCGGATTATCCGGACGGGCAAATACAGACACCAAGGTCCTTGTCGCGGCAAAGGAGGCGGCCACCGTTGCAAGGGAAATAACGGCAATCACTTTTAGACTGACAGATACCAGCTTTTTCAGCTTCTCATGATTTTTCTCTCCATAGTAATAACTAATCATCGGCGCAACACCATAGGAATACCCGGTGTAAAGGGAGCTGGCAAACATGAGGACATACATGATAATAGTCACAGCGGCAACGCCGTTTTCCCCGACATAATGCAGCATCGTCCAGTTGAACATCATGGTAATAATGCCTGTTACCAGGGCGGTTGCCATTTCAGAGCAGCCGTTTGCCGCCGCGCTGGCTATCACTTGGAAGCGAAACGTGGGCCTTGTAAAATGGAGCAGGTTTTTCTTGCTGCCAAATACAAACAGGCCGGCTATGGCTGTGACAGAATAACCCAGACCAGTGGCAATCGCCGCTCCGCCGATTCCCAAGTCAAGAACAGCGATAAAAACATAATCCAGTATCATGTTCAGTACGCCGCCTGTTACGGAACAGATCAGGGAAAGAGTTGCTTTCTCGGAGGCGATCATATAGAGGGTAAAGTTGTTCATCAGCAGAATGGGAATGGTAAACAGCAGATAGCGACCGAGATACGCGCTGCAGTAGTTTGCCACCTCTGCGGACAGCTCCATGCTCCCGAAAATGCTGCCCATGACAGAGTATCCAAGTATGCTCATCACCAGGCCAACCACCACGTTGACCAGAATCAGAAATGTGAAATCTTCCCTGGCCTCTTTGGGCTTATGCTCCCCCATCTTTTTCATAATGACTGCGCTGCCGCCGGTGGCCAGCATGGTGGAGACGGCAGTCACCAGTTGAATCACGGGTGCCGTCAGATTGATGGCCGACAGCGCGTTTGTGCCAATCAGATTGGACACAAACAGTCCGTCAACCATCGTGTAAAAAGACATAAAAACCGACATGGCTATGGTAGGAATCGCAAATTTGAGAATGTTCCCCAGTGTAACCGGTTTGCTGTAAGCATTTTGATGATCCATTATTTTTCTCCTTATCCTTCTGTTTTTCTGCTATATACCTTATGATAATCCGTACAGTAACTGTACAGTCAAGAGGTAATTTAAAAAATAGAGAGAAAAAGGAGCGCCGTTTCATTTGGCAAAGATCAAAATCAAAATGCAAAGCCTCTTAAAAATCATTAAAAAAAGCAGGCCCTGCTGCCAGGGCCCGCCCTCTCTAAATCTGCATGCGCCTACGGCGCACTGTTTTTTCTCTTACTCCTCCGCATAATACTGCGCCTGTGCATGCCAAAGCTTCTGATATTGCCCCTCCGCCTGCAGCAGCGCGTCATGTGTTCCCTGCTCCACAATTCTGCCTTTCTCAAACACCAGAATCCGGTCGCAGAAATGGCAGCTTGACAGACGGTGCGAAATGTAGATAGCTCCTTTATCGCGGGTAAATTGATTCATCCGCTGATAAATATCCGCCTCGGCCACCGGGTCCAGGGCCGCTGTCGGCTCGTCCAGAATCACATAGGGAGCGTCCTTATACAGACAGCGGGCAATTGCCACCTTCTGGGATTCCCCGCCGGAGAGCTCCACGCCGTCCTCGGAGAAAAACTGAAATAGCTGCGTATCCAGTCCCTTTTCCAGACTGTCCAGCCGTTCACCGAATCCGGCGTCGCGCAATGCCTGCGTCACCTTCTCCTCGTCGTAATCGCTCTCTGATGCCACATTTTCGCCCAGCCGGAACGCAAAGATCATATAATCCTGGAAAACACTGGAGAAGAATTCCAGATATTCCTCATATTTATACTGTTTGATATCCACTCCATTTAACAGTATCTCTCCCTCCTGCGGATCGTAAAGGCGACAGAGCAGCTTGATAAAAGTCGTCTTGCCGGAGCCGTTGCGCCCCACCACCGCCAGTTTCTCCCCCTTTTTGAACGTGCAGTTGAGCCGGATCAGGCTGGGAGCCGCGGCGCCGGGATAGGTAAAGGTAACGTCGCGAAACGTAAAGACATAGTCGTCTCGAATCGCCTGCGTCACCGGCAGCTTTCCCTCCGCCGTGCGGTTCGGCATGTCCTGATATGTGAAAAATTCATCTACATACTGCAGATTCTGCACAAAATCCCGAATTGTGTCAAACAGGAGCGTCATTCCATTTCCCAACTGATTGACCGTTCCGGTATAGCGCAGAATGCTGCCCACGCCAAACGCGCCGCAGATCGCCTTCAATCCTACAAACAGATAGACAAACAGGTTAAACATCCAGGTCAAAAAGGTTCCGCCCGTCTCCAGTCTCTGGTTTTTGCGAAAACCGGTTTCATATATATCTGCAATTTTGCCGCCGGTCTCCCGAATTCTCTTCAGCACAGAATCCTGCATGTGAAACAGGCGAATATCCTTGCCTTTCTGATACTGCATCGTACATTTTTCTGTCAGAGCCCAAAACTCATTCTCCGGCTTTTGCGCCTTTTCATCCAACTGATAAAAAATCTGGTGCATTTTTGCCGCTCCGCAGATCCGATAGATTACCGGAACCGCAAAAAGAACCAGAAACACGCCGCCGGCCAGCCAGTGATTTAAAAGTGCGGAAAGCCGGCTCTCTCCCGTCGCGCGGGCGGCAAACATCTGCACCACCAGCACTGCCGATATCCCGATGGTAAAACAGGCCCGCAGAAAATTTCTGGTCTGTCCCGCCAAAGCCAGCACGCCGCGGCTGTAATGCCACCGCATCAGCTTTCTGCGCCGCTCGTTATTGACAGGGTCCGAAGCCATGCTGTAGTCCATCCGCCACGCTTTCTCCGCCACGCTGCCCTCCAGACGCTTCATCTCCACATACTGCAAAACGTCCAGCAACTGTCCGCAGAACGCATTTGCCATTCTTCCCAGACAGCTCAGCCCCGGCAGCAATAACGCGAGAAAGATCAGATGGTCCCGGTTCCTGTCTGGGGATGCCAGCTCGTTCAGAATTTCTGCGGACAAAAGAATCTCAATATAAGGATATGCCGCCTCGACAGCCGCCAGCAAAACCGCCAGCGGTAAAATTCCCGGCGAATCCGATACCAAACGCTTCAGCGCACGCCACAAATTTTTTCTATATGTAGATTTCATACTTCCATCTCCTGTTCTGCCTCGTCCAGCCCTGCGGCAATCCCTGCCTCCCGCTTCTGGTAATACCGGCTCTGCAGATGAAACATCCAAGCATACCGCCCGTCTTTTTGCAAAAGCTCCTCGTGTGTACCGTCCTCTGTCACCTGACCGTTTTCCAGAAGGAAAATTCGGTCGCAGAAACGGGTGCTGGCCAGACGGTGCGAGATAAAGATTGTGGTCTTGTCCTGAGAAAGCTCACGGTATCTCTCGTATAGCTGGCTCTCCGTCAGCGGGTCTAACGCCGCTGTCGGCTCGTCCAGAACCAGAACCGGCGCCGGCTTGACCAGAGCGCGCACCAGCATCATCCGCTGTTCTTCCCCGCCGGACATCTCCACGGCATCCTCATAGACGCCGCGGCCGTACATAGTCAGAAGCCCCTTCGGCAGCCCTGCAATTTTCTCTTCCAGATCTGCCATCCGCAGGCTTTCCTTCAGGCGCGCGCTGTCCGCCTCCCCTCCGGCCACCAGATTTTCCAAAAGCGTCATGGGAAACAGGCCCGTGTCCTGAAAGACGCCGGACAGACAGCGCAGCCAGGAACTCCTGCTGTAACGGCATCGGTCCACGCCGTCGATACGGATCTGCCCTTCACTCGGATCATAAAAACCGCACAACAGCTTGATAAATGTTGTCTTACCGGCGCCGTTTAGTCCCACCAGAGCTATATTCTCTCCGGGACGCAACGTCAGGCTCAGATCCCGAATCACCGGCTCCTTGCTGGTTTTATAGCAGAATGTCACATGATCAAAGGTGATTTCCGGAATATGTCCGGCCGGAAGAATCAGCTCCTCTCGGTCCGCCTCCTCCGAATCCAACTGAAGCTTTTCCATAAACTGGCGGTCATCATCCACCTGCAAAGCCTTCTTGTGCAGTTCCATCATCCCGAAGATGATCGACTCGCACCAGGAAGCAAAGCCCATGATAATATTGAGATAAAGAATCGCGCCCGCCGCGTCCAATCTGCCCTTGCAGACAAGCCAGATCAAATACAGATAGGTGCAGGCGCTGTACACCATCTGGGAAGAAAATCCTGCAGTCCCCTGCAGAAAATAAAAAGACTGCTGACGGACCGTGCGATGGATTCTCTCTTTTAGTTCTCTGTCATAAAGCTTGCGCAGCCAGCCGGACATCTGATAGACATGAACATCCTTGGAAGCCTCATACGAACTCAGCGCCCGGCTCAGATAGCTTGTCTTATTGTCTAATATCCAGCACGCCTTGCGGTTTTCTGCATCCTTCTTGTTACAGTATTCCCCTACCTTAAAATGAAACGCCGTCCCGGCTATCACCGGCAGCAGAATCCACAGAGAAAGGCCGGACAGCATTCCCAGATAGAGCAGCATTCCAGCAGCCGCCGTTCCCACCTTCAGAAACGCTTCCATAAACAATTTGGTAAAGGTTTCTTCCCACATGTGCTGTGACTGAAGCTGCCCCATCTCCGTCGGAAACTCCGCTCTCTCAATTTTCTCGTAGCCGGCGCGCAGCGCTCCCTGATGCAGATGCTCCAGGCTCTTAAAACGCAGCCGGTTGCCCTTTATCACCCGCGCCCATTCCAGCCAGCAATTCAGCACATATAAACCTACTATCCCGCCGCCCAGAAACGCCAGATGCCAAAGCATTGTCTCCACGCTGCGGCCTTCCGTAATATCCCTCACCAGGACGGACGGCATATACACACCCAGAAGGGAAATGCCCACACTCAGCGGAATTCCCATAAAATACAGAACCGGGTAAACCGGAGACAACCGAAATAATTCCTTTAACCAGTACCATAAATTAGAAGCGGTGCTGTGGGCCGATTCGTTCGATCGCCCAAAACGCCCCCTTCTTTTCCATGTTCTTGCCACAAGAACCCCCCTTTCCTATCTTCGCTCCAATCAGAGCCTTTGATGATATCAAGCTATGCCATCGCACGATTCAGGACATGCCTGACTCCAGCAGTTCCTGAACATCATCATAATCTTTTCCTTTAAAAGTAAGCGTCTTCAAACGGCTGCAGTTTTCAAAGGCGTCTTCAGACACATACGAAAGACCGGACGGCAGCGAAATCTCCTTCAGGCGGCTGCAGCCGGAGAACGCTTCATATTCGATTTCCGTGATCGTCTTCGGCAGAATGACTTCCGAAAGTGCCGTGCAGCCCCGGAACAGACCATAGGGAATGATTTCCGGCCCCGCCGGAATCCGAACGGATGCCAGCGACGTGCAGCCCGCAAAAGCCTCGCCCTGCAGCTCGCTGAGCCCTTTTCCCAGGTCGATGCGCTCCAGTCCGGTACAGCCGGAAAACGCTCCCAACCCGATGTAGACGATGCTGTTCGGCAGCTTTACCTCTTTCAGACTGACACAGTTCAGAAAGCACCACTCATCAATGTGAGTCGAACCGTTTCGGATCGTGACCTCCTTCAAACTGGTGCAGTTGGCAAACGCCCCCTCCGTGATATCCGCCACAGAAGCGGGTATAGCGATGCTCTCCAGAGACGTGCAGCCCGAAAAGCTGTTGTAACCAAACGTCTCCACGCCGCGGCCAAATGTCAGACTCGTCATGGCGGTACAGTTGGCAAACGCCGCGTCGTCAATTGCTTTGACACTGTTGGGCACCCGCATCCCGGTCAACCCGGTGCAGCCGGAAAACGCCGTCATGCCGATTTTCTCCGGACCGCTTAAAATGGTTACTTTTTTTAGGTTTTCACAGTTTTCAAACGCGCTGATCCCGATCTCCATAACCAGATCGTCCCCCACGCTGCCAGGCAGGGTCAGTTCCTCCCCGGTCCTGCTCTCAGGGTGTCCGGTCAGAATCCCTTTTGCAAACCACTCTTCGGTAAAAACTTCCGGGTCGCCGTCCGGACAGCCGTCCTCCATACAGATCCCCGTCCCCGGATCGTAGTCGTGATGACCGGCCGCAATCCTGCGGACTTCCGTATGTCCGCAGGTCTCACAGGCTCTCTCCTTGCTGCCCGGCTGCCATTTCGTCGCATCCGTTACCACCGTCCAGTCCCCGTATTCATGAACGTGGTCTGGCTCCTGCGATTCTGTCTCCCAGAAATCCAGTTCTTCCTCCGTCGTCTCCGGCGGCATAGTCTCTGTCTCTATCGCTTTCGCCTGTGTCTCCAACGATGCGTTTTCTGTCTCCTGCTCGGATGTGATTATCTCAATCAAAGCCTGACTTGTGCAGCCGTATCCCACCGGCAGCACCGCCAGTAAAAACGCCGCCAAAAATACCGTACGCCGGATCCAGTCCGGCTGTCTTCTCTTTTCTTTTTTCCTTTTTTCCTTTCCGATTCTTCTCATCTTTCTGTTCACTTCCTGCATGGTTATCTTGTCTACTCATACTATCATAATCTGTGAAATATTACAATGCAAATATCTTTTGACCCCCGCCGCATTTAATGCTATAATATCTCCAAGCAACGCCAATCCCCCGTGTATACAGAGACGGAGGCGCTACCAATCCGCCGTCCGTAAAGGAGTATGACTATGAGCGAAAGAAATCTGACCTTACTGACTGACCTGTATGAGCTGACTATGATGCAGGGCTATTTTCTGGAGGGCGCCGACGAGGTCGTTGTCTTCGACGCTTTCTACCGCAAAAATCCCAGCGGCAGCGGCTATGCGATTGCCTGCGGTCTGGAACAGGTGATTGAATACATCCGAAATCTGCATTTTGGGCCGGACGAAATCGACTATCTGCGCAGTACCGGTCTGTTTAGAGAGGAATTTCTCGAGTATCTGTCCCGCTTCCGCTTCAGCGGCGATATCTATGCCATTCCGGAAGGCACCGTCGTCTTCCCTAAGGAACCGCTGATCAAGGTAGTCGCCCCCATCATGGAAGCCCAGTTGATCGAAACCGCTATTCTGACCATCATCAATCATCAGAGCCTGATCGCCACCAAGGCCTCCCGCGTAGTCTACGCCGCCAAGGGAGACGGGGTCATGGAGTTCGGCCTGCGCCGCGCCCAGGGACCGGACGCCGGCATCTACGGCGCCAGAGCCGCCGTCATCGGCGGCTGCATCGGCACATCCAACGTGCTGACCGGCCAACTGTGCAGGGTTCCTGTTCTGGGTACCCACGCCCACAGTTGGATCATGAGCTTTCCCGACGAGCTGACGGCATTCCGCACCTATGCCAAGCTCTATCCCACCGCCTGCACGCTGCTGGTGGATACGTATGATACGCTGCGATCCGGCGTTCCTCACGCCATCCAGGTATTTGAGGAGATGCGGGCGGCCGGCATTCCCCTGAACCGTTACGGCATCCGCTTAGACAGCGGCGACCTGGCCTATCTCTCCAAGGAGGCCCGCCGGATGCTCGATGAGGCCGGTTTTACCGACGCTGTCATCGCCGCCTCCAGCGATCTGGATGAGAACCTGATTAACAGCCTGAAGAATCAGGGGGCAGAGATTCACTCCTGGGGCGTCGGCACCAATCTGATCACCTCCAGCGACTGCCCGTCCTTCGGCGGCGTCTACAAG
This sequence comes from uncultured Lachnospiraceae bacterium, assembly GCA_910586125.1. Classification (GTDB taxonomy): domain Bacteria; phylum Bacillota; class Clostridia; order Lachnospirales; family Lachnospiraceae; genus RGIG7193. Next base: position 30,112 of record CAJUHP010000031.1, on the reverse strand, counting down.
CTGGCCGCGGTCATGGACCCCCAGACGGGCGCCTTTATTCCCAAGATTAAGCTGTCGGAAAATACGGAAAAAGTCACCAACCCCGGCAACAAAACCGTCTACCGCATTTACGGCAGGGAGAACGGCAAGATGATCGCGGATCTCATCGCGCTGGAACACGAGCAATACGACGCCTCCAAACCGTTAATGATCTTTGATCCGGTCGATACCTGGAAGAAGACGTACCTGAAGCCGAACTCCTACACCATCCGCAAGCTGCCGGTTTTAGTCATTCAAAACGGACAGTGCATCTATGAATCGCCCGCTGTCATGGATATTCAGGCATACTGCCGCCGGGAACTGGATACGCTGTGGGATGAGACCAAGCGTCTCACCAATCCCCACCGGGCGCATATAGATCTGTCCAATGAACTGTATCAGATGAAAAAACAGCTTTTAGACAGCATGAGCACCAGTATGATGCAGTGACACAGGCTCCCGCAGAATATCATTCTGAGATCAGAAAGACTCTGTCGGTTTGTGTAAGATATTACGATTTTCCGGAAAGGAAACCTGCTGACATGATTCGTTTAATCCTTGTATTTTTTACGATTGTCTTTTTTCTCGTAGGCTTTATTCCCGTGCTTTTGATCGAAACGCTGATCGGCCGGTTCAACGAACCTCTGATGCGCCGCAGCAGCCTGCGTATCGTTCAGGGCGTCTTTCGCCTGATTCTATGGGAGACCGGCGCGCAGATCACCGTGACCGGCCGGGAAAATATTCCCGCCGACCGCTCGGTGCTGTACGTGTCCAATCACCGCAGTTACTTTGATATCCTTCTGGGATATACCAATGTTGCCGGCCTGTGCGGCTTTATCGCCAAAAAGGAAATCGGAAGAATCCCGCTTTTAAGCAACTGGATGCGCAAGCTGCACTGTCTGTTTTTGGACCGGGACAATATGAAGGCAGGACTGGATACCATCCTGAAGGCGATCGAATATGAAAAACAGGGCATTTCCATTTTTCTGTGTCCGGAAGGCACGCGCAATCAGGCTGAGGAAATGCTGCCGTTCCGGGAGGGCGGCATGAAGATTGCCGAGAAATCCGGCTGTCCCGTGGTTCCGGTCGCCATCACCGGCACAGAAAACATCTTTGAAAATCATGTTCCCTGGGTCCGGCCCGCCCATGTTGCCATTCAGTTTGGGGAGCCGATCTTTTTGGAGGGGATGGAGCGGGCGGAAAAGAAGCATCTGGGAAGCCGGACCAGAGATGTGATCGCGCAGATGCTTGCCCACTCTGCAGCCGGAAATGACAATGCGGCCGGACAGTAAAAGCGAATTTTTGTCGCTGGCGCCAATCTTCGGATAAAAAAAGGCTGCCGCAAAACGCAGATAAAATACAAAATATGGCTTGTTATTTCATATATAGATCCCATATCTTGTATAAAATCTTTGTTTTGCAGCAGCCCTTCTTTATCGCTCTAAAATCATAGCCGGCAGTCAAATTCTTTTTGTTCGTTTTGTTCCTCTCATTCCTCAAACTCCACGACAACATAGAAGCCTCTGGGCGTCTGCTTGATTTCCTTCACCACGCCCTCCCGCGCCTTTAAGCGCTCCCGAAATGAAAAGTTGGCGGACATGGCCACCGCCGGCTCCACCACATAGTACCAGCTAGAGGGCAGAACGCCTTCCGTGATCTTTACCGTCTCCCCGATCTCTACCAGATTCTCCCGCTCCATCTTAAAATCCATCAGACGCATCGCTTTTTGTCAACCACCTTTCCGCTTCCTCTTCGTCCATCAGCCGGACGCCGTGGCTGGCCAAAAGACTTGCCGCCGCGCCCATGCCGGCCGTGAGCCGGCCCTGAAAGCTTCCGTCGTAGATTCCATGGCTTCCGCAGGAAGGGCTTCTCGCTTTCAGTATCGCCAATTCACAGCCGTACAGCTTTGCCAGCTTCCAGGTTTCTGCCGCTCCCGCAAGAAATTTCTCTGTGCAGTCTTCTCCCTCGTTGTTTACCGCTCTTCCCTGCCGCCATTCAACGGGATCGCGGGGCGTCGGCATTCCCCCCAACTGTTCCGGACAGACGGGAATCACACGATGTTTCTCCAACAGCTCACGGACCCATGGACGCTCTTTTCCTTCTTTGTCGTATCTGCAGGAAACACCCAACAGACAGGCGCTGATCAGTATATTCATCTTGTCTTCCTCTTTTCCATCACGCAGATTTTGATGGCTGCCGCCGTCCCCTTCCTTCCGGGATGATGAGCGCGCCCGCTGATATGTTTATCTGCGGGCAATCCGCGCCACATATCCATATTCAGGACAAAAGCATCCGGTCGTTCGCAAACTCTCCGTCGCTGGCCTCCTCAAACTTCTCCAGCAGATCCGCCACGCGCAGGCGCTTCTTCTCCCCGCCTCTCACGTCGTAGATCACACGGCCCTCGCTCATCATAATCAGCCGGTTTCCGATGGAAATCGCGTCTTTCATATTGTGCGTCACCATCATGGCGGTCAGATGGCTGCCGTCCACGATCTCCTGTGTCAGCTCCAGCACCTTTCTGGCGGTCTTCGGATCGAGCGCCGCCGTATGTTCGTCCAAAAGTAGAAGTTTCGGTTCCTGCATCGTCGCCATCAGAAGCGTCAGCGCCTGGCGCTGGCCGCCGGAAAGCAGTCCCACTTTCGACGTCATCCGATCCTCCAGCCCCAGTCCCAGCCGTTTCAGCTCTTCATGATAGCGCTCTCTTTCTTCTTTTGTCACGCCCCAGCCCAGACCGCGCCGCCGCCCCCGGCGGCAGGCCAGAGCCATATTTTCCTCAATCTGCATGTTGGCCGCCGTCCCCATCATGGGGTCCTGAAAGACACGACCCATCAGAGCGGCTCTCTTATACTCCGGTTGTCTGGAGATGTTGACGCCGTCCAGAAAGATCGTTCCGCAGTCGATGGGATACACGCCGGCGATGAGATTCATCAGCGTGGATTTCCCTGCGCCATTCCCGCCGATAATGGTGACAAAATCTCCCGGTTCCAGATGAAGGCTGATATTGGTCAGCGCTTTTTTTTCGTTTACCGTACCTGCGTTAAAGGTCTTTCCCACATGACTGATCTTAAGCATGCTTCTCCTCCTCTCCGGTTTCGCAGTATCTCTTCGCCAGCCGCCTCTTTTCCAGAAGCACGGGAATCGACAGAGCCAAAGCCACCAAAGCGGCTGTCAAAAGCTTCAGATCGTCTGTGCTCAAACCCATCTGCAGCACCATCGCTACAATGATGCGGTAAATGCAGGAGCCGGCGACGACGGCGGCCAGCTTAACGGCAAAATTCACCCGCCTGCCCAAAATCACCTCACCGATGATTATGGATGCCAGTCCCGTCACAATCGCACCCATGCCCTGCTTGACATCGGCATATCCCTGATGCTGGCTGACGAGAGCCCCGGACAAAGACACCATGCCGTTGCTGAGTGCCAGACCCAGAATCTTGTAGTGATTCGTATTCATTCCCTGGGATCGGGCCATATTTTCATTGTTGCCGGTGGCACGGATTGCGGAGCCCATCTCTGTGCCGAAGAACCAGTACAGCGCGGCGATCAAAAGAGCAGCCACCAGACCGCCGATCACCAGGCTGCACCCGTTCTGTGACAGCCCCGTTCCCGCCGCAAGCTGTTTAAACGCCGTGTCAACTTTTAAAAACGGCGTGTTGGACTTGTCCATGATGCGCAGATTGAGGGAGTACAGGCCAAGCTGCGTCAGAATTCCGGCCAGGATCGCCGGAATCCCGCATTTGGTATACAGAATACCTGTGACAAAACCTGCTGCCATTCCCGCCAATGACGACAGAATCACCGATGTATACGGATCCATTCCGGCGCGCACCATCAGCGCCGCGCAGGTACATCCCCCCAGGGCAAAGGTTCCGTCCACGGACAAATCCGCAATATCCAGAATCCGAAAGGTGAGATAAACGCCCAGGCCCATGATTCCCCAGAGTACCCCCTGGCCCAATGCGCCCTGTATGGCTAACATCATACCGCTCATAATTATCCTCCTGCGTACACAGGGGCAGTCTCCGAAAGGAGGCTGCCGCACAGGTATCGTTCTCTTCTATTGTTGTGATTTAGCTCCATCGCCAGAAGCGATTTGATTTTGGTATGCCGTTACTCAATAATGGTAGCCTGAGACAGCAGTTCTTCCGGAATCGTGATTCCCAGTTCCGCAGCGGCCGTGGTATTGATGCACAGCGTGCAGTCAGAAGCGGCCAGATACGCTACCGGCTGCTCACTGATCTGCGCTCCCTCCAGAACCTTTGCCGCCATCTCTCCGGCCAGACGGCCCAGATTGTAGTAGCTGAGTCCGTAGGTGGCCAGACCGCCGTTTTGCACCATGCCCTCCTCACCTACGATACAGGGCAGGTTATTGGCATTTGTCACCATGGAGACCGTTGACATTCCTTCTGCCAGCAGATTATCTGTCGGAATATAGACCACGTCCACCTTGCCGATCATGGACTCCGTCACGGCCTGAATCGTGCTGGAATCGGACACGGTAAATTCTTCCCAGGTAAGACCCAGCTTCTCACACTCTGCTTTTGCCATATCCGCCTGCAGGCGGGAATTGTCCTCCGAAGAGCAGTACAGGATTCCGACCGTTTTTGCGTCGGGCAGAAGCTGTGTCAGCAGACTCATCTGCTCGGCTACCGGGTTTAAATCGGAAGAGCCAGATACATTGCCCCCCGGCGCTTCATTGCTATCCGCCAGTCCAGCCACGGCAAAGTCCGTGATCGCCGTGCCGACAATCGGGATTACCGAGGTCTTGGATGCCACAGCCTGGGCGGCCGGGGTAGCAATCGCCAGAATCAGATCGCTCTCGTTATTCACCAGCTTGTCCGCTATGGTCGTGCAGTTGGCCGTCTCGCCGCCGGCATTGTTAAAGTCAACGGCGATGTTCTGTCCGTCCACATAGCCGAGATCGGCCAGTGCGTCGATAAAGCCCTGATAGCTGGCATCCAGCGCGGGGTGTTCGGTTAATTGAATGACGCCGATCTTTTTTGTCTCGCCGGATGCTGCCGGATTTTGTGCGGCGGTCGTTCCCGCCGGACTTTCATTCCCCTGCGCGCCGGACGATACCTGCGATTTCTGTGTCTCGCCTGCCGTGGTCGCCGTTTCTTTGCCGCCGCAGGCGGACAGGGAAACGGCCATGACCAGGGCTAGAAGAGCCGCGCATATTCTTGTTTTAGTTTTCATAATCTCTCTCCTCGTTTTTGATTAATTTAGCGCTTTAAAGCGATATGTAAATGATACACCTTTTTGGAACGGGTGTCAACTGGTTTATTGGGCGAGGAGAGAAGGACAGAAAAGGACACAGAACGGTTTGCTTGCGTGTTATAGATATTATAGAGATAATAAAGTGGAGCAGCTATCTTGCAATAATATATGTAAACCAAGGTTTGTTGAGAGGATCATTCTATTTACACAAAGACAAACTTTTACCATATTTTCTGTCAAAAACATTCTGTATCCTGTACGAATTCACAAATACGTCAGAAAGCTATATGTATCCCGGTCAAAAGAAAGGATAATACACCGCAAAAACTTACTACAAATATATAGGTAACACTTCCACCTATCTTGACCATTGTTTTGTTCCCTTTTCTATGTTATAGTTGATTTGTCAGGCTTTTCTATTTGTCTGACCGCTCTTCATCAATTTATCAAAAAAAGGAGGTCCTTCATTATGACCAAATGGATCGACAAACTGGCCCACAGCCAGGTCAGCCGCCGTGATTTCTTAAAAGGAAGTGCTGCCGCCACGGCTGCAGTGGCGGGACTTTCCCTGGCAGGCTGCCAGAGCGTCAGCGAAACGACGGGCGGCACAACCGCTGCCACCACCGCTGCACCGGGTACCGCCGCCGAAACGGATGCCACCACGCAACAGCCGACCGAAACCGTTGCCATTGAACATTCCCCCATCATCGACCCGGAGGAGGGCGGCAAATGGGTTTCCGCCGCCTGCTGGCACAACTGCGGCGGCCGCTGTATGAATAAAGTTATGGTAAAAGAAGGCGTCGTGATCCGCCAGAAAACGGATGACACGCATCCCGATTCCTTTGAATACCCGCAGCAGAGAGGCTGTGTGCGCGGTAAAGCCCAGCAGCAGCAGTGTTTCGGCGCAGACCGCCTGAAATACCCTATGAAGCGCAAGGGCTGGTCCCCGGAGAATCCGAACGGCGAGATGCGCGGCAAGGACGAGTGGGAGCGCATTAGCTGGGACGACGCGATCAAGTACATAGCCGATCAGTTCAAGACCATCAAGGAGAAATACGGCAACCAGGCTTTCCTGATCGGAAGCTACGGCTCCCGCTATGCCTTTAAGCCTCTGCTGGCTTTCGGCGGTCATACCTCCGTGGCAGACTCTACTTCCCACGGCGTTTATCTGATGAATACGCCTACCACCATCGGCATCCCCTCGACGGATTCTGGTGTCTGCAACGACCGGGAAGACATGCTCAATGCGGAGACTATCGTGTTCCACGCCTCCAACCCGGCCTGGTCCGCTCCCGGCACCGTTCCCTACCACTATATCCGCGCCAAGGAAGCCGGCGTCAAGTTTATCACCATCGATCCGATCTATACCGAGAGCGCCCAAATGCTGGATGCTTACTGGATTCCGGTCCGCACCGGTACTGATACGGCGCTGTTCTTAGGCGTAGCCTATGAGATGCTGCGTCTGGATCAGGAAGAAGGCAATATCATTGACTGGGATTTCCTGGATAAATATACCGTTGGCTTTGACGCCGATCACAAGCCCGCCGATTTGAAGGATGACGTGAATCTGCGCGATTATCTGGAGGGCAAGTACGATGAGACGCCCAAGACGGCGGAGTGGGCCTCCAATATCTGCGGTACTCCCGTGGACCGCATCACCTATCTGGCCAGAGAGCTGGGCAAGACGCACAACGTATGGCTGCTGCACAATTTTGCTGCCGCCCGCAATAACGGTGCTGAAAATCTGCCGCAGATCTTCATGACAGTGGGCGCCATGGGCGGCCATATGGGCAAGCCCGGCAACTGCACGGCCAACAACTATCACGCCAACGCAGGCAACGGCGGCCCCCGTCTGGTAAGCGGCGGCGGCGCTGGTCTGCCCTCCGTGGATAACCCGATCGACGGCGTCATTCCCGGCCCTCAGGTCTGGGAAGCCTGTTTCAGCGGCAAATACCGCTACTGCGGCGACTACTATTCCGGCCCCGGTGCCGCAGCCGGTGAAGATCGCACCTGCGATATTCACTGTATCATTCACGATGAGAACGCCTACCTGCAGACAGGTCCGAATATGAAGCGGGGTATCGAAGCCCACAGAAAGATGGATTTCGTTCTTTCCAAAGCACAGTTTTTGACCACGCAGGCCAAATATTCCGATATCGTTCTGCCCGTTACGACCGAATGGGAGACCGCCGGGCGCATCGATGCCTCCAACCGCGAGTTTTTGATCTGCGCTTCCCAGGTAACAGAACCGCTCTTTGAAGCCAAGTCCGACCAGGACATCAACACCCTGATCCTGCAGGCTCTGGATATCGATCCGGCGACGGTTTATCCGATCAGCGCAAAGCAGGCTTTCTTTAATAAGATTGCCGGCAGCAAGGTCATGAAGGATGATATGAGCGAGATGGAGACCCTAGTTACCATCACGCAGGAAGATATTGATAGCTGGGGCGTGGAAGGCGAGCCGCAGACCGGACGCATCGGCCTGCAGGAATTTATCGACAACGGCGGCTATCAGTATGAGCGCAAGGCCGGACAGGATCACAGCTTTATCGGCTATTCTGCCTTTATCGCGGATCCGGCAGCCAACCCGCTGAAATCTCCGAGCGGCAAGTTTGAGATCACCTGTCAGTCCAAGGCGGATCTGTTGAATTCCTTTGGATTCAGCGACCGGACCTATCAGGCATATCCTGAATATATTGTTCCGGAGATGGGTTATGAGACCACCTTTAAAGACGGAACCATCGGCTCAGAGAAGGGTGATTATCCATACCTGCTGTTCAACCCTCACTATCTGCGCCGCTCCCACTCCGTATTCAATAACTGCCCGTGGATGCGGGAAGCCTGGCCCAACCCTGTCTTCCTGAACGCTTCCGACGCCAAGGAGAAAGGCATCGCAACCGGCGATACCGTACTGGTATCCACACAGTTCGGACAGGTGCTGCGCAAGGCATGCTGCATGGAATCCATGATGCCCGGCCAGGTTGCTATTCCGCATGGCGCCTGGTCCAATGTTGACGAGACTACCGGCATTGATCACGGCGGCGCTGACAACTATCTGATGGGCAACGTGCTCTACGGCATGGGCGTTACCGGCTATAACAACTACAACTGCAATTTTGAGAAATATGACGGACCTGAACTGGATGATGACTGCAACATCGACAAGCGGATCATCGAGCTGTAAGGAAGGAGTGAAGAGAGATGGCATTAGGATTTTATTTTGATATGACCCGCTGCATCGGCTGCCGCGCCTGCCAGGTTGCCTGCAAGGACAAGAACAATCTGGAAGTGGGCGTCATCCTCCGCAACGCAAAAACCTACGAACTGGGCACTTACCCCGACGTACAGGTATTCAACTATTCTGCTTCCTGCAATCACTGCGAAAATCCGGCCTGCGTCACAGCCTGCCCGACCGGCGCGATGTACAAGGCCGAAGACGGCACCGTGATCCATGACAAGGAAGTGTGCATCGGCTGCCAGAGTTGTGTGAGCGCCTGCCCTTACAGCGTTCCTCAGTATAATGCGGCACAATCCATCGTCAATAAGTGCGACGCCTGCGCCTATCTGCGGGCGAAGGGCATGAATCCGGCCTGTGTGGACGCATGTCCCAACCGCGCTCTGGATTTCGGTGATCTGGATGAGCTGCGGGCGAAATACGGCAGCGATCTGGTCTCTGATCTCTCCATCCTGCCGGCTTCCTCCGCCACCGGCCCCAATCTGCTGATTAAGGCCAAGGAGTGCGCGAAATCCGGCGAGACGAAGGAGCTTCCTCTGTAAGTTCTCTTTCTTTTATGAAGGGGCTGTCCGAACACGGACGGCCTCTTTTTTCTATCTCTAAATTTTTTGTGTCTCTTAACTTTTTGCCTCTTGATTTTTGATTCTGCCTGAAAGGAGTCAGGTAAGCCGACATTTTTGTTGTTGATTCTTCCCGCATTTTTCTGCAAAAAGGGACTGCCGCAAAACCTAGATAAAATACAAAATATGGCTGTGCCCGTTCGTGCATAAATACCACAAATTGTAAAAATCTCTGTTTTGCAGCAGTCCTGCTTTTTTTGTATATTATTTCAGACGCCTAATAAGACTATCTTTTACCGGCGCGCTCTGTCAGACCGCGTCATTTATGATACCGGCCTCCTTGTCGGCCTGGATTCTCTCCTGGCGGGCTTCCTCCAGCATCATATCCTTGACTTTCATCAGACGAATCTGTGTGCTTCTCTCGTTCTCGTCCAGCTTCATGGTGATGTATTTGATCTTCTCCTGCGCGGCCGGAATCATCACATGCTCCAGAGCATTGACGCGGCGGCGGGTCTTTTCAATCTCGGCTGCCATGAGCTGACAGGATTTTTCCACCTCGGCCAGACGCAGCATATCAGGCAGAAGATCCGCCAAGGACTTCACCGCGCCGTCCAAGTCGCTGGAAGTAAACGCAAAGCCGTAGGAATAGATATCATTGGTGTCGGCCGTGCGGGTCTTATACTGCAGCACCGGGATCTCCACGCTCATGACGTTCTTCATCCCGATCTCCACATAGACCTCCTGCTTCGGCGCCAAAAGCGCCGTATTCAGCACCTGATCCGATGTTGCGGCCTTTGCCAGAACAAAGTTTTTATTGGCGGCGGCGATCCCGGCTTCCACCTTTTCGCGCAGCGCCTTGTTCTCCCGCACCAGCTCCAGAAACTGACGCATCAGTTCATCCCGCTTATCCTTAAGCAGTTTGTGTCCGCGGGTCGCTGTCGCCAGCTTCTTTTTCTGTTTGGCCAGCTCCATCCGGGTGGGAATTATCTGGGTAGATGCCATCTGCTCCTCCCTCCCTTATTTGCCGTAGTACAGATCCAGATACTTATCGTCGATACGTTTCAGCTCGGAGCGGGGCAGAATAGACAGAAGCTTCCATCCAATCTGAAGCGTCTCCTCGATATCCCGGTTTGTCTCATAGCCCTGGGACACATATTCGTCCTCAAAAGCGTCGGCAAATTTGGCATACAGCTTATCCATTTCCGTCAGAGCCGCCTCGCCCAGAACTACCATCAGTTCTTTGGCCTCCTTGCCGCGCGCGTACGCCGCAAAGAGCTGATTCATCGTATTCGCATGGTCGGCGCGGGTCTTGCCTTCACCGATACCCTTATCTTTCAATCTCGACAGGCTGGGCAGCACGTCAATGGGAGGCGTCACGTTCTTGCGGTACAGATCACGGCTCAGAATAATCTGTCCCTCCGTGATATATCCGGTCAAGTCAGGAATCGGATGCGTCTTGTCATCCTCCGGCATGGTCAGAATCGGGATCATCGTGATCGATCCCTTCTTGCCTCTCTGACGGCCGGCGCGCTCATACATAGTAGCCAGGTCCGTATACATGTAGCCGGGATAGCCGCGGCGGCCGGGGACTTCCTTGCGGGCCGCGCTGACCTCACGCAGAGCGTCGGCATAGTTCGTGATGTCGGTCAGAATAACCAGAACGTGCATCTCTTTCTCAAAAGCAAGATACTCCGCGGCGGTCAGAGCCATCTTCGGCGTGGCGATACGCTCGACAGCCGGGTCGTTTGCCAGATTGACAAACATAACCGTGCGGTCGATCGCGCCGGTCTCCTTAAAGCTCTGTACAAAGAAGTTGGACTCTTCAAAGGTGATACCCATGGCGGCAAATACCACGGCAAACGGCTCCGAGGTACCGCGCACCTTCGCCTGTCTGGCAATCTGCGCCGCCAACTGGGCATGGGGCAGACCGCTGGCCGAGAAAATCGGCAGTTTCTGGCCTCTTACCAGCGTGTTCAGACCGTCGATGGCAGACACGCCGGTCTGAATAAACTCCTGCGGATAGTTGCGGGCTGCCGGATTCATGGGCAGGCCGTTGACGTCCATGCGGGCGTCGGGCAGAATCTCCGGTCCCCCGTCAATCGGGCGGCCCAAGCCGTCAAATACCCGTCCCAGCATATCCTCCGATACGCCCAGCTCCATGCTGCGCCCTAAAAAACGCACCTTGCTGTTCGACAAATTGATGCCGGTCGAGTTTTCAAAAAGCTGCACCATGGCGCTGTCGCCGTTGACCTCCAGCACCTTGCAGCGGCGGGTCTCGCCGCTGGCCAGCTCAATCTCGCCCAGCTCGTCGTAGGTTACGTTCTCCACGCCCTTAACCAGCATCAGAGGGCCAGCCACTTCCTGTATGGTTCTATATTCCTTAGGCATGTTATCTGTCCTCCTTTGCCGTCAGGTTGCCCAGTTCGGCCGCCAGATCTTTCAGAACCTTATCATAGGCTTCATTCAGACCGGAATCCTGAACATACTTGAAACGTCCGATCTGCTCGCGGACTTCCAGATTTACCAGGGCTTCTACGTTCACACCCTTTTCCAGCGCCACAACGCAGTTGTCATAGTACGCCAGCACCAGCTTCATCATCAGATACTGTTTCTCCAGGGGCGTATAGGTATCCACCTCATGGAAGGAGTTCTGGTGCAGGAAGTCCTCGCGGATGGAGCGGGCGGCTTCCAGCTTCAGGCGGTCGGGCGCCGACAGAGCATCCATACCAACGAGCTGCACGATCTCCTGCAGCTCCGATTCGTCCTGCAAGAGACGCATCAGACGGTTGCGGCATTCCATCCAGTCTTCATGTACTTCGGAATTAAACCAGTTCGTCATATTGTCCACATACAGCGAATAGCTGGTCAACCAGTTAATCGCCGGGAAATGGCGCTTGTAAGCCAGGGACGAATCCAGGCTCCAGAATACTTTTACAATACGAAGCGTCGCCTGCGACACCGGCTCGGAGATATCGCCGCCGGCAGGGGACACGGCGCCGATTACGGACAGTGCGCCCTCTCTGCCCTCCGAACCCAGAGAAATCACACGGCCGGCCCGCTCGTAGAACTGCGCCAGACGGCTGCCCAGGTAGGCCGGATAGCCTTCCTCACCAGGCATCTCCTCCAGACGGCCGGACATTTCTCTGAGCGCCTCAGCCCAGCGGGATGTGGAATCTGCCATCAGGGCCACGGAATAGCCCATATCACGGAAATATTCGGCAATCGTGATACCGGTGTAAATGGAAGCCTCGCGGGCCGCCACCGGCATATCGGACGTGTTGGCAATCAAAACGGTGCGCTCCATCAGGGAGTAACCGGACTTGGGGTCCTTTAACTCCGGGAACTCGTTCAAAACGTCGGTCATCTCATTTCCGCGCTCGCCACAGCCGATGTAAACCACGATGTCCGCCTCAGCCCACTTGGCCAACTGATGCTGAATCACGGTCTTACCGGAACCGAAGGGTCCGGGTACGGCAGCCACGCCGCCCTTGGCGATCGGGAACATGGTGTCCACCACGCGCTGGCCTGTGATCAGAGGCATATCCGGCGGCAGCTTCTCCTGATAGGGACGTCCGGAACGGACAGGCCACTTCTGCATCAGAGTTACTTCTTTATCGCCCTGCTTTGTCTCAATCACGGCGGCCACCTGCTCAACGGTATAGTCGCCCTCCTTGATGGATTTCACTTTTCCCTCGATCCCATAAGGAACCATGATCTTGTGGACAACCACCGGCGTTTCCTGTACCGTACCGATGATATCGCCGGCCTGGACCGCATCCCCCGCTTTCACTGTGGGTACAAAATGCCATACCAGATCGCGCTTTAAAGCCGGAACTTCCACGCCTCTCTTTAAAAGGTTTCCTCCGGATACTTTCATGATATCATCGAGCGGACGCTGAATGCCGTCGTAAATACTCTTGATCAGACCGGGCCCCAGCTCTACGCTCATGGGTACGCCGGTGGACTCCACAGGCTCGCCCGGCCCCAGACCGGCCGTCTCCTCATATACCTGAATGGACGCCTGGTCGCCGTGCATTTCAATAATCTCACCGATCAGACGCTGCTTGGATACGCGGACCACGTCGAACATGTTCGCGTCGCGCATCCCCTCGGCGATGACCAGAGGTCCTGCCACTTTTTTAATGATGCCTTTGCTCATCTTTGTCCATCACCCACCTTTCTAATTTTCTCCGTTAAAGATAATATCGGAACCTACGGCCTGCTCCACCGACTTCTTCACCTGGGCGATACCGGCGCCGGTATTGCCAGAGACCCCGGGGATCAGGATAACGGCAGGCTTCAACTGTTCACGGTACTCACTGATTTCTTCCTGCAAACCGGCGGCCACAGACTCTGTCACATAGACGACAGCATAGTCGTCGGCTGCCAGCCGCTTTAGCTGGGCTGCGCCCTCCTCCGGCGCCTCCACGGGAAACGTAGCCAGTCCCAGAGCCGCGAAGCCGTAAATGCTGTCGTAATCACCCATGACTGCTACTTTATACATACATCTCCCTCAGCCTTTCTCGTATAATCTCGTCGGGCAAGCTGTTCAGCTTTGCCGACAGCACCATGCGGACGCATTTGATCTCATTCTGACGGGCCAGGATATAGGCGGCCAGAGGTCCGATGGTAAATGGATTGGATTTCTGCGGTTTCATATGCCGGATAATCAGATTATCGCACCAGCGCTCAAACGCCGCCGGAGACTCTTTCAGACTCTCCGCCGCCGCCGCATAATCGGTGCTGGTCAGATACTCCGCCACGCTGTCCACACCGCCCAGAGCCGCGTGAGCCAGCGTCTCGACATTCAGCTCCTCACAGGGAGCCAGCGCCCTCCGGATAAAATCCAGAGACTTTCCCACCTGACCGCAGCGAACCGCAATCTTAATGTCAGCCGCCGCCACCGTCAGCGCGGCATATTCCTTCAGCACTTCATTGTCCGCTTTCTTGCCCGCTTCATAGACGGCTTCCAGACAAGCACGGTCCAAAATCACGTCGCACAGTTGGCCGTCGCCGGTGTGCAGAAGCGTATCATAAGCTTCTGCCGCCGCCGCAGCCATGGCATCGGGCAGAAGACTGTAATCCTTCTCCCGGATGGCCTGCGCAATCCGCTTTGCCTCCTGCGTTCCGCCCGAAACAAACAGACGCTCCTCGTCCACAGAGGCACCCGTGTAAGCCAGCTTGATCGCGGCTTTCAGATTGTGATAGTCGTCCGCGATACAGAACACATCGAACTCCGACATATCATCCGTCAGCTCCCCGATCAGCTCCCAGGTTCTTCTCGTCTCCGTCTTCAGAAGATTCTCAGCGGTCAGGCGTTCATCCGGGTCGCCCCAGCCCCTATCCGCGAGAAAATGCAGAGCCTCGTCATAGCTTTTCGACGCGGCGAGCTGTTCCATAGCCGATCCGCTCAAAAGAAATGTCTCTCTGCCGCGAATGCGCGCAACCGCATAGGTATAATCTTTGCTCATTGAAAAACCCTCCTTTTCGCGGCCGCACTATGCAAACAGTAATGTATGAACCTTATCCTGCAGATTCTCTCTCTCTGCCGCAAATATGGCCGCAAAGGAACAGTTTTCCTCAATGCCGCCGTATACCAACAGGAAGCCTCCGTCGATCTGGCAGGTTTCAGCGGACAGCGTTAACTCTCCGCCCTTGCGGGCCGCCGCCTGTGCGATCACCTTCTCAAAACCGGCAGGCAGACGCTTTTTATCCTTTGCATTAAAACGGATCTCTCCCTTGCCGCCCAGAACAAACCGGTCCAGCATCCGGGTGATCAGCTCAAAATACGCCGCATCCTCCAGGGTATATAACGAAGCGTGGGCCTTGTCGATCATCTCGCTGATAATCTGCTGCTTGGCGGCCAGCATCTCTTTTTTGCGCTGCATATCCGCGGAGGAACGGCTCTTTTTCAGAACGTCCTCCACGGCTGCCTCCATCTTTGCCGCCGCAGCCTTTTCCAGATCCCGGCAGGTATTCTCCGCCTCGTCCAGAACAGCCTTTGCCTGTGTGTTTGCTTCCTCGATAATCTTGCCGGCAGAGCTTTTTGCTTCCTCTTCGATCTGATTTAAAATCTTATCTAATCCAGTCATTCTAAGCTCTCCTTTTTCTGCTGCCATTACAGGGAGAAAATAGCCAGAATGGAGATTAACAGAGCCAAAATCGCGTAGGTCTCAACCATGGCCGGGAACAGCATGGCCTTACCAAACTGATCGGGTTTCTTGGTCACAAGTCCGATGGACGCCACGGAAGTCTTGCCCTGATGAACAGCGGAAACCAGACCCACGATAGCGATCGGCAGGCAGGCTACCAGATAGGCCAGACCGGTCTCAAAATTCGGAGCCTCGCCGCCCAGAACGCCGATACGGCTCAGCGCAACGAAAGCCACCAGCAGTCCGTAAATACCCTGTGTACCGGGCAGAAGCTGCAGAATCAGAACCTTACTGAACAGATCCGGTTTCTCGGTGACAGCACCCGCCGCCGCACGTCCGCCCATGCCTACGCCGATGGCAGAGCCGATGCCTGCCAGAAGAGCCGCCAGGGAAGCCCCCGTCAGTGCCAGAACCAAACCTAAATTCTCCATAGTTAATTTTCCTCCTTGAATTTGATGTATTTTGTTGTGGCTGCGCAGAAGGGAGTAAACGCCCTGCCGCCGCCTTCATAAAACTTGCCAAAGAACTCGACGAACTGCAGGCGGTTTGTGTGTACATAAGCGCCTAACAGATTGATCGCCAGGTTCAGCGTGTGGCCTACCAGGAATACCACCGTAAATCCGATGGCTCCAATAATGCCGCTTCCCAGCATAGCCCCCATGGTATTGATGACCGAAGCGATTACGCCGGTCGCCAGACCCAGGGCCAGAAGTCTTGAGTAGGACAGCACGTCGGAGAGCCAGCTTGTCGCGCCGTACAGATCGTATGCGCCCAGCGCGACGCGAAGTCCGATATTCTTCTGCTCTCTGGCGCTCATAAATACGATGCCCAAAGCTCCGACGATCGACAATACCTTGGACAGCATGGACAGCCAGCTCGGAAATACGATGCTCACTCCCGCCATGGAAGCAAAAATATCGGTCGGCAGAAGCATCAGAATCAGGCCGATCAGCAGCATATACCACAGCGCCACGCTGCAGAAAAAGTCCATCGCCTTATGTTCCTTCAAAAGCATATAGCCCTTGATTCCCAGTCCGGCAAAGAGATGGATCAGGCCGAACAGAAAGCTGTACATTAAAAGCCGCATGGGATCGTCCAGAGGCACAAACCAGAGCGCCGGAATCGTCACAGACTTGTGGAAAAACGTCTCCGCCACAATGGGAACCACATCCCCGAAATAACTGCCGAACATGACGCCCCAGAACGCTGTGGAGATACCGCAGTACAAAAACAGCGTCATCATCTGCTTCATGCCCTTTGCCATATCCGGATACTTTTTCAGAAGAAAGAAGCATCCCACCGTCATCAAAATGCCGTATCCGGCGTCGCCCAGCATCAGACCGAACAGAAAATAGTAAAAGATCGCCATGATCCCGGTCGGATCGATCTCGCCCTTGTGAGGCAGTCCGTAAGACTCCACCACGCCCTCTGTGGGGCTGGAAAAACCGTTATTCTGAAGAAGCACCGGCGCCTCCTCATCTTTTGCAATCTCCTCCAGCTCAACCTGGCAGTTATATTTTCCTTCCAGTTTTGTCTTCAGAGCTTCTGCGTTTTTGGAAGGAATGTATCCGTCCAGGAAAAACACATGCCGCGACTGCAGAAGAGTTCCGAGAATTCCGTACTTCTCCGCGCGCAGCAGATAGTAA
The DNA here is from genome assembly GCA_910586125.1 of uncultured Lachnospiraceae bacterium. GTDB lineage: Bacteria > Bacillota > Clostridia > Lachnospirales > Lachnospiraceae > RGIG7193. The sequence continues at coordinate 13,284 of CAJUHP010000031.1, read as the reverse complement.
TCCGCAGCAAACCTTATGTTCTCCCGCTCGCCTGCCAGAGCCTTCAGTTTTTCGACCGCGCCGTTTTCCGCCTGTGCGTACTCATCGTGTGTCTTTTCCAGTTCCTTCGCATATTCGGCGGGTGTCAGCGACGTTTGAAGCGCGGGCCTGGCAAAGCCGTTGACGCGCAGCGCATCCTCCAGCTTCTCCGCCTCAGCCTGCGGACAGACGGCAAAGATACAGGTCTGATCCCGGTCTGCGCCCAGAACCTCGATGGTCAGAGCATCCATCTGCGGCTGCTGTGCGGCCACCGCCGTCATGACCATCTCCAAAGTCCATGCTCCCGGCAGGGTTCCGATGAGGGCTGCTGTCGTCCGGCTTCCCCGGTAATTCATCGGGACATCTAAGGACATCCAGGGCGTTAGACTCTCCAAGGACATCTCCGCCTTCACCTGACCGGCCCGATCCTCACCGATATGGCGTTCCAGCGCCAAAATGCGGTTTACGGTGCGGAAAATTCCCTCATGATTCTTTACCTGATCATAGTACTGATCAACGCTGATCTCTTTCTTCCCCTCCAGGGAAGAAAGCATTCCTTTCTTCTCCGGGGCATACTGTTCCAGGATCTTCAGCGCGGCTTCTGCGTTCTGAGCTCTCTTTTCGTAGCCGCTTCGCATGGAGGCCGTTTCCATCTTCTGAAAAACAGTATCCTCCTCTCCCAAACAGTCTACCTGCACAACTCCTTTTCGCTGCAATTCTTCCAATATCTGTTTGCGGTTGCTTTTCAATGCACAAATATGAATTTTTTGCATCTGCAACACTGCCATAGTGTGATCACCTTCTTTACTGTGAAAATATCATCGCCACAGGCGATTCCATCCAGGTACGCTACCATCTGCCGTTTATCAGACCACCTGGCTAAGGACCAGCTTAACCGCTTCGTCCTGCTTCTTTTTCGCCAGCGCTTTCAGAGCCTCTATATCCCGAAGCCCTTCCTTGCGGACTGCCTCTGCTTCTGCGGCGCCCTTTGCCGATGCCTCTTCCTTGGCATTCTTTAACCTGGCGGCGGTATCCTGTTTTGTCTGAACCACTTTCTGGTCCGCTTGTGTCTTAGCCTCCGCAAGAATCTGGTCTGCCTGAACATGCGCATCGCGTATCATCTGGTCTGCCCTTGTCTCCGCCTTACGGATTGCGTCCACGGTTTCCTTTGCCATCTTTTCACCTTCTTCCCATTAAAGATTTTCTATGCAGCAACGGGTAAATCCTTGATATCGGCCGTCCGCATGAGCATCTTCCCATACTATACGGCCTGGAAGGGTTTGTGTCAACAGGCACCGCCCCGCTTTTGCCTATTTTTTATACAAAATATTTATTTTGCCAATGCCATGTCAGCGTCTCATTCCGAGACATTTGCTTCCAGCTTTTTCAGCCGGTTTATATGGCGGTCTTCCTCCGAAAAAGGTGTGTCCAGCCAAGTATCAGTAATCTGGCAGGCCAGGCCGGGGCCGATCACTCTGGCTCCCATCACCAGCACATTGGCATCGTTATGCTCTCTGGTCGCCTGCGCGCTGAAGCAGTCGCTGCAAAGAGCCGCCCGAATTCCCCGAAAACGGTTCGCCGCGATGGAAATCCCGATGCCGGTACCGCAGATCAGAATTCCCCTGTCGCAGCGGCCCTCCAAAATAGCCCCGCACACTGCCTTTGCAATATCCGGATAATCACAGGATTCCCTGGTATGTGTCCCGAAATCCTCAAAGACCTCTCCCCGCTTCTTAAGATGCGCCATAATCTCCGCTTTCAATTCCAGCGCGGAATGGTCGCCGCCGATTGCTATCATTTCCCGTCCTCCTTGAACAATTTCTCTGCCGCCATCTTAACTAATATGTCAATATATTCATAGTATGCCCCGTAATCCGCCAGAGAACCGCCGTAAGGACTTTTTATATCCGCCCGCTCTCCGGCAAACTCGCCCAGCGTACACACATCCGCCGGCATTGGAAACCGTCCGGCCATTCCCAGAACCTGATTTCGCTCCTTCTCCGACATTGTCAGAATCAGCGTTCCCTCTGTCACATCCAGCTCCGGCACAAATTCTTTTGAGTATTCTCTGGACGGCGTAAGCTCGTTGCTTTTTAGAACCGCGACGGCTTTCGGATTCAGCGGTTCCGGAAACAGAACCACCAGGCCGCGGGATTCCACCGCAAGCGGCCGTTTTCCCTTCACGGCGGTCAAGACCGCCTCCGCCATAATACTGTGGCATACGTTCTCCGTACAGATAAACAGAACTTTCTTATATGGCATCATTTGCTTCACACATCCATCCTATGGTATCCGGCTGCTTTCTCCAGGCGGTTCATCACCGCTCCTGCCAGTTCACCGTCCTCGAAGCACTCCGAAAAAATCCGCCCCACGCGGACGCTGTCAAAAAAACGCAGCACATCATACAGATTATGCGCAATCTCCTCCGGCCTCTGCCTTGCCCCTGCCGCCGCCAGCACCAGACGGCCGTCGCCCTTCTTCTCTGTTCCCCTGCATTCGCAGGACATTTCGCGCAACTGCGGACACGAACTGCAGTCCGCCCCCAGTCGCCCGCGGTAAAGAGGCAGGCTTTCCAGCGCGCACAGCACGCCGACATCCTCCCCGGCCAGCAGCGCTTCTTTTACATGAAAACAAATCGCCTTCTCCACCCGCGCCGGTTCCCCCCGCACAAGCGTCAGCGGCGCTTCGGGTGCATAGTGACGATATTTCATCCCCGGTGCTTTCGGGCGCAGACCCGCAGATACCGGACCTATGCTCGCCGCGTCAACCGTAATCCTTCCCAGCGCCTCCTGAAGCATCTGTTCGGATATATAGCCAGGCCGAAGCAGCGCCGGTACCGGACCAGTCACATCCACAATCGTGGACTCCAGGCCGATTCCCACCTCCCCGCCGTCCAGAATCAGATCAATGCGCCCCTTCATATCCTCCCACACATGGGAAGCTTTCGTTGGACTGGGACGGCCGGATAAATTAGCACTGGGCGCCGCAATCGGAACCTGCGCCGCCCGGATCAACGCTCTGGCCACAGGGTGGGAGGGCATCCGCACAGCCACCGTATCGAGGCCGCCTGTGGTGCCAGAAGGCACTCTCTCTGTCTTTCGGAAAATCAAAGTCATGGGACCGGGCCAATAGAGCCGCATCAGAACTCTTGCCGCATCTGGAATCTCTGATACCAGGGCCGGCAATTCTTCAAAATCTGCAATATGTACAATCAAAGGGTTGTCAGAAGGGCGGCCCTTTGCTTTGTAAATCTTACGGGAAGCGTCCGCATCCAGGGCATTGCCGCCCAGACCGTACACTGTCTCCGTAGGAAAAGCTGTCAGCCCGCCGTTTTGTATAATCCGAGCCGCCTCCCTGATGCCAGGAGACTGCGGCTCCGCCTTTGTTATTGTAACGAATTTTGTTTCCATTTCTCCGGTCCTGATTCCTGTTTTTTAGGAAAGCGAATCCGTTTACATTATAATATGAATGCGACAATTATGCAAGGGGAAATTCTTGCAGGGCTGGGGAAGAGTGTTGGAAGGGGGGACGCCGTGAGGGAGGCAGGCAAGCGCGCCGGAAACGGAGCAAGCTCCGAATTATCCGGCGCGCTTGCCTGCCTCCCTCACGGCTGTTTTCTCCACGGCTCTCTTCCCGGCGCATCGCAGAGGGGGAATTTCTGGTTTTTTGGCACGGGAAGACTTGCTGATATGGGCGCGCTCTGTAATGGGCACAGCTTTTTGCGCATGAATGGCGAGTACGTGGTGAAGTTGATACCATTAAGCATCAAAAAACCCAAGATAAAGATGGTACAACATACAACTCCTCATTATTTCCATAAAAAATCAACCTTTCTATGGTTCAAAAGAACCAACAGAAGACACAAAAGACAACTACAAAAAATATTTTGAGAAATGGTAATATATACGATCAACCGTCCTAAAACAGAAACAAAAAAATTTTACATTCACGCCACCAGCAATTGCATTATTTTCCATTGTGACCACGACAGCCCAAAGAAAACCAAATCAAAAAATCACAATAAACCCCGCCAAGCAGTCCCGCACCCTCATGCCGGCGACAAATAACGCGCTTCTCCCGCCGCGCCGGCATGTGGAAGAGCCGCCAGAGCAAGAGAGAGCCCCGCCGGATGATTCGGAGCTTGCTCCGTGTCCGGCGGGGCTCTCTCTTGCTCTGGCGGCGGTCTCTCTCACCCCAAGCAAACCTTAATGGTAGGAAAACATGTATCCCCCTTGTTCTGCGAGATAAGCCGCCGTATCGTTCCTCCCCATTTTATAATAGGTACCGTCCAGCACATTATAAAAGGTAATATTAAAATTGTCATAGCCCACCATCAGATCTGCGGTGGTTTCTCCCGTCAGCAGAATAACCGGATGTCCCTGGCTGATAAAATAGAGCGTCTGCTGCAGCGTGCAGCCGGTCAGATCCAACGCTTTGCCCGGCAATGCCTCATCCAGAATCTCGCGCACGGAGAAGCCGTCCTGCAGCATCTGAGGAATATCCGCGGTGACGCCCTGCTGAAACAGAAGAGCCTGAATACAGGGAACCAGCGTCATATCCGGCTGGTCTGTGACACAGGCGCTGTTGACTGTGATGCGCGCCTCTGCTTTTTGATTGCCTCTGGCCCATATGACATTCTGCCCCGCGTCCACCACAAGTCCAACACGGTCATAGATCGCTGCAATGGCGTCGCTGACCTGGTAACAGATCGCTGTCAGTTTTCCGTAGGCGTAGGCAAAGTAGCGGCTATCCGTGTCGGCGCGGTCTTTGGAGGCCAATTCTACCCGGTTTGCGGAAGGGGCCAGCAGACGCACCGGCGTATAAATAGTCAGCGTTTTGTCTTCGGCTGCGGAACTTGACAGATTGATGGAGTAAACTTTGCGTTTGCGGTCGCTGACAGCCGTCTTCAGAACGGAGGCGGATCCAGGGGCTTCCGCCTCATTCTGCAGCAGAACGTCGGTAAAATATTCTACGGGCTGCCGGGAAGACGAGAGCTCTGCCAGATTTACCTGTATCCGCCCATCTCCTATCTCTACGCCGAGGATATGGCGGTTTTGCTCCTCATAATGGGTGAGAATCTCTCCCTCTTTTCCTGCGATCTCCAAGGCAAACATGGGAAAGGTCGTGCGGCCGCTGATGTCGGTTGTAATATCGCTTTCATCTGCGATTCCGTAGATAAAATCCTGGCCGATAAAGCCAAGCGGCTTCAGATATTCGCCTTCTTTGGATGAAATCGTATTTTTCTTTCCGTCGGTCAGATACATGACGGACAGGGTTCTGCAGTTGTAGGGGTCCTCTCCTTCCTGCCAGGCGATCACGGAGTTATCTTCGCTTATGACATAGCTGCCGGCCTGCAGGTTATCTACAACCACTACATGTTCCGTGCCCTCCACATCAATGGCATAGACGCTGTTTCCCACCATGACATAAACCAGTCCGTTATCGGAGATGAAACGCAGTGTTCCCATCTCCTGGCAGAGAAGTGAATAGGAGGTATAGGCCGGGATATAGAAGATTTCCTGCAGAGCCCGCTCGCTGCTGTCATACAGGTAGAACACGATGGCGCATTCTCCCTCATGACTGCCGCTGTTCATGTAGCCGTAGACCATAAAGGACACATCGCCGTTGTCGTCCGCGTCAATGATCTGAAAGTCATGCTCGTTGTGTTCCGTGCGTATATCGGCCTCTGTGCCGTTTCGGAATGAGAAGATTTTTACGGCCTCATTCAGTTTGCTGTTGTAGCTCCACAGTTCTCCGTCGGCGGTAAATATGGTATATGCGCCGGATTTGCTTGTTTTTAAGGCGGTCCGGCCATCCTCCACAATTCCCAGCGATACGACGCCGTTTTCAATGGTTGCGGCATCGGCTGTGAAGTGCTGATTTACGGTCCGCTCGTATGCGAGCAGATAGAAGCGCATCTCGGACCAGCGGATCAGCAGCGCTTCTTCCACTTCAAAGGTTTCGGGAAGCCCGTTGTCCCCTGTCATCTGGATCGGATAGGAAAGACGCAGAAGGCCGATATTGCCGCTCAATTGACGGATGTCCACCTGGGGCTCGCGCAGCCGCTCCGGCTCCAGGTTCAGCCAGGTCAGCATCCGGTGGCTGGAATGAATGTCGATATAAGCCAGAGAGGTATTGTCGCCCGTGCTGTCCGGCTCGATATAGGTTCCCAGTTCGCTGAGCCCTTCCTGTTTTTCTTCTGCCTCAAAAGTCCTGGCACTGAAATGTTTGACAAACTCGATCATCTCCGGCACATGAAAACTGCTGCTGTACACAATGCGGGTGTAATAGTAGACCGCCTGATGGTTCTCGGTTGTCAGGCAGATCCGAAGAAGGTATTCTTTGCCCTCCTCAATCAGCTTTTGGATCGGCAGCACCGCCTGCACGGTGCCGCCGGCCTGCGCGCTGTCTTCTGTAGCCCCCGCCGCTGTTCCTTCCCCTTCCTCTGCTTCCGGGCTGTCGGCCTGGGAAGCGGGCTCCGGCCTGCTGCCGCTCCAACGGTCCAGCGTGGTGGACTCGATCAGTCTCCCGCTGCCGGCGTCGCGGACTTCATAAGATATTCCCGTCAAGGTGCTTCCAAAACAGTCCACCGAGATGGTCATCTGTCCGTCGTTTCCCAGAGGAGTCACATTGTCCCGCATGTATTCTTCCTTCATCTCCAGCGTGTAGCCGTAGAGACGGTTGATCCGCTCTCCATTGTACAGAGAATAGACAACCGGCAGGCTGGCCCGGCTCATACCGTCATAGATGGTGTCCGGTTCCTCCTGGGTCCGGGTAAAATAAAAGACAGCCGCTCCCGCCGCCAAAAAAACAAACAGTAAGATTAACGCTTTTCGAATTCCACTTTTCATGCTGCTATCGATTCCCGTCCGTTATTTCTGTTTTTTTCATTCTTTTCTGCTTCCTATCAATATAGCAATTCCCGGCGCAAAGCTCAAGCGTTTTTTCTTAAGATTTCCTGATGATCTTCTAAAAAATGCGGCGGTCAGCATTTTATTTTAACGACAATCCGTACGCACTCTTTTTCAGATCCGTCCCACATGGACGGCAGGTGCGCGTCCTGCGGAAAATAGATCGCAAACATGCCTTCCGTCAGCCGGATCCGTCCGTCTTTCTCATCATAGGCATGAAAACGGATATCCTTCTGGTTATCATAGGCGACCGAGACCGCTGCCTCCTCGCGCGGAATATATCCCTGATACTCGCTGCCTGCCATCACGCACTGAATATCAATATACCGGTCATGGGATTCATACTGCATCGACTCCCTGGGCTGCGGCTGATACGCGACCACCATAGCATAGAGCGCGTCCCCTTCCAGCTCATAGCGGCCCGGTTCCATCGGTTCTTCACAGTATCTGCGGATGAAGGCAAACGCCTTCTCCATAGACGGATGCAGCCCATAGTAAAGCTCGCAGTTGCTGATTTTGTCTGCTACCATTTTACTCTCCTCCTGTTTTCTTGATAAAAATCTAAATGTTTACTTTTTTTATCCTTATTTTAACAGTATACCACAAAAAACTGCTTTCAGCTACCCGAATCTGCTGATATTACGCAGCGGAATTGCTGCCGTGCTATTTTATTGCCCGCAGGAGCCAAGCAGCAGCAAAAAAGAGAGCAGCTTCCCTGTTTTTCAGAGAAATTGCTCTCGGCTCTTCTATCTGCCTTTCTTGTTCATCCAAAATACCAACTGCGGTTTTGACGGCGGCGGCAGCGGCGATGATAAATTTCATTATACAAAAGAACCTCGATCAGATCCTGCACTGAACGGCGGTCACGCCCTATCTGCATCATCTCCACGCCATGCGCGGTACGAAAATCAAAGGCTTCTTCGCTCTCTTCCTCCGGAGCGATTGCGCCGTCGTCTTGCTCTTCGCTCTCCGGCATCCTTTCCATATCCTGTGCTTGGCCGGAATCGGTTTCTTCCATATCGGTGGGGTGTCGGCCCGGCGCCCTGTTCGGCCTTTCCGGCATGCCGACCGGATACATATCCATCTGGTTTGCTGCCCCCTCCTGCATCAGGGCCTGGTATACCGCTTCGCAGAGCCTGGCCAGCGCAATCCGATCCGGATATTCGTCATAGATTGCGCTGCCTTCATAATCCATCAGATCGCACTGATGCTCCACCTCTCTCTGCACCTGTCTGACCTGCGCCGGATAAAGCTGTTTCCAGTATTCCAGCTCTCTCCGCTCCTCTCTGTCATCATTCATCCCCGGCGTCCACATTCCCTGCTCTGTGCTGCGCAGCCAGGGATAGGAAAAGCTTCTGCACTGACCGGCCGGCATCCGGCAGCCGTAAGGCCGTCGCTGGCATTCCAATCGCTTTTTCAAATTTATGCTTCCTTCCTGTTTTTGAGAGAACTTACACTATTACAGTATGCGCAGAACAGGAATATGTGAGGAAGCAGACGCCTTCGGCCCCGGATTGACTCCGGGGCCGAAACAGGCGATTATGCGTTGGACATTGCACACAGTTCTGACAGCATCAAGGGAAGCTGTTCCTTCATCGTCTCGTTGCTAAACTGGCAGGTTCCCACATTCTTATGGCCGCCGCCGTTATACTTTAACATCAGGCTTCCAACATCCACCGCGGACGTGCGGTTTAAAATGCTGTATCCCACCGCTGCAGAACATCCCTGCCCGCCGCGGCCGCTGACAATCCATGCGGAAATATTCTGTTCGGGGTACATGCTGTAAATCATAAAACGGTTGCCCGTATAGATTGGCTCCACTCCGCGCAGATCCGTGATAATCACGTTGCCTTCGGTCCGGGTATGATCCGCCACCATCTTCTTGAATTTTTCGGTCTGCTCATAGTAAACCTCAATCCGTTCCTTGACATCCGGCAGATCCAAAATTTCCTGCGTGGTCAGAACCCGGCAAGCCTCCAGCAGCTTCTCCATCAACTGGTAATTGGAGATCGAAAACTGTCTCCAACGGCCCAGCCCTGTTCTGGGGTCCATCAAAAAGCCGACCAGAATCCATCCCGCAGGATTCATCACCTCATCAATGGTCAGATTACCGGAGTCCACCTTATCCACTGCTTCCATCAGTTCGCCAAAACGGGGAAAGCGCTCTTCTCCTCCATAATACTCATAAATAATTCTGGCGCAGGACGGAGCAATCCGGCTCTCGCCCTTATACTTTCCTGCCAACTGCAGTCTCTCGTGTTCACTGGAATGATGGTCAAACCAAAGACCACAGCCCTCTACATAAGGAACATTCGCCAGGCAGTCGTCTTCATTTATCTCAACCAGCCCATCCTGCAAATCCTTCGGATGCGCAAATTTCCAGTGATCAATAATGCCTGCTTCCAATAATAGTGCGCCACATACCAGTCCGTCAAAATCTGATCGCGTTACTAGTCTCACAAAGATATCCTCCTTTGGCTATGTATATTCGGCCCTCCTGGCTGCGAATACGATAATTATATCATCTTTCCCGTTTTTTTTCCATAGGAGAATGCAAATCAGCCGGATTCCTTTTGCGCCTTCCGGCTGCATATCCGTGCATTTTCTTATTGTCATGCAAAATAATTTCATTTATAATAAGTGGAAAGACAAAGGCACTTATTCTGACAGCGTACCTTTGCATGACAGTTTCCCAATACCAAAGGAGGACAGAAACATGAAACAGGATATGATTGTAATTCTGGATCTGGGCAGCACAAAGAATACGGACCTCGCCCGCCAGATCCGAAATCTTGGCGTGTACAGCGAGATTCATCCCCACGACATAACCCTGGAAGAACTGAAGCACCTGCAAAACGTGAAGGGCATTGTGCTCAACGGCGGCGAAAACCGGGTCGTGAACGGAGCACCGGTGGATGTACATCCGGAGTTATATCAGTTTGGCTGTCCCGTGCTGGCCATAGATCACCCGGCCGCCCGATGTGAGAAAAAGCTGGACACGCTTCCTGACGAGGACGCCTTAAAGGAGTTTGTCTTTGATATTTGCCAAGCTAAGGCCAACTGGAACATGAAAAATTTTATTGCGGATCAGATCGAGCAGATCCGCAGGCAGGTCGGCGACGGCAAAGTGCTGCTGGCTCTGTCCGGCGGCGTGGACTCTTCCGTGGTTGCGGCTCTGCTGATTCGGGCGATCGGAAAGCAGTTGGTGTGCGTTCATGTGAACCATGGGCTGATGAGAAAAAATGAGTCCGAGAGCGTAATCGAGGTATTTCAGAACCAGCTTTGCGCCAATCTGATTTATGTCGATGCCACAGACCGTTTCCTCGGCAAGCTGGAGGGCGTTGCGGATCCGGAGCAAAAACGGAAAATCATCGGCGGCGAGTTTATCCGCGTTTTTGAGGAGGAGGCCCGCAAGCTGGAAGGCATTGATTTTCTGGGCCAGGGAACCATTTATCCTGACATCATCGAGAGCGGGACCAAGACAGCTCAGACAGTAAAATCTCACCATAACGTTGGCGGTCTGCCGGAGGATCTCAAATTTGATCTGGTCGAGCCTTTAAAACAGCTTTTCAAGGACGAGGTGCGCGCCTGCGGCCTGGAACTGGGACTTCCCTCTTCCATGGTATACCGCCAGCCGTTTCCGGGACCGGGATTGGGTGTCCGCTGCCTGGGCGCCATCACCAGAGAGCGTCTGAACGCGGTTCGGGAATCGGACGCCATTCTCCGGGAAGAGTTTGAGCGGGCCGGACTGGATCACAAGGTCTGGCAGTACTTTACCGTCGTACCGGATTTCAAGTCGGTGGGCGTTAAGAATCATGCCCGATGCTTTGATTACATGGTGATCTTGCGGGCAATCAACACTACGGACGCCATGAGCGCAACCATTGAGCGGGTAGACTGGGATGTTCTGCAGAGGATTACCGACCGGATTCTTACCGAGGTCGAGCATGTCAACCGGGTCTGCTATGACATGTCGCCGAAGCCGCCGGCTACCATTGAATTTGAGTGATGAAATGGGCTTTTAAAAGCTAGTGTTTAGGCGGGTTGCAAGCAAATTTATTTAAGTATTAGCAACGATTTGGCAACATTTTTCACATCGCGCACTAAATAATTACATCAATGGCATAAGAAAACCTTGCTGATTTGCGCGAGCAATGAGGAAAAAGGGAATGCTTGCATTTCCATTTGACGAATGCCGCGACAACCGCACGATAGTGCGGGTTCAGATATGGAAACTGAATATCGGCAAGGTCTTTTTGCGTTGGCAGTGAGCCGGATGGACTTGTGCTTGCGCAAAAATCCATTTGGCGAATATCCGTCATCGAGCCGTTAGGCGAGATATGCTTAGTTCTACTTTTTCTTTTTTGATGTTTTCTTTTCTTCTTTCTCGATTTTCTGAAATTCCTCCATAAGCATACCACTGACCGCCTGTGAGCGACTTTCGCCCAATGCTTTGAGGGGTCCAGTTCCGGGGACTTGTACCGCCACTGGTCGTATTCCTCTTTGGTAATTTTGCCCTGTTCCAGTTTGGCGGCTTGCTCCTGCCATGCGTGGAATATATCAAACATGGACGAATAAGTGGAATAGTCGAACTTGTCAAGGCGCAGGCAGATTTCCCCGTCAATCTCCCCGATTTTCAGCCCGTATATATCTTCCAACGCAAAGAGCGTGATAATTTGTATGAAAAGCAGAATGACTTGAAGGGGCAGAAGTGAAAGATTGAGAAGTCGTTGGAACGATAAAAGAGTGAAGCCGGTGGGCTCGTTATGTCAAGTATGGGACTTGGCAATCATTATTGATTTTTTCCTTTCCCCATGATAAAATTAGCTCTAACAAGGAGATGTTGTGAAATGATGCACTTATTGCCTTTTTCCGCAGATGTTTTTGCTCCGTGCAAGGTCTGATATAGGACGATATCTGCACGGAGCGGTTTCTCCATTTTAATGGGAGTTTATCGTCCGCATTAGGCTTTGCGTTCCATGTAACTATAGTAATTATTGTGTAAGGAGCAAAGCCATGAAAAATTTAATATCTATTAAAGAATTACACAGTTTTTTACTTTTGTGGGGTTCGCAGACTGTTTCCGAATTAGGTACAGCGATGACCAGTTATGCGTTAATCGTCTGGATTTATGAACAGAAGGGAACCGCATCCAGTATAACACTTTTAACAATCTGTTCCTTTTTACCGACAATTTTCTTTCGCTTTATAGCAGGGACTTTGGCAGATCGTTGGAATAAAAAGCATATTATGCTGTGTGCTGACTTGATGGCGGCTTTCGGGACGATAGTTGTCATTGTATTGTTTTCTTTTTCAGCACTTATGGTATGGCATATATATGTTATCAACGTTTTGCTTAGTTTTATGAATGCTTTTCAAAATCCGGCTTCTTTTGTCGCAACCAGTTTGTTAGTGCCGAAAAAATATTATACCAGAGTTGGCGGACTACAAAGTTTTTCCGGTTCGGCTATTTCCATTCTGGCTCCGGCATTGGGTAGTTGTCTGTTAGCCTTTGGAGGTATGACGGTGGTTCTGGTATGTGACTTGGTAAGTTTTTCCGCCGCATTTTTTATACTGTTGTTCTTCATTAAGATTCCAGAAATAGAGCATCTGGAGGAGAAAACCAATGAGCCGTTTCTAAAAAGCTGTCTGGAAGGAATACATTACTTGTGGAAGCACACAGCCCTTTTACGGATTACTCTTTTCATTGCTATCATCAATTTTCTTGCCAAACTAGGCAATGATGGAATGATTGCCCCCTTTGTTTTGGGTAGAACCAATAACAATCAGCAAGTGCTCGGTATGGTTCAAAGTGCTGTGTCATTAGGATTGCTTGCAGGAAGTATCATTGTTACTATGATGAAACCCGTGGAGAATAAGTCAAAGGTAGTTTTTATAACAACCGCTTTCGTTTTTGTAGGCAACGTAGTACAGAGCCTATCCTTTTTACCATTGGTTTGGTGTATTGCCGCCTTTGCGTCTTATATACCAGCAGTCATAATGAATGCTAATTTAACAGCAATCATGCGCGAACACATACCACTTGAGATGCAGGGACGTGTCTTTTCCGCAAAGGATACTTTGCAAAACTGCACAATTCCATTAGGACTATTTTTAGGCGGTATATTGGCAGACTATGTCATAGAACCGTTTATGATGATAGATTCGCCTATGCAAAAGATACTTTCTCATTTTTTTGGTTCGGGAAACGGATCAGGAATAGCTGTTATGTTCTTTAGCGTAGGAATCCTTGGAATCGTCGTAAGTCTTTCACGTTTGAGAACGCCGATTTACAAAGATTTAAATTAACCTGTTGTGCTAGTTATAGTTAAAAACTGCATGGTTTAGCAAAAGG
>CAJUHP010000030.1 GCA_910586125.1 uncultured Lachnospiraceae bacterium | reverse complement strand
TTCTCTGCTCCTAACGCTGTACTACTCATGTTCATTTCCTCCATTTCTTATTTTGCTTTGCTGACCATAACAAAAAAGGACACTTCTCTAAAATTTTCTTTTAGAAAAATGTCCTTGTTGGTACAAATATTAGAATGTATCCGCACAACGATAAACGTACATGGAAGTATTATTCCGTATTATTCGTTTAAAATTTGTTGCACTTTTGTTGCAGTAGCATGACCGTAGGTGCTTCAAACCCGCATAAACACTGGCTTTATTTGTCGAGTGACTTCATCGTCGGGAACAACAACACATCCCTTATCGCGGGCGAATTCGTGAGCAGCATCACCAGCCGGTCAATCCCATATCCAATCCCGCCGGTCGGCGGCATTCCGATCTCCAGCGCATTCAGGAAATCTTCATCGGTATGATTCGCCTCCTCGTCGCCCTGGGCAAACTGCTTCTCCTGCTCCACAAAGCGGCTCCTCTGGTCAATCGGATCGTTTAACTCCGAATATGCGTTGCACATCTCCCGCCCATAGATGAACAGCTCAAACCGTTCCACATACTCCGGCTTATCCGGCTTTCTCTTGGTCAGCGGAGAGATCTCCACAGGATGATCCATGATAAAGACAGGCTGAATCAGATGCTCCTCCACATACTCTTCAAAGAACAGATTCAGGATATCGCCCCTTTGATGACGGGCCTCGTAATGAATCCCCTTCTCGTCAGCCAGCTTCTTCGCGCTCTCTGTATCCGCAATCTCCTCAAAGTCCACTCCTGCATACTTCTTCACAGCCTCGATCATCGTCATGCGATCAAAGGGCTTTCCCAGGTCGATCATGGCCTCATTATAAGGAATCAACGTCGTGCCGCAGACTTCCTCTGCCACATGGCGGAACATGTTCTCCGTCAAGTCCATCATTCCATTGTAATCCGTGTATGCCTGATACAGCTCCATCAGCGTAAATTCCGGATTGTGTCTGGCATCCACTCCCTCATTGCGGAAAACACGGCCAATCTCATAGACACGCTCCAACCCGCCCACAATCAGGCGCTTCAGATACAGCTCCAGGGAAATCCGCAGCTTCACATCCTCATTCAATGCATTGTAATGGGTCGCAAAAGGCCGAGCCGCGGCGCCGCCCGCGTTGCTGACCAGCATGGGCGTCTCCACCTCCATAAATCCCTGGCTGTCGAGAAAATTCCGGATGGAGCGCAAAATAGCGGAACGCTTTACAAACGTATCCCGCACCTCCGGATTCATAATCAGATCCACGTAGCGCTGACGGTACCTGGTATCCGTATCCGTAAGACCATGATACTTCTCCGGCAGCACCTGCAGGCTCTTGGACAGCAGCGTGATCTCCAGCACTTTCACAGAAATCTCTCCTGCGTTGGTCCGAAACACCTCGCCGCAGACGCCGACGATATCTCCGATATCCATTTTTTTAAACGCCTTATAGGGTTCTTCTCCCAAATTATCGCGGGCCACATAGATCTGAATATTGCCGTCACGGTCCGCCACGTTGCCGAAGGAAGCTTTGCCCATCACGCGCTTGGCCATCATCCGGCCGGCGATGACAACGGACTTTCCCTCATAATTTTCAAAATCATTCTTAATTTCCGCCGTGTGAGCGCTCACGTCAAAACGGGTGATCTGAAACGGATCGTTTCCCTCTTCCTGCAGCGCCGCCAGCTTTTCCCGGCGCACCTTCAGAAGCTGACGGATATCCTGCGTTGCTGGCGTCTGCTTTTCCTGTGCCACTGTTCTCTCCCTCTTTCTTCTAAGCGAACTGTACTTCTGTTTCTGTTCCGGCAGTCGTCAGGAAACCCTCTGAATCGCCAGAACCCGGTATTCAATGGATCCGGCCTGCGTTTCCACAATTACGCTGTCGCCCACCTCTTTGCCGATCAGCGCTTTTCCCACCGGAGATTCGTTGGAAATCTTGTACTGCAGGCTGTTGGCCTCGGTGGAACCCACAATCGAAAATTCCATCTCCTCATCAAATTCTACATCATATACTTTTACACGGCAGCCGACATTGATCTTTTCCAGATCAATCTCATCCTCCACCACAACTTCCACATTTTTCAGAATCTTCTCCAGCTCTTCGATACGGGCTTCGATATCCCGCTGTTCGTCTTTCGCCGCATCGTATTCTGCGTTCTCTGACAAGTCCCCCTGCTCCCTGGCTTCTTTGATCTTCTGTGCAACCTCCTGGCGGCGCACTACCTTCAGTTCCTGCAGCTCATCCTCCAGTTTTTTCAGCCCTGCATATGTCAGGATATTTTTCTTATCTGCCATACTTAACACCTTCCTTATTGGTCCTCTGACCTTTTAACATGAGCAGTATAATAGCACAGACCCGTGTCAATGTCAAGCAACGCAGAACATTTTTTCCCGGGTCTGCTGAAAGATACTTAAATATCTGCGTAAAAGGCATAATGCTTCCGAATTCGCTCCTCCAAAGACGCCGCCGTCTTGATTTCGTTGACCTCCCGGCGGACGGCGGCGCTGCCGGGAAGTCCCGCCGTATACCAGGCGATATGCTTGCGCATCTCCCTCACCGCCACAAGCTCCGGTTTCAGGGACATCTCCTGCTTCAGATGGCGCAAAATCATGGCGCACACTTCCTCCGTCGATGGACGGGGCACAACTTTTCCTGTCTGCAGATAACTGCGGATCTCCCGAAAAATCCACGGGTTCCCTCTGGCTGCCCGCCCCACGGCGATTCCGTCGGCCCCCGTCTCCTCAAACATACGCGCGGCATCCTGTGCGCACGCAATATCGCCGTTGCCGATCACCGGAATCTTCACCGCCTCCTTGACACGGCGGATACAGGACCAGTCCGCACGGCCGCTGTAGTATTGTTCTCTGGTACGGCCATGTACAGTCACGGCGGCGGCGCCCCCGGCCTCCGCCGCTCTGGCCGCCTCCGCCGCACATTCTTCCTCCCGCTCAAAGCCTTTGCGTATTTTCACTGTAACCGGCTTATGAAGCACGCGTGTCATGGCCTGAACAATCCGTTCAATCTGATGCGGATCCCGAAGCAGTGCCGAGCCGTCCCCGTTTCGCACCACCTTCGGCACCGGACAGCCCATATTGATGTCGATGATATCCCAAGGCCCTTCCTCCACCTGGGAGGCCATGGCTGCCATCAGTTCCGGGTCAGAGCCGAAGAGCTGCAGCATCAGAGGCCGTTCCTCCGGCCGGGATTCCATCAGTTCGGCCGTTCCTTTATTTTTATAAAAAATCGCTTTGGCGCTGACCATTTCTGTGCAGACAAGTCCTGCCCCCTGCTCCCGGCACAGAAGGCGAAACGCCAGGTCCGATACGCCGGCCATGGGCGCCAGCATCACGGGAAACGCGATCTCACAATCTCCGATTCTCATTGCCAAGCATTCCCTTCCGTTTTCTCCTGCGCCAGAAAAACACTGCGGTAAAAAAGTTCCAGCGACTCCCACAGCTCCTGCCTCTCCTGATGCAACTGTTTGATTTTCAGCGCGCTGCCGATCTCGTCAAACAGATAGTCGGCATCCTCCGCCTCCACCCGAAAATCCAGATTGCCGTCCTCGTCAAACTCTAACACCAGGACTCCCCCTACCTCTTCCACATGGATGACGCACAGGATCTTCAGCTCCTCTTTGATGGCTTTTGGAAGTCTGGAAAACTGCTCTCCCAGATAAAATTTCTGTGTATACGAATTGGCTGCGCAAAGTACCATTCCATTGTTCCTTTCCGTGTCTCTCTTTGGCATTTCTTTTTTTGCAGGATAGCTGTCCCGGTTATGTTATACATATCCGTAGATTCCCCGCACCGACACTTCCCCCGCATCAATCAAAAGCGTCTCCCCACTGTCCTGTGTCAGCAGAAGCCGGCCTTTTCTGTCAATCCCTCTCGCCGTTCCCTCCTGCTCTCCTTGCAGAAGACAGACGCGCACCCGGCGGCCGCTGTTTACCAGGCGGGAGTCATACGCTTTTAACAGCCCGCTCAAATCCCCGTCCTGTAAAAACAGGTCGTATAAGGGATCGAATTCCTGCCAGATCTGCGCCATCAGCTCCTCGCGATCTACTGTCTGTCCCCATTCTCTCTGCAGCGAAGTCGCTTTCTGGGATAATTCGCCGGAAAATGCCGGATTGTTTACATTGACGCCGATCCCGATTACCAGATAAAATTTTCCGCTTTCTTCCAGAATCAGTTCCACTAAAATCCCGCATATCTTTCTGGTTCCCAGAATAATGTCGTTGGGCCATTTGATCTGCGGTGCAGCCAGATTTGTCTCTGCCGCTCCGCTTTCCCGCGTCTGCGCCATTACCTGTTCCCGCATCCGCTCGACGCCGCGGCAGACAGCCAGCGCTGTCACAATGGTCATCATCGCAGCGTTTTCCGGCAAAATATCCGGCCGCAAAAGCGCCGACATCATCAGGCTGCCCTCCTCACTGCTCTCCCATCTACGGCCCCGGCGGCCTTTTCCGGCTGTCTGCCTCTTTGCGACAATCAGGGCGCCGCTACCGGCGCCCTGACTGGCGTATCTCTTTATTTCCTCATTGGTGGAATCTACCACATCCACGCGGACCGTCGGCCGGCCCACCCATTTTGTATTCATTCGTCTATCTCCATATGGTTATGGCGCTGCCAGCGGCTAAAAGCGCCAAAATCACTCCCAAAATACAGATTCCGATGCCTGCCACCAGCAGGCTTTTATCCATGTTGTGGCTGCGGTGGTAGGCTGTTACCTTCGGGACCCCGTGCAGAAACTGCATCAGGGCCGCCAGAATAAATACCATTGGAAAAAACCGTCTGTGCTGATCCGGATTTAAAAAAATCAGCACCGCGAAGACTACGACCCCGACGCACAGAACAACGTGCGTCAGATCAAGAAGCAGCCCCGCCATATGAGGATTTCTGCTTTTTCTCTTTGTACGCATGAGGCCGCCTCATCACGGCTTCTCTGCCCTGGCCAGCTCACCGATGGCGGTCACAGCACCCGCCAGCCCCTGAATCTCGGAAGGAATGATAATCTTCGTCGCCTTTCCGTCCGCCGCCTTGACAAAGGCTTCCAGGCTCTTCATCTGCAGAACAGCGGAGTCAGCTCCGGCCTCCTTGATCACACGGATACCGTCGGCATTGGCCTGCTGCAGTTTCAAAATGGCTTCCGCCTGACCTTCCGCCTCGCGGATCGTCGCCTCCTTCTTGGCCTCGGCGCGCAGGATCGCCGCTTCCTTCTCGGCCTCGGCCTCCAGGATCGCCGCCTCTTTCTTACCCTCAGCTACCAGGATGGAGGATTTCTTCTCGCCCTCTGCCACCAGAATCTTCTCGCGGCGCTCACGCTCGGCCTTCATCTGCTTCTCCATGGAATCCTGAATCTCTGCCGGAGGAATAATATTCTTCAGCTCAACGCGGTTTACCTTAATCCCCCAAGGATCGGTGGCCTCGTCCAGATTGATCCGCATCTTGGAGTTGATCAGCTCACGGGAAGTCAGCGTCTCGTCCAGCTCCAGATCACCGATTATGTTACGCAGCGTCGTGGCGGTCAGATTCTCGATCGCCATCAGCGGATTCTCCACACCGTAGGCGTACAGCTTCGGATCGGTGATCTGGAAAAACACAACCGTATCAATCTGCATCGTAACGTTATCCTTGGTGATAACCGGCTGCGGCTTAAAGTCGATCACCTGCTCCTTCAGATTTACGCGGCGGGCGATGCGGTCCACAAAAGGCATTTTAAAATGCATTCCCACCGACCAGGTGCCCAGATAACCGCCCAGACGCTCCACAACCATAGCCGTGGCCTGCGGCACAACCTTGACGCAGGAACCTGCCACCACTAAAACGACCAAACACAGGAGCAGAATTCCAACTGCCCCGCCGATACCAATTGCTGAAATCATACGTTTATTCCTCCTTCTTTTTCAGCAGAATTAATTTGACGCCGCGAATCTCCTTCACGACCGCCAGTTCCCCTTCTGCAAAGGTGACGTCGTCTTGCGCAGCCCTGGCCGTCCATATCTTGCCTTCCGCCTGCGCGGCTCCCCTGCCCATGATATTATCCACCGCTTCCGTCACGCGCACTACGGCGCCGACCATGCTCTCCGCGTTGGTGCGGATCGTGCGGCGGTTTAAATAACGCATAGCCCAGGGTCTGGTAAACAGCAGAAGAACCACCGAGACAATGATGAACACCGCCACCTCAATCTCCAGCATATTCCCCAGAATCAGAGAAATCACGAAAGCCGCCAGAGAACCTCCTGCAAACCAGATCGTTGTCAGGCCCATGGTCAGCACTTCGATGACCAACAGGATGATAAACAGTAAAAGCCAGTAAATAGAATCCATTCCTATCAGCCTCCCTTCTGCGTTTATTTTAACCCATTTTCAGAGAGAATACAAGAATTATTTCATGGCATCACAAAACTGTAACAAATTCTGCGGTGGAAGTTTATCTGCTGTACTCTGCTTTTAAAGGAGCTATGACCTCCGGATTCTGTTTGACCCAAGTCACGGCGCAACTGCACAGCACTGTGGTCAGCCGGTCATCTATGAAGCCTTTCTCCCCGTTTTCCTTTAAAAGCTGCACCAGAACTTCTGCAACTTTCAGGTCTTTGTCGTCAAACCCATTGCCCAATGAAAGATAGTGCAGGAAGGCGTCCAGCATTTTTTTATAATCCTCGTCCCAATTGATACCGCCGTTGTCTAAAAACTCATGCTGCACCCTGCCTGCGATCCGAATGATTTCTCCCTGTGCTGTCTGCGCTTTTCCACAAGGCGGAACCAGATACTCCCAAAGAGCTTGAAATTCCTTCTCCTCGTCCCCCTCCTGGACATGGATGGGGGAGACGCCGTCATGCATTTGTTTTTCCTTGGACCTTTCACTGTTCTCTGCCATTGTAAATCCTCCCAAAATTTCTGTTTGCCGCTGCCCGCGGCACTAAAATTATATCACACAATCGGTTTCATCACAATGCCGTCATACGGAAAAAGCGGAGCATTCTCTCTCGAATGCTCCGCTGAGATACCATGTGTTTTATTTGCTGTAAAAACAGTTTCCTGCTATCACCGTGTAGGAGGAATAGCTGTCCACGTCCGCGGTTCTGGCCGAGCGGAAATGCAGAAAGCTTCCCACGTTGTTGACGCCGGCCAAGGCGTCCGATGCCGCCTGCAGGGCCGTATCACTGGGACCTCTCTCCAGGCGCGCAGCCAATTTGCCGCTGCTGGCCGGGCTGAACTGTCCGGCTGCATAGATAACGCCGCGGATCGAGTTCGGATACTTGGAACTGTTTACCCGGTTCAAAATGACGTTGGCTACCGCGAGCTGCCCCTCATAGCTGCCGGACTCACACTGAATCAGGCAGGCCAGCAGAGTCAGATCATCCGCGGATGCCGACTTGGCCGCGCGGCTTGTTTTGCCCGTCTTGGCCCGTTTCTTCGCCGCCTCAGCCTCCTCGATGGCCGCGCGGCTCATGGCGTAATCATAGCTGTAACGGATGGTTCCGTACTCGGCTTTGACCCAGCCCGTCTTTCCCTCGGAATACTCGATCTCCACCCAGCCGTTCTGTGTACCCTTCACCGTGTAGCTCTCGCCGCCGTAGATGGCGCGCAGCTTATTCTCCTCCTCGGTGGTGGGGGCCGACCGTACTTTCAGGGCGTCCGACTCCACCTCAAAAACCAGCTCACAGAGCTCTTCCGTCTTCTGCTTACCGGTTTCACCGGTCAGAATATAATCGTTGCTGACCCAGCCTGTCACCTTGCCGGAACGAATCTTTGTCCAGCCGTCGCCGGTTTCCACAATCTCGCCGCCGCTGCCGGTATACATCTTTCCGACCCATTTGCTCTCGGCATCCGGCTCTTCTCTGACGTTTAGGGCCGTCTTGCCCTCCACCGTGACAATGAACTGATTCTCAAAATAGTCGCGGTCCGGCTGCCACTGTTCTTCCTCCGGATTTTCCGGCGTCTCTGCCGCGCTGTCGGCAGGCGTCTCTTCGGCTGCTTCCGAGGGATTCTGCGGTGCAGTTTGCTCTGTGCTGTCTTCCGGCTGCTGCTCGTCTGCCGTACTCTCCGCCGGTTCCGTGTTTTCTTCGGTTTCCTGCGG
This sequence comes from uncultured Lachnospiraceae bacterium, assembly GCA_910586125.1. Lineage (GTDB taxonomy): Bacteria > Bacillota > Clostridia > Lachnospirales > Lachnospiraceae > RGIG7193. The sequence continues at coordinate 34,778 of CAJUHP010000030.1, read as the reverse complement.
GCTGCTCTGTGCCGCGCTCTCCTCGGTTTCTGAAATGCCCTCCGAAGTTTCTTGCGTTTGGGATATGCTCTCCTCGGTCTCCAGAGCCTCTTCTGTTTCCGGCAGGCTCTGCGAGCCGCTCTCCTTGGTCTCCGAAGCTTCCTGCGTTTCCGGCAGGCTCTGCGAGCTGCTCTCTAAAACTTCTCCGGCTTCCTGTGCAGTGCTTTCCGGAATACTTTCTCCCGCTTCCGGTGTGCTTTCCCCAGAATCCGACGCGGTGCTCTGTGACGCTGCATCCGCAGATTCCTGTCCTGCTTCCTCCATCTCCCCGCTCGTCTGAGGGGCGATCTCGGAACCGTCCTCTTGCTGGGACGATGTTTCTGTATTCTCCGGCACAGTCAAATCCTGAGCGATGCCGTTTAACGGCATCAATGCCGGCGCCGGGATTCCCTTCCCGACCGACTCCGGATCGGCCTCTGTGCCTTCCTGTTCCGCCGTGTTTCCGGCAGAATACCTTGCTCCTTTGAGCATTGTCATGACAGGGTTCACCGCCATCTCCGGTGCGGCTTCCACCGAAACGCCTGTCATACTGTTCTCGTCTTCTTCCTGGGGTAAAGCGTCAACACCCGTGAAGCCCATCAGAATCAACAGTACAGTACCGGCTGCAAGTCCGGCGGCTGCCGCGTTTTTCTTAGCTTTCATCGTGATCTCCTTATTAACTTCCTGATATTTTAAAACCTCAAATATAAGAGATGTTAACACTTTATTCAAGTTATTACGGAATTATTACACCTTTATTACGGTCCCAGTTTAACAGAAAAATCCCATCTTGTCAACCCCTACCTGTAAATCCTGTTGTTTTATCCCCACTTTTTGGCCTTTTTTCGGTATTTTTTTCGTTAACCGCGCCACATTCCATGAAAAAAACGGTCCGGACTTTGCCCAAACCGCTTTGATCCACCAATTTTTAAATATCTTCCCCCTCTTTTGTCACATTCTCCGCTGCCTCGCAGCCTCATACATCAAAACCGCCGCCGCCACGGCTGCATTGAGGGATTCTACCTGCCCCGCCATGGGAATGCGGATCCGGCAGTCGCAGACCGACGAAAGAGCCTCGCTGAGTCCGGCTCCCTCGTTTCCGATTAGAAAGGCCGACGGCCCCCGGTAATCCTCCTGATCGTACCGGTTTTTTCCCTCCAGATGCGCGGCGTACGTCCGGATTCCGGCCGCCCGTATCCGTCCGACCAGCGCGGGCAGGTCGTCCGCACAGGCAAACGGCATCCGATAAATCGAACCCATGGTGGAGCGGATCACCTTCGGATTATAAATGTCCGCCGAATCCGCCGACAATATGACGCCGGTGATCCCCGCCCCTTCCGCCGTGCGCAGAATCGTTCCCAGATTGCCGGGGTCCTGAATCCGCTCCAGGATCAGAATAAGGGGCGACGGCGTCTGCCAGATGGCATCCGCCCCCCGCTCGGCCCGGCGCACCGCGGCCAGTATCCCCTGGGGCGTGCGGGTATCGGACATGGCCTCCATCACATGATCCGCCACCGTTTCCGCATTCAGAAGGCGGCAGAGCGCTTCATTCTCCGGTTTCGCCGCAAAGCTTTGGGACGCATAGGCCTGAATGAGACGATCCCCGGGCAGTTCTTCCACCATTTTCCTCCCCTCAACCAGAAAACAGTTCTGCTCTTTTCGGGCCGAGGCTTTTTTCTGAAGCCGGATCATCTGTTTCACCTTTTCGTTGGAAACGCTGGTAATCATGTTATTTTACCTTCACTTTTTCCAGGCTCTCATTGCTGCCCACCACGATATATATGGCGGAACGGTCCATTTTCTCGTCCGGATTCAGCGTAATCGTCACATCATCGCCTTTTTTACGGCCGATGATATTCAGCCCCATCACACGCAGATTCAGCTCCCGCAGCGTCCTCCCCTCCCAGCTCGCCGGAATTTTCATCTCCACCATGCTAAAGTTGGACGACAATTCAATGATATCCGTAAAATTACCGGACGATAAATTCTGCCCAATGCGGATTCCCATAGCCCGCTCCGGAAAAACCACCTCGTCCGCGCCGACCCGCCGCAGTACCTTCTCCTCGATGGCGTCCTTGGCTTTTGCCAGCACATAGGGAACGCCGCACTCCTTCGCCGCGATGGTGATCAGAATGCTGGCTTCCAGGCTGCCGCCGATCCCCACAATCGCCCCGTCCATCGTCTCCACACCCAGGCTTTTCATAACTTCCAGATCGGTGGCGTCCGCCCGCAGCGCCCTGGTCACATGATCCGCGATCTCCTGCACCCGATCCGTCCGCTTATCCACCGCCAACACATCATATCCGTTTTTTACCATCGTCAGGGCAACGCTCTGTCCAAATTCGCCCAGACCAAATACCACAAATGACTTTCTTGCCATAGTTCTCTCCTTTTCCGCTAAACCTTTCCTGCGCCTGACAGCAAGCTTTTCCCGCGCTATCCGATCATGATCTTGCTCTCCGGCAGCTCCACCGGCGCCGACGCATTCTTTCCCGTAAAGAACAGAAATGCAACCGTGATGGGACCGGTGCGCCCGATATACATGGTGACAATGATAATCAGCTTGCCGAGAAACGAAAGCTGCGGCGTGATCCCCCGCGACAGTCCCACCGTCGCCACCGCCGACACCACCTCATACATGGTATCTTCAAAGGCAAAGCCGTCCGTAAGAAACAAAAGAATGCTGGCGGTCAGGACCACAAAGAACGCCATCATAACAATACACAGCGCGGTCCGCAGGCTGTCGAGCGCCAGCCTGCGCCCAAACATCTCCGTACTTCTGCGGCCTCTCATCACGGCCGCAACCGAGCACACCAGCATCGCAATCGTCGTCGTCTTCACGCCGCCCGCCGTACCCATGGGCGAACCGCCGATAAACATCAAAAGCAGCGTCACCAGTACCGACTCGCTGCGAAGCGCCCCCTGCGGGACGGTGTAAAAACCGGCGGTTCGGGTCGTCACCGACTGAAACAGCGCCGCTGTCACACGTTCCCCTGGCGCGAGGCTTCCAAACGTTTGAGGATTGTTCCACTCAAAAAGAAGATACAGAATCATACCGCCGAAAATCAGGCCAAGCGTCGTCACGAGCGCCAGCTTAGAGTGCAGCTTCAGGCGGGCAAACATCCGGTATTTCTGAATGCCGCTGTTCTTTTTCTCCCGGATCACGCGCACAATATCCCACCAGACCAAAAAGCCGATACCGCTGATTATAATGAGAAGAATCGTGGTCGCATTGATCACGGGATTGGAGACATACGGCGCTAAGCTGTCCTCGCTGACGATGTCCATGCCGGCGTTGCAGAAGGTAGATACCGCATTGAACACCGCCGCTCCCATGCCCCGCCAAAAGCCGAACTGCGGCACGTAGACCAGCGCGTAAAACAGCGCTCCCACCGCCTCCGCAGCAAACGTTCCGGCGATGATCTTTACCACCACCTGCCGGATGCCTGCCAGCGAATCCAGGCTGTAGGTCTCCTGTACCATGATCTGTTCCCGCAGATTCATCCGCCGGCCCATAAGAATCAGCGTCGCCATGGAAACCGTTATGATGCCCAGACCGCCGAGCTGAATCAGAATCCCGATCACCATCTGCCCGAACGCGCTCCAGTGGCTCATCGTGCTGACCGTCACCAGCCCCGTCACGCAGACCGATGTCGCCGCGGTAAACAGCGCGTCAATCGGGGCTGTGACGCTGCCGTCCGCCGAGGAAAAAGGCAGCATCAATAGCAGAGCCCCCGCAAAAATCGTCGCCAGAAAGCTGAACGCAATGAGCTGCGTCGTCGTCCATTTTTTCATAAAAAATTCCTTTCAAAAAGGCCGGACGCACCGCGCCGGCCAATCGTTCCGCCCGGAACAAATCTATTTGCCGTCATAACAGATCACACTGTCCACCTCATATCCGGCAAGCTTCTCCCGGCCCTTTAATCCGGCCAATTCCATCAGGAAGCAGATCTTTACAACCTCCCCGCCCAGACTTTCCACCAACTTGACAATCGCCTCGATCGTACCGCCGGTAGCGATCAGATCGTCGATAATCACCACCTTCTGGCCGGGCCGGATAGAGTCTTTATGCATCTCAATCACCGCGCTGCCGTACTCCAAGTCATATTCCATGGAAACCGTCTCGCAGGGCAGCTTGCCCTTTTTGCGGACCGGCACAAACGCTTTATGCAGGTTGTAGGCCACTGGAACGCCGAAGATAAACCCGCGGGACTCCGGTCCTACCACCACGTCAAAATCCACGCCGCCCACCATCTCCTGAATGCCGTCAATCGCCAGCCGCAATCCGTCCGCATCCTGCAAAACGCTGGTGACATCGCGGAATATGATTCCCTCTTCCGGAAAATCCGGAATACTTCTCACATAGTCTTCTAATCGTTTCATGCCGTTATCCTCCGATTCTGCTGTGCGGCGCGGATTCTTCTGCGTCTGCTTTTTATCCCGCGCCGAAAGCCGTACTTTTTCAAACGTTTTTATTATACCCTTGTTTTTCGGAGGGTGCAAGCCCTTTTGCCGGGTAAACTTACCTTTTGATCCGGCAGTAATGCTCGATCACAATCTGAATTGTCCGAAAGCCCCGGTAGGTATTAACGGAAGGATAATAGACAAAGCCCAGATCAATCGGGTTGGGACGGCCCTCATAGAGAGCTTCCAGGGCCGCGCTGCCGAATTCTTCCCGAATATACGCATCCCACTCCTCTCTGTCGCCGTAGAACATCGCATCCATCCGGCAGCCCTGTTCGTTTTCCACCAGAAGCTTCAGAACGTTTCGATTCTTTCCAAGAATCTTCGCCGCATGGACAGAAAAATGCTGCTCGGCAAACACCGGCCTTTTATTGCCCTTGCCGCAGGGCTCCAGCCGGCCAAGCTCCTCGATTCCCTGCTCCGAAAGCATTTCGATGGGGACCACGGCGTCGATGCGGACCACCGGCCGGAAATCTTCCTCGCACAGACCGGTATTTTCATTGATCCGGCGGACAAAGGCGTCCAGATTCTCTTTCGGCAGGGAAAGTCCCGCCGCCATGGGATGACCGCCGAAGCGGGTCAGAAGTTCGCTGCACCGCTGCAGGTTTTCAAACATGGAGTAGGCTTCAATGGAGCGCCCGGAACCTTTCAATCCGGTCTCCGCGTCCACTATAACATAGACCGGGTGATGGTAGGTTTCTCTCAGACGCCCGGCGATAATGCCCGCCAGGCTCTCATGACAGCCCGGCAGATACACGACCATAACCGGCATCCGGTAAAGGGCCTGTTCTTCGATGATCCGTTTTCCCTGCTCCACGCCCGCTTTCGTCATATCCTTGCGGCTGTCGTTGAGCTGTTTCAAATCCAGCGCTAACGGAAGCGCCTCCTCCATGCTTGCAGCCGTCAGAAGCGAAAACGCCTGCTCCACGGTCGCCAGACGCCCCGCCGCATTGAAACAGGGGCCCAGAATAAAACCGATATGATAGGCCCCCAGCTTCTCCGGATCGACGCCCGTGACCGCCATCAGCGCCTGGAGCCCCACGTTCTCTGTTTTCTTTAACAGCGCAAGCCCTTCCCGGACAAGGATCCGGTTTTCCCCGGTCAAGTCCATAACGTCCGCCACCGTGGCGACGGCAGCATAGGACAAAAGCTCGGACAAATCTTTCTCCGGAACGCCCGCCGTCCCATATAAAATCTGCGACAGTTTATAGGCTACCCCCGCGCCGCACAGATTCTTATCCGGGTAGCGGCAGTCCGCCCGCTTGGGATTGACGATGGCGCGGGCGGGCGGAAGATGCCAGTCGCGCCCGCCGCCCTCCCGCTCGGTAAACGGTACTTCGTGATGATCCGTTACGATGGTGGCAATCCCCAGTTCTTCGGCGTAGGCCACTGGTTCGGGCGCCGCGATGCCGTTGTCGCAGGTGAGCAGAAGGGAAATTCCGTCCTCCTTGGCCGCGGCCACAATCCGCATGTTCAGTCCATACCCCTCGGCCACCCGGTCCGGCGTGTAGATCTTGGCCTCGCCGCCCAGCCGCCGGATGGCTTTCCAAAGAATCAGCGCCGAAAATATTCCGTCCACGTCAAAATCGGATGCGATGCCCACCCGGCCCCCTTCTGCAAGCGTCTTTCGGATCAGAGCCGCCGCCGCTTCGGCGTCTTTGAGCAGGCGGGGGTCGTGCAGGGAGCGTAGCGTTCCGAAAAAGTACTCCCGGATCTTCTCCTCTGTCTCATAGCCACGGTTTACCGCCAGCTTCGCAAGAAGAGGGCTGACACCCGCTGCCTGTGCCAGCCCTCTGAAATCCGCTTTTTTATTTTCCAGTATCCATTTTTCTCTCATGTATCTCCCATCCTCTCCGCCGCCCGGCACACGGGGCTTTTTCCTATTTTACCACAGGAAACGGATTTTGGGGAGATAAATCTTTTTACGGAGTATATTGATACAGATACAAATAATGCCTTCCGTCGTTCTCCTCTCTCGCCCGCACCGCATAGCAGAACGGACCGGACCAGAAGCTCGCGTATTCTTCCACCTGTTCGGGCAGCTTTCTGGAAAACCAGGCCGCCTCCCCCGTCGCCGGAATCAGAAACGCCAGGCGTTTTGTGTTCGTCTCCTCCTCCCACGCCTCAATGCTCAGCACGGTAAAATCTCTGTTAAAGAAATAGTGTACTTCCCCTCCGGACGGAATCCCCTCCATCTGTGTAAAGGTACCGTCATGAAGATCGACAAGAAAGCTGTTCTCTCCCTCCTGGTAAACCGCATATCCGCCGCCGATCAAGCGGTAGCGGCGTTCGGAAAAGCCCTCCTCATAGACATGGCTGGCCGCCCCGCTGAACAGAAGGGTACTGCTTTGCGTCCGGGTATGATACAGATAGCCGTCCAGGCTGCTGTCGTCGCCCACCCCGTAGAACAGCGTGTCTTCCCCGGTGGCAAACCAGGTATAGCAGTCTGTGACAGGCGGCTTCAGAGAAACGGCCTCTGTGATCTGGCCAGTAGCTATATCAACGGTAATCTCCCGCAGATCCCCCTGATTTTCACCGGCCAGGGCTGTCGCCGTCTTAAGATCGTCCGCTATCTCCAGCTCTGTGATACAGGGGTACGCGGAGAAATCCACCCCCAAAAGCGGATCGGAGACCTCTCCGGAATCCAGATTTAACAAAAAGGGATAGCGGTAATCGGTTCTCTGAGAATCCAGATAGAGAAATACCTGAATCTGATCCGTTCTTCCTGGAAACGCCAGGCAGCCGAACATGCCGTCATAGTCATCTGTCACCCCGCCGAACGTACTTCCGATATCAAAGCGTCCGCCCGGCTCTACATCGTCCAGAAGAATATCGCTGCCATAGCGCTGCCAGAAAACGGTAAACTCCATGTCAGGCCAGGAAATCGGATAAGAGGTTTGTGCATCATCCATGAGCCCCGGAAGTCTTTCCGGATGCACCGCGGCCGTAAGACTTTGTTTTCTCAGCGTGATCTCTTCCAGTCTGCCGTCTGTCACCGCGTAATAAACCGGTACGCCATCGTCTCCCTGCACCGAAAACAGCCAGTTCCCGGACGGGGTCTGGATCAGATCCAGATTATTTTTGCTGCTGGCATAAAGCGCCGAAAAATGTTCATCCAAGGCCACCGGCTGCACAATCGTCAGATCTCCGGCGGTCTGCACCTTATCTTCGACACTTTCTTCTGTCTTATCTATATCCGCCGTGCCGTTTTCCTTCTCCGACTGCCAGAAACCGCCGCTTTCCCGGAAGGAGGATTCGTCCAGATCGGCGCTTTCAGACTCCTTCTGCGTCTGCTCCCCAGAGTTATCCGTCGGATTCAGCAGTTCTATGGGCGGCTGCTCCACCACTCCCGAAGCGAAGAGACGAACCACGGCCTCGCGCAGCGCGGGACTGGAGGCAAACGCCGTCGTGGCGCCGATTCCAAGAAGTATCAGCGCGATCCCTGCAATACGCCGAATGGGATGCGCCAAAAGGCTGGTTCTGTCCAAACAGCGTTTTGTTCGGTTCGTCTGTTTGGCGCCGCTTTCCGGCGCCGGCAAAACAGGAACCGGCCGGCGCGGCTCCGGCAGACGGGCAGCCGCGTCTTTCAACTGCTGTTCAATCTCCAAAATAATATCGGAATTCTTCATAAAATACTCCTTTCCGACCGGCAATCGCCGTCTTCCAACTGATTCCGCAGTTTCAGCAGGGCACGGACATAGCGTTTTCTGGCCGCATCCTTCTTTTCCCCTGTAATCCGGCTGATCTCTGCCCAGGACAGACCGGCATGAATCCGCAGACAGATGACTTCCTGCTCCCGTTCGCTCAGATTCTTTAACAGATCCAGAAAGTACAGGTCGCCGGCCGCGCTGTCCGGGCCGCTCTCCCTGGCTGAGATCTCCTCCAAGGCACGCAAGACGCCGTCTCCTTCCTCCGAATTTATATCCGTTTCCCGGCTTTGCCGGCGCAGACTGTCATAAGCCAGATTGCGGGCAATGGCGAAAAGCCAGGCAGCCTCGCTGCCGCTTCTTCGATAGGTCTCCGCTTTTTCCTGCACGCGCAGAAAGGTCTCCTGCGTGATATCCTCCGCCTGGTAAACATCTTTTGTCAGAGACAGCGCCAGCCGGTAAATGCCGGTCTTATACTGATCATATAGCTTCGACAGGGCTTCCCGGTCGCCCTTTGCAATCCGGTGTATCAAGTTCATGTATCATTCCTCCTCCTTCCGGCTTTTACCCCTTCCTTATAAAGACGCCGCCGGAAGGCAAAAGCGGACGGCTTTTGACAAAAAAACCGAAGGCTTTCCCTCTGGTATGCCTCCGGTCTGTTTTGATCCCTTTTGGATTTTCTTCTGTTCCAGCGCGTTCTATTTTTTCCGCACCCATTTTCCGAACAGGTTCTTTTTATATTTTTCCAGCTCCTCCCTGGCCTGCGCATTGCCGGGCGCTCTCTGGAGATACTCCACGCCCCTCTTCAGATTCTCCTCGACTCCCAGGCCCTGGGTGTAGATCAGCCCCCACAGATAATTGGCCTGCTGATCGGCCCAGGTGATTTTTTCCAGATATTGTCTGGCTTTGGCATAGTCTTTCGGCACGCCGAAGCCGTTCAGATATGCTTTGGCCAGATAGACGCTGCCCCACTTGCTGCCGCTCTCACTGGCCTTTAGGAGCAGGCGGGCTCCCTTTTCGCAGTCCTTTATCACACCGTTTCCCTCAAAGTACAGCGCGCCCAGACGGTTCTGGCAGCCCACGTTTTTTTCCACGCCCTTTTCATAGCACCGGGCGGCATGGGTACAGTCCTTCGATACGCCCCTGCCCTCCTCATAGGCCAGGCCCACGTAGAACCAACTGTCCGTCTCCCCGCTTTTCGCCGCCTTCTCATACAAGCGAAACGCCTCCTCGTGACGCTCCTGCTCGCTCAGCTTCCTCGCCCAGAGATACTGGTGCGGCGGATATCCTTTTTCAGCGCCTGTCCGCCAGATCTCCTTCGCCTTCTCCGGATGCGGCAGAATCAGATCCTCGTCGCCCTTTTGATAGTACTGATTCAGATTATTGCCGGCATGATACATGCCGCCTCGGTAGGCTTTCCAGAACCAGTCCTCGCATTTTGCGATATTCTCCCGCAGATAAGCGCGAAACAGCTCTTCGCTGGCAAAGGAATTGCGGCTTTTTTCCTGAATCCGCAAAAAATCCCACCAAAAATAGGCATTGCCGACCGTATACTGACAGAACGGCTCTCCCTGCTTTGCCTTCTCCAAAACCACGTCAAAAGCCTCCGAGAGGCTGGCAAACGGCATCTTTGCCTGCACATGCGGCTTTAACTCACCGCTGCGCAGCGCCAGCAGCACGCCGACGGCGCTTCCCTGCTCCACCGACCGGCGCATCAGGGCGACAGCTCTTTTATCATCCTCAGGAAAACCGTGGCCTTCCCAGGTGTACTGATACCCGCACAGGCAGCGGGCCAAAATGCAGGAAGCGTCTCCATCCCCTGCCGCCGAAGCCTGTTCCAAGCGCCGGAAACCTTCCTGCCCTCTTCCGGACGCCATCTCATAGTAAATATCCCGCAGGGACTGCTCCACCGCGTCGCTAAAATATTTTCCCATAGTTATCTCCCTCTTTTCACCAGCGCAAACGCATCATCCCGCAGATTCCGGCTGAAAAAGCCGAAAGCCGCATCCGGCAGGCTGTCGTCCGTAATCCCCCGCGCCTCCCGATCACGCAGGAAAAAGTCAATGGTATACAGGGTAAAACGGTAGTAGCGGCGCGTCTGTCCGGTTGCGCGGGACATATTTTTCACTTCCTCTCCGGTACAGATCTTTGTGCAGTCCCCACGGCGCACGATGTTGACCAGAGGAGAGCCGCCTCTCATATAGATAAAATGTTCGCTGACCAGGATGCTGGCCGGCGTATCGCTGGAACCGGGGCCGGACATCAGAAAATCCATATGTCCCCCGGCTTCTCTGGCTGCCTCCATCATCTCTCTCCCCAGTAGCTCCTTCTCCGCTATATCCATGGAATACCGTTTGACGATCTTTTGAATTCCCTTGTCCATACGCCCTGACCGCAGGCCCGGCAGCATCAAGAGAATTACAATGCCGGTCATAAACGCCCCCAAAAACAATCCTGACAGCGCCATCATAACAAGCTCAGAAACCGGATTGCCGCTGATCAGCCCCATAAACAGAAAAAACACGCCCAGACCTATGGCTGTCATGGGAAGAATCTTTTTCACCATTCGCTTTAGAATCAATTTTCGGTAGTCGGACATCCACCTGCGTTCCTGCTTCACCCACTGTTCATATTGTGTACCCATTTGTTCCTCCTCTTTTTTGCACCGGCGCCTGATTACGCGCTTACAGTAAATCTACCTGCGTCCGGCAGGGACGCATCGGTTAGATTCCATCTCTTATCATACCTAATTTCACCGACGCTTGTCAATCGTTATCCGAAAGAAACAGCCGCCGCAGGGCAGATTTTATGCGGCTTACAGATAATGGTAACGCTTTCTTTTCCCCATCAAAAACAGCGCGGAAACCGCCAGCGCGCCGCCTTCGGCGGCTGTAATCGCCCACCAGATTCCGTCCAGATCCAAAAAGAACGGCAGCGCCAGAACCGCCGATGTCTGAAAGACCAGCGTGCGCAGAAACGAGATTGCCGCCGACGTGCCGCCGTCATTCAGGGCTGTAAAAAAGGACGAGGAAAAGATATTGAGGCCGTTTAGCACAAAGGAAAACGCGTAAATCCCAAGAGCGTGCCCTGTCATCTCAAGCAGACCGGCATCGTATCCCACAAAGATGCGCGCCAGCGGAGCCGCCAGTCCGCGCGCCAAAAACAGCATGATAGCGCCGACGGCCACCATGACCGTGACGCTCTTTTTCAGCATGCTTCGCAGTTCGTCATGATGTCCGGCTCCATAGTGAAAGCTGATAATCGGTCCGGTCCCGATGGCATAACCGATGAAGATCGCGGCAAAAATCATCTGCGTATACATGATAACGCCGTACGCGGCGATCCCGTCTTCCCCAGCATAGCGCAGGAGCTGAAAATTGTACAGCATTCCCACCACCGACGTGGATATATTGGTCATCAGCTCCGACGAACCGTTAAAGCAGGCTTTCCAAAGAATCGCTCCTTCCAGCCCGGTTTTTTGGAGCCGCAGCCTGCTGGAGTTCGGGCGCAGAAAATACAGAAGCGGAAGGATTCCGCCGATACACTGACCGATCACCGATGCCCACGCCGCTCCGGCCACACCCCAGCGAAACGCCGCCACAAACAGTGCGTCCAACACGATATTGGTCATTCCTGCCGCGGCCGTCGCCAGAAATCCAAGCTGCGGTTTTTCCGCCACGACAAAAAAGCTCTGAAACAAGTACTGCAGCATAAAGGCCGCATTGAAGAGACTCATAATGTTGCCGTACACCACACAATCGTCAAGCATCGCGTCGGTTGCGCCCAGCCACCGGGCGACCGGGCGCATGAAAATGAGCCCCAGGACCGTGAGAACCGCTCCCAGAATCAGGGTCAGATATACCATCATGGTAAAATAGCGCTGCGCCCTCTCCTGCGCGCCTTCTCCCAGCGTCTTGCCCACCAAGGCACTGCCGCCCGTGCCGATCATAAAGCCAAAGCAGGCCAAGATCATCAGAAACGGCATGATCAGATTTACCGCGGAAAAAGCAGTTTTTCCCACATAATTGGAAATAAAATACCCGTCGGCAATCCCGTACAGAGAGGTAAAAAGCATCATAGCAACCGTCGGCAGGCAAAAACGGAACAGTTTATGATAGGTAAAATGTTCCGATAACTGTATGTTCATGTTCTCCTCCTCTTTTCTTATCCGATCCGATCGGCCTGTTCCTTGAAGAATCCGGTAAACTTGCTAAAAACGTTCAGAAAAACCTTTCTCTCTTCCTCGGACAGAGCGGCCAGCGCAGCCCTCTCCGCGGCGATCACCCGATCCACCGTATCCCGGCAAAGGCGAAGTCCCGCATCGGTCAATAGAATCTGCTTGCTGCGGTGATCCTTTCCCTGTGTCAGTTCGATACAGCCGTCTGTCTCCAGTTTCTTTAAGGCGGAGTGGATCGTCTGCTTGGGCTGATGCAGAACCGCGCAGATCTCACTGGGAACGGGGGCTACGTATTCGGCCCTCAGCGCGTATAGAATCCAGAGGCCGCACTCGGACAGTCCCAGTTTTCTTGCCAGATCCCGGTAAATATTGTCGTTTTCCTTCATGATGCTGTTGTATACGAAGAGACTGTCTTCTGTGTGATTTTCTTCCATAATGGAATCCCTCCTTTGTACGCCGGATAATCCGGCAATATATATCGTCCGAACTCAGACTTTTTTAGTATAGTATGAATTCAGACTTTTGTCAAGCACTCGATTGCGTGTTTTGAATTGTATCAAGGAGACATTTCATCTTGATCCGCTCTGCGGATAATGATACAATAAAAATTAGAAGGGGGATTCTTATATGAGAAGATATGTTCTGTCTGCATAGCATTGGCTATTGCAATAAAAAATAGTTGTTATAGCCGGTGCTATTCCTAAAAAGAAAAATTTAGGGAGGCAGACATGGGCTATATAAAAGCAGAAGAAATTCTTCCGCTTGAGATCATAGAGTTGATACAGCAGTATGTGGACGGAAAAAGCATCTATATTCCACGCAAGTCATCGCATAGACAAGCATGGGGAACAGGCACACAGATTAAACAGGATCTTTTGAAGCGTGACAGACAGATTTATGAGGATCATCTTGCGGGAACCAAGACAAAAGAACTGGCCTGTAAATATTATTTGTCCGAGAAAAGCATACAGCGGATCCTACGAAAAATGAGCGAGTAAAAAACATGAGCGGGTACTTTGGTATCGGCTCATGTTTTATTATAAAAAAGCGTGAGGTGGAAGGCACGCTTAAAATATGTTACCCTATAGCATAAGAAAAAAGTAACTGCAATACCAAACAATCCCGATGGTGTAAATAATAAGAGCCGCAGAAGGAAGCAGATTTATGGATTACAGCAGAAAAATTTCGGAACGCTTGTGGAATATGCCGGATAAAGGGGAACGGGAAAGTCACCGCGAGGAAACCTTTATCGATGACATCATCCAAAAAAGCCATATTGAAAAGGAATTGCTCTCTCATCTGGAGGGAATAAAAACAGTGTTTGACGGCGGTGCAGGATCCGGAAGATTTTCTATCCTTCTCGCCAAGCAAGGCTGTGAGGTCACACATTTTGATATATCGCAGCCCATGATAGACAAAGCAAAAGAATTGGCAGAAAGAGAAGGGGTTCTTGACAGAATTACTTTTGTCAAGGGAGCTCTGGAGAATTTGGAAAATTTCAAAGATAACACCTTTGATCTGGTGATTTCCTTTGACGCTCCTGTTTCTTATACATGGCCCAATCAGGAAAAAATTATCGGTGAACTCATACGCATAGGCCGCAGACGAATTATGATAAGCGTATCAAGCCGTTTGGGGCACCTTCCGTACTTGGCCAATCCGATACAAAAGAACCAATTTATATTGGATGAAAATTGTGATGACCCGTTTGTAAAATGGTGCATCTGCAATCGGGCAAATGCTGTCGAGGCGTTCCATTTTAGCAAAGATGCTGTTATGAACCTGTGGAATAACGGGTTGATGGGCGGCGATAGCGAGATTGCCGAATATGAAAGCGGAGGGACGCCGTGGTGCATCACGTACACCTTTATGCCGGATGAAATAGAAGGCATTCTGAAACGTTACGGCGTGAAAAATATTAAACTGGCAGGTCCCGGCGCATATGCAAGAACTCTTCCCAATGAATTGCTTGTAAAGATTATGAAGGATTCCCAGCAGCGTTTAGATTTTTTGGATTTTTGTCATCGTTATGACTCAAATCCGTTTGTATGCGGCATGGGGAAAGACAACTTGTTCGCCCAGGGAGAGCTTTCCTCCTAACCGTTTTGTTCTAACAATATCAAGACAGGAGAATTATGTTTTTGACTGCACTGTTCCCCTCGCGTCGCACAGCCACGGCAAATAGAACCCATTGACTATTTTTAGGAAGGAGCAATTTATGTTTATACAGACAGACCGGTTGATTATTCGGGATTTAGAAATGACAGATGGAATCATTTTTTCTAACATGGCATCTGACGGCGGCCTCAGTGAAATTTGGCCGGATACAATTTGGACGGGTTCAAGCTGGATGAATGGATGGCTGGCTGAAGCACGGCAGCTTGCAGAAAGGGACGACCCGACCGTCGATTATCTGTCTTATACTTTGGTAAAAAAAGAAACGCAGGAAGTAATCGGTTCGGTTGGATGCTCGTATTATGAAGATCTCGAAAAAATCGGGATTGTGTATTTTATCGGAACCCAATACAGAAATCACGGCTATGCCACAGAGGCAATCAAGGCGTATGCTTCCTATTTCTTACAACACTATAAACAGGATGAAATCATTGCCACCATCAGAGAAAACAATACGCCTTCGTGGAGGGCGATAGAAAAAGCCGGCTTTGTTTTAACCGCGCAAAAACGGTATCGGGATCTTGGCGATGAGGAAGAGCAAATGTACCGGTTCTACCGCTACAAAAAATAAGGCTGCTTTCCCGCCTGTACGCGCATCCTTACAAGAAGAGGCTGCCGCAAAACGCGGATAAAATACAAAATATGGCTGTATCCGTTCATACATCGGTCCCACCTATTGTATCCTGTCTTCGTTTTGCAGCAGCCCCCTTCACGGATCATATGCTGTCGCAAAAAACTGGCGTTCCCATCAGATACCGGCAGATATTTCCGGCGCTTCTTAGCAGCTCGCCCCGCGCCAGGCTGCCGTCTCTCAGCGCTTCCAGCAGATTATCGCCCGCGCTGTTTTCCTCCGCGTTCTCGTTGACCATATTCAAATCGTTCTGCGCCCGGATCTGCGACGCCACATTTTCCCGGCTGGCCGGTTTTCCCGGTCCGTCGTTTCCCATCGCGCCCCAGTCCGTCATGACAATCCCGTCAAATCCCCACTCGTCTCTGAGAATCTGCGTCAGCAGCTCCAGACTGCTCGCCGTCCAGATTCCGTTGATCGGGCCATAGGTGGACATGACGGCTTTCGCCTGCCCTTCCTTTACCGCAATTTCAAAACCCTTCAGATAAATCTCCCGCGCCGCTCTCTCAGAAAGCACGCTGTCCGTCTGGGTTCTTTTGTATTCCTGCGTATTGCAGGCAAAATGCTTGATCACCCCGTCCGTCCCATTGCGGTGCAGCCCTCTCAGGCATGCCGCCGCCATTTTCCCGGTAAGAAGCGGATCCTCGGAAAAATATTCAAAATTCCGGCCATTTAGCGGATTTCTGTGGATGTTCATGCCGGGACCTAACAGCATGTCGATCCGATTTTTCCGCAACTCCCAGCTAACCCAGCCGTAAAGATCTTCCAGAAGCGTTTCGTTAAATGTGCAGGCCAGACAGGTTCCGCACGGAATCAAAAACGCATGGGTTCCGTTGTCCATCCGAATCCCGCTGGGGCCGTCCGCACACCCGGCAACCGGAATTCCGAACCGGCGCAGCCGTTTTGTCACGCCGCCGAAAGCCCCAGCGATTCCCGGCGTTACCTTGGGAGAATTCATACCCTCGCCGCGCGCCAGGCAGCAGAGATCCGCATCGTCGAGCTGGCCTAAGAAGGATTCCATCGACGCCCTATTTTCCTTTACGTCCGCCAGACGAATTCCCAGATCCGCGGTCTGCGCAAGCTCTTTTGGCAAAGCGGCCTGTCTTTTCTGCTCCGGGTCCTGGCTTCTGCAGGAAACCGCTTCATAGGCAATCTCATAATCGCCGTTTTCCTTTTGCTTTCCCGGCTTTATCCGCAAAAAACGCTGAACCGGCGCCAGCGCTTCGCCGCACCGAATGGCTTCTCTGGTCTCCTTCTGCTCCAGAGAGCCCACAGCCTGCGCGCTTCGGACATCCTCTCCCACATAAAAACGGTAGATCCCTTTCTCCCACACATAGGAGGAGCGATAACCGGCCGCGCCGCCGTCATCGTATGAGGCCAGCGCCTCCATCGGTATTTCAAAACAAACCGTCTCCGACTCTCCCGCCTTCAGCAAACCGGTTTTGGCAAAGGCGCACAGCACCCGTCCCGGCTTACCCAGCTTTCCCTGCGGCATTTCACAGTAGACCTGAACCACCTGTTTTCCGGCTGTTCCTCCGGTATTCGTCACACTGACTTTTAGAGCGATCTTCTGGCCGTCTGCCAGAAACTGCGCCGTCTCCATCCGAAACAACGTGTAGGACAGGCCGAACCCAAACGGATACAGAACCCGGTCTCTGGCAAACGTCTCAAAATAGCGGTACCCGACATAGATATCCTCTCTCTGGATATTTTCCTTCTCGCCGCCAAAAGAAGCCGAGGAAGGATAGTCCTCCAGACAGCCGGCAATCGTGGCGGACAGACGGCCGCTCGGACAGACATCCCCGCTCAGCACATCCAGCACGCCGTTTCCGCCCTCCTGTCCGCCCTGCCATACATAAGCCACCGCCGAGGGCTGGTACTCCCCAACCCAGCTCATATCTATCAGGTTCCCCACATTTAAAAGCACAATAGTCCGGGAAAAAGCGCTGCAGACCTTTGCCAGCATATCCGTCTCGGTCTCTGTCAAAAGATAACTGCCCGGCTCTTTTTTATTGTCCTGATCTTCCCCTGCTGTTCTGCCGATCAGAATCAGGGCTGTGTCATTTTCCTGCGCCGCGTTTTGTGCCAGCTCTTTTGTCAGCGGCATCTCTTCCTGAAACCAGGGTTCCGCCGCCCATCCCTCTCCCTCCTGAAAGGGATGGTCCAAAAGCCATTCCTCATACGCGCTGCGGACTTTTCTGCTGCACCGGTAACGGCCGCTGCCCTCGAGCGCTTCATAGATGCCGACCGCATGATCCACATGGACCATACCGCCGGATCCGGTTCCGCTCTTATAATAGTGAAACTGGCTTCGTCCAAAGACCGCGATCCGCTCACCGTCCCGCAGGGGAAGCGCCCTGTCTTCATTGCGAAGCAATACGATCCCCTCCGCCGCCGCCTGTCTCGCCTTCTCTCTGTATTCCTCCAATGCCGCCGTTTTTTTCTCTGCTCCGGCGGCGTCCTTGCTTTCCTGTGTCAGCATCTCCAGCCCCCCTTATCATTCAGATCCGGTGAATAAACAATCCGCTGCGCAGCTTCGGCTCAAACCAGGTGGATTTCGGCGGCATCAAAAGTCCTGCGTCCGCCACCGCAAACAACTCCTGAATGCTGGTCGGATACATGGCAAAGGCCACCGCCATATCGGTGTGGCAGCGCCTCTCCAGCTCCGAAAGTCCCCGGATTCCGCCCACAAAATCAATCCGGCGATCCGAGCGCGGCTCTCCGATCCCCAAAAGCGGAGCCAGCACCTCCCTCTGCAGAAAAGCCACGTCCAGCCCCTCCACCGGATCTGTCACACAGAACTCGGTTCTGGCGGTCAGATGATACCAGTTTCCGTCCAGGTATAAGCCGATTTCCCCCTTGGCCTGAGGATGCACCGGTTTTTCAGCGCAGCCGGTAATCCGGCATTTTTCTTCCAGGCGCAGCAGAAACTGCCCCGGAGACATACCGTTTAAATCCTTCACGACACGGTTGTAGTCCAGAATCCGCAGTTCTTCCTCACAGAACAGCACGCTCAGAAAATAGTTAAAGGGGCTCTCCCCGGACATGTCCGGGTGTGCCTGCCGGCGGATTTCAGCCGCCCGCACAGCGGAGGCGGCGCGGTGGTGGCCGTCGGCTATGTACAGAGCCCCAAGCGCGGCAAACCCTTCTTCCAGTGCCAAAATCTTCTCTCTGTCGGCTATGCGCCAGACCCGGTGTCCGATGCCGTCCGGAGAGCAAAAGTCATAGATCGGTTCTTCTTTTTTCACCTGACCGATCACCTGGCGAACCTCCGCGCACGAGCGGTAGGCCAGAAAAATCGGCCCGGTCTGCGCCCCGCAGACATCCACATGGCGCACCCGGTCTTCCTCTTTATCGGTGCGGGTCTTCTCATGTTTTTTGATCACGCCGTTTTTGTAATCGTCCACGGCGGCGCACCCTACCACGCCGGTCTGACTGCGCCCGTCCATGGTCAGTTCATAGAGAAAAAAACAGGGCTCCTTCTCCGTCAAAAACGTGCCGTCCTCCTGCGCCTCCCACAAGAGCGCCGCTGCCTTCTCATACACGCAGGGATCATCCAGAGGTATCTTAGGGCCAAAGCTGGTTTCCGCCCGGTCGATCCGCAGAAAGGACAGCGGTTCCCGCCGCACCTCCTGCAGAGCCTCCTCGCGGTTGTATACATCGTAGGGCAGAGCCGCCACGCGGGCCGCCAGCGCCTTTTGGGGACGAATACAAAGAAATGGTTTTATCGTTGCCATGACTTCCCCTTTTAATCCAGAACACGGACCCGGACAGCGCCCGGAATCTGCTTCAGATTTTCGACGATCGCCGCCGTATCCTCCGCCTCCACATCCAGCATGGTATAGGCGATCTGTCCCTTGCTCTTGTTGGTCATGTGCGAGATGTTGACGCCGCAGGAAGCCACCGCCGAGGTAAACTGGCTGATCATATTGGGGATATTTTTATGGAAAATGGTAATTCTCTTCTCACCCTTTATGCGCGGTCCCAGATCACAGTCCGGCATATTGACGGCATTGCGGATATTGCCGTTCTCCAGATAGTCCATCAGCTCATTGACTGCCATGACCGCGCAGTTATCCTCGGACTCCTCAGTCGAAGCGCCCAGATGAGGCAGCGCAATGCAGTTTTGCATCGTTATCGTGGTCTCGTTCGGGAAATCACAGATATATGTGCGGATCTTACCGGAGGCCAGCGCGGCGGCCATCGCATCGTTGTCCGTCAGTTCATTGCGGGCAAAGTTTAACACCACGGCTCCATCCTTCATCTTGGCGATGGTTTCCTCCCCAAAGAAGCCTCTCGTATCCGGCAGCAGCGGCACATGTATCGTCACATAGTCGCAGCAGGCCAACAGTTCGTCCAGCTTCTCCGTGTAATGGACAAAGTTTGACATGTGGAGCGCGCCCATGACCGACAAAAACGGGTCGTAGCCGTACACGTTCATCCCCAAATCCGCCGCGGCGTTGGCCACCTCCACGCCGATGGCGCCCAGACCGATCACGCCCAGCGATTTTCCCCGGATCTCACATCCGGCGAACTGTTTTTTCCCTTTCTCCACCTGCTTTGCCACATCGCCCGAAAGCGTCTTTGCCCAGGCGATTCCCCCGATGATATCGCGGGAAGCCAAAAGCAGGCCGGCAAGCACCAGCTCCTTGACGCCGTTGGCGTTGGCGCCGGGCGTGTTGAACACCGGGATGGCCTTGGCCGCCAGCTCGTCGCAGGGAATATTGTTGACGCCGGCCCCGGCTCTGGCAACGGCCAGCAGGCTCTTCGGCAATTGCCGTTCATGCATGTCGGCGCTGCGCACCAGAATGCCCTCGGCATCCTCCAGCGAATCGCTCAGCGTATAGTCCGCCGACAGCAGAGCCAGCCCCTTTTTTGAAATCGGATTCAGGCAATGGATTTTTTTCATAATGTTCTCCTCCTTTTCACAGCCTCCGCTTTTACCGGCGGGCCGCCTCAAATTCTTTCATAAATGCAACGAGCGCCTCCACGCCGGCCCTGGGCATAGCGTTGTAAATGCTGGCCCGCATTCCGCCGACGCTGCGGTGGCCTTTCAGATTGACCAGCCCGCGCTTTGCGGCTTCCTTCACAAACAGAGCATCCAGGTCTGCATCGCCGGTTACAAAAGGTACGTTCATCAGAGAGCGATCCTTTGCCTCCACCGTTCCCCGAAACAGGCTGCTGCCATCCAGAAAATCGTAAAGAAGCTTTGCCTTTTCCTCGTTGCGCGCCTTTACGGCCGCCAGCCCTCCCTGCGCCTTCAGCCATTTGAAGACCTTACCGCAGATATAGATCCCGTACACCGGCGGCGTGTTGAACAGCGAACCGGCGTCCGCCTGCGTCTGATAGGCCAGCATGGTGGGCGTTCCCGGCAGCACGTCCTTTCGGATCCGATCCTCTCTGACGATGGCGATCACCACGCCGGCCGGGCCGATATTTTTCTGCGCACCGCCGAAAATCAGGGCATACCGGCTCACATCCACCGGCTCCGACAGATAGCAGGATGACACATCCGCCACCAGATCTTTCCCCTTTGTATTCGGAAGCGTATGGAATTTGGTGCCGTAAATGGTATTATTTTCACAGATATAGACATAATCCGCGTCAGCGCTCACCGGCAGATCGGAGCAGTCGGGAATATAGGAAAAGTTCCGGTCCTCGCTGGAGGCGATGCAGTTGGCTGTTCCATATTTTGCGGCTTCTTTCCATGCCTTCTTCGCCCACTGGCCCGTGACAATATAATCCGCCACCCGGTTTTTCATCAGGTTCATGGGAACCGCGGCAAACTGCTGGTAAGCGCCGCCCTGCAGAAACAAAACTTTATAATTGGCCGGGATCTGCATCAGCTCGCGCAGATCCGCCTCGGCCTCCCCGATAATCGTGTCAAAAATACTAGAGCGGTGACTGATCTCCATCACAGACATCCCACAGCCTCTGTAATCGAGCATCTCCTGCGCCGCTTCCTGCAATACCTCCTCCGGCAGAATTGCCGGCCCCGCCGAAAAATTATAAACTCTCGCCATTTGCTTTCCTCCTCTTTCCGATCCATCGTATATTTTATTTTATGTACAAGACCCTGTTTCGTGCGGGATGCCCGCTGCTCATGCGCGTGTCCTGCCTTGAGTTTGTCTTATGCCATCCCTGATGGAAAGACACATTTATCCCACATTAAAGTGATAGCAGATAAACGTGTCCGAATGAAAATAAAAATCCTGCCAAACAGGATTTTCCGCCTGCGGCGAAGCGTTTTGCCCGCCGCAGCGCAATCCCCCAAATGGGTTATCTTATTCCTCGTCCGGCTTCTCCACATCCGTGATGGCCGCCTTATCCATCGGAATCCGGCAGTTTTTATTGTTGCCGAACTCCACAATCACCGTATCGTCGGTTATATCGATGACCATGCCGTAAAAACCGCTGGTGGTCTTAATCGTGTCCCCCACGGCCAGCGACTCCATAAGTGCCTGCAGGCGCTTCTGTTCCTTTTTCTGAGGGCGGCTCATCAGCCAAAACATACCCGCAATAAACACGGCATAGAGCGCAATAATTCCCCAGCCGCCCAGGCCGCCTGCCGCAGCCTCCATCAAAATCGCATTCATATTTCTTCCTCCTGATTCTTTCCTTTTTCCTGCCGCATCCCGGCAAGCTTTTGTTTTTTATATTCCTGATAACGATGCTCCGCAATCGCCTGCCGGATCTCCGTCATCATGGTATTGTAAAAATACAGATTGTGAAGCACGCACAGGCGCATTCCCAGCATTTCTCCCGCCTTTAACAGATGACGCAGATAGGCGCGGCTGTAGCGCCGGCAGGCCGGACACGCGCAGCCCTCCTCAATCGGCCGGTCATCGAGCTGATATCTGGCGTTGAACAGATTCCTCTTTCCCTGATTGGTGTAGACATGGCCGTGGCGGCCGTTTCGGGTCGGGTAGACGCAGTCAAAAAAATCGACTCCCCGGTCCACGGCTTCCAAAATGTTGGCCGGCGTGCCGACGCCCATCAGATAGACCGGCTTTTCCCTGGGCAGCTCCGGCACCACTTCATCCAGGATATGATACATCTCCTCATGCGTCTCGCCTACGGCCAGCCCGCCTACCGCATAACCGTCCAGATCCAGCTCCCGAATCTGTCTGGCATGGCGAATCCGGATATCGGCGTAGGTCCCTCCCTGATTGATGCCGAACAGAAGCTGGCGCGGATTGACCGTATCCAAAAGGCTGTTCAGGCGCGCCATCTCCCTCTTGCAGCGAACCAGCCAGCGGGTTGTCCGATCCACGCTGTTTTCCACATACTCTCTGGTCGAAGGATTGGGAATACACTCGTCAAAGGCCATGGCAATCGTGGAACCCAGATTTGACTGAATCCGCATACTCTCCTCCGGTCCCATAAAAATCCGCCGCCCATCCACGTGCGACTGAAACGCCACGCCCTCTTCCTTTATCTTGCGCAGCTTGGCCAGAGAAAAAACCTGAAATCCGCCGGAATCTGTCAGGATCGGCCGGTTCCAGGACATAAACCGGTGAAGTCCCCCCATCTGCTTGACGATCTCGTCGCCGGGCCGCACATGGAGGTGATAGGTATTGGACAATTCAATCTGTGTTCCAATGGCCTCCAGATCCTCGGTGGAAACCCCGCCCTTGATCGCAGCCGCCGTCCCGACATTCATAAAGACCGGCGTCTGGACCGTACCGTGGACCGTCGCAAACTCGGCCTGTTTTGCTTTTCCGTCTTCTGCTTTAATCTGATACATGGATGTCTCTACCTCCGGATTCTCTGTCCCGGCGCAGTTTTTGGCGGGCTTTTCAGAGTATAAGGGACACGGGCTGCAGGCGCCGTGTCCCCTACATAGCTTTTTTCAGAATGAGTATAGCATAAAGAGCCCGGAAACGCAACAATATTTCACATTTCGGTCTCTGTCCCCCGATAAAGCCCTTCCCCGGCCTTCGGATACGTCTGCCCCGCCACATACTCCTCATACAGCGAATCATCCACGCCGCCTTCCGCAATCAGCGCACAGTAAAACTGACCGCTGTTTTTGACCGTGCGCTTCTGTGTCTCGTAGTCCACATGCACCAGGCCAAAGCGGGCGGATTCTCCCTCCAGCCACTCAAAATTATCGCAGAAGCACCAGTGATAGTACCGCTCCACAGGAAGCCCGCTCTCACACAGCGCTTTCAGATGCTCATACAGATAGCGGCAGCGAAAACGGTCCTGATTATCGCAGGTTCCGTTCTCCGTGATATAAATCGGGCGCGGCAGAATCTGATGCAGCCAGGCCGCGCTCTGCGCGATGCCCTCCGGGCAGACCTCCCATCCCAGATCGTTGACCGGCGCGCCTTTCGGGACGCCGCGGAGCCAGGACACCGTCGATTTGGCATAATAGTTCAGCGCCTGAAAATCGCAGTATTCCCCCTCCGAAATATGATCCCGGTTGCAGAGCGGCGGCAGAAAACGGCCGGTACACATGGCCACCGTCATCGCCCGCTGAAACAGCCAGTCGGAGGCGGCGGCGATCCCCCGCTGCAGAAAGCTTCCCGGATTCTTCGCCTCAAACACCCGGATGTGATTGGCAAAGCTGACGCGGGTATCCGTATAGCCCATCTTCTCACGCATCCGGTGGATCGTCTCGTAAGCTCGGATATGACAGCAGGCCATAACCGACATGACATCGGCAGTCTTCTTGACCGAACGCCCCCCTGGCGGCCATTCTCCGACCAGCCAGGAGTTGAACGCATACACGTTCGGCTCATTGATCGTAATATACTCATTTACCAGATCGCCAAAAGAGCGGACGCAAAGACGCACCAGACGCAGATAGTACCGGCTGTTCTCCATCCGGGAAAACCCGCCTTTCGCCTCAAACCAGCCGGGATTCGTAAAATGATGAATGGTCAAAAGCGGCTGAATTCCCTGTTTTTTCAGATACTTCAGTTCCCGGCGGTAATGCCGGACCGCCTCCCGGTCAAAAACGCCCTCCTGCGGCTCCAGACGGCTCCACTCAATTCCCAGGCGGCAGATTTTCAGTCCCATCACCGCCATCAAATCGGCGTCCTCCTTCCAGCGGCAGTAGTGATCGTTCGCCCGCCCCGGATCGGAACCGTCCTTGATCCGTCCTCTCCGATACCAGTCATTCCAGTTATGCCCCAGGTCCCCGCCCTCGATCTGCGTGGCAGAACTGGCCGCTCCCAGCAACATTCCATCCTTCAGCCTGAAACTCATTGCACTCCCTTCCGCCGGATTCCGGCTTCTGTATGATAACACCGGCCTTCTTTCCTCTCTGCCCGGACGCCTAACGCAGCGTCGTCTCCTGTGTCACCAGATAATATTCCCCGTTCAACTGCTCTGCCATCAGGTTCAGAGAAAAACGAAAGCCGTTCAGCCCAAGTTCTCTGACCACCTCCACCAGATAACCCTCCTCGTAATCGCCGTCGTCCACGGCATCCAATATTTCCTTCATCACAGCATCCCCCGACACCAGCAGGGAAATCCTGCAGTCACCTGCTCCGTTTTCCACCAGAAGCTCCCGGCATCTCGCATAGTAGCTATCCAGACTGTCGATCACATCCTCCTGTGTCAGCCCCATCGCTTCCAGAACACCCAGCTCCGCCGGTATCCCATACAGCTCCTCAAAGGAACTGGGACCGCCGGTGCAGGGCGGCAGATCCTGCGAGCGCTCCGAGCGGGTGTGGTCCGTCAAAAATTCCTCGTCCGAGCGGTTGTAATACCCGTAATAAATCAGTTCGTGATCCGACAAGAGCGTATCGTTCCAGGTCGGGTCCACATTGTAGTAGAATCCGTCCAGGCAGATAATATTCCAGGCGTGATCTTCCACGGTCAGAAACGGCTCCTCTGCTCCCGGTCGGCTCCCCTCCGGCAGCGTGTTCTCCGGCATTGTCTCCTCGTCGGTCTTCCTGTCCGCCGCACCGGCAACCGGCGCTTCCAAACTGACTGCCGTTCCCACACAGTAATAGCACGGAATCTCCATCTGCGTCATCAGATACTGAAATGCTCTCGCATAGCCGGCACAGACCGAGGTACCCAGGACCAGCGCACTGTAAGCGTTCTGATTGTAGACCGCATTCTCATCATATGTCACCTGATTCAGCAGAGTATCATGGACATAGCGCTCCTTCTCCTGCGGCGTCTTTTGCTCTCTCGCCTCCTTAAGAATAGTCTCCGCTGCCTCTTCAAACCGAAGGCGGCTGTATTCGATATCCTGCGCCAGATCATTGTAATGCAGGACAACTCCTGTCACCTGCCCGGCCCGGTGCCGGTACTCATAATCCGCTTCCAGCCAAAACAGCTCCGGAGAGTCATTGTACAGCGCGCTGATAATTCGATCCAACTCCCCTCCCTTGATATCCCGGCAGGGTCCAAACTCCGAGATCCCCTCCTGCACATGATAATAAGCCTGCCGGTATACGGACTGCTCGTTCTCGTCAAGCATCTCGTAATACGGGCGGAATACCGGATCGAAGGTAAGCTCGTCCCAGGGGCCGCTCTGCTGCTCCTCCCCTTCGCCCGACTCAGAGCCCGCGGGATTCCTCCCTTCTCTGGTTTCCTGCCCCGCTGCATCGCCTATTTCCGAACTAGTTTCCGTCCTGTTTGTCCACCCGAAAGCCAGCCGTTCCGCCTCATTCCACAGCTCTCTTGCGGTATTGCAGCCGTTCAGACTTACATTTATGCCAAGCAAAATCAGCAACGATGCGAGCCTTCTGCGCCTCTTTGCGTACTTTATTCTCTTTTCAGTTTTTCTCATCTTTATAAAATGGCCTCTCTATATGCCATGAAAAATCAAATTGTCACAATACCATTATATAGAGTTTTTTTCCATAACACAAGGAGAAAAGTGAGGTTTTTTGAAAAAGATTTGGACTGAAGAGATTTGTAGATTATCCTTTCTGTCGCTTTCTTATCTCTCAAAATAATAATTTGATACGGAAATGTGCGTCGCCAAGCACATCAGCAAAAAATGGCATTTTCTTTTCTGCCAATGCCATCTTTTATCATCAATTTTTTATAAGTTTTCCCTGGTCTAACCCATACACATCGTCACACAGCATTTCCACATCCTGTGGATAATGGCTTGCAAGCAATATCGTCTTTCCCTGTTCTTTCATTCGTAGCAACAAGTTCCTGATTTCTTCCACTCCCTGCCGGTCCAGGCCATTCATCGGTTCATCCAGAATCAAGATATTCTGCCCTTCCATAATAGCCTGTGCAATTCCCAGGCGCTGGCGCATTCCAAGGGAATATTTTGATACCCATTTTTTCTCCTTCGGATCCAGCCCCACCATTTCCATCACTTCACAGATCTTTTCATCTGATATTTTCTTTTGAATAGAGGCAAGATTTTTCAGATTAGCATAGCCAGAAGAGTATGGTGAAAAAACAGGTATTTCAATAATAATTCCTGTATCTTTTGGAAAATCACAGTCTACTCCAATCTGATTTCCCCCTACTACCACTTTTCCTTCGTCGGGCCACATAAAACCACAGATGATTTTCAGGAGAACCGTTTTGCCTGAGCCATTCGTTCCTACAATCCCACAGATTGTTCCTTGATCCACCTGCATTGAAACTTGATTCAGTACTGTATGCTCTTTAAAAGTCTTTGTTACTTTTTCTACCTGTATGACGTTGCCCATATTTTCTTCCTCCTGTTCTTAACAAACGATATCCTTCCATACTGAGGATAAGCAATAAAAAAATTTCAACCAAAACACATATATCTAAGCGAAAACCACCTTCTAGTATTTTTTCACTCCGGCAAAGCATAACATAACTCCCCGGCAATATAGGAATAGAAATCGAAAGCACTTCTATCAGCATAATAATAGCAAAACACCATTTTGAGCCGCCTGCCAGATTAATACACAATAATTGAATTACATTGATATTAGAGAAAAACAAAAGCCAAAGAATATAAGCCTCTTTTCCCCATGACTTCACTGATTCATCTTGTATTACTACCACTATATAACAAGCAAAAAAAATAATCGAAACCAAAATCAAAGTCATTCCTGTCACACGCATACTCATTTGCTGCCGCCAGACTCGCTGTTTGGCATATCGAATTTGCCGCATATATTCTCCATCAATTTTACTTTTTTCTATAACTCTTCCTATTATAATTAGTATAACGGCATGAACCAGCAAATACAGACAAATCTCTATCATTGGATTCTCTCCCTGTTGTGAAGATAATCCCCATATCAATACTTTCATAAACTTAACCTATTTTAACAAAATCTGTTTTCTCACACCGAATCATACTCATTTCCATCATCACTGCACACATCAATGCTAACCCCATCAAAGCATAGTTTGTAGAAAAAAAGCCATAATTTAGAGTAGATCTGCCGATACGGGCCAGTCCATATGGCGAAGCATACTCTAAAATTCCCAGGATTGGTTCTTCTGAAATCAAAATGTCCAAATACCAAATGCCAAAAATAATACTTACCCCATAGGCAGCTCGATTGGCCAAAGAAAAAACCAGTAATAGCATACCAGAAAACATCCCAGCCAGCACGGATAACAGAAACTGTATTGTCCCTGCCATATTCGGATTTGTCCGCAGAACTCCTGTAGGAATATAAACCAAAGTTCGCATTCCCACCTTTTCCACATAAAACTGAGAAGCTGTCATTGCCGCTTTACTCCATTCTCCGCTTATCCCGATACGCCATCCACAAATACTCTAGGTCGAGAACAAAATCACCAAATTCAGCAAAATCACGTTAAATAAAAGATGGAGTACTCTCCCAAGAACCCATGCCTTTTTGTTCGACCGAAATATGGTATATGTGTTTCCGCATTGAATGCTTATTGCTTGGTATCCAAGACAAAGAATCATTATGATATAAAGCAGTTGAGAAAATCGGGACGATAGAAACCATATATAGAGTTCCCAAATATTAACACAGTCTCTCTCCTCTTCTTCTACGGATTCTAAATCAAACTTCCACTCCCACGCATTTTCAATAATTGTAACAAATTCATCTATATATCCGCGTATTCTGTTATAATCCACCGTCTTCGCCGTTTTTACATCACAAGTTTTTTGATATAACAAACCATAATGTGTCTCTATGCAAGTATGCACAGCACCGTCTTTAGTAAAAGCAGCAACCCAGGTTTCTTCGCCATCCACCATCCTCTTTTCCAAATTCATTTCTATTTGTTTAAGGTTCTCATATTGAATCAGTAAATCCAGAAATCCATTCATGTCTATTTTCATCTTCCTGGTTTTCAACCGATACACTGTTTCTATGGCGTCATTCCCGCTATTGACGTCTGAAACAAAACTACATTCCTGCGTAGTTTGCTCGGCGTAGACAAAATCTTCCGAAGTGCCTGTTTCTGTCTTTAAATTTTCACTCTCTATCTCAGAAATGTTTTCTGTGGTTTAGATAGTGATGGTTCCTTCCTCTGTTTTGTTATCCTCACTCGGGAAAGAACAGTTTTTCAAATTAATGATAAACAGAAGAATAATTATTATGATTATAACTATACCTTTTTTCATTTTTATATCCTTATTTTAAGAAAATTATGGCTGGAAAAATCCAGCCATAATAAACTAATTTTTATGGAGCCCAATATCCTTCTGCTGACATATTAAGAGAAATCAGTCTGCATTCTAAGATAGTATGGCAAGCCTTGTTGCCCAAATCCACTGTTATATGGCACATAATCACCATGATCCATACTAAATGTTTGTAATTCTGAAGCAGCTTTGTCATTTGTCCCTGATCTTATTCTATTTATCTGATTGCTATATACTATCATAACCGAAAATTATTCTTTTGGCAAGTGTTCAAGTTATCAAATAATAGTTTTTATAAAGTGAAATCACAAAAAAACAACCTAAAAATTTTCCGGAACACTATTTATATCAAAAGAAGCTTTCTATTTTTAATAAAACGTCGCGGCAAAACCACTTGTGATTTTTCTCAGAATTTGCTAGAATAGAAAAAAGATCAAAAACAGAGGTGATTATTATGCTGAGTGGTATTTCTGGATTTCATTCTCCTTACACGATGTACCGCTACGGCGGCTCTGTCTCCCGGACGCCGCGCGTTCCGGCCGTGCAGAACCAAGAGGCGCAGTCGCAGGAAGCGCAGTCTGCCGTTGCGCAGATCAAAAACCAGCAGTCCCCTGCAGGCACGGCAGCCGGTTTTCCGGCTTCGTCCCAGGCATCGTCCTTCTCCGCCGCTCTCCCCGGAGCAAACGAGGAAGAGCGGCCCGGGCTTCTTTTCCGGCAGGGAACCGACCCGGTCGAGCTGGCTGTGCGGATGCGCATTCAGTATGAAGACCCGGCCGAT
Organism: uncultured Lachnospiraceae bacterium; assembly: GCA_910586125.1. Classification (GTDB taxonomy): domain Bacteria; phylum Bacillota; class Clostridia; order Lachnospirales; family Lachnospiraceae; genus RGIG7193. The sequence goes on along the minus strand of CAJUHP010000030.1, from coordinate 5,345 downwards.
GCCAAATGGCCGGAACAGACCGAGTCTGCCGAAGCTGCCGGCGCGCAAAGCGTTCAGGAAGCCGCCGAAGAAGGCGAATGCCAGACCTGTGAAAGACGCAAGTACCAGGACGGATCCGACGATATGGGCGTATCCTTTCAGACGCCTACCCACATTTCTCCGGAAGAAGCTCCCGCCGCTGTGCGCGGACATGAGATGGAACATGTGTACCGTAACCAGGCTAAGGCCGAGCGGGAGGGCCGTGAGGTAATCAGCCAGGATGTGACGCTTAACACATCCGTCTGCCCGGAATGCGGAAAGGTGTATGTCTCCGGCGGCAACACCCGCACCGTCACTGCCGCCAAACAGAAAGAAGCCGTGCCGGAGCTTCCCGAACAGCCGGAATCTCCCAACCGCCGTCCGTTCTCAGCGGTAGCCTGACCGGCAAAGCAGATTTTCAGAGCATACCGGAGCCTTGTTTTTCACAGAACATGCTGCCTGTGAAATTCTTTTCCGGTATGCTCTGATTTTCTATCGCGACAGAGAATACTTACCGGAATACTCCCGAAATCTCTGCTGAAATTTTTCACTGTCATTTCTAAAATCCCGCAGTGATTCATGAAGATTCATATTGCTGCGCCCCATATCAATCATACACCCGGCAATATTGGAGCAGTGATCGGCGGCACGTTCCAGATCTGTGAGCAAATCTGACCAGATAAACCCCGCCTCAATGGAACAAGTTCCGCGCTGTAAGCGAAGAATATGGCGTGTGCGCATTTCCTCCTTCAGCCCGTCGATCACCTGCTCCAGCGGCTCCACCATCCATGCTGCCTCCGGATCCTCAGACAGAAAAGCTTTCAGGGATAAATCCAGAATCTCTTCCACCGCCCCGGTGATCACCGGCAGCTCTGCGACGGCGGCGTCTGTAAAAACTACACCTCTCTTTTGCATCTCCTCCGCTGATTCCAGCAGATTTACCGCATGATCGGACAGACGCTCAAAATCACCGATAATTTTTAAGAGTTTTGCCGCCTCCGCGCTATCCGCCTCGCTGATCTGTTTTGCGCTCAGTTTCACCAGATAGGTTCCCAGGATATCTTCATAATGATCGGTCTTTTCCTCTTTTTCACGGATGGCCGACGCCGCTTTTGCCCCGTCATTCTTCAAGGCTCCGTTTCCTAAAACCGACAGACTGTCTTTCATGGCTCCGGCCGCTGTCTCTGCCATCAGAACGGCCACTTCCCGGCAGCGCTTCAGCGCAATCGGAGGCGCTGCCAGAAGGCGCTCGTCCAATTCCGGATGAACTTCCGGCTGTCTGGCATCAGGCACAAGCCGGTTTACCAAAGCTTCCAGCACCCCGGACAGCGGCAGCATAAAAACCGTACACAAAACATTAAAAACAGAATGCGCCACAGCAATGCCAGGCAGAGAAGCCGGCTGCTCCAAAAATACCGGGTAAAACACCGCCCGAACTGCGCAGAAAACAGCCAGCCAGACCGTCGTTCCGATCACATTAAAAGACAAATGCACCAGCGCAGCCCGTTTGGCATTTTTGCTGGCCCCCACCGAAGACAGCATAGCCGTGACGCAAGTGCCGATATTCTGTCCCATGATGATGGGAACCGCAGCGCCATACGAAACTTTTCCCGTAACTGCCAGCGCCTGCAGAATTCCTACCGATGCAGAACTGGACTGAATCACCGCAGTCAGAATGCTTCCGGCCAGAACGCCAAGAACCGGATTTTCAAACAGAATCAAAAGATTCTGAAACGCAGGCACATCCCGAAGCCCGGACACCGCGGCCGACATGGTTTCCATGCCGGTCATCAATGTGGCAAAACCAAGAAAAATCAGACCGGTATCTTTTCTTTTCGCATTGTGGAAAAACATGTAAAACAGAATTCCCGTCAAAGCCAAAATCGGCGTAAAAGAGGAGGGCTTTAAAAGACGAATAAACAAGTTGCCGCTGTCAATTCCAGAAAGACTTAACAGCCAGGCAGTGACGGTTGTCCCGATATTTGCCCCCATAATGACATGGATCGCCTGCCTCAGCGTCATCAGGCCGGAATTCACAAATCCCACCACCATGACCGTAGCCGCAGAAGAACTCTGAATGATCGCTGTGATCACCAGACCAGTTAAAAGTCCAGCCGCCTTGTTTGTGGTAAGCCTGCCGAGAAGCGCTCTGAGTTTATTCCCCGCTCTCCTCTCCAGCCCCTGTCCCATAATATCCATACCGAACAAAAACAGGCTCAGACCTCCGATGAGAGTCAGCACATTGAAAATATCCATAGAAATGATTTCCTTCCCTATCCTTTCCTGCTGTCAGATCTCTATGGAACTTAGTATCTCTCTGTGCGGCTGATTTTATCAATGTGCATCGGTTAAATGATTTGAATATTTATCCTGGTTCCCTCTCCAGATATCTGGCCGGAACTTCTTTTATCAGCCACACGCCGTTCACTGAGCGGTAAAAGGTATATCCATCTTCCTGCATTTTCTGCGCGGATATCCGGTATACGACGGATTTTCCATGTCTCCTTCCCACTTGAAAAGCGGTCTTTCGGTCGCCGGAAAGATGCACATACAGCCTGCTTTTCGGTATCAAACCGCTCTTTTCAATGGAACAGACATATTTCTCTCCGGTTCCATGCCACAAAAATGCTGGCGGTTTTGTGGCTTTAAGCTGCACATCTACCGGTATGGAATGCCCCTGATTGGCGCGGATCAAGGTCTGAGCCTCATTAAAAGAATAGCGCTGCTTGGCATCCGTGCGAACGATCTCTTCCAAAATCTCCTGGCTGCATTCTCTGGTTCTGCCTATTCCTGCAATGACTTCCTCCACCTTTGCCCATCCGTGTTCATCCAGTGAAATACCAATTATCTCCGGCTTATGGCGAAGAATCAAACTTAAAAATTTGCTCGTCTCAGTCAGACTCATTCCTTTCTACCCCCGCAACGTCTTTTATATAGAATAATCTGCGGCTCCGTTCCGCCGCACCCGTATTCACATACAAGCAAATATTCGTTGTCGGCTACCACGCCATAACAACGGCTGCTGTTCGGAATTTCAATTTGATTTCCCCAGTAAACTTTGTCATCCTTCAGCAATTTGACCGACTGCCCGTTTAAAAGCGGATATTCCAGATTTACATAAAAACCATTCAATAGATTTAAATCGGTAAGTTTTAAATACTTTATCCCAAGAGCATTGATTTCATTGATCAGAGCCATTTTCCTATTCAGAAATTCTTCATAGCCGCACTCTTTCATCCACTCTGCCGCAATACATTCTCCTCCAAAGGGATGTCCGCCGGTTTCGATACAGCCGCCGCACTCTTTTTTTCTGCTGCATTCACTGCAGCAATCAGAATTACATATGGATAACATAAAAGTTCCTCCTATTTTTTTCCTTGGTACATCAGACGACACTATGGCTGATGCGGATTCATGATACGAAGGCATGAATGCCTCATTTTCTTTAAGGTTTTCTTGCTTCCTAATAATTTGTAATACCCAAAAACCTGCAAACAATCGTGTTTACAGGTCTCTGCTAAATATTCCTTAATCTTTTAAATCAGATAATAAGAAAAAGATTTTTTAATATATGTATTAACACAATATCTTATATCATCAATCACTCCGTTTCCCAAAAAATCCGTCCTGATTTTTATGTAGAAAATTGACTAATTTGCAAAATTTATCCATACATCTTCAAAATATTTGTCATATGATTCAAACAATCCATCCTCTATTTTCTCTACCATAATAAGCGGAGCACCTGCTCCCCTTATTCCATATAATTGTGGGGTCACGAACATTTTATTGCCAAATTCATATATTGAGGCATATAATGGTGCATTAAAATATCGAACCTCTATTTTATTATTAATCTCTTGAACACGCATAACAGATGTTTTTATTCTATCAGAAATGCAACCTTCTGTTCTTTCTTCGGCTTTTCTTGCCTCAATGTAACTTCCATCAGGATCCCCAAAAAGAATTTTTACTTTAAATCCTTTAGAAATTTTTTCATTTATAATATTCGCAAAACTCGGATGTTCGGGTAAAAATGACATTGCATAACATAAAATCTTTATATCCCCATCAGATTGTTTTAAATAGTTAATCCAATCTTTCGTTTCCAAATCTGCACGTTTAGACCAAATACCTACTAATCCTGTGCTTTTTGACATTGACAGCAAACTAACGGATTCATTTAATTTACTTCCTATGTTTCTCATATTCTGTATAATTGCGTTTAATGGATCACCAAGCCACTTTTCTGTAAGACTATTAATTAAGACAGTAGCTAAAATAGACGCACCTACACTAATGTACACTCCTCCTAATGTAGAATCACTACAGAAGTATCCATACCCAATTAAAATAATTGCAATTAAACATAGTATTATATACACAAGCGCTTTCTTCATCTTATAAATGCTTCTTTCTGATTTTTTAGGCAGTCATCAATCCTTAACTTTTGTTGAGAAGATATAGAAAGATTTTCTATTTCTTCAAGATGAAAAAAACGAACTTCCTTTGACTCAGAACTAACTTTTATTTTTCCTGAAACAATACTACATTGAAAACACAATGAAAATTGCTGTCTAACCTCTCCATCTGAATATGCAATTATACAATTTGGATTTGTATATACTCCTATTAATTTTTTTACAGCGACATTATATCCTGTTTCCTCCAAGACCTCCCTTATTATTGTATGTTCAATATTTTCACCTGGCTCCATTTTTCCACCAGGCAATGACCAAAGATTATTATCCACTCTCTTTTGCAATAAAACCATATTATCCTTAATTATTACAGCAGAAGCTGCTGGAACGATAGAATTTACTTTAGGTGCATTTTCACTATTGTAATAATCTTCTCTCATAATTATCCTCCTCATATGATACACAATTTTAGGTTAAATTAAGCATAGAAAATTCCGTTTCTATCTTTTAAGAAAATGCCAAAAAACTCTTCTCTTCATTTCTTGAAAACAAATCTTAAAACTACTCAATACTAGATTATAAACTAAAAACACACGTAATACAATACCTTTTACAAAAATTATGAAAAGTTTAAATATCACTGTACATATTACACATACAACTGATTTTGCTAGGATTATTATCTATAACATCTTGCATAATGCTGGAAAGTGTAAGGTTTTGAAGATATTTCTGCAAATAGAAACACCTATCTAACTTTATTTGGCAGTGCAATCCCTGGTTTGTTATGGGGCTGTGCCCCGGTTCCTGTAACGATATTTTTATAAAATAAAAGACCCGTGAAATCTACATCTCACGGGCTTTTCTCGCTCCCCCTGTTGGACTCGAACCAACGACACTGCGGTT
>CAJUHP010000029.1:7769-48437 GCA_910586125.1 uncultured Lachnospiraceae bacterium | reverse complement strand
GTCAGCGATGGTACAAATGCAAAGGAAAAACTCCCGCAAGGTCCCGCCCATAGGGAGAGCCTTGCGGAAGCCTGTACGCTTTTGCGCTGGTGCAAATGCCGAGTGAAAGTCATGTATAAATCAGTTCAGGCTTAATGCTTTCCTCAGCGCGGTTCATAATGCTGTTCATGGTCTTAATCCATTCCCACTGCGACCGGCACTTCAAGTCCTCGGTCACGCCCTCGGCGGTGGTCATCTGCCTGATGATGAGCCGATAGCGGTCCTGCGCCTGCTCGTCCAGGTCGGCAAGGTAGGTGTGCAGTCTGCCCGTCAAAATCAGGTGGCTGAGCAGGAGCGGATTCGTTTCTTCCAGATATGCTCGGTGCATCCGCCCCCATTTCCCGATAGGACGGTCATCCTCCTCCGGCAGTCCGATAACCGGGATGTAGTAGTCCCCGGCAAGGACATAATCAAGGCCGTTTGCCTCGTCATGGATACTCGGTTTTAATTCGTCCATAGTATTTCCTCCGTCATTTCAGATGTTTTCGGTAGCGGCTACCGATAATGCGATGTGGGGTTTTATCTCCTTTCCTACAACCGCAAGTCCTATTCACCACAAATGAGCCGCAGTCATATGTATTTTGTGGCAGAAACCACCCTCTACATAGTAACTCTCAAAAGGTTATGTTGGAGGACTACGCCCAGCGGAACGGTTTTCCCTGTTTTCGGCACTATACTGAAATGTAAATCGCTTAATTGATACAAAAGGCATGAACAGAATATCGAGAAAACCGCTGAAAACAAGGGATTCCAGCACATTGAGTGTTGCTGAAATCCCCTTTTTGGATATGAGGCTGTGATAGGGAAGCATGGGGACGGCTGTTACAAGTGGCCACAGTGGTCATAATTCTGCCCCCTCTGTGGCTGTTTTGACCCCTTTCCTTGTTATCGAAGAATCGGCTCAGATACGCTTGAATATAGATTAGGATGTTAGGAATAGGGCTTATTTCTTTATTGACAAATTCGATAAATCTGATATTATCGAATTAAATGAAAGGAGAGGATACTATGGCTAAAATAACAGATAGGCATAAATATTTGGTATATGTTCTACACAAGGAATTTGGTACAAGCAGACAGCGATTGCGCAGTTAATGCAGATATCGCCATCAACAGTAGCAAATGCATACAAAGAAATTTGTTTTAGAGTTACAATTCAAAATCTTGAAAATGAACTTCAAGAGGCAAGAAATTTGATTTCTGCTCAGGGATTGATACCAGAATCTCCGATATTTTATATAGGGGATAACGAGTAATTTAACCCTTGAACATATTCACTACATAAAGGTGTCAGTAATGATACTAAAATTTTAGGAGGTATTTTTTATGGGAAAAAACCAAATGCTGCAAATATAACACATGCACTTGCTTAACTTGGTGGAGGGGCAAAAAAGGATGGCGGCGGTGGCATGATGGAAGGTCTGGAAAATGTATTTAAAACAGGTGTTCAGATAGCTTTAAGTGCTAATCAGCAACCATCTAAAGATATAGGAAATTCTCCGATTTTCTCACTTGAGGATGGAAATGATAACAAATAAGTAAAAAAGTCATGGCAACATTTTGGCAACAGAAAATTGGTAGGCAAGAATAAAGGATGTAATTGAAGTAAAAAAGGGCATATATTTGCATAAAACTTAAATAAATATAGTTAAGGACAACAAAGAACAAGGCGAATAAAAGCAGTTTCTTCAGTATAATGGAACCATGGCAGAGACGGGAATCTGATGGGATGTCTGCCATTCATGAGAAAGGCGGTAGATGCCATTGAAAGCAGATACGATCACAAAGGATTATGTTAAAGATGCAGGTGTGTTTGCCGATATTTTTAATTACTATATTTACGGCGGGCGGCAGGTGATCCTGCCGGAGCAGCTTACAGAGCGTGACTCCACTAAGATCGCGCTGCCATACGGTGCGGACGGCGCAGTGGTTCCCGTCCAGAAATTCCGTGATGTGCAGAAGCTGTATGCTGCAATGACAGACGGGAAAATGGAGTATGTCCTTTACGGTGCGGAGAATCAGGCTGAAATTCATTATGCCATGGCTGTGAAGAATAACCTTTATGATGCACTGGAATACGCAGGGCAGGTGGAAGAAGCAGCAAAGTCACACCGGAAGGAAATGAAACGGAAAAAGGAGCAGGGGGAAGCCCCTTATGGTGAGGGCAGGAAGACGCCAAATACAAGTGAATTCTTAAGCGGTTTTTGGGCGGAAGACAGGCTGATACCATCCATCACGGTGACTATATTTTTCGGCTCGGAAGAGTGGGATGGGCCGTTAAGCCTGTTTGATATGATGGATGTGTCAGAGCCGGAAGTGCTTGCCTGCATGGACAATTACCATGTGCGGCTGATCGCCCCAGCGCAGATGGCGGATGAGGAGATCATGAAATTCCAGTCCAGCCTGCGGGAGGTCATGCTGTTCATCAAGTATTCGAAGGATAAGGAAAATTTAAGCAGGGTACTGGCGGCCAATGAAAGGCGTTTCCGGGAGTTGGAGCGTAGGGCGGCGGATGTGATTGAAGCGATTACAAATTCGGGAATAAAATATGATGAAAGTGAAGAGGTGATTGATGTGTGTCAGGCGATTCAGGAAATTCGAATGGAAGAGCGGAAAATTGGAGAGCAGGACGGCGAATTAAAAAAGGCTAAGGAAGATGCCAGGAATTTTTATAACCTTGGAGTTGACATCGAAAAGATTGCTCAAGGCGTAGGGTATGCGGTGGAAACTGTAAGAGAGTGGCTTGGACTTGAATCATAATGCATAGTGATATGTTGATACTCCTGAACAGGATAGCAGCCGGAACCAGAAAAGATATGCAGGTATGATTGTATTAAGTGTTTTGCTGTTCTTCTTTGGATCGGAATTTATATTTATGGTAAAAGATATCGTGGGAAACGAAGTGTGCAATGCTTTGGACTGGCTGATAGATGCTGCGGCAGTTATGCTATTGATCCTGGCGAGTGTGTCAATCCATGTAGAAAATATTATTGCACAGAATACAGACCGCCGCACTATGGACTTCATCCGCCATATGTGGCGGTCTGCTTTTTTCCGCAGGCAGGCCGGGCGGTTTGATAACGGAAATTACTTGGAAAGCGGGGATACTGTATCGGACAAAAAGCAAACAAACTTCCCAACGCTACCGCAGGCATGGCCTTCCCGCGGCCCAAGCTAGACACCCCGCCCTCCATGGTGAAGAAAATCGGCAAGACCACCTATCTTGTGTGGGCGCATTTCAGCGGAACCAGTACGGAAACCATGGAGGACAAAATCAAGCGGATGCTCCGCGAGGAAGTCCGCCAGATGATGGTAAGCACCGCATGAGCAGGCCGGGAGCCATAGGGCCCTCGGTTTTTGCTGTGTCGATTTTGAATATTTCTGTGAACCGTATTAAAAGACCTTGACAACAAGCAACAGGAGAAGCGTGGATTTCTTTCCTGCCTTTTGCAGTCTTGCAAATTTTGTGGGACCGTAGTACAATAAATCTGAAAAAATGATCAAAAGAGAAGGAGTAAATACCATGGATCAAAAAGTAGCAGCTCTGTTAAATCAACAGATCAACAAGGAATTCTATTCGGCATATCTGTATCTGGATTTCGCCAATTATTACGCCGCGGCCGGTCTGGATGGATTTGAGAATTGGTATAAGGTACAGGCGCAGGAAGAGCGCGACCACGCGATGCTGTTCTATCAGTACCTGCAGAACAACGGCGAGAAGGTGACATTCGAGGCCATCGACAAGCCGGACAAGGAACTTGCGGACAATATGGCTCCATTAAAAGCCGCCTTGGAGCATGAAAAATATGTCACCTCTCTGATCAACGAAATCTATGCGGCCGCCTTCGAGGTGAAGGATTTCCGCACCATGCAGCTTTTGGACTGGTTTGTCAAAGAGCAGGGAGAGGAGGAGAAGAACGCCTCGGATCTGGTGACAAAGATGGAACTGTTTGGGAGCGATGCGAAGGGGCTCTATATGCTCAACAGCGAGCTGGGAGCGAGAGTGTATTCCGCTCCGTCTCTGACGTTGTAAACGAGTTTGTGCCAGGCGGCATGGTTTTGTTGATTTTCCCGATCGAAATTTGTCGTTTTGTGAAAATCTCTAATTTTGGTCAAAAAAGAAACGATGATTTTGTCACAATAGACTGTTGTCAAATCCTTGTCAATAGATTATAATAACAATGGGTTTGGGCAGAGACTGTCCGGAAGAAAAACAAAACCCCTATCATAGTTCCTGTCTGCGGGCAGGGCAGACAACGAAAAGGAGAGAATAACACATGAAAAGCAAAATTACTATCATCGGCGCGGGAAGCGTAGGCTCCACCATCGCATACACGTTATCCAATCAGGATATCGCATCGGAGATCGTTCTGATCGATATCAATAAAGAGAAAGTGGACGGAGAAGTCATGGATATCGTGCAGGGAACGTGTTTCCGCGATCCGATTTCCATCGTAGCCGGCGACTATGCCGACGCAAAGGATTCCGACATTGTTATCATCACTTCCGGTATCGCCCGCAAGCCCGGTCAGACCAGACTGGAGCTGACGCAGACCAACGTCAATATCTTAAAGAGCATCACCCCTCAGATCGTAAAAGAAGCCCCCAAAGCCCTCTATGTCATTGTCAGCAACCCGGTGGATGTGATGACGTATGTCTTCACAAAAATTTCCGGTCTGCCGGAAAACCAGGTCATCGGTTCCGGTACGCTGCTTGACACAGCCAGACTGCGTTTCGGCCTGTCCGAGTATCTGAATGTGGCCCAGAAAAATATTCATGCCTATGTGTTCGGTGAGCACGGTGACACCTCTTTTGTACCGTGGTCCTGCGCCGAGGTCTCCGGCGCGGAACTGGATGAGTTTATGAACATGATGAAGAAAAACGGCAAGCTGCCGGAGGATCTGGACAAAGAGGGTATGGTTGAGTATGTACATAAATCCGGCGGTCAGATTATCGCCAGAAAGGGCGCTACGTTCTATGCGGTATCGGTATCCGTGTGCAAGCTCTGCGGTATGCTGCTTTCCGCCTACGATTCCATCTCCACCGTATCCTCCATGCTGCACGGCGAATATGGAATTGAGGACGTATGCCTCAGCACCCTGACGCTGGTGGGTCCCAACGGCGTCCAGGGCAAGGTTCCGGTCAAACTGACCGATGAAGAGATTGCGAAGCTGCGCGCCAGCGCCGACGCGCTGAAAGCGGTGATCGCCCAGATTGAACTGTAAGGAGGAAACGATGAAGTATAGCTACTATCCGGGCTGTACCCTGTCCACGAAAGCGAAAGCGCTGGACGCCTATGCCAGAGCTGCGGCCCGTGTGCTGGGGTTTGAACTGGAAGAAATTGAAGAGTGGCAGTGCTGCGGCGGCGTCTATCCCTTGGGGGAAGACGAGATCGCCACAAAGCTGTCCTCTGTCCGCGCCCTTATGGCTGCCGGAGAGAAGGGGCAGGAGCTGGTGACGCTGTGCTCCGCCTGCCATCATGTGATCAAGCGGGTCAACGACGATATGAAACATGTGGAAGATATCCGCACCCGCGCCAACAACTATCTGCAGGCTGAAAAACCCTACGGCGGAGAGACCACAGTTCTCCACTATCTGGAGGTATTGAGAGATCGCGTCGGTTTCGACGAAATCCGCAAAAAAGTGACCAATCCCCTGACCGGGCGCAGGATCGGCGCTTACTACGGCTGTCTTTTGCTGCGGCCGGGAAAGATTCTGGAGTTTGACAATCCGGAGAATCCGGCTATTCTGGAGGACTTTATCCGGGCTCTTGGCGCGGAGCCGGTGATTTATCCGCACCGCAACGAGTGCTGCGGCGGATATATTTCTCTGAAGGAAAAAGACTTGTCCGGACGCATGTGCAATACGATTATGGACAGCGCCAGCGGATTCGGAGCCGAGATGCTGATTACCGCCTGCCCGCTGTGCCTGTACAATCTTAACCACAGCACAACAAATAAACTGCCGGTTTACTACTTTACTGAACTGCTGGCAGAGGCGCTGGGAGTGAAAGAGGAGGTGTCGGTCTGATGAATACACCGAAAAAACAGGTTGAACAGATTCGAGAAATCAGCGGCGTCGATCCGTATAAGTGCATGAAATGCGGCAAATGCTCCGCCTCCTGTCCGTCATACAATGAGATGGATATCAAGCCGCATCAGTTTGTCTCCTACGTTCTCAGAGAGGACATCGAGGCGCTGATGCAGTCGAGATCCCTCTGGAAATGTCTGTCCTGTTTTGCCTGCGTGGAGCGCTGTCCCAGAGATGTCAAACCGGGCAAGTTAATCGATGCGGCGAGACAGATGGTGCTGCGCCAGAGGGGACAGGAGTATCTGTCGCCGGATGAAATACCGGAGCTTTTGGATCCTGAGATTCCCCAGCAGCTCTTAGTCAGCGCATTCAGAAGATACAGGAGGTGAGCCGGGTGCAGAGAATCGGAGTATTCGTCTGCCATTGCGGCAGCAATATCGCCGCGACGGTGGATGTGGAGAAAGTAGTGGAATTGGTCCGGATGGAACCGGGAGTGGTTCATGCTGAGGACTATCAGTATATGTGTTCAGAGGCCGGCCAGGCGAAGATCCAGGCGGCGATCCGGGAGAAAGGGCTGACCGGCGTGGTGGTCTGCTCCTGCTCCCCCCGCATGCATGAGGCGACGTTCCGCAAAGCTGCGGATCGGGCGGGATTAAACCCCTATATGGTGGAGATCGCCAACATCCGCGAGCATTGTTCCTGGATTCATAAGGACCGGGAAGAGGCGACCAAAAAGGCGCTCATCCTGGCCAGAGCCGCCATCGCCAAGGTCAATTTAAACGCGCCCTTAAAGCCCGGAGAGAGCCGCGTCACCAAGCGGGCGTTAGTCATCGGCGGCGGGATCGCCGGAATTCAGACGGCGCTGGATATCGCGGACGCCGGCTACGAGGTGGATATCGTGGAGAAGACGCCCAGCATCGGAGGGCGCATGTCTCAGCTTGACAAGACCTTCCCGACGCTCGACTGCTCAGCCTGCATTCTGACACCGAAGATGGTGGAGGCCAATGCGCATGAGAAAATACATATCTATACCTACAGTGAAGTGGAGAAGGTCAGCGGTTTTGTCGGAGACTTTACGGTGGATATCCGCAAGAAGGCCCGCAGCGTGGATATGGACAAATGCACAGGGTGCGGCGTGTGCCAGGAGAAGTGCCCGTCCAAAAAGACGCCCAGCGAGTTTAACCGGGGCTTAAACAACCGCAGCGCGATCTATACGCCGTTTGCGCAGGCCATCCCGAACGTACCGGTCATCGACCGGGAAGCGTGCATCAAGTTCCAGACCGGAAAATGCGGTCTCTGCGCCAAGGTCTGCCAGGCCGGCGCCATCGACTACGAGCAGAAGGATGAGATCATTACACAGAAGTACGGAGCCATTGTGGTGGCGACGGGCTTTGATGTGATCAAGCTGGACGCGTATGATGAGTACGCCTACAGCCAGAGCAAGGATGTGATTACCTCCCTGGAGCTGGAGCGGATTATGAATGCGGCAGGACCTACGAAAGGCCATCTGGAGCGCCTGTCCGACGGGCGTGCGCCGAAGGAGATGGTATTTATCCAGTGTGTCGGCAGCCGCTGCGCCGATCAGAGGGGAAAGAGCTACTGTTCCAAGATCTGCTGCATGTACACAGCCAAGCATGCCATGCTGATCCGCGACAAGTACCCGGATGTAAATGTGACGGTCTTTTACATCGACGTGCGCACACCGGGCAAGAATTTTGACGAGTTTTACCGCCGGGCCGTGGAGGAGTACGGCGTCAACTATATCAAAGGCCAGGTGGGCAAAGTGATGCCGCAGCCGGATGGACGCCTTCTGGTTCAGGGGGCGGATCTTCTGGACAACAAGCAGATTTTGATTGAGGCCGACATGGTTGTTCTGGCGGCGGCCATTGAGCCGGACCCCTCTGTGCGGGGCATTGCCACGATGCTGACAGCCAGCATTGATACCAATAACTTCCTGACCGAAGCGCACCCGAAGCTGCGTCCGGTGGAGAGTCCTACAGCCGGCGTGTTTCTGTCCGGCGTATGCCAGGGACCGAAGGATATTCCGGAGACGGTGGCGCAGGCCGGCGCGGCCGCGGTCAAGGCGATCGGGCTGTTGGCCAAAGATAAGCTGACGACGAATCCCTGTACCGCGCATTCCGACGAGCTTTTGTGCAACGGCTGCTCAACCTGCGCGAACGTCTGCCCTTACGGCGCGATCACCTATGAGGACAGACAGGTAAATGATCACGGCATCCGCGAAGTGCGCCGCCTCGCCGTGGTAAACAATGCGCTGTGCCAGGGCTGCGGCGCCTGTACGGTGGCCTGTCCCAGCGGCGCCATGGATCTGCAGGGCTTCTCCAACAGACAGATTATAGCGGAGGTAGATGCCATATGTCGATAGAAGCAAAAGAAGAATTCAGACCGAAGATTGTCGCGTTCTGCTGCAACTGGTGCAGCTATGCGGGAGCGGATCTCGCCGGCAGCAGCCGTCTGGGCTATCCGGCTGACGTAAAGATTATCCGTGTGCCCTGTTCCTGCCGCGTCAACCCCATGTTTGTGCTGCGGGCCTTTGAGAAGGGAGCCGACGGCGTGATTCTGTGCGGCTGCCATCCCGGCGACTGCCACTACTCTACCGGCAACTATTATACCAGACGCCGTATGGCGCTTCTGTTCTCCATGTTAGACTACATCGGCGTGGAAAACGGGCGGACCCGCGTGGAATGGGTATCGGCGGCAGAGGGCGTGAAATTCTCCGCCACAATGAATGAATTTGTGGAAAAGATCCGCTCCCTGGGAGAGAACGTGAGATTGGAGGACCTCAGATGCAAGAACTGATAAACCGGGCAAAGGAACTGCTGGCGGACGGGACCGTCGTGCGCGTTCTGGGCTGGAAAAAGGGCGATATGCCCTACAATCCGGAACCGGCGTTCTTTGAAAGCGCCGACGCTTTGGAGGACTTTGTATACGACGGCTTCTGCGGCGCCAACCTGAGCAAATTTATGATAGAAGCCTCCGGCAAGGAAGGCCGGACGCTGGTATTCCTAAAGCCCTGCGATACCTACAGCATGAACCAGTTGATCAAGGAGCACCGGGTGGACCGGGAGAAGACCTATATCATCGGCGTGGGCTGCACCGGCAAGCTGTCGGCAGAAAAAATCCATGCGCTGGGAATCCGCGCCATTGAGGCGGTAAGCGGCGCGGAAGTAGGGATGTTCACCGGTGAGAACGAAGCGTTGGCGGCAGAGAAAACGCTGACCATTCAGACGCTTTACGGGGAGAAAACCTGTTCTTACAAGGATGCCATGCTGGAGCGCTGCCATGTCTGCAAGGGCAAGGAACATAAGATTTTTGACGAGATAATCGGAGCATCGGCGGATACAAAGGATGGAGACCGTTTTGCTCAGGTAGAGCAGATCGAGGCCATGAGCCCGGCTGAGCGCTTTGCGTTTTTCCAGGCTGAGCTGTCCAAGTGCATCCGCTGCAACGCCTGCCGCAACGTCTGCCCGGCCTGTAGCTGCCGCAAGTGCGTTTTTGACAGCAATAAGTTTGACAGCGCGCAGAAGGCCAACGCGGATTCTTTTGAAGAGAAAATGTTCCATATTATCCGGGCGTTTCATGTGGCCGGACGCTGCACCGACTGCGGCGAGTGCAGCCGTGTCTGCCCGCAGGGCATACCGCTGCATCTGTTTAACCGCAAATTTATCAAAGATATCGACGATTTTTACGGCGAGTTCCAGGCGGGCGAGGACGCCGAGACCGTGGGACCGCTGACCAGCTTCACTTTCGATGACGTGGAGCCCGGTGTCGTGGAAAGGGGATAGCGTATGTTAAAGATAGCCAGAGAAAAGCTGCCGGCGCTGTATCGCGCCATCGCGTCCTCCCAGGAGCTGTATCTGCCGGTGCAAAGAAGCGGTCAAGTGAATTTTGCAGCCTGGGAAGAAGGGTTTGATGAGGAACAGCTTCAGGCGGGTCTTAACACCCTGAAAACGGTCAAGTCGCCAAAGGATGTGTTTTTTCCGCAGAGCGAGACGCTCTACACCTGTAAGCGGAAAGGAAAGAAGCTGACCGTAGAGCCGGAAGCATTAAAAGAACAGGATTTTGTTGTGTTTGGCATGAGGGCCTGCGATGTGCAGGCCGTGAAGGTGTTAGATCAGGTGTTTCTCACGGAGCCGGTGGATTCGTTCTACGCGGCCAGAAGAGAGCGCGGAACCATTGTGGCTCTGGCCTGCGGGGAACCTGACGTGAGCTGTTTCTGCAAGGTATTCGGAATCGACTGCGCGGAGCCGTCTGCCGATGTGGCGGCCTGGATGGTGGGAGAGGAATTGTACTGGAAACCGCTGACCGAAAAGGGGGAGCGCCTGACGGGATCGATTTCCGGCCTGCTTGCGGATGCCGGCGAGGCGGAGGAAGCCCAGCTGGAAGAAGAGAAGACAAAGATCCGCACCATTGTGGAGCGTCTGCCCTACAGCCATCTGTCCCTGGAGGGCTGGGACGGCGGCGCGACCGATGAAAAGTTTCAGGATACGCTCTGGGAAGAGCTGTATCGTCCCTGCCTGGCCTGCGGGACCTGCACATTTGTCTGCCCGACCTGCCAGTGCTATGATATCAAGGATTATGACACTGGAAACGGCGTGCAGCGCTACCGCTGCTGGGATTCCTGCATGTACTCCGATTTTACAATGATGGCGGCGGCCAACAACCGCACCAGCCAGATGCAGCGGTTCCGCCAGCGCTTTATGCACAAGCTGGTATATTTCCCGGCCAATAACGACGGTATGTATTCCTGCGTCGGCTGCGGCCGCTGTGTGGAAAAGTGTCCTTCCGCGTTAAATATCGTCAAAGTAATCAAAGCCTTTGCCGCCAAGAGAGAGGCGGCCGCCGAAGGAGGTGACAAGTAATGTCTGAATGTACCTGCCATACTGGTTTCACTAGAGACACGCTGATTCCTCAGGTGGGCGTGATCACGGATATCCGGGAAGAGACGCCGGATGTCAAGACATTTCGGGTCAACGCGCCGGAGGGAGGCAAACTGTTTGAACATATGCCGGGCCAGTGCGCGATGCTCTGTGCCCCCGGCGTCAGCGAGGGTATGTTCTCTATCACTTCCTCCCCCACCAACCGGGAGTTTCAGGAATTCAGCATCAAACGATGCGGTATGCTGACCGAATACCTGCACAGCCTGCAGGTGGGAGACGAGATCACGGTCCGCGGGCCCTACGGCAATCATTTTCCGGTGGAGAACGAACTGAAGGGAAAAAATCTTCTGTTTATCGCCGGAGGAATCGGCCTGGCGCCGCTTCGCTCCGTCATCAACTATGTGCTTGACAACCGGTCCGACTACGGCACGGTGGATATCCTCTATGGTTCCCGTTCCGCCGATGATCTGGTGCAGTTGAAAGAGATCCAGGAAGTCTGGATGAAGACGGAGGGGGTAAACGTCTATCTGACCATCGACAGGGAGCAGGAAGGCTGGGACGGCCATGTGGGATTTGTTCCCGCCTACCTGAAAGAGCTGGGCTTTGCCACGGACAAGACGGCTCTGATCTGCGGTCCGCCGATCATGATCAAATTTGTGCTGGCCGGCCTGACGGAGATGGGCTTTTCCAAGGAACAGGTCTACACGACGCTGGAACTGCGCATGAAATGCGGGATCGGAAAATGCGGACGCTGCAATATCGGTTCCAAATACGTCTGCAAGGACGGCCCTGTATTCCGCTGCGATCAGATCGACGAGCTGCCTGACGAATACTGATACGGCCCGCAGAAACCTGCGGATACGGCATGATATGAAACGAGGAGAACCTAAATGGAAAATATGGTAAACGTATATTTTTTCGGTAAAAAATACAGTGTGCCGGCCGATCTGACCATTATGACGGCCATGGAATATGCCGGGTACACGCTGAAGCGGGGCTGCGGCTGCCGCCACGGCTTCTGCGGCGCCTGCGCCACGATCTACCGGATCAAGGGAAAGAATGAGTTAAAGACCTGCCTGGCCTGTCAGACACAGGTGGAGGAGGGCATGTATGTAGCCAGCATCCCCTATTTCCCCACGGACAAGAGAACCTATGACGTGGAGGAGGTAAAGCCGGATCAGCGGGTGATGATGGAGCTGTATCCGGAGATTTATAGCTGCATCGGCTGCAACGCCTGCACAAACGCCTGCACGCAGAATCTGAACGTGATGCAGTATATCGCTTACGCGCAGAGGGGCGAATTTGAGAAGTGCGCCGAGGAGTCCTTTGACTGCATCGGCTGCGGCTGCTGTTCCGTGCGCTGCCCGGCGGGAATCTCCCATCCGATGGTGGGTGTGCTGGCCAGACGTCTGACCGGTAAATATATCGCGCCGGAATCGGAGCATTTAAAAAATCGCGTGGAGGAGATCCACGAAGGCGCGTATGACAGCCTGATTGAGCAGATTATGCAGAAGCCCATCACCGAGATGCAGGAACTGTACAATACCAGAGAGATCGAGAAATAAGGAGGGACAGTCATGTTTACACCGGAAATGCTGGAATCCATTAAGAAGGTGGAAGCGACGCGGCAGGAGCGTATGGGCATGGAGCCCAGACGGATGACAGCCGACGAGAAGGACGCCCTTTTAAAAGCGTATCACCCGGATTACAGAGAGGACGGCTTTGCCGAGATTCAAATCGGCCCGAATAAAGGGCAGAAAGCGCCGGCGGAGCTGGTGCATCTGCTGCATTCCGGCAGCCGTTTGACAGGAACGCAGATTGATTTGAGCCGCATTGACTATGATGTGGACGTACTGGTGATCGGAGGAGGCGGCGCCGGCGCGTCGGCGGCCATCGAGGCCCATGAGGCCGGAGCCAACGTGATGATCGCCACCAAGCTGCGCATCGGCGACGCCAATACCATGATGGCCGAGGGAGGAATCCAAGCGGCGGATAAGGAGAACGATTCCCCGGTACAGCACTATCTGGACGCATTCGGCGGCGGCCATTTCGCGGCCCGTCCGGAGCTGCTGCGCCGTCTGGTCATGGAAGCTCCGGACGCCATCGCCTGGCTGAATAAACTGGGCGTCATGTTTGACAAGGATGAGGACGGCCGCATGATTACAACGCACGGCGGCGGCACTTCCCGCAAGAGAATGCATGCCTGCAAGGACTATTCCGGCGCGGAGATCATGCGCACGCTGCGGGACGAGGTTTTGAACCGGAAGATCCCCGTGGCGGAGTTTACCTCGGCGGTGGAGCTTCTGATGGATGAGAAGGGCCAGGCAGCCGGCGCGGTTCTCTACAATATGGAAACGGAGGATTATCTGGTGGCGAGAGCCAAGACGGTTGTCATTGCCACCGGAGGCGCGGGCCGCCTGCACTATCAGGGCTTTCCCACCTCCAACCATTACGGAGCTACCGCGGACGGATTGATTCTGGGCTATCGGGCCGGAGCTCCCCTTCTGTACCAAGACACGATCCAGTATCATCCCACCGGCGTGGCGTTCCCGTCTCAGATCTTCGGTGCGCTGGTGACGGAGAAGGTGCGTTCGCTGGGCGCGATGCTGGTGAACGTGGACGGCGAAGCGTTCATGCATCCGCTGGAGACGCGCGACGTGTCAGCGGCCTCCATCATTCGCGAGTGTACGGATCGCGCGAAGGGCGTGACGACGCCTTTGGGCAGCGGCGTATGGCTGGATACCCCGATGATCGAGCTGCTCGGCGGCGAGGGAACCATTGAAAAGCGGATTCCCGCGATGCTTCGGATGTATCTGAATTACGGCATAGATATGAGAAAGCAGCCGATCCTGGTTTACCCGACGCTGCACTATCAAAACGGAGGTCTGGAGATCGGCGGGGACGGCTTTACGAAAGTGATTCCGAATCTGCTGGCAGCCGGCGAGGCGGTGGGCGGTATCCATGGCCGCAACCGGCTCATGGGAAATTCCCTGTTAGATATCATCGTTTTCGGAAGAAATGCCGGAAAAGCGGCGGCGGCCCGCGCGGGTGAGGTGGCGCTGGGAACGCCGAACCTGGACCATGTGAGAGCCTACGAAGACGAGCTGAAGGCAGCCGGTCTGCATTCCAAGGATGTTTCGCCGCTGCTGCTTCCTAAATATGCCAGACATGAGAGAAGCGCGCAGGGTTAAAGCCTGCCAAACGTTCTGCTGCGCCGAAAATCCGGCGCGGCAGGGTTCAAGCCGCGCCGCCGTGTCGGCGGCGTGTTACAGAAATTAAGCTGCAGGAGGTAAGAGAATGCGGGAAATTGAGGCGGGGCTGATCACCGATGCGGTGGAGCGGCTTTGTATCGCGGCAAACGAGCATTTGCCGGAAGACGTAAAGAGTGCGATAAGAAACTGCCGGGCCTGCGAGGACGGCGAGATTGCGCAGGGCATTCTGGATAATATTATTGAGAATTTTGAGATTGCGGACCGGGAGAACGTGCCGATCTGTCAGGACACGGGGATGGCCTGCGTCTTTTTGGAGATCGGGCAGGACGTGCATATCACAGGCGGCCTTTTGGCGGATGCGGTGAATGAAGGGGTGCGCCGGGGGTATGAAAAAGGCTATCTGCGCAAATCTGTGGTAAAAGATCCGATCCGCCGGGGCAATACCGGGGACAACACGCCGGCTATGCTCTACACGGAGATCGTGCCGGGAGAGAACATCAAGATCACGGTAGGTCCTAAGGGCTTTGGCAGCGAGAATATGAGCATGATCCGCATGTTTAAGCCCTCGGCCGGCCTGCAGGGGATCAAGGATTTCATCCTGGAGGTTGTGGAGACTGCCGGGCCGAATCCCTGTCCGCCCATGGTGGTGGGCGTCGGGATCGGCGGAACCTTTGACAAAGCGGCGTTGCTGGCGAAAAAGGCCCTGATGCGGCCGGTGGATTCCTCAAATCCGGACCCCTACTATGCGGATTTGGAGCGGGAGATGCTTGAGAAGGTCAACGCGCTGGGGATCGGGCCGCAGGGTTTTGGCGGACGCACCACAGCCATCGGACTGAATATTGAGACGATGCCGACGCACATTGCGGGAATGCCCTGTGCGGTGAATATCAACTGCCATGTAACCCGCCACAAGACGGAGGTGATATAGTATGGAGAAGCATATTACGCTGCCGCTGACCGAGGAGCTGGCGAGAACGCTTCATGCAGGCGATACCGTGTACCTGACCGGAACCATCTATACGTCCCGCGACGCCGGACACAAGCGGATGTGCGAAGCGCTGGAGCGAGGCGAGGCGCTGCCCTTTGACCCGACAGACGCGACGATTTATTATGTGGGCCCGACCCCGGCAAAACCGGGTCAGGTAATCGGATCAGCCGGACCCACGACAAGCGGCCGTATGGACGCCTACGCACCGACGATGATGTCCGTGGGAGCCAGAGGCATGATCGGCAAAGGCGCCAGACTTCCGGAAGTGGTGGAAGCCATGAAAAAATACAGTGGTGTATATTTCGGAGCCATCGGCGGCGCAGGAGCCCTGCTTGCCAAGTGCATCAAAAAGGCAGAGCTGATCGCGTATGAGGATCTGGGCGCCGAGGCGCTGAGAAAGCTCTACGTAGAAGAAATGCCCCTAGTCGTCATCATCGACAGCGAAGGCCGCAACCTCTACCAAGAAGGGCGCAGGGAATACCTTGCACGTAAGCAGTGAGCCATGCGGAAAAAGACAGTTGCGAAGCCGCGCCCTGCTTGCAGGGAAGCGGCTGACCAACTGGCTTTTTCCATAGGGCGAAGCCCGTGAGCGAGATGAAGCGAAGCGGAATCGAGCTGCATGGCGAACGGAAACTGCAACACACATTTTGCGGAAAATACATGGCAACCGGCAACCGCAACACACACATTTTTTGGAGGAATAAAAATGACCGACTTATTAGAAGCGCTTATGATACTTTGTTTTGGCCTGTCCTGGCCGATTTCCATCCGGAAATCATGGATTTCCCGGACAGCCAAAGGCAAGAGCCTGTTTTTTGAATTTTTCATCTGGATCGGCTACATCTTCGGTATTGCCCGCAAGTTCATCCTGTGGAGCGCCGCCGGAGCCGCCGGAAACTCCCTGGACTGGCTGTTCTACCTGGGCTGGTTTTTCTACGTCCTGAATATTGTAGAAATCAGCATTGACATGGCTCTGTATTTCCGCAATGTAAAACTGGATAAAGAAAAAGCCGGAAAGTAATCGGAAAACACCTCATATCCATCCAGCTCCAAAGCGGTATGTTTCCTTATCCAAAAAGGCAGGCATACCGCCTCTCTATTCTCCATCAAAACGCCATCAAAAGTTTCTCCCTTATCCATCACCCCAATTAAAAACATATTCCCTGATTTTACTCTGGTGCAGCCGCGCAGGGAGTGGTATAATCATTCAAAAAGGCAAGGAGAAAAAGATGGATTTAAAAAAACTTATCGATCGATTGGTGGAATCCAGCGAAATATGCAATCAGACAAAATTTATCCCCTGGTGGGAGAAAGTGTATGGAGATCCCGGGAACTTTTCCTATCGGTATGATATTTTTGAAGAAGATTTTGTGCGGGAAGCCGAGTCCTGCGTGGCGGCGTGCAGCAAAGAGGAGCTGCTTTCTCCGGTAGGAAAAAAGGGACTTACCCTATATCATCTTCTGGTATGGCATAATTTCTATCCAATTGTGGAAAAATTGCTCTGTGACGGAACCATAGAGCCGGCCGAAGTGGATACGCTCGACGGCAAAGGCCATGGCCTGACCCCTTTTCTATTGGCCTGCGCATACGGAAATCTTTCCATGGTCCGGCTTTTGCAAAATCACGGTGCCAGCGATTCTGTCTGTGATGAAAGGGGGATGAACGCATATCACTTCCTGGCATATCCCCGAATGGAGGACCTCCAGTTGGATTTTACCTGCCTGGAGAAAAGTGTAGAACAGCGGGGAGAAATTGCCAGGCTTCTGACCTGTGATATCAATAAGAAGAATGAAAAAGGCTTCACTCCTCTGGAACATATGCTGTCCACGGAGTACTGCTCCAACTATACCTGGCCTCTGGCGGAGGTTTTTCTGGAAAAAGGCGCCAAGACCGATTATGTGGATCCAGACGGCAATACCCTTCTCATGCTGGCCTACCGCAACAGACACCGAACGGCAGCGCTAAAGCTGATGGAGCAGCATCCAGAGATGATAAATACAGCAAACCATGAGGGGGACACGCTCATAAGGCGTACCGTCGATTACCAAAACCACGCGATGTATCTTGTCCTGGTTGATCACGGAGCAGAGGCCATACCAAACAAAAGCATGGAGGGCCGTTCTCTTTCGGAAATTATACACAGCGCCTTCTTTGACGTGAATTCCGATGACAGGGACAATATGGCCATTGGGCTGTATCTGACAGACAAGCTGATCCGGCAGACCGATCCGGACGATGACGATGATATGGGAGAAGTCCAGTACATTCTGCGGTCGGCTCTGGCCTACGACAAAGATTGTCAGGTGCTGAGGCTTTGCAAAGAGGCAGGCTTTGACTTTACCATGCCCTTTCACTATCATGGAGAAACGCAGTGTCTGAGAGATCTCTGTCTTTCATACGGCCAGGGAACAACCGTTATCCAGACACTGAAGGAGTTGGGCGTGGATCTGAACCGAGCGGTGATTGGGGGAGAGACTCCTGTCAATATCCTGGCCTCCTCCGATAAAGGTGAGAGCGAGGATGAGGATTTTTACAGGGAAGTCATCTCATTTTTTTCCAGAGAATCTATGGAGCAGACCAACAAAAGAGGAGAGAGCGCCGTTCACCTTGCCGCTAAAAACGGGCATACCGGTATGCTGCAAGCTATGATTGAAAAAGGGGTGGACGTCAATCTCACAGAGGATTCACCGGCCGAGGCAGGAACCACCCCTCTGCATCTGGCGTGCAGCTATGGACATACCGATGCGGTGCGGCTGCTCATCCGTGCCGGTGCGGAGGATTCAGCAAAAAATGCAAAAGGAGAAACCGCCGCTCATTCTGTGCTCATAAATCCGAGATACGGGAAAAAGCTGGAGCCGGAACAGAAGGCAGAGATCCTCAGAGAGCTGAAAAATCTGGACGTGGCAAGAGACGATGGAAGAACGCCTCTTATGCTGCTGCGGTATGATACCAGAGAGCTTTTACAATTGTTTATAGAGCGAGGCGCGGATGTCAACCATAAGGACAATAACGGTGTGACTGCCATGATGCTCTACAGCGATAAAGATATGATAAAAGAACTGCTTTTGGCCGGAGCGGACCTTGCTTTGGCCGACAATGAGGGGAACACCGTGCTGCATCATGCTTTAAAAGACTACAATACAGGAGCGGCGCGTTTTCTGATCAAGAAAGGAGCCGATTACAACCGCCCGAATAATTATGGGGAGACGCCCGCGCAGATTGCGGTGGAAATGGGTGCAGACGCTGTGCTGGAGCTTATGACGGATATTCATTAAAAGGAGCAGACATGGCCATCAACAAAGTAATGCAGGCAGCGCTTAGCGTGTTGTCCTATCCGGAAATTGATATAAAGAAGACCTATCTGGTGGAGAGGGAAATCCAGAGGCTGACTGCTCGCCGTAGAAGAAATTCCGAACTCTATCGAATCTGGGAGCATAAAGTGCGCTGCAAAAACCACGAGGTGCCGGTGCGGATCTTTACGCCGTCCGACCGCAGAAGAAGCTCTGTGCTGCTCTTTTTCCACGGGGGAGGCTGGGTGACGGGGACGATTGACAGCTATGATGCCGTCTGCGCAGATATGGCGGCCATGACCGGCTGCGTCGTGGCATCCGTCGATTACCGGCTTGCGCCGGAACACCGTTTTCCCGCCGCGCCGGAAGACTGCTATGCGGTGGCGAGAGAACTTTTCTTAAACAGCGCCCTTCTTGGGATACAGGAGTCGGATATTGTCTTGATCGGCGACAGCGCCGGCGGAAATCTGGCGGCGGCGGTCTCCCTGATGGCGAGAGACTTCGGTGAATTTCTTCCCCGCCGGCAAATTTTGATTTACCCGGCGACAGGATACGATCATACGGAGACATCGATTTTTCCTTCCGTGCGGGAAAATGGAACGGGTTATCTGCTGACCTCCAAGCGCGTGTGCGACTATCTTGCCCTGTACCAGAATTCCGAGAAAGATCGAAACAATCCATATTTTGCCCCTCTGGCCGCTCTGAACTTTTCCAATCAGCCGGATACCTTGGTGATTACGGCGCAGTATTGTCCTCTGCGCGACGAGGGGGAGGAATACGGCAGAAAACTGCGCGATGCCGGCAATAACGTAAAAATCAGCCGGATGCCGGATGCGCTGCACGGTTATTTTTCGCTTCCGGTCCGCTTTGCGCTGGTCAAAGAGACGTATGCCATAATCAACCGTTTTCTGGAGGAAGGAGCATGAGCAGCAGAAATTTTCAGTCCTGGTGGACGCTGGACAACGCTGCCAAGATTTTCCCGTCCAGCAGTTCGTCCCATGATTCCAAAGTGTTCCGCTTTGTCTGTGAACTCAGAGATCCCGTGGAACCAGAGATTTTACAGACGGCGCTGAATAAGACGATGGTGCGTTTCCCCATGTACCGCTCCGTGCTGAAACGGGGGCTGTTCTGGTATTATCTGGAGGACAGCGCTCTGTGCGCCCGCGTTCGCCTTGAAGATACGCCCCCCTGCCAGCGGCTTTATCCGTCTGTTAGGCGCAGTCTGCTTTTCCGTGTTCTGTACTTTCGGCGGCGCATTAATCTGGAGGTCCATCATTCCCTGACCGACGGCGCCGGCGCGCAGAAATTTCTGTGCGCACTGGTCTATGAATATCTGCTGGCGCGTTATCCGGACGAATTTGCGCAGGAAGTTCCCAAGCTGCCGGACGATGCGTCGCAGTGGGAGAAGCAGGCTGACAGTTTTCAGAAGTATTACCAAAAGATAAAACGCCGGAAAAAGGAACATTCCCGCAACGCCTACCAGCTCCGCGGCGAATATCTGCCAAAAAATCGTCTGGCTGTTTTAGAGGGAAGACTGCCGCTTAACAAGGCGCTTGCCTGCGCGCGGGGCAGAGGCGCGACACTGACCGAGCTGATGACAGCGGTGCTTCTTCGCGCAATCTGCGAGGGCATGTGGGTTCGGGAACGCAGAAAACCGGTGGTGATCACCGTGCCGGTCAATCTGCGAAGCTACTTTCCATCAGAATCCGCCCGGAATTTCTTTGCGACGATTCCTGTTGCCTATGATTTCGGCAGCCGGGAGAACACCCTGGAAGCGGTTTTGGAGGAGGTGAAAGCCAGCTTTCGCTCCCATCTGACGAAGGAGAACATGCAGGCGCGCATGAACGCTCTGTGCGCGCTGGAACACAGCGTTCCGCTGCGTTTGGTGCCTCTTTTTATCAAAGATGTGGTGCTGCGGACTGCCAATAAATTGGCTTTATACAAGGCGACGGCCTCCTTTTCCAATGTGGGAAGAATCACCATGCCGGAAGGAATGGAAAAATGGATTCGACAGTTTGGCGTCTACACCTGCGGAGGGCTTCTGCAGGCCTGTGCCTGTTCGTTTGGATCGGATTATGTGGTTAGCTTTGCCAGCCCGTTTCGGGAGCATGAAGTGGAGCGCGTATTCTTTCGGGAATTGACGCAGTTGGGTCTTGAGGTTGTACTCACCACCAATATTGCGTCGGATGGAGAGGTGAATTGAATATGCTGTACTGTGAAAAATGCGGATTTCATCTGTTGGGAAGCATGAGCCGCTGCCCTTTCTGTCAGGGAAATTTGACCGGCGAAGCACAGGAGGACGCTTACCCGGTTCTTCCTGCTGTCAGAAAACCGTACTGGCTGCTGTCGCGCCTAATGGCGCTGATGACTGTGGCGGTCATCGTGGTTTGCGTCTCCGTCAACATGGTATATACGCAAAGCGGCGGATGGTCCCTTTTTGTGTCGGCTGGGCTGGGCAGTATCTGGCTGGTAATCGGCGTGGCGATCCGCAAGCGGAACAATCCGATGAAGGCGGTGGTGTGGCAACTGATTGTGGTGTCCGTGCTGGTCCTGTTGTGGGATGTATATACGGGATTTGGTGCATGGTCGATTCATTTTGTGCTGCCCATTCTTTTTCCCTGCACGCAGGCCGCGGTGCTTGCCACCATACAGATGCTGCACCTGTCCCCATCGGATTATCTTCTCTATCTGATTGTGTGCGTGCTGGCAGGCTTTATACCGCTTATTCTGCTGCTGTGCGGGGCGCTGCAGGTGACGTATCCTTCCGTGATCTGTGCCGCAGTCAGTATGATTTTGCTGGCGGCCTTGATTTTGTTTAACGGGACGGCTTTAAAACATGAAATTGTGCGGCGGCTGCATCTGTGATCGGCGCATGGGGGGACAGGATGTTCAAAGAAATCAGAGGAATCGAGGATAAAAGTATTTTATGCGCCATACACAGGCTTCCTTCTTTTTATTTTCAAGGCGGCTGGGCGGATAAAATCTGTATAGAGTTTTTCAGGCTGCCGGTTTGCGCAGAAGAAGCGGTGCAATTTACCATACAGGCGGATCAATGCCAAATCGGTTTTCGAGAAAAGATTCATTTGTTCCGGGCGCTGGGGATTTTGCGGGAAAACGCGGGAAAGACCGATTTTCATTATAGTGAAAAAATGTACATCCCCCAGATCGGCGTTATGATAGACGCCTCCCGCAACAGTGTGCCGGATCCTGCATTTTTAAGATCCATTTTGGACCGTATGGCTTTGATGGGGTTAAATTGCCTGATTCTGTATATGGAGGATGTGTATGAACTGGAGGGGGAGCCGCGTTTCGGATATATGCGGGGAGGCTATAGCCAGGAGCAGCTCTGGCAGTTGGATGATTACGCACATTCATACGGCATCAGCATAATTGCTTCCATACAGGTTCTGGGGCATATGGAAAAGGTGCTTCGGTTTCCGGAATATGCTTCTGTGCGGGACAGCGCTTCCTGCCTGCTTGCAGGAGAAGAGAAAACGTATGAGCTGATCGGGAAAATGCTGCGGACGATGGGGGAGTGTTTCAGGAGCCGGCTTATCATTGTGGGTATGGATGAAACCCATGGATTAGGGGAAGGACAGTACCGCCAGCGGAATGGAGTTTGTCAGCCGCTGGATATTTTTCTGGATCATTTGCAGCGGGTACATGCTCTGGCGCAGGAGAACGGAGTGGAGATAGCCCTTTACAGTGACATGCTGTTTTCTTACAGTTCACCCAGGCATACTTATCTGGATCCCACAGAGGAGATGAATCCCGAGATCTGTGCCCGAATTCCAAAGGATGCCAGTCTGATTTACTGGGATTATTATTCCCGGGATTCCGCTTTGCTGGACGGAATGATGAAAAGACACAGGGATACTGGCAATGCGATCTATGCAGGCCCTCTGCTTACCGTCTCGTCCTTTTGTGTAAACTATCCGTACACGATGCGGACTGCAGAGCCTGCACTGACGGCGGTAAAAAAATATCAGATTCCCATGGCTTACGGCTGTATGTGGAAGGATGACGGGGCAGAGTGCGGTGACTGGACGGGCCTTTTGGGAATGCAGTATTATGCGGAGAACGCCTACCATGAAGACCCAGTCAGCCAGGAGTTTTTGGCCTCGCGCTTTGCCGCATGCACGGGTCTTTTTGCCGGATGGTTTATGGATGTCTCTTTCTTGGATGATGTTCCCTGCAGCAATCCGGAGAATCGCTGGCCGCCCAATCCATCCAAATATCTTCTTTGGCAGGATCCGCTGGAGGGACTGTACGATGGGGATCTGCGCGGGCTTGGACTGGATGAACATTATGGAAAAACGGCAGAGCGGCTGGAAGCGGACATGGAGGAAGCAGGGGAGGAAGGGTGGTTTTTGCAGGTTCCTCTTCTTCTTGCGAAAGTGCTGCATGTGAAAACCGCTTTGGGAGAGCGGCTTCACCTGCATTATAAAGATAAGGACAGGGCGGCTCTTCAAAAGGATGCAGAACAGTTGGAAGTACTGCTTGATCGGGTGAATGAGCTGCGGATTGCCCATAGGAAGCAGTGGATGACAACCTGTTCGCCGTTTGGCTGGTCCCGGTTGGAGCTGCGCTATGGCGGGCTGACCGCGCGGATCGAGACAGCTTGTCATCGTCTGGGGCGATATCTGGACGGCAGCCTGTCCGAGCTTCCGGAACTGGAGGCGGCCCGCTATGAAAAAGACCGCCGCGGGCGTTTTCTGGGAAACGGGATATGGAAGGTTTATGGTGAGACCGCATCATTAAGTGACGGCTAAGGCGGATACCGATGCCAGTACATAGGATAATGAATCCATCCGCAGCAGGAAGAAAATAAAAAATATCCCCGGCCAGCCCGATACAGCAGGGCGTTTGGCCGGGGTTTTTAGCTTTGAACAAGATTGTTTCCTTGTGAAGAGTCTGCGCGTCTGATTACCGAATCAGATCGTCATATGACACGTTCAGACATTCCTTGATCGCTTTCAATTGCGATGCCTTTACGTGCTGAATGCCGCGTTCGATCTTGACCAGAGATTCTCTGGTAATGGAAGTTCCCTGCAGTTGCAGCAGGCGAACCAGTTGTGTCTGGCCTAAGTGGTTCTGTATACGTATTTGGCGGATGTTGGTCCCGATACAGATATTTTCATCGTTACGGATCGTGTCTTCTTCCATAAGATACCTCCAGTCATTCTTCTGTCAATGTAAGAACTTATTTAAGTTCGTGCCTTTATCATATAGTGAAATGGGCGGTTGTAGGGACTAGAATCGGTCCTTTGTGAATGTTTTTACAAAAAAGAAAAAAACTGTATGGAAATAAAAATCAATCTATAGACCTTCGTCTATTCTCGTTATTATAAAAACGAAACTTGTTTTTTTCGCCATATTCGCTATACTTTATCTTAGGACATTCTGCGGCCTTTTCTTGCCCTTGAGCAAAAAGGCGGCAGCAATGCAAAAGGAAGAAAGAGGTGCATAAAGTGAGTGATTCATTGAGTGTGAAAGCTTCACCCCGTATCAAGCCCGGCGTCCGGTGGCAGACGTTGATGTTTGATATGGAAATCGCGCTGCTGCCGGTGGTACTGTTTGCGGCATATCGCTTCGGCTTCGGGGCCGTCAAGGTAATCGTAGCTTCTGTGCTGGCCTGTGTGGTGACAGAGTGGATCTATGATATCTGTCTGAAAAAAGAAATGGGGATCACCGACGGGACGGCCGTTGTGACAGGGCTGCTGTTAGGGCTGACGCTGCCGTCAGATATCCATCTGTATGTGCCGGTGGTGGGCGGTATCTTTGCCACTCTGGTGGTAGTGCTGCTGTACGGCGGTTACGGCCAGCATTTTATGCTGCCGGCTCTGGCGTCCCGGTGTTTTCTTCTGATCAGTTTCGCGGATCAGATGACTACATACACGGTTGACGGCATTTCCTATGCCACGCCGCTGGCGGTTTTGCAGGAGGGCGGCGCGCCGAGCCTGATGGACATGTTTTTGGGGAATATCAACGGTTCCATCGTGGAGGTCTCTACCATAGCGGTGCTTTTAGGCTTTGCCTATCTGATCGTTCGCCGGGCAGTAAAAGTGATCCCTCCGATCGTCTATCTGATTTCCTTTGTACTGTATATGGGTATGTTCGGCGGCCATGGTTTTGACATGGGCTACATCGGCGCACAGGTGCTGGGCGGCGGTTTTATCTTCAGTGCGGCTTTCTTTGCCAGCGATCTGGTGATCAATCCCCGCACGGCGGCAGGAGAGGTGATCTACGGTGTTCTGCTGGGCGTTATGACCGGCGTATACCGCACCATGGGGTTTGCTCCGGAGAGCGTGTCTTATGCGATTATCTGCTGTAATCTGCTGATTCCGCTGATTGACAAGTTTCTGCCCGCTAAAAAGAAGGAGGCGGCCTGATTATGGATATTAAGAAAATTTTGAAGGATACAGCGGTTCTCTTGGTTATCACCCTGGTATCCGGTCTGCTTTTGGGGCTGGCTTATGAAGTGACCGATCCGGTTATCACCGCCCGGAAAGAGGAGGAGAAGGCGGCTTCGTACCGCGGCGTCTTTGCGGAGGCTTCCGAATTTTCCAGCCGGGAAGATCTGCTGGAGCAGGCGGCCTCCGTGTTGGAACAGGCCGGCATCAACGCGGAGATCACGGATGTGATGGAGGCGAAAGATGCTTCCGGATCGGTTCTGGGTTATGCGATGAGCATTGCTGTGAGCGGCAGCCAGGGCCAGATTGTTATCGCCTATGGGTACGGCGTGGACGGGACATCCTTGGGAATGGATATCCTGACCAGCGCAGAGACCTCGGGATTGGGTTCCCGCGCCAGCGAGCCGGAGTTTAGGAATCAGTACGCCGGAAAAAATGTGGAGCGCTTTACCGTGGTGAAGAGCGCAGCGTCCGGCGACGATCAGATCAGCGCCATCAGCGGCGCTACCGTAACCAGCAACGCCGTGACGACAGCCGTCAACGCGGGCATTGTCTTTGGCCGTTACTGTGCGGAGGGGAGGTAAGCCAATGAAAAACAAACATCTGGATGCAATCTACAACGGAATCATCCGTGAAAACCCGATCTTTGTGCTGATGCTGGGAATGTGCCCTACGCTGGCCGTCACAACCAGCGCCATCAACGGCGCGGGCATGGGTGTTTCCACCACGGTGGTTCTGATTCTTTCCAACATGCTGATTGCGGCTCTCAGAAAGATCATTCCCGACGGCGTGCGCATGCCGGCCTACATCGTGGTAGTGGCGACCTTTGTGACGCTGGTGGATTTCATCATGGAAGCATACACACAGGATCTCTATGCGTCCTTGGGCCTGTATATTCCTCTGATCGTGGTAAACTGCATCATTCTGGGCCGCGCGGAAGCCTATGCCTCCAAGAATACGGTGACGATGTCGGCCTGCGACGGGATCGGTATGGGACTGGGCTTTACTGTCGCTCTGATTGTCATCGGTCTGGTCCGTGAATTTTTGGGAGCCGGCACGGCCTTTGGCATAACCATCTATGAGGCCAGCAGCGTATTTGAGCCGATTGCGATCATCACGAAAGCGCCCGGCGCGTTTTTGGTGCTGGCGATGCTGGCGGCCCTGCAGAATAAGTTTAAGATGAAATCTGCGACCAACGGCGTAAACGGCGGCAAAGAGAAGGGCTGCGCCAGCGACTGCGAGTCCTGCGGCACCTGTAAGTAAGAGAGGAGAATCGATATGCAGGAATTGATTATTATCGCTATTACGGCGGCACTGCTCAGCAACGTGGTATTGAGCCAGTTCTTGGGCATCTGTTCTTTCCTTGGCGTATCCACCAAGACGGATGTAGCTGTGGGAATGGGCGGCGCTGTCGTATTTGTCATCACGGTCGCTTCGGCGGTGGCTTTTGGATTATATCAGATTTTGAGAATGCTGCATCTGGAGTACCTGGACACGATTGTGTTTATTCTGGTTATTGCCTGTCTGGTGCAGATCGTAGAATCCTTTTTTAAGAAGTTTATTCCAGCTCTCTATAAGGCGTTGGGCGTTTACCTTCCCCTGATCACGACAAACTGCGCCGTTCTGGGCGTGGCGCTGACCAATGTGCAGAATAAATATGATTTCTGGCAGAGCGTCGTGTGCGGCTTTGGCACGGCTGTCGGTTATCTGATCGCCATCGTGATTCTGGCCGGCATCCGGGAGAAAACAGCGAACAACGATGTGCCGGCTCCCTTTAAGGGTTCTCCGATTGTCATGATTACGGCGTGTCTGATGGCAATTGCCTTTTACGGCTTTGCCAATCTGGCCATTTAATCAAGGAGGATAAGTCATGAACATTACGGGAATTCTGATGATAAGCGTTACAAATGTGCTCTATGCCACATTGATGGTAGGCGGCGTGGGCTTAGTAATCGGCCTGCTTCTGGGCGTTACCGGCCATGTTTTCCGGGTGGAGATCGATCCGAAGCAGGCGGCGGTGCGCGCCTGTCTGCCCGGCAACAACTGCGGCGGCTGCGGCTATCCCGGCTGCGATGGTCTGGCCGCGGCAATTTTTAACGGGGAAGCTCCTGTGAATGCCTGTCCGGTGGGCGGCGCGGCCTGCGCGGCCAAGGTGGCCGAGGTGATGGGCGTGGAGGCCGGAGATCTCTCGGCCGAGGGCCGCAAGGCTTTTGTGATGTGCCGGGGAGACAACGATACCGCGGTATTGAATGAAAAGGGCCGCAAAGTCTGCACCTATGGCTGCATTGCCTGCGGCCTGTGCGCCAGAGCCTGCAATTTTGACGCGATCCATGTAGTGAACGGTGTGGCTGTGGTGGATCGGGAGAAGTGCGTGGGCTGCGGCGCCTGCGCGGCAAAATGTCCGAAGAAGATTATCGAACTGGTGGAGGAATCCAAGACGCACATGGTGGCCTGTAGCAACCACGATCCGGGCAAAGAAGTCCGCAAGGTCTGCAAGGCCGGCTGTATCGCCTGTGGTATGTGCGCTAAAAATTGTCCGGAGGGCGCTATTGCGGTGGAGGAGAATTTGGCTCAGATTGATTATGAGAAGTGTACAAACTGCGGCACATGTCAGACCAAGTGTCCGGTAAAGGTCATTTCATAGGAGGGGAGAGAGCGACATGGAAGAAAAAAAACAGGGTGTTTTTGACACCTATAAATGCCTGGGACTCTTCGCGGTTATGATCGCCATCGCCGTGGCAATTGCGCTGGTGAAGCCTAACCCGGACGTGTACACGGCCAGCGCTTCCGGTTTTAACGGGGCGGTGACGGTACAGGTATCGGTTCTGAACGGAGAGATCGTATCGGTCGTGGTGACAGAACAGAAGGAGACGCCGGAAATTGCGGGAGCGGCGATTGAGCAGATCCCGGCAGCCATTGTAGCGCGGCAGAATGTGGATGTGGATATGGTGTCTGGAGCGACCTATGCCAGCCGGGCGATTCTGACGGCGGCAGCCGACTGCATGACGCAGGCCGGACTGTCTCCGGCAGCGATTGCGCAACCGGAGACAGCTGGCAGCGAGGTCCCCACCGATTTTGGTCCCTTGAAGGCCGGGACATATACGGCAGCCGCAAAAGGCTATAACCAGGATGCGGATGTCACCGTCACGGTGACGGTGGATGATGCCGGGACCATCACGGATGTGCAGATTGATGCGTCGGGAGAAACACCGGCCATCGGCGGTGCGGATGCAGAAGTCCTGCAGGCGGCTATTTTGGAGGCGCAGGGGACCGGCGTGGACGCAACAACCAGCGGAAGCGTGACGAGAAATGCGATTCTGGAGGCGCTGGCCCAGTGTCTGACAGAAGCCAGCGGCAACTGACGCACAGAAGATTTTTGCATCGTTTCTTTCCGGAAAGAAAATCGAATTGTAATGTATAGAAAGGACTGTATGTGATGAAAAATCAGGATTTTACTGTTTTTCATGGAGGCGTTCATCCGACGGACGGTTCGGATAAGGCGCTCAGCAATACAAAGCCCATTGTGGAATACACGCCCAAACAGGTCGAGATTTCCATGGCTCAGACAGGTCCCAGCATCTGTGAGCTGCTGGTAAAGGCAGGCGACCATGTGGAGCGGGGCCAGTTGATTGGCTCTCCGGCAAACTTTTTTGCCGTGAAGCTTCACGCAAGCGTCAGCGGAACGGTGAAGGAGATTAAAAAAATACAGAACGGGCCCAAAGAGATTCCGGTCTGTGTCATTGAGGCGGACGAAAAACAGCCGCCTTTGGAGGATCTGCCCTATCGCCGTCAGATGATGGATCTCGCTTCGTACACAAAGGAGCAGTTGATCTCGCTGATGGAGGAAGGCGGAATAACGGGTATGGGCGGCGCGGGATTCCCGTCCCATGTAAAGTATAAACCCAATAAGCCCATCGAGTATGTGCTGATCAACGCGGCGGAATGCGAGCCGTTTTTGACCTGTGACCACCGTATGCTTCTGGAGCATGGCTGGGAGATATTAAACGGCGCGAACGCTATGGTTAAGGCGGGCGGCGCAAAAAAAGGCTATCTCTGCATGGAGGATAACAAACAGGATGTAGCCGATCATCTGAACCGTCTTTTGCAGGGGACGAACGTTCCTCTGGAAGTAAAGGTGTTGCCGACCAAGTACCCGCAGGGCGGCGAGCGGCAGTTGATTTTGGCTGTGACCGGAAAGGAGATTCCGGCCGGCGGCCTCCCGGCGGACGCGGCTTGTATTGTCTCCAACGTACAGAGCGCCAAAGCGATGGGGGATATGGTATTTGCCGGTATTCCGTCGATTACCCGCTGCATCACCATCACCGGTCAGGTGAAAGATCCGAAGAATTTCCTGGTTCCTCTGGGAACGCCTATCCGCGAGCTGGTGGCGCTGGCCGGAGGCATTGTGGAGAAGGATAATAAAGTGATTCTGGGCGGCCCCATGACCGGCCCGTGCATCGGCACCGGAATGACCGGCAACGATATTTCGCAGTGTGTGACAAAGGTAAACGGCGGCCTGCTGGTTTTGAAGAACGATCATATCGCGGAGAGTCCCTGCATCCGCTGCGGAGGCTGCGCGATGGCCTGCCCGGCCGGTCTTTCTCCCTTTAAGATTGATCATGCGTACCGTGCCGGTAATCTGGAACTGTGTGAGAAACTGTATGCAACCGAGTGTATCGCCTGCGGCTGCTGTTCCTATACCTGCCCGGCCAAGCGGGAACTGACCTTCTACAATACCAAGGCCCGCGACGCCGTGAAAGCGATGATTCGTGAAAGGGGGAAAAAGTGATGGCGGAACAACATCTGAGTCCGAATTTGAGAACGTCCAAAACGACACAGAAGATCATGATGGACGTATGCTTCGCGCTGCTTCCGGCACTTTTGTATGCCATTATGATATTCGGGATGAACGCGCTGCTTCTGACGGCGGTTTCTGTCGTGACGTGCGTGGCGGCGGAAGGAATCTGGCAGATGCTTCGCCGGGAGCCGCTGACAATCAGCGACGCAAGCGCGGCGGTGACGGGCATACTGATTGCTTTTAATATGTCTTCCACCACGCCGGTATGGGTGGTGATGATTGCCGATGTGTTTGCCATTATTGTGGTAAAACAGGTTTTCGGCGGGATCGGCAGCAACGTGGTCAATCCGGCTTTGATGGGCAGACTGTTCACCATGCTGGTGTACGGCGGCCAAATGATGAAATATGCCGTGCCGAGCGCCCCGGATACAACAGCTTCTGCCACCGTACTCAGTGCGATCAAGTACGGAGAGCAGATGGACTACAGCGCGTGGGAAATGATGATCGGAAACATCCCCGGCGCTCTGGGCGAGACCAGCGCTCTGCTTCTGCTGGTTGGTTTTCTGTATCTGGTCTATAAGAAGGAAGTAAATGTGGAGGCGGCCGCGGTCTATATCGCTGTGACCGGTCTGGTGAGCGGACTTCTGATGGGGAATCTGGCGGCGGGCTTCTTTGGCGGCGGCCTGTTCCTTGGCGGCCTGTTCATGCTGACGGACTACGTGTTTGTCAGCCGGAAAGGAAAGCTTCTATATGCTCTGACAGCGGCGGTAATCACGATTCTGGTGCGGCAGTTCAGCTCGTATCCGGAGGGGGTCTGCTTCGGAATTCTGATTGCCAACTGTATGGTGTATTTCCTGGATCAGATTGACAAGAAGCCTCATGTATATGGTGTGAAATAGGAGGAGAGAAGATGAACGAAAAGAAAGCAAACGGCTTTGCGGCTCTGCTCCTCACAGTGGTGGTGGCAGGCGGCGCTGTGGCCGGCGTAAAATTTGCAGGCGGTTCGGCGGCCCCGGCTCCCGGCGCGGACGCTTCCTATGCGCCCGGTGTCTATGAAGCGGCGGCTCCCGGCATTTACAATACCGATGTGAAGGTGACGCTGACCATCGGCAACGACGGAACCATTGCGGATGTGCAGATCGACGCCTCCGGCGAGACGCCGGAATACGGCGGCGCAGCGGCAGAACCGCTTCGGGAGAAAATTTTGAAAGCGCAGTCCGCCGATATTGACGTGGTGAGCGGCTCTACCGTCACCAGCAACGCGGTGATAACGGCGGCGGCGGCCTGTCTGGAGCAGGCGGCAGGCGGCGGCGCTTCGCTGGCAGCCGGAACCTATGAACAGACCGTACAAGGTTTTAACGGTGAAGTGACCGTGACGATCACGGTGGACGGAGACGGAAAAATTGCAGATGTCCAGATCGGTGTTCCCAACGAGACGCCGGCTTACGCCGACGAGGTGGTGGAGAAGGTAGCGGCGGCGATTTTGGAGTCCCAGTCTGCCGATGTGGATGTGACAACCAAATCTACGATTACAAAAGAGGCGGTTCTGGAAGCGGCCAGGGCCTGTCTTTTGGAAGCGGCAGGAAAGTAAAGGAGGGTGAATGCAATGAAAGTACGTTTTGCTGCAGAGGCATTTGCCTTGGCACTGGTGTTTTTTACAACGGGCCTGGAGATTGCACTGGTGGCCGGAGCTGTTCTGGTAGCCGGTACCGTTCTGGGAGATACCCTGGCGGAAGCAGCAGGGAAAACAGCCGCGGCCGCGATTGCCTTTATCGGGACAGGAGCGCTTTTGTGCCTGGCGCTGGTGTGGACCGGATTCGGCTCGGATTTTTATTTGGGAGCCTGTATGGTCGGAATGCTGGTCGGCAAACATGTCTATGACGGCGTGGAGGGAGCCTCCACGGGCGAGATCCTGAAGCAGAATTATATTGCTCTGGCTGTGATGGCTGTAATCGCCGTATGCCGCGAGCTGTTAAGCAAGGGTGCATTGTTTGGCTACGGGATCGGCAGCTTTTCTGTGATCAGCAACGCTTATAGCGGGACGGCCTTTGGCCTGATTTTTGGTGGTTTGGGCATTGCGGCGGTCTATGCGCTGCTGAAAAAAGAGAATGGGGCTGATTCCCTGTGGATCGCAGTTCCCGTAGCGGTGATGATGACAGCGGCAAGTTTCGGTTCGGATATCATGCCGGTCGTGAAGGCGGCTGTGGCGGCTGCGATTGCCGTAGTTCTTTTAGTGGGAATCCGCAAAAAGATGATTTTTTCCCGGCCTGGCAAATATTTTGCCGGTCTGTCCGTGGAGATGATTTCCCTGGGCTTTCTTACCATGATGCTGTCAGTGATTGGATAAAGGCCCAAAATATGCAGAATCGGGGCAGGCCCGCAGGTTTGGGCCTGTCTCTTCTTATATGAAGGGGGATGCTTGCGGGCGCTCTGTGCAAAGAGAAAGGAAAAGAGAGAAAGATGCGATGAGTGACAAAAAGAGAGAACAGCGGGTAAAAAGGCTCTGTCAATACGGTCTGTTTATTGCGCTGGCCTTTGTGCTGAGTTATCTGGAGACGTTGATTCCCTTGGCAGCGACCGGATTCTTTGTGCCGGGGATGAAGATCGGCCTGGCAAATATCGTGGTGCTGGCCGCGCTGTATACGCTGGGAGCAAAGGAGGCTTTTGCTCTGTCCGCGATTCGGATTCTGCTGGTGGGTTTTACCTTCGGCAATACCGTGTCTTTGCTGTACAGCCTGGGCGGCGGCCTGCTCAGTTATGGCGTAATGGTACTCTTAAAAAAAGCAAAAGTGTTTAGTATGATTGCGGTCAGCATTACCGGAGGGATATTTCACAACATAGGGCAGATTGTCGTCGCCATGCTGGTGCTGGAAAATGCAGGTGTGATGGCGTATCTTCCGGTTTTGTTTGTATCGGGAAGCATCACCGGTCTTTTGATCGGGATTTTGGGCGCGGAGGTCGTGAAACGGATCCGCGTTGTAATGATTTAGAGCGTGTTTGGCAATTGCTTTTTTAGAAATATCCAGGTGCAGAATTCGGGATGCGCAAAATATGGGAGAGGAGAGACAGAATGAATCAGCAGACGCGAAAAGTACGGCAGCATATCTGTTTTTATGGCCGGGTTCAGGGAGTGGGGTTTCGGTTTCGCGCCTCACAGTTGGCGGATCGGATGGGGTTGACTGGCTGGGTGCGCAATGAAGAGGATTATGTGGAGATGGAAGTGCAGGGAGATCCGCTGGAGATCCGGTGCCTGATCGGACGGCTGCAAACCAGTCCTTGGATTGTAATTGAGTCGTATGAAGCGGAGGAAATTCCTGTCGAAGAGAGCGAGTGGGGATTTCAGGTTGACTGGTAAAAAAGAATCCGCAGAAAAAATAATCTGCGGATTCTTTTACAAACAGCTCGTACGGGAATCGAACCCATGTTTTCGCCGTGAGAGGGCGACGTCTTAACCCCTTGACCAACGAGCCATGCAGCAATTATTCGATTAAAATCGAGTCGAGGCGACAAGATTCGAACTTGCGGCCTCCGCGTCCCGAACACGGCGCTCTACCAAACTGAGCCACGCCTCGATGCCATATTAGAATACCATGAGATCTTTGATTTGTCAACCGGAAATTTATTTTTTTTGCAGAGGATTTATGCCGCCTCTTGCGCGGGGATAAAAAGTTTGTTATACTGGTAAAAACTTCACCGAACGAGAAAGAAGGGAAAGATATGGAAGTGAAGAGAGATGGCTGGTTTAAGATAATCTGGCGTTTGTTCTATCCGCTGCTGTTATATATGGGAATTCAGATTGTTCTGGAATTGATGGTTTCCTTTGTTCTGACGCTGAAAGTGCTGATGGACGGGGGAGGAGCTTCGATGCAGCATGTCGTGGCAAAGGTGCTGGATTTGTATCTGGGTCTCTCCTACTATGTGACCGTCTTTGGGGCGCTGGCGGCAATTCCTTTTCTGTATCTGTTTTACCGTTTAGATCGAAAGAAGCGCCAGGCAGTGGGAGCGGAGATTGTCTACTGCCGTGCGACGGCGATGGAGTATGTGCTGATCGGAGTCGTGGCCTTTGGCGCCTGTATCGGGGGCAATAATCTGATCTTAGGCAGCGGTCTGATGGAGCTGGACTCTCATTATCAGCAGGTCTCGGAGATTTTGTACTCAGCGCCTTTTCTGGTGCAGTTAGCTGGGACAGGCATCATTGTGCCTTTGTGTGAGGAACTGGTTTTTCGGGGATTAATGTATAAGAGACTGAAGGAGTATGTGCCGGCCGGAACCGCGATGGTGACGACATCTCTGGTATTCGGCCTCTATCACGGAAATATTGTTCAGATGGTCTATGCTATGACGCTGGGGTATCTGATGGTCTATATCTATGAGAAATACCATCAT
Source organism: uncultured Lachnospiraceae bacterium (assembly GCA_910586125.1). GTDB lineage: Bacteria > Bacillota > Clostridia > Lachnospirales > Lachnospiraceae > RGIG7193. The sequence goes on along the minus strand of CAJUHP010000029.1, from coordinate 14,383 downwards.
TTTCTGGCTCCCTTTTTGTTCCATGCGGTTTCCAATCTGCTTTCGGTTTTGATAACAGAGACGGGGATATTTGGATTTTTGTATACCAATAAGACAATGATGCTTCTGTCTGGCTGTGTCGGTGTAGGGATTGTCATTGCCGGAATGCGGATTATTTGCAACGATGTAAAGCTGGAGCCAAAAGATCCGGCGAGCCGGGTAGAGCTATAAAGAAAAAGGCTGCCAAGGCAATGAACTTTTGGCAGCCAAGAACGATGAGAGGGCGGGAAGATATCACACGATCACGCGGAGCTGCCGGGTGCGGCAGGAGAGCGTAACGTCGCTGTGTCCTCCCAGATATTCTCCGTCTGCGTGGACAGGACAAGGGGTATCCGTATGAAGAACAAATTCGCGGCAGCGATAGGTTCTGACGACCTTACAGCGTGTGTGCAGGCCGGCAAAAGAGAGCAGAAGGGCAGGTATCATACCAAGACGGCCTGTGTGAGAAAATACACAGATATCAAACTGGCCGTCACAGGGATCGGCCTTGGGGGCAAATTGAAATCCGCCGCCCTCATAACGCTGAATATGGGTAGAGACAAAAGCGGCCCGTTTCAGCGGTATTTTTTTTATGCCGTCCAGAATCAGATAACCAGAGACCGGTTTCATGAAAAACAGACTTTGCAGACCCAAAAGAATGTAGCTGAGTTTTGACAGATGAAGACGGCAGAGAAGTACTTTTAACGGGCTGCTGTTAATCCGGCGGCATACAGAAGCGTCGAATCCGATGCCGCTGCTGACGACAAAACGACGGTGGTTGATGTTCGACAAATCACAGGACAAAATACCGTAATCCAGAAACCGGAAATAGCGGGGATGAAGAATCCGGCGCAGCGCTTTCAGCGGTTTTTTCGGCAGCTTCATGCTGCGGGCAAAATCATTTCCAGAGCCGGTGGGGATATAGCCAAGAGTCACTGGAGTGGCAGTATTCAGTCCGTCCACCACCTCGTTCAGTGTTCCGTCACCGCCCACGGCTATGATGATTCGTCCGGGAGATTCCTCTGCGGAAGATGCGGTGAGAGTGGCGGCGAGCTGCCTGGCATGGCCGGGGGATTCGGTCAGATAGACCCGGTATTCTACAGTACTTTTTTCCAGTTCCGTTTTTAGCCGCCGCCAGATCTGGGCCCCTTTTCCGGAACGGGAATGCGGGTTTACGATAAAATAGTACATAAACTACCTCAATAATCCTCGTGAAATATAGTGAGGGTACTCGATTGCAGAAAAAGCGCGGGTTTTCATGCGCTTTTGCCGTATCCGACATCATCTGACGGATATTATATCATACCAAAAGATAAATGAACATAGGCCGGGAGATTGTTTATGAAAAATTTATACCAGGCGATTTCAAAAAAATAAAATTTTTTTCAAAAAGGGCTTGACTTTTTTTGGAAAGTCCGTTATACTAGCAAAGCAGTCTTGAAACAGACAGCAAACGAGGGGTCTTAGCTCAGCTGGGAGAGCATCTGCCTTACAAGCAGAGGGTCACAGGTTCGAGCCCTGTAGGCCCCATCGTGGCGGAATAGCTCAGTTGGCTAGAGCATACGGTTCATACCCGTAGTGTCGAGAGTTCAAATCTCCCTTCCGCTACTTAAAAACCTGAAACCTTTACAGACGTAATGGTTTCAGGTTTTTTGTTATTCAGGCTCCTCAAAGCGGTTTGGCGCAGACGCAAGCGGGTTTTCCCGACACGGCATAACAAAAAACGGAAAGCCAAAAGGCTTTCCGAATATTTTACTGCGGGAGAAGGGACTTGAACCCTCACGATGATACCACCACAAGATCCTTAGTCTTGCCTGTCTGCCAATTCCAGCACTCCCGCGCAACGGTTATAGTATACCACTGGTTGGAGAAAATTTCAATACTTTTTTTAAAAATACGAAAAAAAGTTTCTATGGCCGGACGCGAAACAAAAAGAGATTTTTGGAATAAAAAATAAATTATATAAATAAAATATAAAGAAACATTGACTTTTTTTGAAAAAAATGATAAAATACCCTCATGAATGATATCGAATGTTTCATTCAAGGCCAATGAAATGCGGAAGTTTCCGCAGGGATGACTACAACTGCATGATTACGGATTGTTACTTTTCGGAGGCAAAACCGGATTTCAGGTATATTTATTATACTTGAGATTCGGTTTTTTATTTTTTAAAAAACAGGATTCAAAATGAAAATTGAAAAAGTAATCAACAACAATATTATCTGTGCCTTTGACGAAAACGAAAATGAGATCGTGGTAATGGGACGAGGAATCGGTTTTCGGGTGCGTGAAGGAATGGAAGTTGCGGAACATAAGATCGAGAAGATATTCCGGCTGGACAACGATTCTTCGATTGACCGGTTTAAGGCTCTGATCATCAATATGCCTGCGGAGCATATCAGCGTATCAGCGGAATTGATTGAATATGCCAAAACGGTTTTGGATAAAAAACTGAATGAGAATATTTATATCACTCTGACGGATCACATTAATTTTGCGGTGGAGCGGTACAAACAGAAGATGACATTTCCCAACGCCATGCTGCGGGAAGTCCGCAGTTTTTACCGGGCAGAATATCTGGTTGGCGAATACGGGATCGCTCTGATCGAGAAACGTTTGGGCATTCGGCTTCCGGTTGACGAGGCCGCTTCGATCGCGCTGCATATTGTGAATGCCGAATATGGTGAGGCGATGCGGGATACGATTGATATCACGGGTTTGATTGACCGTGTGGTGAAGATGGTGCAGGAATATTTTTCCATTGAGCTGGATGAGTCGTCTCTGAATTATGAGCGTTTTATCACGCATTTAAAGTTTTTGGGTCAGAGAATTTTCTGCGGCGAACTGTCAAAAGAGCAGGAAGTGCAGTTTTTGCAGATGATTGAGCAGATGTATCCGGAAGATATGGAATGCAGCCGGAAGGTGCGGGATTACATAAAGGAAAAGTATGGGCATCATATGACCGAAGACGAGGTGGCTTACCTGGCCATACATATCCGCCGGATTCGCCGTTAAACGTTCAGATGGCCGGAAAAGACGGAGAGGCATATGGGATGATAGAATTTACATATCGGATCAAAGACCGGCAGGGCCTTCATGTGCGCCCTGTGACGCGCCTGGCCCTGGCAGCAGAGCCATTTGTCTGTCGGACTACGGTGATCTGTGGAGAAAAACAGGCGGATGTGAGGAGTTTAATGTCCATGCTGGCGCTGGAGGCCCAGTATGGAATGTCCGTGACCTTTAAGGTGGAAGGCCGTGACGAAGAGAAGGCGGCGCAGACGTTCCTTGCGCTGCTGGATGAAATGACAGAAAACAGTCGGCAATAGGGCCGGTTGTCATAGAAGGGGTCCCAGGAGAGGGATAGAAAGGGGTTTTTATGAAGTATTTACAGAAACTTGGGAAAGCGATCATGCTTCCCGTGGCGGTCCTGCCTGTGGCGGGCATCATGCTGGGTATCGGCTATTTTCTTTGTCCGGCAACCATGCAGGGGGGCGATGTGTCCGGGCTGATTCAGATCATCGGTTTTGCTCTGGTTAAAATTGGTCTGGCTGTCATCGACTATCTGCCGATGCTGTTTGCCGTCGGTGTGGCGATCGGTTTATCCGAAGATCAGCACGGTGCGGCGGGCCTGGCGGGCCTGGTGGCGTTTCTGACGGCTACCACGGTGCTGTCTGCCGATGCCGTGGCCGTGATTTCCGGTGCGGAAGCGCCGCTGGCGTTCTCCAAGATCAACAACGCCTTTATCGGTATTCTGTCCGGTGTCACTGCCGCTGCCTGCTATAATAAGTTTCATAATGTGAAGCTGCCGGTGGCTCTGGCATTTTTCAGCGGGAAACGCTGTGTTCCTATTGTCACTTCCTTTGTGATGGTGGCAGAGTGCGTTGTTCTGTATTTTATCTGGCCGCTGGTGTTTGGTCTGCTGGTCGGCTTTGGCGAGGCGATCATGGGACTGGGTGCGGCAGGCGCTGGTATCTATGCGTTCTTTAACCGCCTGTTGATTCCCACCGGCCTGCACCACGCGCTGAATGCGGTGTTCTGGTTCGATGTGGCCGATATTGCGGACATCAACAAGTTCTGGGGCTTTGCGGAGGGCGGAATCAAAGGAATCACCGGCATGTATCAGGCTGGTTTCTTCCCGGTCATGATGTTCGGTCTGCCCGCCGCGGCTCTGGCAATGTATCACACGGCAAAAGATAAGAAGGCCGCTGCCGGCATTCTGATTGCGGGCGCGGTAGCCTCCTTTGTATCCGGTATTACGGAGCCTTTGGAATTTGCTTTCATGTTCCTGGCGCCCGGCCTGTATCTGGTCCATGCGCTGCTGACGGGCGTAGCTGTGTTTGTGGCGGCTACCTTCCACTGGACTGCCGGTTTCTGCTTCAGCGCCGGTCTGACCGACTTTGTTTTCAGCAGCCAGCTTCCTCTGGCAAACCAGCCTTATATGCTGCTTCTGGAAGGCTTGATCTTTGCTGTGCTGTACTATTTCATATTCCGCTTCGTGATCACAAAATTTGATTTAAAGACGCCCGGCCGCGAAGAAGCTGTCGGAGACGAAGAGATGAAAGTAACGCTGGCAAACAATGACTTTACCGCGGTGGCCCAGATCATTCTGGAAGGATTGGGCGGCAAAGAGAACGTGGTCTCCGTTGACAACTGCATTACCAGACTGCGTCTGGAAATCAAGAATTATGAGGACGTCAACGAAAAGAAGATCAAATCGGCCGGTGTGGCCGGCGTCCTGCGTCCCAGCAAGACAGCCGTACAGGTTATTATCGGCACACAGGTACAGTTTGTGGCTGACGAGCTGAAGAAATTGTGTAAGGGATAAATTTCTTTTCGGATGCGGCGCTTGAGACAGCGCCGCATCCACTAAAAAAACAGCCACTGAAAAAACATCAGAAAAAATAAAAAAAACAGTTGACGGACGACGAAAAAAGTAGTATGATGTAAAGGCGCTGGAAAATACATAAACAAGCAGTTGTGGCGGAATTGGCATACGCGCATGATTCAGGTTCATGTGAGCATTACGCTCGTGAGGGTTCAAGTCCCTCCAACTGCACGTTTGAAGATCGCGGGAAGCCTTATAGAACGGGTTTTTCCGTGATTTTTCTCTGTCCGGCATTTTTGGGAATACCATCAAAAAACAGGAGAAAAACAACCATGATACTCGCACTGATTTTATTTGCCCTGACCTACGTAGGGCTTTTGCTTCTTCCGAACAAACGGCATTGGGTGGCTCTTTTATCGGCAGCACTGTTTGTCGGGTTTGGCTTTTTGCCCCTTGGAAAGATTGTGGGAGCCGTGGATTTCAATGTTCTGATGATGATTGCCGGAACCATGGGAATTGTCTCCCTGTTTATCGACTCGCAGATGCCGGCGCTGCTGGCGGATTTGATTCTGCAGAAAACGCCTAATGTGAAATGGGCGGTGGTGTTTTTGTCTCTCTTTGCCGGAATCGTATCCGCTTTTATCGACAACGTTGCGACGGTTCTGATGATTGCGCCGGTGGCTCTGGCGATCAGCCGGCGTCTGAAGATCAATCCGGTGCCGATGATTATCGCCATTGCCGTGTCCTCCAATCTGCAGGGAGCGGCCACTTTGGTGGGAGATACGACATCCATTCTTCTGGGCGGTTACGCCGGGATGGATTTTATGGACTTCTTCTTTTTCCTGGGACGGCCCAGCATCTTCTGGGCGGTGGAACTGGGGGCCGTATTGTCGTGTCTGGCGCTTTTATGGCTGTTTCGCAGGGAGACCGGAAGCGTGGAGGCTGGAGAGCGCACAAAGGTAACAGACTATGTTCCTACCTTTCTTCTTGGCGGCGTTGTGGTTCTTCTGATTGCCGCTTCCTTCATTCCCGGGAAACCGGCGCTGACCAACGGGCTGATCTGCATGGCGCTCTTTGCGGTGGGACTTGTCTATACGGCTCTGAGAACGCATGACAGAAAAAAGGTGCTAAAACCGATCCGGGAGATTGACTTTGATACGCTGCTGCTGCTTACCGGCCTGTTTCTGGTGATCGGCGGAATTAAGGAAGCCGGCGTGATTGATGCTGTGGCCAAGATTTTTGTGGGTCTCAGCGGAGATAACGTATTTTTGGCCTATACGCTGATTGTGTGGGCCAGCGTGGGATTTTCTGCGTTTATCGACAATATTCCCTATGTGGCCACCATGCTTCCGGTGGTGCAGGGCATGGCGGCTATGATCGGGATAGAGCCGTATGTGTTGTACTTTGGCCTTCTGACCGGTGCAACGTTGGGAGGAAATCTGACGCCGGTGGGAGCCTCGGCCAATATCACGGCCATCGGTCTTTTGCGCAAGGAGGGGCTTGAAGTAAAGAACCGCGATTTTCTGCGGATCGGCGTCCCGTTTACACTGATTGCAGTCATGGCCGGCTATCTCTTTGTGTGGGCGTTCTGGGGAATCTAATCGGCTGCGGCAGAACAAGCCGGGCTGTGCCGTGGAACAAGAAATAAAAAATAAAAAAAACAGTTGACATTCTGCCCAAAAAGTAGTATTCTATAAAAGCGCTGAGGCGCACCAAGCAGTTGTGGCGGAATTGGCATACGCGCATGATTCAGGTTCATGTGAGCATT
>CAJUHP010000029.1:0-7669 GCA_910586125.1 uncultured Lachnospiraceae bacterium | reverse complement strand
ACGCTCGTGAGGGTTCAAGTCCCTCCAACTGCATACCCGCTGAAGATCTTGAGGAACTCAGATTTTCAGCGGTTTTTTTGTTCCGATCTCTTTGAAATTCTTCTGAATTATGCTATAGTAAAGTCAGAGATACAAAAGGAGGATTTCGGACATGCTGAATTCCAGATATGTGGAAATGCAAAATCACGAGAATGTGATCCGGCGGGTATTTATGTATGGGAAAAAGAGGGCGGCGGAAATTGGTTTTGACAATATCTTTGATTACAGCCTCGGCAATCCCAGCGTGGCGGCGCCGGAGAGTTTTCATAAGGCTCTCGCAGAGATTCTGGCAGCACAGGATGATTTGACCGTCCACGGTTACAGCCCGTCTCTGGGAATCGGCTCGGTTCGTCAGGCGGTGGCAGCATCTTTAAACCGGCGTTTTGGCATGAACTATGAAGAGAAACATATTTTTATGACATCGGGAGCCGCCGGGGCCGTCGCGCATGCGCTGCGGGCCGTACTGGAAGAGCCGGGGGACGAGATTGTGACGTTTGCCCCGTATTTTCCCGAGTATCAGCCCTATGTGGAGGGCGCCGGGGGAAAGCTTTCGGTGACGCCTGCCTGCACAGACGATTTTCAGATCCATTTTGAGGCGTTTGAGAAGCTTCTAAATCCCCGCGTGAAGGGAGTTTTAGTCAATACGCCGAATAACCCCGCAGGCGTGGTATATTCGGTCGCAACGCTTGCGCGCCTGGCTGATATTTTGACTGAGAAACAGAGAGAATACGGGCATTCGATCTATCTTATCTCGGATGAACCCTATCGGGAACTGGTATTTGAAGGAGTGCAGATTCCCTACACGGCCTCCTTTTATGCCAATACGTTCACCTGCTATTCATTCAGCAAGTCCATGTCCATCCCCGGAGAGCGGATTGGCTATGTGGCGGTTCACCCGGACAGCGACGACGCAGAGGTGGCAGCCGCTGTCTTCGGGCAGATTTCAAGGGAAATCGGGCATAACTGTCCGCCGTCGCTGATGCAGCTTGCGGTGGCCCGCTGTCTGGAGGACACCTCGGATCTGTCCGTCTATGAGAAGAACAAGGAAATTCTTTTTAAGGAATTGCCGGCGTTGGGGTATGGCTGCGTGAAGCCGCAGGGAACCTTTTATATGTTTCCTCGCTCCCTGGAGCCGGATGACACATCCTTCTGTGAGCGGGCGAAGAAGTATGAGCTGCTGCTGGTTCCGGGCAGTGCGTTCGGCTGCCCCGGTCATTTTCGTATTTCCTACTGTATTCCCACAGAAAAGGTGATTCGTTCTCTGCCCGCGTTTCGCAGGCTGGCAGAGGAATATCTGGGATAAGAAAGGAGAAGACTATGAAAGAGAGACCTGTTACGGTCATTGGTCATCAGAATCCCGATACGGATTCGATCTGTTCTGCCATCGTCTATGCCAATCTGAAACGGACGCTGACAGGACAGGCATACGAAGCCAGGTCGGCTGGTCATATGAATGAGGAAACCCGCTATGTCCTGCAGCGCTTCGGGATCCAGGAGCCCCGCTATCTGGCATCGGCGCAGCCGCGCGTCCGCAATGTGGAGCTGCAGCACATCGCCGGCATCTCGGCGGAAATGTCCTTGAAGAACGCATGGAGCCTGATGAAAAGAGACAATGTCGTGACGCTTCCGATTTTAAAGGAAGGAAAGCTGGAAGGGCTGATTACGATCGGAGATATTGCCCGTTCCTATATGGAAGAACATGACAGCAACACCGTGGCCGCCGCCAATACGCCCTATCGAAATATTTTGGATACGCTGGACGGCGTGCTGGTGACGGGCGATCCTGACGCCAACTTTGACAAGGGAAAGGTGGTAATCTCCGCCGCCAACCCCGATGTCATGGAAAAATATATAGATGAGCATGATATGGTGATTCTGGGCAACCGCTACGATTCTCAACTGTGTGCCATCGAGATGAAAGCCGGGTGCATCGTGGTCTGTCTGGAGACCGGCGTGTCTGACACCATACAATCCATGGCCAGAAGAGCGGGCTGCGCTGTGATCTGCACGCCGTTTGACACCTATAAGGTGGCCCGGCTGATCAACCAGAGCATCCCGGTGCGCCATTTTATGAAAAAGGATAATCTGATCACGTTTCGCATGGACAATTATGTGGAGGAGATCCGCACGGTCATGGCAAAGAAACGCCACCGCAGCTTTCCGATTTTGGATCGAAACGGAGATTACGTGGGAATGATCGGACGGAGAAACCTTCTGGATATGAAGCCGAGACAGGTCATCATGGTGGATCACAATGAAAAGAATCAGGCGGTGCCGGGCATTACATCGGCGGAGATCCTGGAGATCATCGATCATCACAGGCTGGGCAGCGTGGAGACGATGAATCCGGTGTATTTCCGCAATCAGCCTCTGGGATGCACCGCTACGATTGTCTATCAGATGTATCAGGAAAACCATGTGCCTGTGGAGCCGGAGATGGCCGGGCTTTTGTGCAGCGCGATTGTGTCGGACACGCTGATGTTCCGCTCGCCCACCTGCACGCCGGTGGATGAAAAGGCAGCCAGGGAGCTGGCGCAGATCGCCGGTGTGAAGGTGGAGGAGCTGGCGGAGGACATGTTCCGGGCGGGGAGCAATCTGTCGCAGAAGACGGAGGAAGAGATTTTTTATCAGGATTTCAAGAAATTCAATGTGCAGAGCATTACGCTGGGCGTATCGCAGATCAGTTCAATGAGCCGGGATGAGCTGAGAGAGCTGAAACAGCGGATCTTCCCCTATATGGAGCAGAATTTTCAGGGAAGCGGCGTAGACATGCTGCTGTTTATGCTGACCAATATCGCGGAGGAATCCACGGATCTGCTGTTCTTGGGAACCGGAGCCATGGAGCTGGTGGAGTCGGCATTTGGAAGGAAGCCGCAGGAAAACAGCGCGCTGCTGCCGGGCGTGGTATCCAGGAAAAAGCAGATGGTTCCGGCAATCATCCGGGCGCTGCAAAAAAGGGATGAGGCCTGACAAAATGGCGGCAGGGACGGGGGAATGGTTTGCCTTCGGATGGGTTGCCGTCTGTGCTCTGACCGCTGTGCTGCGCCTTTTGGACGCTTGGCGGCAAAAAAATCCGGCTTTGCCGGATCGCCTGCTGGCAGCTCTGGCTCTGATTTTGACCGCAGCGGCAGATTTTTTTATGGTTTTGATGAGACAGAACATAGAAGGGCTGTGTTGCTTTTTGGCAGTGCAGCTTTTCTATTTTGTGCGGCTGGGACGCCGTCTGCGGTCGCTTGCCACAGCGGGAGCCGCAGCCGCTGTCATCGCTGCATCATGTCTGAGATTGGGCGTAACGCTGGGGGCAGAGGGGGGACTGGCGGTGGGGTATATTGTTCTGTTTGCCGGTAATCTGCGGTCTTCCCTGCGGCTGGGCGGAGGAAGAAGGGAGCGTTTTTTTGCCTGGGGACTTTTTCTTTTTTTTCTCTGCGATCTGAATGTGGGCGCGATGAATTTGGGAGATTATCTGAGACTTCCGGACTTCTATTGGCAGCAGATTCGGCCGTTTTGTTCCGGTATCCTGTGGATCTTCTATCTGCCGTCGCAGATCTTGATTTCCTTCAGCGAATGCAATAGAATAATAGAGAGAAAAAAAGAGTCGGATTAAATGGAAAAGGAGAGAAAAAGATGGAATATGTGTTTCAGCTTCTGGTGATTTTGGGCGCTTCCTTTCTGGGGGAGGTGCTGCATGCACTGCTGCCGCTTCCGGTTCCGGCCAGCGTATACGGTCTTATCCTGCTGTTTACGGCGCTGATGACAGGGATCGTCAAGCTGGAAAAGGTGGAGAAGACAGGGAGCTTTCTGATCGGAACAATGTCAGTCTATTTTATCAGCCCAAGCGTCAGCCTGATGACAGTCATTGCCCAGTATGTGGACAGTCTGCCGGCGGTTATCCTGCTCTGTCTTCTCAGCACGCTTTTGGTTATGGCTGTCACCGGCAAGGTGACGGAGCTTCTGTTAAAGCCGGAGGATAAGACACATGAATAAATTTCTGGCAGAATCCGGCTATTTTGGTTTGTTCTTCGGCCTGCTGGTGTTCTGGGGCAGCACAAAACTGTGCAGAAAGTTTCGCAGCGGCCTGGCGAATCCTCTGCTTTTGACGACGGCGGCGATCATTCTGTTTCTGACGGTTTTTCAGGTGGACTATGAAACGTTTGATAGGGGAGCCTCGCACCTGACTTATTTTCTGACGCCGGCCACGGTAGCCCTGGCGATTCCCATGTACAAGCAGGTTTCGCTGCTGAAGAAAAACCTGGCAGCGATTGGGATCGGAATTCTCAGCGGAATCGCGGCCAATATTGTCTGTATCCTGAGCCTGTGTCTGCTGTTTCGCCTGGACCCGGAAATCTATCATTCCCTGCTGCCGAAGTCGGTTACAACAGCTATTGCCATCGGTGTCTCGGCGGAGATCGGCGGCGTGCCCTCCTTGACGGTGGCTTCCGTTGTGTTTACGGGTCTGTTCGGCAGCAGTGTAGCCCGCACCGTCTTTCGGCTGCTTTCGATTCGGCACCCCGTGGCGGTGGGACTGGCCTGCGGGAATTCCGCGCATGCGATCGGCACGGTCGCGGCGCTGGAGATCGGAGAAGTGGAGGGAGCCATGAGCGGTCTGGCTATGGTTATTGCCGGCGTGCTGACCGCCGTCCTGGCGCCGCTGGCAGCCGGTCTGCTGTAGAGAGGCAAAGGAGAGAAGCAGGAGACAAAGGAGGGGGAATACGGGATGAACGGCGCTTTGATTTTGGCGGAGGGAGGATGCAAAACAGCAGGCGGGGAGGAGACAGAATCCTTCATTCCTCTGATCCATATAGCGGGGCAGACGGTTATCGAGCGGCAGATTCAGATACTGAAGAGAGCGGGAGTAGAACGGATCGCTGTCGCGGCCAGACCAGAGTATAGGGTTCTGGAGCGCGATCTGGAGCATTTGGCCGTATCGTTTTGCTTTACAGAGAAAGATCTGACTGTACAGGGGAGAAAGCGATTGGCGGACTGCGGGCAGATGGTACTGGTTCCCGGAGATCTGCCTTTCTTTCAGCCTTCTACGGTGAAAGCTTTGCTGGAGGCGGACGGGGCGGTGCGGGTTCCCGTCTGGCAGGGGCGAAGAGGCGGCCTGACAGCCGTTCGGGCGGCAGCGGCAAACGGAGAGCCAGCGGCGACGGCAGGAACCGATATGCCGGTTTTGCAGGAGCCGCCGGCAGAGCGGCTGGTCGCGGTAAAGGATCCCGGCATCGTGCTGCGTCTAAGAGAGAGGGCGGATATTGAGAAATTGGAAGCGTATGCCAGGCAGCAGAAGGATGGCAGGGAGCTGGATTTTCAGGTTAAGGTGATGCTGCGAAAGCAGGAGGACTTTTTCGGGCCCGGCATTGCCGATTTTCTGATGCGGATTCAGGAGACCGGATCGATGCAGGCGGCGTGCCAGGAGATGCACATGTCCTACAGCAAGGGATGGAAGCTGGTAAAACGGATGGAGGAGGAGATGGGATTTTCTTTTCTGATCCGCAGAAACGGCGGCAAAGGAGGCGGCTTCTCCACTCTGACAGCAGAAGGAGAAGCCTTTGTGCGCCGTTATTATGCCTTTGCCAAAGAGGTAAAGCAGATGGCGGAAAATTTTTTTGAGCAGTATTATGCCGACTTCTTGTGACTATTGCATGGAGGCATAAATCTGCTGGATATATTCCATCCGGCTGCTCATATTCTGTAAGAGCAGATCGGCCAGCGTAAAGGCGGTCATAGCTTCGACGACGACCACGGCCCGCGGAACCACCAAGGGATCGTGACGGCCGTGAATGGACAGCCGGACATTTTCGCGGTCCCGGTTTACGGTTTCCTGCTCGGAGGCAATGGAAGGGGTCGGTTTGAAAGCGGCGCGGACAATCAGGCGGGAGTGATCGCTGATGCCGCCCAGAACGCCGCCGGAGTGGTTTGTCTTTTTGCGAATGGTTTTGCCGTCGCTGACGAACGCATCGTTATGGGTCCGGCCGGTAGCGGCTGCCGCCAAAAAACCGTCTCCGATCTCCACCCCCTTGACGGCGCCGATGGAAAACAGCGCTTTTCCCAAGCAGGCGTCCAGCTTGTGAAAAACCGGCTCTCCCAGGCCGGCCGGCAGGCCGTCGGCGACACATTCGACAATACCGCCGGCCGAGTCCTTTTGCTCGATACAGCCGGAAACAAAAGACTCGGCCAGACCGGCAGCCTTCGCGTCAGGGAGGCAGAAGGGGTTGCGAAAGATCTCATCCGGATCAAAACGGTTGCGGTCCATCTGAACGGGGCCGATGGCGGCGGCATAAGCCTGTACCGAGATATGCAGCGTCTGAAGAAGTTTAGCCGCCACCGCGCCGGCCGCCACGCGGGCGATGGTTTCTCTGGCAGAGGAGCGGCCGCCGCCGCGGTAATCCCGAAATCCATATTTGGCATCGAAAGTATAGTCGGCATGGCCGGGGCGGTAAACGTCTTTCAGAGCCAAGTAGTCTGCTGTGTGCTGGTCTTCGTTGCGCACCAGCATGGAAATCGGGGCTCCGGTGGTGCGCCCCTCAAAAACGCCGGACAGAAGTTCTACCTGATCTTTTTCCTGCCGTTTTGTCGTGTAGGCGCTCTGACCGGGCCTGCGGCGGTCCAGATAGGGCTGGATATCCTTTTCGCACAGAGACAGGCCGGCCGGGCAGCCGTCCAGGACGACGCCGACGCCTTTCCCGTGGGATTCGCCCCAGGTGGTCATGGTTAAAAGAGTTCCGTATATTGAACCGGCCATATTGTGTTCTCCTTTTGCATTTGGTATCGTTTTCTACAAGAATAGCACAGTTTGACGGCAAGCGCAAGGCAGTACCGGCACTGACGGCGCCGCTGCTCATAGGCGGCGCTGGATGGAACTGGGTGCGGTTTACTGGAAACAGGTATTGAGGTTTTATCCGGAACGTAGTATAGTGAAGGCAGGGTAAAACGGGTGGGGGGATACGTACATGAGAGGGAAAAAATGGTGGTTAGCGGCTCTGGCACTTTTTTTGACGGCTGGTCTTTTGCAGTTTCTGGCGAGACAAGTGCCGGGATTTGCCCAGGGATATGCGGTGACGGTATACCGGCTTCTGGTGGAGGTACCGGGACGTTTTTTTTCGCTGATTCCTTTTTCGGTGGCAGAGCTAGGGCTGTATGTGCTGATATTGTCGGCTGCGGGCGGTTTTTTTGTGCTGGTTTGGCGGATTGCTGTGAAACGTTTGCGTCTGCTGCAGGCGGCGGCATGTTTGCTGCAGGCTGTGTTTTTTGCGGCATCGCTACTGCTCTTTACTTACACGATTGGCTGCGGGATCAATTATCATCGGACGCCGTTCTCGGCGGAGAGCGGTTTTGCCGTGGAGGGCGCCGCCAGAGAAGAGCTTGTATCTCTGTGCATCGCGCTGGCGGAGGAGATCAATGAGGCAGCGTTACAGGTGCCGGTGGACGCGCAGGGCTGTTTTGTCCTGGAGGGAGATCCGGCGGAGACAGCCAGGCGGGCGATGGCAGCGCTGGGCGAAGAGTATCCAGTGCTGTCCGGCTTCTACCCGCAGCCGAAGGGCCTGTTTTTTTCTAGGCTGTTATCCAAAAAGAAGAAAAGTTGATACATGAGAAATAAAATAGGCGGGATTATGCCAGGATAAAACTTGCCCAG
>CAJUHP010000028.1 GCA_910586125.1 uncultured Lachnospiraceae bacterium | reverse complement strand
GCGATTAAAATATAACACAGAACAGGTATCTCTGTCTTTTAAATATTCAGTTGTGACACATGTATTGTAATCCTACAGTTCAGATTTAACAGTAATTTATAGCATATGCACCAGTGATTAGTGGCAGACACACCTTGTCCGGTAGCAAAGTAAGGTATTTCTCGCTTTGTGTCCTGTTTTTTATCAGGCAGTTTTGATAGGATTTTTCTGAAAGGAGGAAAATAATGAATCAAGAAAAAATCGGAAAATTCTTAAAAGAACTCCGTAAGCAAAAAGGACTTACCCAAGAACACGTTGCAGAAAAATTTAATGTATCAAACAGAACAATATCCCGCTGGGAGAATGGAAACAATATGCCGGACTTAGATATTCTGATTGAAATATCAGATTTTTATGAAGTTGACCTACGGGAAATTCTAAACGGAGAAAGGAAAAGCGAAAATATGGATAAAGAAATAAAAGAAACTGTATTGCGGGCAGCGGATTATACAAACACAGAAGCGGAACGATACCATAAGCGTGTACAGATATGTAATGGGATAGCAATGCTTTTGGTGTTCGCTTACACTATCATTAAAGGCACAAGCCTTTATGATAATTCGGCAATTATGGTTGGACTAGATATTGTACAGGGATTTGCTGTCGGAATGCTTTTTGTAGGTTTGCTATATTCAAGCCGCTATGGTGCGAGAATTAGAGCGTTCAAGGAAAGACGGATGAAAAGACATGGATAAAGACCGGCCCTTCTCACTGTCCAGTCCGGCGCGTAGAATACGAAGAACAACGGCGGCACCATCACAGACAGAAAAAAGCCGTATACCGGTCGCATTCATGTCCGTCTGAATAACGTATCGGTAAACGGCTTCTATTAATACAAAAACACCGGCAGCGCCATTCTATCCGGTTGTGATTCTCACCTGCTTCTCCAGTTCCCGGACCAGTTCGCCCGACGGCGGTCTGGTCCCCTGTGTTGTGCAGGCCGCCGCGCTGGACGCCAGGCCCAAACGCAGGCAGTCCTGCAGCGGCAGCCGCCCGTCCAGCCCGTAGGCAATCGCCGCCACCATAGCGTCCCCGGCGCCTACGCTGGAGCGAGCCTTGACCGCCAGGCCCGGCGCGCGGTAAACTTGTTCTCCCTGCACAAACAGCGCCCCATCCGCTCCGCGGGAGATACAGACCAGTCCGATCCCCTGTCCATTCAATCGGCGGCCCATCTCGATCAGCTCCTCCTCGGCCGCATGGCTGCGCCCAAAAAGCTGACACAATTCAAATTCATTCGGTTTGATAATATCCGGCCTGGCCTTCAGTCCCCCCGCAAACAGAGGTCCGTCCGCGTCGAGAAACACCCGCGCCCCTCTGGTGTGAAGCGCCTCGATCATGCGGCCGTATATATCCGGGGCCATCTCCGGCCCGGCGCTGCCTGCCAGAACAAACAGCGTATCCGGTCCGGCATGGGAATTCAGTTTTTCCATCAGCCTTTCCAGATCCCCATTGGAGGGGGACGGCCCCTGCTCATTGAGTTCCGTCAGAGAACCGTCCGGCTCCACCAGCTTCAGATTTGTGCGCGTTTCCCCTTCTATGTATAAGAAATCCGGCGTAACCCCCTCTGTCTCCTGCAAAACACGCTCGATACTGCGCCCGCTGTCTCCGGCCAGAAAGCCGGTTGCCACACTTCTTCCGCCCAGGGCCGCAATGGTCCGGGATACATTGATTCCCTTTCCGCCCACATCTTTCAGTACGCCGCTCAAACGATTCAGAGCGCGGGGGCAAAGCGTATGAACCGCCGCCGTCTTATCTATCGCCGGGTTCATCGTTACAGTGATAATCATAGAGTTTGTCCTGCCTTTATCTATTATAGTTCTTTCAGTTCCTGCGCAATCACCAGACACAGTTCTTCCGACTGCACGATGGTGCCGATCATATCCAAAAAGCCGTGATCACAGCCGCAGTAGCGGATGGAGCGCACCGGTACGCCAAGGCTTTTCAGACGCTTCGCCGCATAATCGCTGCCCACACGCAGATAGTCATACTCGGCCGCCACGATAACCGTCTCCGGAAAACGCCGCAGTTGATCGTCGCTGGCATACACAGCCGACACCAGGGGATTGCACGGACTCGTCTTGCCCTGCAAATAAAGATTCTGGGAGCTGGACTGATCTTTTTCCATGCTGCTCTTGATCCGGTCGATCCGGTTATACGCCAGATCCCTGTCTTCTGAAACCACCTCATAGCAGTCATAGGACCAGCGATATCTTGTCTGCGTCCGGTAATCGCTCATATCCCAGCCGGGATAGATCCCCATGATCTTGCGCAGAATTCCCTTTTCGTCGCTGAGAGCGCAGCCGTTGGTCAGGGAACCGCCAGCGCTGTCCCCGGCCACCATCAGCTTCTCTCTATCGCCTCCCAGCTCGTCCGCGTGGTCGTACACCCACTGTACCGTTCCCCAGGCGTCTGTCAGAGGACCGGGAAACGGACATTCCGGCGCCAGCCGGTATTCCGGAAACACCACGATCGCCCCGGACTGTTCTGCAATGTATTTCATCTGGCAGTAAAACAGGCCGATATCTCCCGCCGTAAAACCGCCCCCGTGCAGATAAACCAGAATCGGACAGCCAGGCTGGGCCTTATCTGAGCAGAACAGATAGATGGCAATCTGATGATCATTCTCGATAGGGATCAGCCGCTCCGTACACCGGACCGACGTCTCAGTCAGATCATAGGTCACTTTATCCGGACGATAGCGTTCACCAGAGAGCGTCCAGCCAGCCGCCGCCCGGCCGGCAAACAGCCGCCGCTTTGCGATAATCACTTCTCTCAGACGCCGATCCAGACGAGCCGGTTCCCCTTCTGGCGTGGGTTTCATCAAGATATCCACGCCGTCTTCTTCTTTCATGAATTGTTTTTCCTGAATGGCCGAAACCAAAGTCCGGTCATACAAACATTTTTTCTCGTATTCGCGCATCCTTAAGCCTCCTATTTCAGTGCAAAGGGGTTCTTCGCCCCATCCGACGCCTTATCGTAAGCCGAATCGTCAAAACCGAAAAAGTTTACGGTGACGAACGACATCACAGCCATAAACACTACCAGAATAATCGCGTTGCGGAAATTGGCATGGTCCAGGTTCGGTCCCAGATACAGCAGGATATTGGTCAGCGAATAGCCGCCGAACGCATAGCATTTCAGTCCCAGAATCCCCGCCAGTATCCCGGTGGACAGAGCCGTGACAAAGTATGCGTAGTACGGTCTGACCAGCTTATAACAGATACCGTAGAGAGTCGGCTCGGAAATCCCGCCGATCAGCGCCGACAGACAGGCCGGAAACGCCACTTGGCGCAGCGTGCTATTCTTCGCGCGCAGTCCCACCGCCAGAGCGATAAAGCCCGGTGTGATCGTGCAGCAGAAAAACCAGATATTGATCAGATCGTCATATCCCACGGAAGACAGACTGGCCGTGGCAATGGGAATCAGAGCCAGATGAAAACCAGGCGCAATCAGACCGACTGTGGTCGAAAGCAGGATGATCACCGGCACCGCCGCCCAAGGCGCTACTTCCTGGACTGCCGTAACGCCCGCGTAGATATAGTTGGTCAGCAGACCGCCCAGAGGGCCTGTCAACGTCAGCGTAATCACGGACATCACCAGCAAAAGCAGAAACGGCTTTAAAAAATGACGGGCAGCTTCCGGAATCACTTTTTTCAGGAAAACGTCCACCTTGGACATCACAAAAACCGAGAGAATAATCTGAATCACGGCCCCGTTGTAGGTGGTCCGCAGAACCGGAAGTCCGAAATAGCTGGTAAAGCCGCCCTGCGCCGCCGCCGCGACCCAGTCGGGATACAGCAGAAAACAGGCCAGAATCATAGCCAGCACCGGCTCGGTGTCAAATTTTCTTGCGGAGGTATAGGCAACGATCACCGGCATAAAGTAAAATACGGTCTGGGACAGGTTATACAGAATCGTGTAGGTCGGACTGCTGCCGGCGTCCACGCCGAAGACCAAAGTCATCACCGTCAGCACCGTAGACAGCAGGCCCGATGCGATCAGAGCCGGAATCACCGGGCTCAGGATACCCGCCATCAAAAGCAGAAAACTGCTGAATACCTGACCAGGCGTTTTTTTCCCGCCGTCCGAAGGTTTTACGCTCTCCGCCGCGCCGCCGTTTCCGGCGATTTTCTCCACCTCCAGAAAGAGATCCTCAACGATTGCACCGACAATCACCTGAACTTCGTTCCCGCGGATATCCAGCGCGATGACGCCGGGTATTGCTTTCAGCGCCGTCTGGTCTACTTTCTCCATGTCCCCTGTGTTTACACGGAGCCGCGTTGCGCAGTGATTGATGCGTACCATGTTCTCCTTGCCGCCAAAACCGGCAACTATCTCGGGCGCCATCTTCTTCACATCTGCTTTTGCCATATTCGTTTCCTCCTATCCTATTGTACACAGTCCTTACAAAAAATCAAGTTCTATGGTAGTTCCTATTATATGATAACGATTTTCTTTTGTAAAGCATTTATTCCGTGAAAGTTACTTTCATAATGACGAATTTCTTTCATCATTTTTGTGCATAATGACGGATTTACTTTTTATCCCGCCATTCTTTTGCATTTTTCCCATAATATGATATAATAACCGTTAGAAAAAATACTTACAAAAAAAGCCGCATCGCGGCTATGACCAAAGGAGAATCCATGGCAGAAACGATAAGCAGCGTTCTCACCCTGCTTTGTTCCGGCATTCAGCTCTTTCGCGCGGAAAAGCAGATTGCCGACTATATTCTGGCGCATCCCGACGAGGCCGTGGCCATGACTTCCGCTGAGCTGGCCCGCAGCAGCGCCACCTCGGAGGCCACAGTAACCCGTCTGTGCAAAAAACTGGGATTTGACAATTACCGGGCCTTTCAGTTTGCCCTGGTACATGATATGGCGGAAGAATCGTCACAGCCGGAATTCAGCTATGAGGTGGGACTGGATAATATTCCTCAGTCTCTGCAGAATATTCTGGCGAACAAGATCAGCGAACTCACGGCCACATTCCACGCCATCGATCCGGACAATCTAAAGAAGATCCTCTCTATCCTCCAGAACGCCGATACCGTCGAGATTGCTGCCGTCGGCAACACCATTCCGGTTGCGATGGACGCCGCTTTCAAGTTTAACCAGCTCGGTCTTCGCTGCGTCACCAGCGAGATCTCAGAAAAGCTCTCGGCGCTGGCCCTGACGCTGACCGAAAGGGATGTGCTGCTTGTCATCTCCAATTCCGGCCGCTCGTACCGGCTGACGCAGATCGCTGAAGCCGCCAGACAAAACCGGTCGCCGGTCATTTTGATCACCGGCGACCGCAGCTCTCCCCTGGCGGCACTGGCGGATTATCTTCTGATCTGCACCAACCGGGAGAAGCTGCTGACCAGCGCCGAATTTGCCTTCTCCCGGATTTCCGCCATCTCGATTATCGAAGTGCTGTATCACTTTATGCTGGTATCCACCCCCGGCGCACGGGAGAATATCCGCCGCCACGAGGAGCTGATGCGCCGCGATAAGACGTCGTCATAAAACCCTCTTCAGCGTCACCTGCAGCCGGATCACACTCTCCCCGCTTTGTCCCGCCTCCATCTGCGCCGTCAGCGCTCCGCCGATGGCTTCCGCCAGCCCCTTGGCCACGGTCAGCCCCAGGCCGGTGCCTCCCTTGCTGCGGGATATGTCCTGCATATAAAACCGGTCAAACAGATGAGGAATATCCTGCGCGCTCAGCGCTCTGGTATCGTTGGCAAAGGAGATCGTGACCTGCGTCTTTTCTTCCTCCAGCGCGATCTGCAGAAAGCGGGAGGCGTAGCGCCCGGCATTCTGAAACAGATTAGAAAAGATCCGCTCCAGCACACCGGTCTCCCCCCACACCGTCACGGGCCTCTCCGGCAAGTCGCATGTCACCGACAGATTTGCCGCCTCCAGCACCTGATAATGACTGACCAGCGTCTCCCGCAGAAGCCGGCAGACATCCACCTCCAAAAGCTCTGTCTCATAATCGCCGGCATGAATCCGGGAATAGTCGTAAAACTGCCTCACCAGCCTCTCCATAATCCGTGCGTTTCGCTCGATCATCCCCAGCATAAAGGCGCGCTCCTGGTCGGGTGTGCCGTCTGGCTGCTCTGTAATCGGATTGATTCTGCCCTTTGGCTCCTGCGCTCCAAGCAGCTTCAGATACCCCAGAATCACCGTCAGCGGCGTGCGCAGATCATGGCTGATATTTTCAATCTGCCGCTGGAACTCCCGCTCTTTGGCCGCATAGCTGCGCCGTTCTCGCCGGATTTCCTCCAGGGCTTCGTTGACGGTGCCGATGAAACGCTCCAGATCCGATTCCGGCGACGGCAGGTGCAGAAAACGGTTCTCCTCCAACTCTCGTTCAATCTCTTTTAATTCCCGGTTTGCCTCCTGAAGAGACCGCCTCAGAGAAACATAGCGAAAGGCAAAAATCACCGCCGTCAAAACCGCCAGAATCAAAAACACCCCCGTCATCCTCTCTCCCCCTTATCTGGCAATCTCTTTCCTTCTGAGAAGCAGCAGCCCGGCCAGTATGCTGAGAAGCATCCAGATTCCCCCCACCAGCAGGCACCGGATCATTCCGTCCGCAGAGTTCCACACTGTCACGCATTCCATCGTATTGACCTGCATTCCGACAAAGAGATTGTTCGGCATCCACATGGCGATTTCCATAAAAATCTCCCAGCCGAATCCCAGATAAAACAAGATCTTCGGTATCCCGAAAAACACCCCGCCCCAGATGACAAAACCGACCGCGTTTTTCTCAAAAAGGTCCATAAACACAATCATTAAAACCAGAGCGGCCCCCGCGGACAAAACCATCGCAGGAACCTCGGTCAGCAGATCCGCGATCCCCACCGGTCCCGCCTGCTCCAGAAGAAGAAAGGCGCTGGCGATATAAACCGTCAGTATCACAGCCAGAGCGATCAGGCAGGCCGCCATACCCACGATACATTTTCCCAGAAATATCTTTGTCCGGGAAATACCAAAGGCAACGGCATTTTTTGCATTTCCCGTTCTTTTGTCAGACTCATACAGGATCTGTGCAACCAAGGCCGCTGCAAAACAATAAAACATAGGGCTGCTGACAAGAATGGAAAACGAGTAGGATGTTGTGCCGTAGTGGAACCGCTCTCCGAAATTGACTCTGCAAACCCAGAGAATCCCGTTCATCAGCAAAACCAGTCCGGCCATCACCCCCGTTATCAGATAGAAGCTTTTATTGCAGACCGTCCGGTATAATTCACTTTTTATATGATTTAACATGCCTTTGTCCCTCCATTTTTCAGATTCATATAATAGTCTTCCAGAGAACCGTGCTGTCTCTCCAGCCGTTTGATCAAAAAACCGTGTTCCGCCGCCAGCCGGCTGTAATCCTGCGCTTCCCTCTGCGGGTTGCTGATCTGAATCGCCTGCTCCGGCATTACGCGGAAGATCTCTCCCGGAAAACAGGAGGATAACAGAGCCGCGTAGCGCTCCGGATCGGATATCTCAATATTCAAAGAATCGCTGCATTTTTCAAGGATCTTCTTTGCTGAAATCTCTTCCAGCATCCGGCCCTGGTATAAAAAGCCGAAGTCGGAAGCCACCTGCTGCAGCTCCGACAGAATATGGCTGGACAAAAGAATCGTAATATTTTTCTCCTCGTTCAGCCGCCGGAACAGATTTCTCATCTCGACGATGCCGCTGGGGTCCAGACCGTTGATCGGCTCGTCCAGAATCAGAAGCTGCGGTTCCCCGATCAGCGCAATCGCCAGCCCCAGCCGCTGCTTCTGCCCAAGAGAAAGATTCTTGCATTTGCTCTTTCGTTTTTCCCAGATGCCGGTCAGTTGCAGGATCTCTTCCGTCTTCTTTTTTCCTGCGATCCCCCGCTGCAAACGGCAGTACTCCAGCATTTGCTTGACCGTCATCCCCGGCACAAAACCGGCCTGCTCGATCATGATCCCGGTCTGCCTGCGCCGGCGTTCCCTCTCTTTTTCCCCGCTCTGACCAAAGAGCAGAATTTCTCCCGATGTCGCAAAGCAGTGTCCGGCCAACAATTTCAGCAGGGTGGATTTCCCGGCGCCGTTGTCGCCGATCAGACCGTAGATGCTTCCTTTTTTCACATGAATATCCACCTGCGAAAGCGCCTGCAATCGGCCGTAATGTTTTGTTACCTGTCTTGTCTCTATGACATACTCACTCATTCTCTTGTCTCCTCTCTGCCTGTCAAGAGCCTGCCGCTCTTTTTCCACCGGCAGATTCATTATAATCCGGGGGCTTTTAATAAGTCATAAAGAACCTTTAAAGAAGTTATAAAGTTCAGGAGGAAAACGCCCCGAATTTAAAACCGATCCCGTACACCGTCTGAATGTATTCCGTCTCCGGGTCGGCTGCGCGCATCTTTTTGCGCAGATTGCTGACATGAACGTTTACCGTGTTGTTCTCGCCGTAGTATCCTCCCTGCCAGATCTGTTCATACAGACTTTCCCTGGAGTACACTTTATCCGGATTTCCCGCCAGCAAAAACAGCAGGTCAAACTCGTGAACCGTCAGGGTCAGCTCCTGGCCCTTCACCAGAACTTTTCGGGCCTGCGGGTACATCTGCAGATTCCCAGCCGTCAGAACGTCGCCCCCGGAGGCTTCCGGCCTCTTCCCGCAGCGCCTGAGAGCCGCCTCCGCCCTGGCGATGACCTCTTCCGGCTCAAAGGGCTTTGTGATATAGTCGTCAGCCCCCAGACGCAAAAGCCCCACCTTGTCCGACAGCGTCCCTTTGGCCGATAAGATCAGCACGGGAAGGAAGCCGTCCTTTTCCCCGCGGAGCTTTTGCAGAAGCTCATCTCCCGACATCCCCGGCAGCATCCGGTCCAACAGAAGCAGATCCGGCGTTTCCCTCTCCAAAAGAAGCCCCGCTTCCGTTCCTGAAAACGCCTGGTTTACACGCCAGCCCGCCGCTGTAAAAATGCGGGCCAAAAGGTCATTGATATCGTTTTCGTCCTCCACAATCAAAATACGATTCGGCATGTTTTTCCCCTCTCTTGTGATTTCTCTCCCATGTATTTCCAGACCAATCGCCTAAGTCCGTTCTTTGCTCTTTGTACGGCGTATCTGAAAATTGCTTTCTCTATCTTATACCAAAAAAAAGCCGGATGCAATTGGTTTTCCAGCTCTGTGCATAACAAGCCAAACGTGAGAGGCAATGACTTTCCATTTTGTGCATAATCACAAAAACGCCTTGACAACTGCGCGGTTTTATGCTATAAAATATCTAAATAGCTTTGTTACTCGTCAGAGGCTTGCGCTACATTCTTTTGTTGCGCTGCCTCTGTTTTTTTGCGGAAAGGAGGGAAACCACTGTGAAAGTGATCAAAAACATTAACAACAACTGCGCGGTATGCCAGGACTCCACAGGCCGGGAAGTCGTCGCTTTCGGCAAAGGCATCGGCTTTAAAAAACCTCCTTATGAGATCAAGCTGTCTCAGATTGAGAGAACTTACTACCATGTAAACCGTGATTATCTCGGCATGATCAATGAAATCCCGGAGGAGGTTCTTCGGATTTCCGATCAGATCATCAGTTATGCCCGCTCCCAGCTCAATCATCCTGTCAGTTCCAATATTGTTTTTACCCTGGCAGACCATATTCAGTTCTGCCTGCGGCGGCATCAGAAAAATATGAATCTTTCCCTGCCCATCCTGTACGATGTACAGCACCTGTTCACCGCCGAGATGAAGGTAGGTGAATACGGTCTCAAGCGAATCCGGGAAGCCTTCGGACTCTCTCTGCCAAAGGAGGAGGCCGCCTACATTGCCCTGCACCTGATCAATGCACAGGAACCGGAAAACAGCCCCGGCAGCCTGCCGGGCCGCCAGATCATTGAAACCGTGTCCCGCATGATCGAGGAGGACTTTCAGTTTCGGATTAATACGGACAACTTTCACTATTCCCGCTTTGTCTCTCACATGCACTATCTGCTGAAGAGAGGAAAGTCCCAGCATTTGATCCGTGGAGACAACGACGCGATCTATCAGACCATCAAAAAAGACTATCCCCAGGTATACGCCTGCTCCGAACGAGTCAGCGCCTATCTGAACGAGGTCATGCACACAACCCTCACCGAAGAGGAAAAGCTCTACCTGATGCTGCATATCAACCGTCTGTGCGAAAAAGAAGACTGCTGCCAATAACTTTCGGGCAGCTCCTGTTTCTCTCTTCTGCCGTACTGGATCGCGACCGGTGCGGCCGGCAATAATCCCACTCACCCAGCGCCCGCTTTACGGCGCTCCCATGAAAAGGAGTTTCTCTATGGCAAAGAAAAATCTCGAAGAAACCGCCGAAAAAATTCTGCGTCTGATCGGCGGCCCAGAAAACGTCAGTATCTTTACCCACTGTGTCACCAGACTTCGTTTTACGGTCAAGGATATGGGCCTGGTGCAGAGCGATGCAATCGGCCGTACCCCCGGCGTCATCGGCACCCAGTGGCTGGGAGAACAGTTCCAGGTCATTATCGGCAGCGATGTAGATCAGGTTTACCGGAAAATCTGTCAGATTGGCGGGCTGGCGGAGGCCGAAGCCATCCAGGAAAATCTGGACGGCCACCTGGGCGGCAAGAAGCCGTTTTCCCCCCGCCATATCTGGAACAGCATTCTGGCCTATATTTCCCCGGCCATGAACGGCATCATCCCGCTTATGATGGCCGCCTGCATGTGCAAAACCATTCTGGCTCTGTTCGGCCCGGAACTGCTCGGCATCCTCCCCGCGGACAGCGATCTGTACATACTGCTGGATTTCATGTACGACGCCTTCTTCTACTTTATGCCCATGTTCCTGGGATATTCAGCGGCCAAAGCCCTGAATATGAATCCGCTGTTCGGCATCTATCTGGGTTGTCTGATTATGGCGCCGGACTTCATGGCCATGATCGGCGTGCGGGAGAGCTTTTCCGTTTTCGGCATTCCCGTGCCGGTTGCCAGCTACGCCCAATCCTTTCTGCCGGTTATCCTCGGCGTCTGGATTCTGTCATACCTGATGCGGCTGCTGAACCGTCTGATCCCCAGTGTATTAAAAGCCGTATTCGTGCCGCTGTTCGCCATTCTGATCATGGCCCCCGTCATGTTCGCTCTGTGCGCGCCTCTGGGTACCTACATCGGCAACGTAATCGGAGGATGGTTTATCGCCCTGTCCCAGTCGAACCTGATTCTGCGCATCTTCGGAGCCGTGCTGCTGGCAGTCCTGCTGCCCTACATGGTTCTCAGCGGCATGCACGGCGCGCTGGTCAATTTCGCCATCATGACCTTTGTCGCCAACGGCAGCGAAACCTTTATCCTGCCGATCATGCTGGCTTATAATTTCGCCGTATTCGGCGTGACTCTGGGCGCGGGAATACGCCTGAAACGGCCGGAGAACAAGACGGCCGTCGCCGGGTATTTTGTCTCCGGTATTCTGGGCAGCGTCACCGAACCCTGTCTCTACGGCGTGATCCTGAAATACCGGCAGAGCATGAAGGCTCTGATGCTTACCAGCGTCGTGGTCGGACTCATCGCCGGCATCTTCTCCCCGACCTACTATGTCATAACCTCCGCGACCGCCTTTACCTTCTGGATTCCATGGGTAGCCGGAGGCACAGGCAATCTGATCGCCGGAATCGTTCTGATGCTGGGCGCGCTGCTTGTCGGAACAGTCACAGCCTGCTTTGTAGGATATCCGGAAGAGACCGCCGCGTAAAAGAAAGGAGAGACGCCATGAACCAATATTCTTTTGAAGTCCGAAAACTGACCATCGACGACCTGTCTCTGCAGCCGGCCTGTTTTCAAAATTCCATTGACGGAGACGCCGCCCTGGGCAAGATGGCCCACTATGCTCAGTTTTTTGTCCCCGGTATCGCCAATCCGGTCTACTATTTCCGAAACGTCAACCCGGACAGCCAGCGGTGGGCCGGCATCAGCGAATTCGGCGGCGATCCGCTGGCGCCGCAGAGAGGACTCCACGGCGATGATCTGGCGCAGGAGAAAACCTGGACCATCCCCTACCATCTGGTCCGCGAATTCCCCCGTACCTATGAGATCGCTTCCGTCAATCCGTTCAGCCTGCTGCGTTTTACCGATGATGGAAACGGCGGCGTTTTCGCGGAATTCAAGGAGGGGAAGGACGGATGTATTCTGGATCTGAGAGTGGAACCCTTCCCCGTCGCCGTTATCAGTCATGCCAATCCCGACCAGCCGGCCCCCTATTTTCAGGTCAACACGATTTTCTCCGGAACCTACATGGGGCATCCCATAAAAGGCATGGGCGGCTTTGACCGAACCTTTCTCGGAAATACCGGACAGAAAGACAAAGACACGGCCGAGGCTATGTACAGTCAGACGTATCAGGTCTGCTGCGCCCTCTACTCCGGTCTGCGGCAGGATGGCCGCAAGGAATGTGTCTATGCTCTGATCGCCAATGAGAACGGCAAAGGCATGGGAATGTATTATATTGACGGCGAAGAGCCGGTCATAACCGATTCCGTCTACCTAGACGCCGTCTTTTGCCGCCTGCCCTATGTGGATGACGGCACCATTGTCTACACCAACGCCACCTGGAGAATCGGACCGAAAACCATCCATTTCACTGGGCAGTGGGGGACCAAGAGCTTCACCGCCTATCCCAAACTGGAAAAGCACGGGCAGAGCCAGTGCTTTGGAAGCTGGTATGAGGGCGATGTCCCTTACCGCCATGTACTGGAGCATACGTTTAACGAAAACAGCGGCGACGCGTATCCGGAGCGTATGCGGAAAATGGGATTTCAGGTTGTGGACTGACTAGGTATCTTATGCCGGCAAAATTCACTAAAGCTCCAGGCTTCGTTCTTATACTTTGAAGCACGATGATTGTATGTTGTTTCCATTTTGGCATCAATTAAGATCATGAAATACAAAGAGCGGCCGTCTCCTTTTACAGAGACAGCCGCTCTATCCTAGCGCCTATCAGCCTCTCGTCTGATTCGGATTATACTGCATATCCAAAAATCCGTTAAAATCCTTCTGCCATTTCTTCTCCAAATCTGCGCTGTAGCCCACGATTATATGAGGCTGCTCCTGCGCATAATATCCCAGCGCCTCCTTCGTCTCGTTCTCGGTCATGTCGATATGAACAATCGTCTTGTCCGTCTTGTACAGACGCATCTCGCTGACGCTGTTTCTGCCGGTTCTGCGGAAATAATATCCCCAGATCAGATCCTTGTTGGAGAGAATACGCGCCTTTGTTCCGCTGCGGTACACCGTCCAGCGCTTTCCGATCCAGGTATCGCCACCCACCACATGAGCGCCGGAGAAATCCGATTCAATCGCTTCCATGGAGGCTGAGGGATCCCGCTGCAGATAATTGTTGATATCCTTCATGTAGGCGTTTCCAAAACAGCCAATGACGCTGAAGACAAAGACAAGAAGCAATATCAGCGCTGCCCCGTTCATCGCCCAGAACGCAAACATATTCACGCCGCCCAGCTTGTCAGTGTCCAGCGTGTAGAAGTAATATTGATTGTACTCGTCCTGGACCACGCCCATCTCCGCAAGCGTATCACGGAAATAGCGCTCGATCTGGGCATCCATCTTGGTCCAGCTACCCTTCACCGGAAGCTTCTCCGGCGGCGCTACCGTGCCGGTTTCGTCGTTTAAGTACTCCCAGGCCGCATCGATCCGGCTGGTCATCATACTCTGGTCGCCTTTGCTCATATAGATACTGTAAAAATACCAGGTGGACATTCCGCTCTCGTAATCATAGACGGACTGGAACGCGATATAGCTGTTTCCATTGACCGTGGTCGTCTTGCCGCCGTACTTTCTGGTGGTCGTCGTGGTATGCTCCACAAAATCCGTCAGCAGGCAGTCCACGTCCAGCGTGACATATTTCCCCTCGTAGGTGGACGGGTCCTTGGAAATATCCATCTTAGCCGGACCAGTCAGAACATCAAAGATGGTAAACTTAGTCCACACCAGCAATCCAATCGCAATCACCAGCGTGAGGATAGCCCGGATGATGTAGGACGTTCTCGTCTTTTTTCTCAGTGTCTCAATCATCTTTCCCTCCATGAAAACTCTTTTCCTCCATAAAAATGTGACTTTTTTGTGTACTCCGTCCGTATTATACCGCTTTTTTCCTGCAGGGTCAAGCATTCCTTTTGCTATATCAAAGTTTTTATCATATTGTGCATTTCGCCGAATAGCAGCAAGAAAGCCTTCTCTCTGACGCCATTGAAACGGTGGCGCCTGCGCCAATCGGATCGACCGGCTCCTTTTCAATGGGGCACCCTTTATAAAAAGAAAGTTTATATTTCCATCTGTTTCAAGACAAGAGCTAATTCGTTTGCAAAAACAGGGTTTCGCAAATCGTTCCTACGGCTGACCTTCCAAAATGGTTCGTTTGTCCCTGCCTGAATACATTCTTCAACAAGTGTTTTATTGACATGAAAGGACCAGCTTACACCATTGTTTTTGAAATCCTTAGAGAAAAGTTCGTTTCCTTTTAGGGGAATTTCACGATAATCTCTGCCGCGGCAAAAGCAGATTTTATTTTTGTCAAGCCCGCTGATCGAACGCCCATACATGATCGGATAATCAACGTTCTGCGGAACAGGCAGGTTCCCGATAATCTCATAATCTCCGTAAAAAAAACGATTGTCCATCATGTATTCCGACGGACAGCTTTGAAGTTTTTGCAGATCTGCGATATCCACGCTGGGGTCTTTTGTGATGATATGGTATACCGAAACACAGAGAACCTTTCCCATGAGAATATTCCAAAATTTCCCGCCGTCCTTTATGTACTTTTTTACATCAAATAAAATCCGGCCATATCCATAATTTCTGCGGTCATATTGAAACCGAAAGAAATCCCCTTCTTTATATTTGCAATGACGGCGTTTCCTATGAGCGAACGCCTGCAATTCATCCAAATCCCTGTCGCTGGTCTCATCAACCCATTTATCCAGAAACGCGGGAAGCTCGTCCGGCCCCATAAACGGAACCCCGGCAAAAGCGGAGGAATAGTAGGTCTGCTGCGTTGTATAATTTGCTATTTGAATTCCTCCATTGTATTCAAAATACATTCCATACGGTGTGCAGCGCTGAATATTGACGCCGTTTAAGCGTTTTGGTTTCCCCTTTTTGGTAAGCGGGGCAATCATTGTACGGCTATCCTGTGTTGGCAGTCTATATGAGTTTTCACGAAAAGATCCGTTATCATGCCGCCAGATGACTTTTCGCAGAACATCGCCGTCAAAAAACAAAATGTCTTTTCCTGTTGACAGCTCCGGTTTTACACAATTGTTTAGGATTTCCACACGCTCCCATTCTGGCTCGATCCTTTCCAAGCCAAGATATTTACGCTGTTTATTTGTCAGTTCCATTCGGTTATCCTTTCATGCTGGTATGCCGGAAAGAAAACAGGCCGGGATCAAGCGGGAGAGGCCGAACGCTTCCGCCAGTAATAGTACAAAAAGCCAACCAGATCCGCCAAAAACCAGCCGATCGGCACCGACCACCAGATCCCGCTCACTCCGACTGCCGGAAGCGCTGACAACAGATAAGCCAGCGCCACCCGCGTTCCCAGAGAAATCACGGTGAGAACCACCGACATCCCCGGCTTTCCCATCGCCCGGTACAATCCATACAGCAGAAACAGACAGCCGATCCCGCAGTAAAATGCTCCCTCAATATGCAGGTAAAGGACCCCTTCCCGGATAATCTCCGTCTCCGACGCCTCGACGAACAATCCCATAAGAGGTCCGGCAAATATCCACACACCCGCCGAAATCACAACACAGAAAATCAGCACAGCCCGGACAGCCCCTTTCAGTCCGGCCTGAATCCTGTCCTGTTTCCCTGCGCCGTAATTCTGCGCGATAAACGTGGAAAAGGCGTTCCCAAAGTCCTGCACCGGCATGTAGGCGAACGCATCAATCTTGACCGCCGCCGCAAATGCCGCCATGACTACCGGGCCAAAGCTGTTGACCAGTCCCTGTACCATCAGAATCCCCAGGTTCATAACCGACTGCTGAATGCAGGTCAGAACCGAAAAACCCGCGATCTCCCGGATGCAGGAGAGGCGAAGCCGAAACCGCCCCCGCAGGGACCGAAGCTGCGGACAAAACGCTATGGCCCAAAGCGCAATCCCGATCCCCGACACATACTGTGCGATCACCGTCGCCTCGGCGGCCCCGGCTACGCCCCGTTCCAATCCCAGAACAAACCAGAGATCCAATCCGATATTGAGCGCCGTGGATACGGCCAGAAAGACCAGAGGCGCTACGGAATTGCCCACGGCGCGCAAAAACGAAGCAAAGTAATTGTAGAGAAACGTCGCAGGGATGCCGATAAAAATCACGGCCAGATATTGCCGCATCGGCTCCCACACTTCCCCCGGCACACGAAGAAAGATGCGGATCTGCCCCAAAAAGACAAATGCTACAATATTCAGCAGAACGCTCAGTCCCGCGATCAGCACGAAGGAGGCGCAGATACTTTCTCTCAGTCCTTCCTCATCCCTCTGACCAAAACGAATCGAAAACACGGCTCCGCTGCCCATGCAGAGCCCCAGCAAAATCGAGGTCAAAAAAGTCATCAGCGTAAAGGAAGATCCCACGGCCGCCAGGGCATGGCTGCCCAGAAAGCGCCCGACAATCAGCGTATCCGCTATGTTATAGCACTGCTGCAGCAGATTGCCCAGTATCATCGGCACCGCAAAACGCAGCATGGACCCCATCACCGGGCCGGTGGTCAAATCCCTGTTCATCTCTTGTTTCCTTTTTCCCTTTCTCTTCTTTTACAGACTTGCAGGCCAGCGCCTGCCGTTTTGGTCCTGCGGCAGGCGCGCCCCTCTTCGCGGCCCATTTCTCTAATCGCAGGCGCCGCGGAACTTATCCCATATCTCGGCATGCAGATCTTCCGCCTCCGGAGAAATCGTCTGAATAATCTCTCCCTTTGCCGCATCCCCGGGCAAAATCAGCAGGTCTTTCATCTCCTCGGAGATATGCGCCTCCGCCGCCTTGTTGCTGCAGTAATATCCTAAAAATTCAAAGCAGGCCGCCGCATTTTCCGGCTGGTTGATATAGTCTAAAAATGCGTAGGCCGCACCGGCGTTGGGCGCCTTGGAAGGAATAAATCCGGCGATGATGCCAAAGCCCAGCCCTTCTTTCGGGTATACGATCTTCAGATCCGGCCGCGCCGTTACGGCCAGATACACCTGGGACGTGTACAGATACCCCACCGCGGCCTCGCCGCTGATTACAAAATCCTGCGTGTTGCTGTCATTGATCACGCGGACATTGGGAGCCAGCTCCTCCATCTTGTCGCCCGCCCGGCGGATAACCTCCAGATCTTCTGTGTTGTAGGACTCTCCCATGCTTTTGAGCGCCATGCCGTTAATCACACGGTAATTGGCTGTCAGCGCAATATTATCCTCCAAGGCCGGATTCCACAGGTCTTCATAGCCAGTGATCTCCACCGGACATAACGCCGGATCGTAGACGATCAGGGGAATGCCCGCGCCGTGCGGAATCGTATATTCATTCTGCGGATCATAAAACTGCGACATAAAAACCGGATTCAGATTTGCGTAATTCTCCAGTTTCGCCGTGTCAAGCTTCTGGGCCAGCCCTTCCGCAATCACAAGCTCGATGATATAATCGTCGGCAAATACCAGATCATACTCGCTGCCCTCTGTCTCTTCCAGCTTTGCCAGCATATCCTCGTCGTAGCTGAAATTGGAATAGCGAATTCGGATGCCGGTTTCTTCTTCAAAACCGGTCAGAATCTCCTGCGGAAACATACCTTCCCAGGTGTACAGATTCAGCTCCCCGCCCTCCTGTTTTTTCTGACCGCATCCCGCAAGTAAAGCGGCCCCGATCAAAAGCGCCGCCGCAGAGGCTTTTATGAACGCTTTCATCTTATTTTTTCCGTGTCTTTTCATTGTGTCACCCTTTCTTAATATATATAAATTCTTATCACCGCAGGGGCCCTGCCCTGTGTCTCCCAGTTGGGTATCTGCGCTTACCGGCGCTCTTCTCCTGCCGCATCGGACGGCTGGTTTGGGACCTCCTGTTTTTTTCTTCCTCTCCCCAGTACGGCCGAACCCGCGATCATAAGCGCTGTTATCCCCAGCATAACCGATGCCAGCGCATTGATTTTCGGCGTGACTCCTGTTTTCAGCGCGGTATAGATCTTAACCGGCAGCGTATTTACCGAGGGGCCCGTGACAAAAATACTGATCACTACATCGTCAAAGGACATGGCAAAGGAGAGCATGAGCCCCGACAGCAGCCCCGGCAATATCATGGGAAAGGTCACATCCCAGAACGCGCGAAACGGCGAGGCGCCCAAGTCCAACGCCGCCTCATAAAAAGACCGATCCATCCCGCAGAGCCTGGCGCTCACCATGGAGTACACATAGGGAATACAGAACGCCGTGTGCGCGATCACCAGCGTCACCATGCCGAACGGCAGATCCATCAGGGAAAACACCGCCAGAAACACCATTCCCAGTATAATCTCCGGTATCATAATCGGGAGCATGGAGATCATGGCGACCGCCTCATTCAGACGGCTTTTTCTTCTGTACATGCCGAGAGCTCCCATCGTCCCGATCACCGCCGCGCCCAGGCCGCTCAAACAGGCGAGAACCAGGCTGTTTGCGAGCGCCTCCCGGATATCCCGGTCATACATCAGTTCTTCATACCATTTCAGGGAAAAACCGCCCCAAACAGACGAAATTTTAGATTCATTAAAAGAATAGATCACCGTCAGCAGGATGGGAATATACGTGATGGCCGTCACAATGCCCACATAGACAAAAGGCCATTTTTTTCTTTTCATCACACGATTCCCTCCAATTTTGACGTGCCTGTAATCCGGCGGTACAGGCGGATTAGCAATGTGGTAAAGACCATCAGAACCACGGACAACGCCGCTGCAAAGGGCTGATTTCTTCCCTTGGTAAGCTGTTCCTGGATCACGCTTCCCACCAGCACAATCTTATTGCCGCCCAGGATATCCGCCACAAAAAACAGGCCCATGGACGGGATAAAGGTCAGGATCACCCCGGACAGAAGACCGGGCAACGTCAGCCGAAAGGTTACGGTCCAAAATGCCCGGGCGGGCGAGGCGCCCAGATCCAACGCCGCCTCCACCAATGTCCAGTCCATCTTCTCGGCACTGGAATAAACCGACAGGATCATAAAGGGAAGCAGGGCATAGACCATACCTACCACCACCGCCGGATAGGTGTACAGAAGCTTCAGAGGCTTTTCGGTCAGATGCAGGGCCGTCAGCAGACTGTCCAGAACCCCGTTGTTTCGGAACACAATAATCCATCCGTACAGCCGGATCAGGGCGCTGGTCCAGAACGGAATCAATATCAGCAGAAGCATTCTCTTTTTCCAGACCGCGTTCATCCTGGCCATGAAATACCCGTAGGGATATCCGATTAATATGACCAGAACCGTTGACAAAAACGCCAGCCCAAAGGAATCTGCAAAGGTTCCAAGGTACAGCGGCTCCAGAATCCGCCGGTAATTTTCCAGCGTAAACGCAAAGGTTACGCCCCAGACCTCGGCTCTGGTCAAGAAGCTTAAAAGAAACATATAGGCAACCGGCAGCGCTACAAATACCAGCGTAAACGCATACATGGGAGCCAGCAGCGGCCATACGCCCTGCCTTCCTCTGTCTTTTTTCTCTCTGCCTTTCATCTTGTACTCCATCCTCCTGCCGTCCTTCCCGCGCCTCTTGTCCTACTGTCTGCCCGGTCACTGTCCGTCGTCGATCACCGCCGCCGCATGTTCCGTTTTCCATCCGATCCGGTGAACGCTTCCCTCCTGCAGGCCGACGTCAATGCCGTGGCGGCTCGCCGTCACCTGCTGCCCGTCGCTCAAGCGAAACAGAATCCGAAGCTGCCCTGCGGCAAAGGATTTTTCGACCACCTCCGCCTCTCTGACGCACTCTTTTTCCCCGTCCATCAGCACATTCTCCGCGCGGATGGCATAGGTGTTTTCCCCCTCATACAGAATATTGGCGTTTCCCACAAAACTTGCCACATAA
Source organism: uncultured Lachnospiraceae bacterium (assembly GCA_910586125.1). Classification (GTDB taxonomy): domain Bacteria; phylum Bacillota; class Clostridia; order Lachnospirales; family Lachnospiraceae; genus RGIG7193. Next base: position 29,058 of record CAJUHP010000028.1, on the reverse strand, counting down.
CTGGTCCGGGGATGATAATAAATCTCGTCGGGCGTGCCGACCTGCTCCAGAAGTCCCTGATTCATGACCGCAATGCGATCCGACATATTGATGGATTCCTCCTGGTCGTGCGTGATATAGATAAACGTGATGCCCAAACTCTTCTGCAGCCGCTTCAGCTCCAACTGCATCTGGCGGCGCAGCTTCAGATCCAGGGCTCCCAGCGGTTCATCCAGCAGAAGCACCTTTGGCTCACCGGCCACAGAGCGGGCGATCGCCACCCGCTGCTTCTGTCCGCCGGAAAGCTGTCCCGGCATCCGCTTCTCAAACCCCTCCATCTGCACCAGCTTCAGCATCTCCTCCACCTTGGCGGCAATATCCTTCTTCGGCATTTTCCGGACCCGCAGTCCATATCCGATATTTTCCGCCACCGTCATATGAGGAAACAGCGCGTAATTCTGAAATACTGTGTTGACCGAGCGCTTATAGGGTTCCAGTCCGGTAATATCCCTGCCCTCCAAAATCACCTGCCCGTCATCCACCGTCTCCAATCCCGCAATGATGCGCAGCGTTGTCGTCTTGCCGCAGCCGGAGGAACCCAGCAGGGTAATGAACTCCCCTTTTTCAATCTCCAGATCCACCCCGTCTAAAACCTGTGTATCTCCAAATCTCTTGCGAATTCCTTTTAACTGTAAGATTATGTTTTTGTCCATCCCGCCCTCTCCTGTCCCGCCTCCTGTTCTGCCGCTGTCCTGCCGGAATCTGTATGAAATCTCTTCTCTGCAAAAATCTCCATTCTCCGTATTCCATATCCTCCGGCTGCTCTGTTTGGTTCTTTTCTAGTAATATAACATTACCGCCGGATTATTGCAATATACGAACTCCCTGAAAAGTCCGCTCCAAATCTCAATATTTTCAGTGGCAAATACGGATGTCCTGTGATAAAATCTAATATAGAAAAGCAAAGAATACTATCTTAGATATAGAAAGGGGCCTTCGGGCGGATTTCGTTTGCCATGAAAATCACAGACCTGCACATCCGTAATTTTAAATCCATCCGCGACATGCACATTCCAGACATCGAAAACGCTCTTATTTTAGTGGGCCAAAACAACACCGGCAAGACTACGGTGATGGACGCCGTTCGTGCGGCAGGCGGGGAGTACCAGATCGGACCGGACGATTTTACAGAGGATCGGGCCAATATCGAGATCGGCGTGACGCTTTCTTTCACCGATGAAGATCTCTCCCTGCTGCATCACAGGGGCATTGTCAGCCACTACCGCAACGACGACGCCTGGCGGCGGGACTTCTGCCGCAAACTGCCCTCCTTTCAGGACGGTATGCTTCGTTTTACTCTGACCGCCAACCGCGACGGCCATATCCGCTACCAGGACGCCGGCGGCCGGCATAACCCCCATATCCCTGAAGTATTTCCCAAGATATACTATGCGGACACCGAACGGCGGGTCGAACAGCTTCAGAGTGATCTGCTGCTTTTGCAGGAGGACGAAATTCTTCAGAAGATGCGCTCCGGCTGCTGTATGTTCAATCAAGCCAGAGAATGCGACTATTGTTTTCGCTGCATCGGCCTGATCGCCAAAAAGACGCCGGCCGAGCTGGACGCGTTTGAGACGTCCAAACTTTTAGATTACAAGCTCTATCATCTGAATTTGGACGCTTTCGCCAGAAAGGTCAACGACTGCTTTCACAAAAACGGGGGGCGGGAAAGCATTCTCTACACAATGAACCGCGACGTGGAAAAAATTCTTCAGGTCACGACAGAGATCACCCATCCGGCGCAGAACGTTCCCCGGCCGATCTCCCGCATGGGAAAGGGAATGCGTTCGATCTATCTGTTTTCCCTTCTGGAAGCCTATACCCAGATCGAGGAGAATCTGCCCAGCATTCTGATGATCGAGGATCCGGAAATCTTTCTCCATCCCAGCCTTCAGAAAGTATGCGGCAAAATCCTCTACCGGCTATCCGCCAAAAACCAGGTCATTTTTACGACTCACTCTCCCAATCTCCTGCCCAATTTTAACAGCCGGCAGATCCGCCAGGTCATCCTCACAAAGGACGGGGCCTCTGACATCCGCAAAAAGACCGATATCAGCGCCATCCTGGACGATCTGGGCTACTCGGCGGGCGATCTGATGAACGTGAATTTTGTGTTTATCGTGGAGGGCAAGCAGGACAAATCCCGCCTGCCGCTTCTGCTGCGGCGGTATTACTCCGAGACCACCGACAGTCAGGGCAATCTGTCCCGCATCGCCATCATCACCACAAATAGCTGCACCAACATCAAAACCTATGCCAACCTCAAATATATGAACCAGATTTATCTGCGGGACCAGTTTCTCATGGTTCGGGACAGCGACGGAAAAGACCGGACCGCACTGGGGCGGCAGCTCTGCCGGTACTATGAGGATCGCAGTCTGGAAGATAAGCTTCCCCGCGTCCGCCCGGAGAATGTTCTGATTTTAAAATATTATTCCTTTGAGAATTATTTTCTAAATCCCAAGATTATGGCCGAGCTGGGGATCGTGGAGTCCGAGGACGCTTTCTATGAAATCCTTCTGGAAAAATGGAAAGAGTATCTGCACCGCATCTCCAGCGGCCGGCATCTGCGGGAGGTTTTGGGGCAGGATCTGGAGACCGTGGAGGATGTACGCCGCCATTTGGAGGAAATCCGGATCTATGTGCGGGGACATAATCTGTTTGATATTTTCTACGGCCGCCTGAAAGAGCGGGAAACCGAACTGCTGCAGAACTATATTGAACTGGCTCCCAGAGAGGAATTTCAGGATATTCTCTCAGCTCTGGAAAATTTTCCCTATTTTGAAAGCCGCAAGGCGCATACGCTCTGATTTCCTACCGAATCAATTTTTTATAACAGCTCTTGCCAATAGCAAGACAAACCGCTATAATGAAACAGGCAAAACATAACGCCTTCTTTCTGCTGTCATCAATCATTATGCCGGCAATCCGTATAGCGAATATCAAAAAAGGGGAGACCGCCTGCCGTTTTCCCCAATAGTACATTGCATCATACAAGGAGAAAACCTATGGCTCGAAAGAACCTGCAAGGTGCCGTTATCATATCGGCTGCGCTGTTTCTGGTCATTCTAATCAGCTTCGGCTATTATCGTTTTACTTCCCGCCAAATCTTTCAGGAGAGCGAGAGTCACCTGGAAGAAATTTATGCCCAGATCAATTCTACCTTCCGTTCCACAATCAGCAAAAACTGGCGTCTTCTGCGCAGTTGGAAACGCTATATCTCCGATGCCGATCCGGAAGAGCTGACTGCTTTTATTCAAGAGGAAAAAGAGGACTGGCACTTCACCTCTTTTTATTTTCTGGCAAATGACGGCAGATACATGACAGACCAGGGCGAAACCGGGGTTCTGACACTGGGGGAGAGCCTTGACCGCCTGACTATAGACCAGGAAAATATTGTGGTGGACGCAAGCCTGCCCTCCGGCGAACAGATTACTGTTTTTGCCGTTCCGATTGCCAAAGGGCAGTATCAGGGCTTTGATTACGCTGCCATCGCCATCAGCTTCAACCCCAGCGATATGACGGAGTCTTTGAGCATCAATGCGTTTTCCGGTGCGGCGGAATGTTTTATTCTCTATCCCGACGGCAAGATTTTATTCTCCTCCCGGCAAAATGATGAGCAGCCCTGCAACCTGATGACTTATCTGCTGGAAAACGCTGCCTTCTCCGATAAAAGCGGGGAAGTGATTGCCTTGGACTGGAAAAACGGCAGCTCCTACGTGACAGCCTGCAGCCTGAACGGCAATTCTGTCTATCTGTCCTACCAGCCGGTTGGTTTTTCGGATTGGATCATGGCGGCCATTACCCCGGCTGATATTGTAAATGCCAGCATGAATCACTTTACCGTTGTCACCATGGGCGTTATGGCTTTTGTCTTTGGCCTGATCGCGGTCGGCGTCATATTCTCCATGCTGCTGAACAGCCGCCAGCGCATGCGGGAGAAAAATCAGGAGATCCAGTATCGTGAATCATTGTTCGACATGCTGACGCAGAATACCAACGATATTTTTCTTCTGTTCTCTCCCTCTGACTACAGAGCCGAGTACATCAGCCCCAATCTGGAACGGGTCCTTGGCATCGACGCCGACTCTGTCCGCGAGGATGTCCGCAGCCTGCTGTTTTCCATAGACGATCCGGTGCTTCTGCTGGATGATCAGCCCCCGCTTTCTGAGGAGACGCTGTCCACCATTCCCATCGGAGGCATGTGGAGCTGCGAGCGGAATATCCCTCACAAAAAAACCCGCGAATTATGCTGGTTTAAACAGCTTCTGCATCACTGCTCGCTGGATCAGGAAGATCGTTTTATTTTGATGTTCTCCAACCGCACCAAAGAACGCCAGATGTTTGATATCCTGGGGGATGCGCTGCATACAGCCCGAGCCGCCAACGAGGCCAAAAGCAATTTTCTCGCCAATATGTCCCATGATATCCGTACGCCGATGAACGCCATCGTCGGGTTCTCCGTCCTGTTGGGCAAGGACGCCGATAATCCGGAGCGGGTGCGGGAATATACCAAAAAAATCTCGGCCTCCAGCCAGCATCTTCTCAGCCTGATCAATGATATTCTTGATATGAGCAAGATTGAAAGCGGCAAGACCTCGTTAAATATTGCTGAATTCAGTCTTCCTGATCTGTTGGATGAACTGTATACCATGATGCTGCCGCAGGCTCAGGCCAAGAATCAGCGTTTTGAACTATCGACCCGGGGTAAGCTTCCGGAATTGCTTCTGGGGGATAAGCTTCGTCTCAACCAGGTCCTGATTAACCTTTTGTCCAACGCAGTCAAGTATACGCCGGACGGCGGCGAGATCTCCCTCACGGTACAGGAAATCAAGCAGACTTCTCATCATATCCATCTGCGTTTTAGCGTGGCCGACAATGGTTTTGGCATGAGCGAGGATTTTGTTCAGACAATCTTTGAACCGTTTGCCCGTGAAATCACAGACGCCACCAGGGAAATACAAGGAACCGGCCTGGGTATGGCCATCACCAAAAACATTATCAATCTGATGGGAGGAACCATCTCGGTCGAAAGCAAGCAAAACTGCGGCAGCACGTTTACCATAGATCTGGATTTCTCCGCCGCAAAACAGGAGGAGGATCATTCCTTCTGGCAGCGCCACCATATTACACGCCTGCTGGTGGCCGACGACGACAAAGACACCTGTCAGGATATCAAAACCGTTTTCAGCGGAACCGGCATAGAAGTTTCCTGTGCCACCGACGGCAAAACGGCGGTCGATATGGCTGCCGCCGCTTCCCGCCAGGGGCAGCCGTTTCATATCATCCTGCTGGACTGGAAAATGCCCGGGGCCAGCGGAAGCGAAACCGCCAGGCGCATTCGCCGGGCGGTGGGGGACGAGGTTCTTCTCTCTGTGCTGACATCCTATGATCTGGATACCGCCCGCGATGAGGCGGAGGATGTGAAAATCGACATGTTCCTGCCCAAACCATTCTTTTTATCCAATTTCCAGAGAGCCGTTGCCAGACTCTTTGAAACGGAGGAAAGCGCCGCGCCAAAGCCGGAGGAGATCTCTCTGAGCGGGCTGAATGTTCTGGCGGCGGAGGACAATGATCTCAACGCGGAAATCTTAGTTGATCTGCTGGATATGGAGGGCATCCAATGTCAGGTCCTCCCCAACGGAAAGGAAGCCGTGGACTGCTTCCTGCAGTCAAAGCCCGGCGAGTTTGACATGATATTTATGGATGTGCAGATGCCGGTCATGAACGGCTATGAAGCCACACGCGCCATCCGCGCCAGCGCCCATCCGCTCGCCAAAACAATCCCGATCATTGCTATGACTGCCAACGCCTTCGAGGAGGACGTACAGGAGGCTCTGGCAGCCGGTATGAACGCACACACAGCCAAACCGGTGGATATGGATAAACTGAAGGCCTCGATCGCAAGGCTGCTGCCGTCCACACAATAAAAAAGCAGGGAAACGGCCCGTATCAAGCCGTTGTCCCTGCTTTTTTTCCTCTGCGTCCGCAGATCATCACCATGCCTATACCGAAAATAAAAATAAACAGCGAAATAAACTGAGAGGTGGAAAAACCGCCCACCGCGCCTCTGGGATCGTCCCGCAAAAGCTCAATCAGAGAACGACCGATGCTGTAAAAAATCAGATAGGCTCCCGCCACCTGACCGTCCCCCTTCACCCGCTTCGCCACCCACAAAAGCAGCGCAAAATGTGCGAAATCCGCCGCGCTGGAAATCGGCTGCGTGGGGATCAGAGGAACGCCGTTGGGCGCTATCTTCGACTGTGTAAATGTGATATGGAACCAACTGTCCGTGACCCGGCCATAACAACATCCAGCCAGCAGGCATCCCAGGCGGCCGAAGCCCTGCGCCAGCGCAACCGACGGCATCACCAGGTCAAAATATGCAAGAAAATTTAATTTCTTGAGCCGGCAGTACAGAAATCCGCCCAAAATCCCGCCCAAAATCCCGCCGTAGACCACAAAGCCATGGCCGATATCCAAGAGGATCGCCGGGTTTTTGAGGATGGCAGGCAGCTCCACAATCCAGTACATGACCTTGGCCCCAATCACGCCGCCCGACACGCCCCAGATGGCAATATTAAAAATGTGACTGGCCTCCAGGCCAAATTTCGGCGCTCTCCTCTCACACACAAGCACAGCCGCAATCACGCCGAGCGCAATCATCAAACCATACCCGTGAACGCTCAGAGGGCCGATGGAAAACAATTCTGGTTTCATACCTTACCTCATCAGACGCTTTTCTTTATTTCACGCGCTCAATCTGCGAAAGCAGATACTCTCTGGTATTGCGCGACGGTTCTTCCAGAACAAGCTGCAAAAGACGGTTCAGCGTCTCCCCCATCTGCGGTCCCGGCGTCATTCCCATGGCGATCAAATCGCTGCCCGAGACGGCGAGCTGCTTCAGGGACAGACATTGCTTCTCGGCCAAAATCTCTGCGGCCAGCCGTTTGGTTTCGCACAGCTCCGGCAGAATCTTCTCCTTGGCATACTCGCTTTTTGCCATCGTATCGGCCCGGTATACCAAAAGGAAATCCGCAAACAGGTCCTCTCCCATGGCGCTCATCAGACGGCGCACGCTCTTTTTGTCAACAGGAAAGCGGTAATCGTGCCACTGAATCAGCCGCGTCACCCGGCTGATTGTGTGATTGTCATATTTCAGCCCCCGAAGAAAACCTTCGGCCCACCGCGCGCCCTCCTTGGCATGTCCATAAAAATGATCGCAGCCATCGGAATCGGTCGAACCGGTCCAGCCCTTGGCGATATCGTGCAGCAGCATGGTCAGGCGCAGCGAAAGCTGCCCCGGCGCCGCCTCCACCGCCCGCAGCGTATGCTCCCCCACCGTATAGCAGTGGTAGCGGTTGCGCTGCAAAAGCTCCATCAGGCAGTCAAACTCCGGCAGGATCACCTTTGTGATCCCCGTCTCATACAGCAGGCGAAAACGCCCTGGGTGATCGGACAGCAGCAGTTTATTCAGTTCGGTCTGAATTCGTTCTCTGCTGATTCTGTCCAGGGAAGGCGCCAGTTCACATACCGCCGAAAACGTATTCTTTTCAATCAAAAAGTCAAGCTGCGCGCCAAACCGCACCGCTCTCATAATCCGCAGCGCATCTTCCCCAAACCGCTCCTTCGGGCTGCCCACACAGCGAATGATACCCGCTTTCAGATCCCCTAATCCATCAAATTTATCGACCAGGCCGGCCTCATCATTGTAAGCCATGGCATTGATCGTAAAATCCCGCCGTCTCAGGTCTTCAACCAGGCTGCTGGTAAAGGACACGCCCGCCGGGTGCCGCCCGTCCTCATAGGCGCCGTCCAGGCGGTAAGTGGTGACTTCATAGCTCTGTGTTCCCGCCAGCACAGTCACAGTCCCGTGCTGGATTCCCGTGTCCACCGTCCGGCGAAACAGCTCCTTCACCTGCTCCGGCTTGGCCGAGGTCGTGATATCCCAGTCGTCCGGCACGCGCCCTAAAAGGCTGTCCCGGACACAGCCGCCCACGATATAAGCTTCATAACCGGCCTCCTGCAGCCTGGCAAGAATCCAGGCTGCCTCCCCCGGCATGGAAATTGATATCCGGTCCATAAAAGCCACCTTTTAATATGCTTTTCCCCAGTACACCATGGCCTTTGCTTTCTTCCCGCAGACCGGGCATACCTCCCCAATCGCTTCCTGTTCAAACGGCATACAGCGGGACGTCGCCGTCGTATCCTCCTTCACCTTCTCCTCGCAGGCTTGGTCCCCGCACCACATCATCTTGATAAAGCCGGGCTTCGTCTCCGCAATCTCTTTCAGCTCCTCGTAGCTGTGAGCCGTATAGGTATGAGAATCCCGATGTTCTCTGGCGCGCAAAAGCATATCGGCCTGGATCGCCTCAAGGAGCGCCCTCGTCTCCTCCGCCAGCTCTTCCAGCTTCACCATGCGCTTCTCCCTGGTGTCGCGGCGCACTAAAACGGCCTGTCCCGCCGCTATATCCTTCGGCCCGATCTCCACGCGGACCGGAATTCCGCGCATCTCCTGCTCGCTGAACTTAAAGCCCGGACTCTTATCCGAATCATCGGTCTTCACCCGGATTCCCGCCTCTGCCAGCGTGCGGCGCAGCTCCTCCGCCTTCTCCAGAACGCCTTCTTTCCTCTGCTGAATCGGGATCACCATAACCTGAAGAGGCGCGATCCGGGGCGGCAGAAGCAGGCCGCTGTCATCGCCATGCACCATGATGATCGCGCCGATCAGGCGGGTCGTCAGGCCCCACGAGGTCTGATGCACATATCGAAGCTGATTGTTCCGATCGGAGTACTGGATTCCGAACGCTCGGGCAAAGCCATCTCCAAAATTGTGGCTGGTACCGGACTGCAGCGCCTTGCCGTCGTGCATCAGGGCCTCAATGGTATAGGTGGCCTCCGCCCCGGCAAACTTCTCCTTGTCGGTCTTGCGCCCCTTGATAACCGGGATCGCCAACACCTCCTCGCAAAAATCCGCGTACAGATTCAGCATCTGAATCGTGCGCTCCTCGGCCTCCTCCTCGGTCGCATGAGCCGTATGTCCCTCCTGCCACAGAAACTCGCGGGAGCGCAGAAACGGGCGCGTAGTCTTCTCCCAGCGCACTACGGAGCACCACTGATTATACAATTTCGGCAGATCGCGGTAGGATTCGATCTCCCTCTGATAAAAATCACAGAACAGCGTCTCGGATGTCGGGCGCACACACATGCGCTCCTGCAGCGGCTCCAGACCGCCGTGCGTCACCCAAGCCACCTCCGGCGCAAAGCCCTCCACATGATCCTTCTCCTTCTGCAGAAGGCTCTCCGGAATAAACATCGGCATGTATACATTCTCCACGCCGGTGGCCTTAAAACGCGCGTCCAGCTCCCTCTGGATATTCTCCCAGATCGCATACCCCGCCGGCTTGATGACCATACAGCCTTTTACGCTGGAGTAGTCGATCAATTCGGCCTTAATCACCACATCCGTATACCATCTGGCGAAATCCTCGCTCATGGACGTGATGGCCTCCACCATCTTTTTGTCCTTTTCCATTATCCCTTCCTCCTCATTCTGTTTTTTCATAGAAGATCCGCCCCGGCAGGGTAAGCTGCTCCAGCAGACGCTCATGGAACTGCAGGTGCATGCGCGCCCGCTCCTGCCACAGCCTTGTCGCCTCCGGCGTAGTCATCGTCAGATCCGTATATTCGCGCATCCTTGGAAGCTGCTCCTGCAGCCAGGCTAACTGCTCCGTCGCTTTCATCGAGCCGAAATGCACGCTCTCCAACGTCTCGTAAATCCGGTAGACATCATAACGGTCAATCTTATCGCAGTCTCCGATCAGAGACGCCAGCACCGTATTCTCTCCGGGAAAATCCGCTTCCCCGTCCACATGGATGGCAATGCCATAGCAAAGTTCCTCAATCTGCCGCTCCAAAAGGCCCAGGCTCTGCAGCCAGGTGCGTGCCAGAACCGCGGATTCCCGGCCATGTCCCTGCCACTCCTCCTCGGTCAAAAATTCCCGGCGGTAACTGATGTCATGGAGCAGGCAGCCCAAAACAAGCGCCTCCTCGTCCAGACCGTCTGCACGGGCAATCTGCGCGCCGATGGCCGCCACCCGCAGCGAGTGCGTATAGCGGTAATCCATCTGACCGGGAATCCGCTGCAGCCTTGGGCTCTCCGCCAGGCTTTTTCGCAGATAGATCATCGTTTTTCTGATACGTTCCGTCATAGATTTTCTCCTATATTAAAACGAGCCGTTCCTCCCCTCACAGGGACCGAACGGCCCGGCGGCGTTCCTGCTCGTTTGTTGGTTGTAACGTATTCTATGCGATTTAATCCGGTTTGTCAAGAGCTACTTTTTTCCGTGCTTCCTCCATGGCCTTCTCATGTTCTTTCAGCCCCTCCTCCCAGCTTTCATAGCCGCTCTCGCCGCGGTGATCCGCCACGGCATACTGCTGCGAAAGATACTGCGCCAAATACGAGGAAACCTTTTCGGCGCCCCAGGCATTCATATGGTCGCCGCCGTCTTTCGTATCCTTCTGCCAGTCGATGGAAATCTCCGGCGCAAGATTCATATCCAGATAACCGACGTCGAATTCGTCCGCCAGCGCCTGAATGCCGTTGTGATTTGCCATATTCCAATTGACGGTACTCGGCGTGCTCACAAACAAAAATTCGACTCCGTTCTCCCGGCACAGACGGATGATTTCGCGCAGACACTGTCTGTTCCACCTGGCTGTCTGACGAACATCCGCCATTGGCTTCATGTAGTCCTCACAGCAGCCCGGCTCAATGTCCGCATACAGCATATGCCCCCGCAGCGGATCCGTCCAGGTATAATTCACCGGTCCCAGGTCCTCCGCCCGCAGAGACTTCCACCGGTTGTGATACCGAAATACGGGAAGCAGCTCCGAAAGCTTGGCATACAGATAATCGCTCAGCATACATTCCCGGTAGATGGCGTTGGTTTCCAGGATCACCACTTTCGGTTTCTGGCAGGTCAGTACACGGCGCAGGTAAAATAAGGCGTCATACAGATACTGGCCGGCGGTTCCGCAGTTGTAGGCCGTGATTCCGCACTCGCGCCACATGACCATAGGCGCCAGAGCCGTCGTACATTCGCTGTCGCCCACCGCAATCACATCGATCGTGTTCTCTTTCTCTCCCAGGATGCCGTTGGCTTTCATCTCTCCCATTCCAAAGTCTTCCCGATTGTTCTTTGGCTCAAACAAGCGGGAGAGGACAATCAGCACAAGCAGGAGGATCAGCAGAAATATAAGACAGGACAAACCCTGCTTCACTCGCTCTTTCTTCATATTCTATTCCTCCCGTCAAAATCCAGCATAGATCGGGTCCACAGGAACATAGCCCTCCCCGTATGCGCCAAAGATCACAATGTATAAAAAGAGCGCGCTGTACAATGCCCACCGCACCGGCCGGGCCTGTCCGGCTACCGTCTCCCGCACGGCGACGCCTCTCTCACAGAGAATATGCACTGTCAGCACCAGCGCAAGCGAAATTCCCGCAATCAGAAAATCCAGACGGTCCATCCCCAGATTCCAAATGGCTCCGTTGGTCAAAGACCGAAGCGTAAAATCTCCCGTCATCCGCCCGAACATGGCAAAACCATCCCGCAGGCTCGCCGCGCGAAAAAACAGTTCTCCCACATTCACCAGCAGGATGGTGCGGGTGATCTGCATCATACGCCAGGGAAGACTCTCCCGGTTGATCCGCCATTTGGCAGCGTAGGTTCTGACAACGGGTTCCGTCAGATTTTCAAACAAAATCCAGGTAAAATGGTAAAGGCCAAAGAATATATAGTGCCATCCGGCGCCGTGCCACAATCCATTGCCGAGCCAGACGGCCAGAAGCGCCGCGGCTGCGGCCGGGATCGGCCCGTAGTGATTGCCCAGATGCTTTCGGGCGCGGACGGTCAGACGGGTCAGGCGTTTGGACATGGAGAGAGGATAAAACACATAATCCTTAAACCAGGTTCCCAGCGTAATATGCCACCGCGTCCAGAATTTGGATATGGTGGGGGCCAGGAATGGACGCCGGAAATTCTCCGGCAATGTTACGCCGAAGATCTCGGCGCTGCCGGCCACCACATCCATGGTTCCGGAAAACTCCATATAGAGCTGACAGGTATAGAAAAACATCGAGAGCGCGATCACCCCGCCGTCATACTGTGCATAATCGTCGAATACGGTCTCAATCAGCAGATTCAGCCGGTCGGCGATAACGGCTTTCTTTAACATGCCGAACGCGATCCGCTGTACGCCGAAGGTCAAATTGCGAAAGGAAAGCTTCTGTCCCTGCCACAGCGCCTGCGCTGTCTGTGCATAGCGGCAGATCGGCCCTTCCATCAACTGCGGAAAAAAACTCATGTACAGAGCCAGGCGAAACGGATTGCGATCCGCCTCTATCGTCTCCCGGTACACGTCCGACAGATACGATATGGCCTGGAGGCTGTAGAAGGAAATCCCTATGGGCAGCAAAAAGGACGGAACCGGCAGACGAAACGGCAGGCGAAGCCACCCGGCCAGCGCGTTCAGATTTTCATTCACAAAGGCCCCGTATTTCAGCACAATCAAAATTCCCAGAACGGCCGCCGCCGCTATCAGCAGCACCAGGCGCTGCCTGCTGCGGCAGGAAGCTCTCACCGCCTTATGCTCCGATTTCTGCGTCTCTTTTAAAAGGCGGTCCCGCGTTTTCTTCAGCGCAGCCAGCCGCAGGCCGGCCAGATAGATCACCAGCGTGGCAAGAAACAGAAAAAAAACCAGCTTTCCGCTCAGCTCCCAGAAGAAAGCATAGCTGGCACCCAGCAGAACAAAAGGGCGCCAAGACCGGGGCGCAATTCCCCAGACGGCAGTCACCGCCGGAAGAAAAATCACGAGATATAGAAGCGAACAGTAGGACGTCATAGTGCGGTCTCCTCTTTGTTAACCATAATTTTTTTCCTCCTCCGCATTATAGTACACTTCCCGTCAACAATCAATTCTATCTCATCGACTGTAAGAGATTCTTAAATTTTTTGCCAAACCGCCCTGCTGTTATAAAAAACCGTGCTGCCCGCAACGTCTAGCTGCAGGCCTGCGCGGTCTTTGCGATGTTTCCGTTAAACGGTGATTCGATTTCTTGAATTAGTTGGAGGCGGCATTCGCTCCGTCAATCTTGCCAAAGCACAGCGCATCCGGCACGGCATTTCCGCCGGCGTTGTCTTGGCTTGTGTTGTCTCGTTTTCTACTGTCCCTGACGCCGGCGTCGTCTCTGCGCCGCCTCCGCATGCGCTGAGGAGAAGCATCAGACACAATAGAATTGCTGTCCATTTCTTCATTGCCCACACTCCTTGTTCCCTTTCTATTTCCACGTTCCCATGGCTTGTTCAGTGTAACATGTTTTTATTGCTTATCAATCCTCTGGCAATCTTCCTTTGCGTCCCATACTCGTTTCTCTTCAATAGATGGCATCATGCCCTATTTTTTTAGAATAATTGCTGTCTGCTGCTGATAATTATGTACAAATACAATCTTGCAGTGATTTTTTCATCCTTATACAACGGTTGAATTTTACCACATTTTACTATATAATGAAATTGTTACCAAAAATTTCTCTTTTATTGCAGGAGAATGCATAAGTGAAACGACAATACAACAGACAAAATGTATACGGCGCCCTGCAGGAGCGGCTTCATTTTCTTTTTGAAGAATTTGACAATATCTATGTATCGTTCTCAGGCGGTAAAGACAGCGGGCTTTTGCTGAATCTGACGCTGGAATTTCGAGACCGCTTCTATCCCCAAAAAACCGTCGGCGTATTTCATCAGGACTTTGAAGCCCAGTATACCGTCACAACCGAGTATGTAGAGCGAACCTTTGCCCGCTTGGAAAAACTTCCGCACACCGAACTGTACTGGGTATGCCTGCCCATGGCTACCCGCACGGCCCTGAGCAGCTATGAGATGTACTGGTATCCCTGGGACGAGACAAAGAAAGAGGCTTGGGTGCGCCCCATGCCCTGCCATCCTTATGTCATTCACCTGGAAAATAATCCCATGACCACCTACCGCTACCGAATGCATCAGGAGGATCTGGCCAAACAGTTCGGCCGCTGGTACCGCCTCTCCCACAACAGCAAAAAAACCGTATGCCTCCTGGGAATGCGGGCTGACGAATCCCTGCAGCGCTACAGTGGTTTTATCAATAAAAAATACGGCTACAAAGAACAGTGTTATATCAGCCGTCAGTTTAAGGATGTCTGGTGCGCCTCTCCCCTGTACGACTGGAGCACATCCGATATCTGGCACGCCGTCAGCCTGTTTCACTACGACTATAACCGGCTGTACGATTTGTATTATATGGCGGGGCTGTCTCCCTCCCAGATGCGGGTTGCCTCCCCTTTCAACGACTATGCCAAGGACAGCCTCAATCTGTACCGCGTGATTGACCCCGCTATCTGGATTCGCCTCGTCGGGCGTGTGCGCGGCGCGAATTTTGGCGCCATATACTGCCGGACCAAAGTCATGGGCTACAAAAACGTCACGCTGCCCCAGGGGCATACCTGGGAGAGCTATACCCGCTTTCTGTTGGATACGCTGCCGCCCAGACTGCGGAAAAACTATGCAAAAAAATTCAATACCTCCATCCATTTCTGGCACACGACCGGCGGCGGACTGGAGGAGGAGACCATCCGGGAGCTGGAGGAACACGGTTATCATATCCGGCGCAACGGTGTCTCCAACTATACGATCGGAAAAAATTCTCGGATCATCTTTATCGGCAGGATTCCCGATCACACCGATGACATCAAATCCACCAAGGACATTCCCAGTTGGAAGCGCATGTGCTTCTGCATCCTGAAAAACGACCACCTCTGCCGGTTTATGGGTTTTGGACTGACCCGCGAACAGAAACGCAACATTGATATCCTGAAACAGAAATACAGCCACATAGGAGAATAGACATGCCTGACCAAAGCCCCGTATATCACATTGTTTCCATACCAATAGAAAAGATTGTCCCCAATGCCTACAATCCCAACGCCGTAGCGCCTCCGGAGATGAAGCTGCTCTACGACAGCATCCAGGAGGACGGCTATACCATGCCGATCGTCTGCTACCACGACAAAGAACAGGACCAGTATATCATTGTCGATGGCTTTCACCGCTACCGGATCATGCTGGACCATCCGGACATCTATAAACGGGAAGGCGGACGCCTGCCCGTTTCCGTTATCGACAAGCCTCTCGACTGCCGCATGGCCAGCACCATCCGCCACAACCGGGCCCGCGGCTCTCACAACGTGGATCTGATGAGCAACATCATTGCGGAACTCCACGAGCTGGGCCGCTCGGATTCCTGGATCTCCAAACACCTGGGCATGGATAAGGATGAAATCCTGCGCCTAAAGCAGATCACTGGGCTGACTGCGCTGTTTAAAGATGTCGATTTTGGCATGGCCTGGCAGCCGGTGGATGAGGATGACGACCATTATGAAGAAATCTAAATCTGCTTTTCGTGGGATATGCATTCCGGTTTGAGAGATACGGCGTCCCGATTTTCAAAAAAAGAAATTTCCCTCTTGACAATTCAGGAGGGAAATCTTATACTTATTATATGAACAATCATTCAAATGTTCATACATGAAAGGAGGAGAGCCATCATGACACCGGCATCCGAGAATATCACCGAGAAAATCCGCCAGGAACTGCCAGATGACGAAGTGCTGTACGACTTGGCCGAACTGTTTAAGGTCTTCGGTGACACCACCCGCGTCAAGATTCTGTATGTTCTGTTTGAGAGCGAGCTGTGCGTCAACGATATCGCCCAGTGCCTGAATATGACGCCCTCCGCTGTGAGTCATCAGCTTCGCATTCTCAAAAGCAGCAAGCTGGCAAAATTCCGCCGGGAAGGCAAGACGGTCTACTATTCCCTCGACGACGATCATGTACGTTCCATGATCTCCCTGGGCATGGAGCATATCGCTGAGTAAACCCGGCAAAACTCACGCAAAAAACGAAAAAGAAAGGGGATTTTACAATGCAGAAGAAATTCAAAATGGAAGTGGACTGCGCCAACTGCGCCGCCAAAATGGAAGAGGCCGCCAAGAAAGTGGACGGTGTCAAAAACGTCTCCATCAGTTTCATGGCGCAGAAGATGGTGATCGAGGCCGATGACGAGCGCTTTGACGCCATTATGAAGGAAGTCGTAAAAGTCTGCAAGAAAGTGGAACCGGACTGCGAGATCTATCTGTAAAACCCGGAGGTTGCCTCTCATGACAAAGAAACAGAAAAAAGTATTGATCCGAATTATTTTATCCGCCGCCTGCACCGCCTTACTCCTGTTCGCTCCCTTTGTGCCGGAGAGCGGATGGATTCGGCTGGCCTGCTACCTTGTCCCTTATCTGCTTATCGGCTATGACATTCTGCGGAAGGCGGTCATGGGAATCCTCCACGGGGAAATCTTTGATGAAAATTTCCTTATGGCGGTCGCCACGGTAGGCGCCATGATTCTGGGCGAATATGCAGAGGGCGTGGAGGTCATGCTGTTTTATCAGATCGGAGAATTATTCCAGAGCTATGCCGTGGGAAAGAGCCGCAAAAATATCGCCTCGCTGATGGATATCCGCCCCGACTATGCCAATATCGAACAGGACGGAGAGCTAAAGCAGGTTGACCCGGATGAGGTGGCCGTGGGCGATGTCATCGTCATCCGGCCCGGCGAGAGGGTCCCCCTGGACGGCGTCATTCTCGAGGGCCGCTCCGCTCTCAATACCAGCGCTCTCACCGGCGAAAGCCTGCCGAGAGAAGCCGGCCCCGGCGACGATATCATCAGCGGCTGCGTCAATACGTCCGGGCTGCTGCGGGTACAAGTCAAGCGGCCCTTCGGGGAATCCACGGTCAGCAAGATTTTGGATCTCGTGGAAAACTCCAGCTTAAAAAAGGCGCGCGCCGAGAATTTCATCACCAAGTTCGCCCACTACTATACGCCGGCTGTGTGCATCGGCGCGGCCCTGCTCGCCTTTGTACCGCCTCTGTTTGCGGGGAACTTTTCCGTCTGGGTAAGCCGGGCGCTGACTTTTCTGGTGATTAGCTGCCCCTGCGCGCTCGTCATCAGCATCCCCCTGTCTTTCTTCGGCGGGATTGGTGGCGCCAGCCGCGCCGGCATTCTGGTCAAGGGCGGCAACTATCTGGAAGCGTTAGCCGAAACCAAAACGATTGTATTCGACAAAACCGGCACGCTGACACAGGGCGTTTTCGCCGTATCCGAAACGCTGCCCGCTCCCGGTATGACATCCAGCGACCTGCTGACATTTGCCGCATTGGCCGAAAGCTATTCCAGCCATCCCATCAGCAAAAGCCTGCGGGAAGCCGCCGGAGAGAAGCTGGATTCCTCCCACGCCAAAGACGTGGAGGAAATCGCAGGCCACGGCGTCACCGCGCAGGTGGACGGGCGGGCGGTTGCCGCCGGCAATGCCAAGCTGATGGAGCGCCTCGGTGTCTCCTATGTCCCCAATGAAAAGCCAGGCACCGTCGTCTATGTGGCCGTGGACGGACGCTTTGCCGGTTCCATCCGCATAAGCGACCAGCCAAAGCCGACGGCTGCCAAAGCCATCCGCGAGCTTCGCTCCCAGGGCGTACGCACTGTCATGCTGACGGGAGACGCGGCCGCGGCCGCCGACGCCGTAGGGCGGGAACTCGGCATCGACGAGATCCACAGTGAACTGCTTCCCGCTGACAAGGTCACGCAGGTCGAGCGCCTTCTGTCGCAGAAGGATCCCCGCAGCACTCTGGCCTTTGTCGGTGACGGCATCAACGATGCGCCCGTTCTGTCGCGGGCCGATATCGGCATTGCCATGGGCGCCATGGGAAGCGACGCCGCCATCGAAGCCGCTGACATCGTGCTGATGGACGACGACCCGGCCAAGATATCCCTTGCCATGAGTATTTCCCGCAAATGCCTGCGCATCGTCCGCCAGAACATCGTCTTTGCCCTGGGTGTCAAGGCGCTCTGCCTGATTCTGGGCGCAGCCGGCCGGGCGGGCATGCAGGCCGCTATCTTTGCCGACGTGGGCGTTATGGTGCTGGCCGTTCTCAACGCCACACGAACGCTGCGGGCCGCAAAAAAGCAGGCGTAAGGCAGACGGTACTATCCGAGAGGGTAATAGACCATCTGGTTTCCCAGCACGATGACAATGTACAGATTTTCCCGATTTTCTGCGGCGTCCTCAGGAAGCTGGAAAAACAGTTCGCCGTCCGCCGAGGTCTCCGGATCGACGCCCTTATTGCAGAGGCCGTTCCGGTAGGTAAGAATATCCTCGCTGACATAGACCTCCTCGCTCGCGGCATCCAAAAGATACACCTCCGGCGATTTTCCATCATAATTGATGAGAGGCATAAAATTTTCCCGCTCCGGGGTATGGTTTGTAATCGTGAAAAACGCCTGCACAAACAGGTTTCCCTCCTTGGGCTTTGACTGGCTCAGATCGCCTTCCACCAGCGCTGTCGTCTCCGCCGAGTGGTAGGTGATCTCCCAGCCGCCCAGCATAATGGATTCTCCTGCGGCCAGCTCCGAGCGGCCGGCAGTCTGGTCCACCAGGCCGGCATACGCATCTGGTTCGTTTACATGGCGGTACATATAGATCAGAGTATCTGCCGTCACAATTTCAGGATACCGCAGTCCCTGATCGTCATAGCTGGCGACAATCGTATCGGACGGCTCCTCCATCACATTGCCCAGATGGCGCAGCAAGGCGCCGCTCTTTGCGTCATAGAGAGATACCGCCGTGCTGGAATAGACCTGCTGAATCGCGGAATCATTCCCTCCCGCCGTCTGGTAGTAATATCCATATTCATAATGCGGCGTCAGCACCAGATAATAATCCGCCTCGCTCTGTGTCCCCGGCCGCTCCTCCTGCGACAGACTCATCAGGAAATCGCCCATCAGCCGGAGCGGGGGCGGCGAATCTTTAAACTCCTCTGTCTGAACATTTCGGTAGAGAGCCAGAACCTTCTTCCCTTCTGTCTCGATGACCTCCGGCTGCCCTTCACCGGCTCCCTCCTTAAGAGAAACCGTTTCCCCCAGAGTGACCATCAGATCGGTCTGATAAAACGGCGTATCCATCCAGGACGACTCTGCCATGCAGGAAGACCCACCGGCCATCGCCTCCTGGAGCGGGTGCAGCGTGTTTTTCACATATTTGGCGTACGCGATCGCCTCATCAATGGTTTCTGTCCGGATCCGATACGGCCGCAGCGAATTGCTGTAAAATGTTCCCCGGAAATCCGTAGCGCTCCAATCGTCAAAATACCCGATTCCCATCAGCGCATCTCCCACAGCCGCCGCTCTGGCCGGGTTGCCACCAAGCCAGCGCTCGATCGTATCCTCCCACTGGCTTTGAAAGCTGCTGTCTTCGGGAATGTCCTGCAAAAGCTTCAAAAGCCGGTCGCCGGACCATTCTTTCGCCGCCGCAAAAACAGGCCACAGACAATCGTAGGGATAAAACGCCTCTTCAAACGCCTCCCAAAACGCTTCTCCAGCCGTGTCAATCTGCGCGAAAAGGCGGTCGGCATAAACCGCTGTTTCCGGAAAATCCGCCTCAAACATCCCATCTTTCCAGTCCGGCGCGATGCCGCCCGGCCACTGGCTCTGATATTCCTGCGCGCCCAAGAGCGCGGTAATCTGAAACAGCCTGGCTAACGGCAGCTCCTGTGAATCGGCTTCCGCCTCCAGGACATCCCGGTCAAGCTGCAGAGCGTACAGCTTTGCATATTCTTCCAGGCTCTTTTCTTTTTTCGCTGCGCTCCAGCACTCCTGTCCATATGTAAGTTCTTCCTTCTGGCAGCCGGCCAGGCCCAAGAGCAGGCCGAGCACAAGCAGGCACCAGACGGCGGGCATCCCTCTCTTTTTCATTCTTTTGCGTCTCCTTTTCTCTCATATTGCTCCACGCTGCATACCGTGAGCACGCCGTCCCTGACCCGAAACCGAATATTCTGCCCGGCGAAAGCCACGCCATAAACTCGTTCGGGATCGTCCTGGTATGCAGGGCGCGGATCCTGGGACAGAATGCCAAACAGCGCTTCCCGCTTATCCGGCGAAACCTGTTCCAGCAACTCCTTGGGAACATGCACTTCAAGACCATAATCCAAATATTCGCCGGCAAACCCAGCGGCCGCGTCCGGATGGCTGTCCGTATAAGGCAGATACGGCTTGATATCATAGATCGGCGTTTCATTCATCAGATCGGCTCCGGATACCGCAAGCACAGGACCTAAGACCGGATCGCTTTGGATCTCCAAAAGCCGTACGGAGGACAGCCCGATGGGATTGGGCCGAAACGGGGAACGCGTGGCAAAGACTCCCATCTTGCGGCATCCGCCCAGACGCGGCGGATGCACAGTAGGCGACCAGGTATCCCGCACCGCCTCCGAAAACTGCCACAGCAGCCAGATATGCGAATACCCCTCCAGACCGCGAAACACCGCCGGATTGCGGTACTCCGGTTCCAATACCACATACGCCTGCAGACAGTCCACCAGACCGCTCTGTCTGGGAATCCCGAACTTCTCCGGAAAGTCGCTGCGAATCTTGGCAATCACTTTCATAACATGCCTCCTCGCATCCATTATAGCAATTTTCATCGAAACCTGCAATCTTCTCCAGAAACTTTGCGTATGACAAAGACCGTTTCTTCATACACTGTCTCGTAAAGGAGGTTATCCATGCTTGATTTCGACTATTTTGCTCCCCGTTTCCGTCATCTTTCCCACACGGCAGCCCGGCGTATTCTTGTTCTTTTCCTTGTCCTCAGCCTGACTCTCTGCTCCGCCGGCTGTGAAGCCGGTACGCTTTCTGGTGTTTTTGGCGAACCTTCCTCCCAGGAGACCGCGCACGCCTCCTCCGGAAATTCTTCTCCGGAAAACAAGACGAAAACAGAGGCTTCTCTGCGTCAGTCCTACGAAGTTTACCGGGCCGGCGATACCTCCCAGCGGGCTTTCGCCGCTCTCACGCAGGAAATCTTTCTTGCCGACGCGGTTTCTGATACTCTCACGCTGCACTATCATATCGCTTCGCCAGAGGATTACGGTATCTCTGACTATGCGGTTACTCTGGGCAGCTATTCCTCCCAAAATGCGAAGGATAACGCACAGGAGGCCGAGCAGTTTCTGGAGCAGCTCCAGGCCATTCCCCGTGAAAATCTGACCGAGGAGCAGAAGCTGACCTATGATATTCTCTCGGAGTCTCTGCAACTGACCGTGCAGATGAGCGCCTATGGCCTCTACCGGGAGCCTTTGGCTCCAACCACCGGGCTGCAGGCACAGCTTCCGGTGTTGCTGGCAGAATATCATTTCCGCCGGGAACAGGATATCCAGGACTATATAAAACTATGCCGGGATCTTCCCAGGTATTTCGACGAGATCCTGGCATTTGAACAAGAAAAAGCGGCCGCCGGGCTGTTTTTGTGCGATACAGTTCTGGACCAGATCCTGGCCCAGTGCCGGGACTTCTGCCTCGATCCCAAAGAAAACTACATGCTGAAAACGTTTGAACAGGCCGTAAGCGGCCTGGACTGGCTTTCTGAAGAAGACTGCCTGGCCTATGTGAGCGAGAACCAAAACGTGATTCTTGACTGCGTCATTCCCGCCTACGAAAAACTGGCCCAGGGACTGGAAGCGCTCAGAGGAAGCGGCAAAAATTCCGGCGGACTCTGCCATCTGGAGCAGGGAATCGAATACTATCGGCTGCTGGTCCGCGCGCAGACCGGGTCGTCCCGCTCTGTGGAGGAGCTGATTCAGATGACCGGCGAGAGGCTTTTCAACGACATCCGAACGATGGCGCAGCTATACCGGACTACGCCGGATCTCGGTTCACAGTTGAACCAGACCTTTTCCCTGAAAGAACCCGATCTGATCCTGATGGATCTGCAGAGCAAAATGCGGGAGGATTTTCCCGCGCTCTGCGATGTTTCCTGTCAGATTAAATATGTCCCCGAATGCCTGGAGGAGCATTTAAGCCCGGCTTTCTATCTGGTGCCGCCCCTTGATGCCCTCAAGGAAAATTGTATCTATATCAACCGTTCCTCCACCAACCCATCCCGGCTCTACACAACACTGGCTCATGAGGGTTATCCCGGCCATCTGTACCAGACAGTCTATTCCGCCTCCTGCCAGAGCGACCCGCTGCGCAGCCTCCTGCATTTCAAGGGCTTTACAGAGGGGTGGGCCACCTATGCCGAACGACAGGCATTCCGCTATGAGGATAGTTTTTCCCCTGAAATGCAGGAGTTTCTCATCTGTAATGCATCGGCCACGCTGGCTCTCTATGCCCTGTGCGATATGAACATTCATTTAAACGGATGGGATCTGGCACAGACCAGCCAGTTTCTGCACACCTGGATTCTGGATTTAGATGAATCTGCCGCGGAACAGATCTATTATGCCGTCGCCGCCTGCCCAGCCAGCTATCTCAGCTATTACATCGGAGCCATGGAGCTGGAGCTGCTGCGGGATGAGGCCGAAAAAAGGCTGGGAGATGTCTTTGAGGCCAGAGAATTTCACGCTTTTATTCTGGAGACCGGGGCCTGTTCTTTTGACGTGCTGCGCGCGCAGATGGAGGATTGGATGGTTCTGGCCGCAGGGGCTTGATTTTTTCCGGCAAATGTGTATGATAGTCTTATTATCAAAACAAAAGAAAAGACAGGTGATTTGGAATGGAACAACAGGACAAAACCGAAACGACAGAGGAACCTTCTTCCTCCGCCCTTCTTACAAAAGAGCTGGAAACGCTCTGCTCGGCTATCCCTCCGGCAATCGCCCGCACCGGCAAGGATCTGAGCGAGCAGTATTATGATCGTCTGGCCGAGGAGGCTATGGGACCCAAATGGGAAAACGGGGTGCCTGGCGAGAAGACCAGACGATTATTGGACGCCGCCCAGGATGAACTAGGCCGTCTGCATCATGCCATGGAAGATCTGGCCCGTTCGTATCAATCCGCAATGGAAGTGGCGGATGAGCTGAGCGCCCGAATGAGAGACGTTCATACCAGCCGCAACCGGAAATGGTATGCTCCCAACCCGCCGGCCAACGCGGCGATTGACCTGGAGGAAAAGCAGCAGAACCATTTTGCCCGCGGACTGAACTTTTACAAGATATCACTGATCTGTTTCAGCGGCAGTTTTTTCGGGGTTGTCATTGAAATGCTGTGGTGCCTGATCACCAACGGGTATATTGAGAGCCGGGCCGGCCTGGTCTACGGCCCCTTTAATCTGCTCTACGGCGCCGGCGCGGCCGCCATCACGCTGTTTCTCTATCAGTATCGCAATCGGGGTTATTTCTGGTCCTTTGTCGGCGGCTTTTTCGTCGGCAGCGTCCTGGAATATCTCTGTTCTCTCTTTCAGGAACTTCTGCTCGGCTCCCGTTCCTGGGACTACAGCCATATGCCCTTGAATATAAACGGGCGAATCTGCTTTGCCTACTCTCTGTTCTGGGGCGTTCTGGGCGTTTTCTGGATCAAGGATCTCTATCCGCGGATAGCAAAATGGATTCTGAAAATTCCCAACCGGATCGGCCGGCCTCTGACCTGGTTCCTGACTATCTTTTTGACTGTCAACGCCCTTGTCTCCTGCGTCGCTGTCGGCCGCTGGGCGAACCGTGTGGAAAACCAGCCGCCGGCGAACGCTTTCTGGGAGATGATCGACGAGCGTTTTCCCGACAAAAGGATGGAGCAGATCTTTGCCAACATGACATTTGGTTCGTGAAGGATATAAACTATCCTATTTCTTGTGCTTCGCACTAAATATAATGGTATAGTCGTTTATGGCTATGCCATTTTTTGTAAAAATTTTCCTTCTATTTTTATCGGGCATTTGTTTCAAAAAACAGCAAGAATAATGAAAAAAGGGGTTCTGTGTTCGGATATAATGGGGAAGGAAGGGAGAAAAGACATGACCAACCAAAAAATTCAAGCGATCACAGCCGCGATCTTCTATACGGAATCCCATCTTGATGAAACGCTAAATCTGGACATCGTTGCCGATGCGGTCTGTTATTCCAAATATCATCTGCAACACATGTTCACGGACACGGTGGGAATGACGCTTCATGACTACACTCAGCGGCGGCGGTTAACCGAAGCGGCGAAACGACTCGTGTTTTCTAAAAAACCGATTCTGGAGATCGCTCTGAGTGCGGGCTATGAAAGTCAGCAAGATTTTACTTCTATTTTTAAATCTTAGATGATTTTGCTTCGTGGATCAGAGAACGCTTTTTAGTACTGACAGCGATTTCATTTTCTGCAAAACGGTCTCCACGCAATTTTCCACAAATTCTTCTGACTCTTGTTCTGTCAGATACGGATATTCTCTATTGAGATTTTTTCGACCTGCCCGGTAAAAGCTTGTTATATCTCCCCGGCGATTGTCAAAAGCATCCCGATCAAAGATATCCATATAGGAATTCACAAATCCTTTTGCCGTCTCATATATACAAAAAGCTCGAAAATCAGTATGTTTCTTCAGATATAGGAAGTCCAGATCATACCAGTCTTCTTTCATGGCTCTGGTCAGCTTTTTTTCATCCTTCAAAAAAGCCTCCGAGTACCGCTCCAGTCCCGGTTTATAGATGCGATCCGCCCATTGCTGATCGGTCAGCAGATGCGTCAGATAACCCAGAAAAAAAGAATATTCTTCCGCTGTATATCCCCGCCGCTGTTCTTTCGTAAAGTACTGATTTAAAAAACCTGGTATGTCAATTTCCTTTGGCTTTTCGTCGCGGTTTGTCCTAAAATGGGATATGTTACTGTCTGGTTTAAAGGCTGTCCCGTCTTCGTTCGGCACGCCGCTGTCCGGAGCAATATTGCCCATCACAAACTCTGTCTGTGTAATTCCCTCTAGGCGATCCAACAGCTTGTCCGCCACCCGCAAATGTACCATCCACGATGCCATCCTGTTTCTCCATTCTTTTCATAGTGAAAATAAAAGAAAAGAGCCGCAAACCCGCATAAATGCAAGGCTTGCAGCCCTAGCTGCACCGCCAGGGGCTCGAACTCTGGACACCCTGATTAAGAGATATATGGTGCAAAAAAAGAGCCGCAAAGCGCTAAAAACTTCCAGAATAAAACCAAACGAAAAAAGGACTTGTCAGGTCCTGTCAGATGTGATAATCTGGTAGCGTGGGAAAAACCAGAGAGCCAAAGGCGGCTTGCCCTCCAATCGGAGGGGCTATAACCCTCCAGACGAAAGAAAGGAGGGATGCCGATGAACGTTACATATCCGGATTTAATCCAGTTTTGTATCTTGATCGTCGCCCTCGTTGGTCTGTGTCATCAGATCTTCAAGGGAAAGAAATAGCCGCCACTACTCGCACTAGTGACGGCTGACCTCGTAAGAGGTTAAAGCATACTTGTTGAGGGTAGCCGCTTCTCTGGTTTTCCCTTGTCTTTACTATAGCATATTAAAAAAATCCCGTCAAGATGCTTCTTTTTGAATCCATTCCGTTTATGTAGGATTACAATACATGAGTGAAACCAGATAAGGAGAAAACTAAAAATTGTGTTTAAGACAACAGACACAATAATGTGGAGTGAATATCTTATTTGGAGGAACTAGAAAATGGCAAAATCATTATTTGAGGAACTGGGCGGCAGATACGAAAGGCAAGGCGATTATTTAATACCGTGTTTGTCTGTACCCGCCGAAGAAGAACAGCCCATAGGCATATGGGGACAGCGGCATATGAACTATCTGAAGCAGTACCATAAGGTTACATACACTAATCTTCTTACAAGCGGCAGGCTCAATGCCTATCTTGTTGATATAGACAGGCAGGCACAGGAACGCTTTGAAAGGCTCATAGAGGGCATGAAGCAAACACAAGACATAACAGAACAGCTAAAGGCTGAAAATGCCTTAGAATGGACAGGAAAAATGAATAACATAAGAGTTTGTGCGAGGGATATTGTATATGATGAAATCATTTACGCATAGACAGCAAGGCGACAGAGGGGAAAAGCTCTGTCGCTTTTTTTTCGGGAAGCATCTGAATTTAATAGTGATTTTTTTCAGACTATATTGACATGGCAGTAATGAGTTACTATGCTATTCGGCAGGAACTTGTTACTTCTAAATACGAAGGAAAAATAGATGAAAATGGACGAACTCTTTGAAGAATACGACTGTGATACCGAACACAGAGTACAAGCGATATTTTCATGTATCTTTATACTACAAAATCGTATGCAGACAGCGGGTGAAAAACTTCAAACGGAAATATTCCTAAAGCAATGGTTATTACTTGCAATGACAGCTTGCTGTCCAGAGCCACGAACATTAACAAATATCGGAAACCTTATGGGCTGTTCCAGACAGAATATAAGAAAATTAGCTTTAACTCTTGAAAAGAAAGGATTTGTCTGTTTGCTATTAGAGGGAAATAATTCTGTCCGTATTGAGCTAACCGATAAAGCAGGTCAATATGCCGAAGAAATAGGAGAACGCCATTCACAGTTTTTGAAGTTGCTATTTACAGATTTCAACGAGGACGAAATAGATTTGCCTATTTTCTTTATGTTAAATTATTTGCTGGCATAGAGCGGGTAGAAAAATATGCGGAGAAATTAGGCTAATGAACATTGGTAATGGGTAAACGATTTTCATCATCACGCATAATTTGATTGCCGCAAACCGATTTAAGGATTATTTAATAACTTCTATGCTACAATCGAATCACAAAGCGAAAGGAGCAGCGGAAATGTATTTACAAATACTGAAAAAAGACCTTAAGCGCAAAAGGGCGATGAACGTAATACTGCTGGTATTTATTATACTCGCATCGATGTTCATGTCCTCCGGCGTGAGCAACATTATCACCGTGACGACTGCGCTGGACAGCTATTTTGAAATGGCGGACGCGCCCGATTATTTTGCATTTAGCGAAAACAAATCCTGCGACCAAGATATTTGCGGGACACTTGAAAACGCCTCTGCGATAGACGAGTTCCGTATCGAGGAGTTTGTCTCGATGTCCCAGTCCAATATTACGCGAGTCGGCGAACCGCTTAACGCTTCCAACCTCAGTCAAAAATTAGTATTACAGAGCGACAAAGATATGGGGATAAATTATTTTCTGGACGACGAAAATATTCTTAAAAGCGTGCCGAAAGGGGAAATTTACACTACCCGTTTCATAGAGAAAAACATGGGACTTAAGGTAGGCGACAAAATTACTATCGAAATAGAGGGCGTAAGCCGCGAATTTACCTTTGCGGGCAGTTTCAGGGACGCTGTCTGCGGCACGGAATTGATGGGCATTAAAAGGTTTATCCTGAACGGCAAGGACTTTGACGAATATATGTCCGATGAGACGATAAAAAATATGTATGGCGGAAAATTATTATACATACACACCGCCGACCTTGACAGAACCCTGTCCCAGATCGCGGATCTATCCGATGGCTTTACCTTTTCAGGCGATGCAGAGATGCTGGATCAAGCCTATATTTTTGATATGATAATCATGAGTCTTATCCTTGCAATAAGCCTTATTCTCATATTCATATCCTTTGCGACGCTGCGGTTCACCATAGCCTTTACCATCTCCGAGGAGTTCCGCGAGATAGGCGTTATGAAAGCAATGGGCATACGCAACATAAAAATTCGGGGACTGTACCTTACAAAATACGCCGCTATTTCCATTGTCGGCGCAGCACTCGGACTGATACTCAGCTACCCGTTTGGGAAAATGCTTCTCAATCGTTCCACGGAGTTTATTATAATAGACAGCGGCAGTAACGCTTTTGTCAATATCGGTTGCGCGGTTCTGGTAGCGGCTGTCATTCTCCTGTTCTGTCTCGGCTGCACGGGCAGGGTGAGCAAAATGTCTCCGATCGACGCTGTAAGAAACGGGCAGACAGGGGAACGCTTCCGCAAAAAGAGCGTTATGAGCCTTGGAAGATCGCGGCTTGGCGGGGCGGCTTTCCTTGCCGCAAACGATATTGTAAGCAGTCCCAAACGCTACGCTGTCATTATCTTTACATTTTTTCTGTGTATGTCGCTGCTGATAATACTTTCCAATGCTACGGCGTCTCTTAAAAGCGGAAAGCTGGTGAAATATTTCGGTATGGCGGACTGCCACGTCGTTACGGACATCGGCGACGAAGCTATGAAATTTATGACCGGGGACGGACATGAAAAGGTTAAAAAATATCTTGAGGATATGGAGCAGACCCTTGCAAAAAACGGTATGTCCGCGGAATGTATGACGGAATATTATATTTTTTCGATGATAAGACACAGCGAATATGAAAACAAGGCAGCTATACTTCAGGGTACGGGAACAACAATGGATATGTACGAATATTTAGAGGGTACTCCTCCCCAAAACAGCGGCGAAATTGCAGTGACGACCCTTTTGGCAAAAAAGCTAGATGCAGATATAGGCGATACTGTTACCATGTCCTACCCAACGGGCGAAACGGCGGAGTTCATTATAACCGCTCTGTATCAGTCAATGGTTAATCAGGGTATTTCCGTGAGAGCTTATACCGAATGCGATATAAACTATCTCGCAGCAAGCGGTTCCCCTGGTACACAGATAAAATTTACCGACAGCCCCGACGATGAGGAAGTATTACGCAGAATGGAAAAGATCAAGGAGCTTTACCCTGAATTTTCAAGCGTTAAAACAGCAGGCGAAACTGTAAATGATACCACTGGAGTCGGCGATGCCATAGACGCGGTGAAAAAAATGTCCGCCATCCTTATGGTAATTTTAGCCGCGCTTATCACCGTGCTTATGGCGCGTTCCTTTATCGCGAAGGAGCTGGCGGAGATCGCCCTCATGAAGGCCATAGGCTTAGGGAATGCCAAGATATATGGACAGTACACGTTAAGATTTTTTATTACGGCAGCGGCGGCTGTCTTTATTGCGGAGCTTTTGGGTATGCCCCTTACAAAGCTTTGCTTCGACCCTATTTTCAGATCAATGGGTCTTGAAATGGGCGTAGAATATATGCAAAACCCTGTGGAGATATACGCAGTATTCC
>CAJUHP010000027.1 GCA_910586125.1 uncultured Lachnospiraceae bacterium | reverse complement strand
TCTCTTAAGAATTTTCAGGGTTGGAATATACTGTTTTGTTTTCAAGGTTCGCTGTGTTTCTTTGCTTTTGTTTTGCTGTCTCGCTGACAGCTTTGATAGAATACCACAACCTGGAAGGCTTGTCAACACTTTTTTTAAATTTTTTTCGATATTTTTTTATACCCCTTTTTGCCGTATTTCCGACCACAGTAAAATGCCTCTTCCATAGGCTCCAGCTCTTTGCTTAGATAGGTCTGTGCCAAGGACCTCAACTGCCAGATAGGAACACCCGATAACAGAAGCGGCGCTGTGGCAGCGCTTTATCCCAACCGGAATATTCACCACAGCGCCTGGGGTCATCCCCCGCGCTCTGCATCTCCATTTCTGATCCTACCCGCGGCGCTGGCACAGACCAAAATCCGATCTCCCTCACGGGATACCTGATGAATATGCCAGTGATTCCCTTATCCTGGTTCAAAAATGACATGAATGGGAATTCGTGTTCTGTGCCATAACTCCCACCAGGGCGTGAGGAACATACGGCTCCTCCAGATAAGCTTTCTCTTCCTCTGAAAGCTTAAAAT
The DNA here is from genome assembly GCA_910586125.1 of uncultured Lachnospiraceae bacterium. Taxonomy (GTDB): domain Bacteria; phylum Bacillota; class Clostridia; order Lachnospirales; family Lachnospiraceae; genus RGIG7193. Next base: position 48,742 of record CAJUHP010000027.1, on the reverse strand, counting down.
CAGCCGCCTTCACCGCCCCCTCAATATGGTGCGGTTTCGTGGCCCCTACAACGGGAGCCGCAACCTTCTCCAGAAGCCACGCAATAGAAATCTCTGTCATGGAGACCTGATGTTTTTTTGCAAGCTCGGCTACCCGGTTTATAATCACGCCGTCCTGAGCGGCCGTCGCGTCATATTTCGACTTTGCATAACTGTCCTCGGTCAGACGCTTCGAGGTCTCTCCGGGAGCCTTCGCCAGACGTCCTCCCGCCAGAGCGCTGTAAGGGGTCATAGCAATGTTGTCCTCTGCACACAGCCTCGCCATTTCTCGTTCCTCCTCACGGAAAATCAGGTTATAATGCCCCTGAACCGAGACAAACTTTGCAAACCCTTCTTTCTCTGCCAGCGCATTCGCCTTTGCAAGCTGCCACGCAAAGCAGTTGGAGATACCAATATACCGCGCCTTGCCCGCCTTGACAATACGGTTCAACCCTTCCATTATCTCAAACAGAGGCGTCCGATAATCCCACATATGGCAGATATACAGATCCACATAATCCATCTCCAAATTGGCAAGGCTTTGATTCATCATCCGCTCGATGTGCTGCTGCCCTGTGATTCCTGCTTCTATCTCCTCCTGCGTGCGGGGCAGAAACTTTGTCGCCACCACCACATCCTCCCGCTTTGCAAAATCCCGCAGCGCTCTGCCAACATACTGTTCACTGGTGCCGTTCTGATACCCGATGGCTGTGTCAAAAAAATTTACGCCCAGATTCAGCCCCAGTTTAATGATCTCGCGGGAATGCTCCTCGTCAAGCGTCCACGAATGCTGCCCGCTTGCCGCATTGCCAAATCCCATACAGCCCATGCAGATACGCGATACCATCAAATCCGATGTTCCCAATTTTATATTGTTCACCTGGTTCTCCTCCTTGTTTTTCATATAAAAGACATCACCGCCGGCTCTCGAACATCGAGCCCGTCAAAAACTGCCGCTCTTTATCTCACTCCCCCGTCTATAGGCCCAACAGTTTTTTTATCTCGGCATAGGTAATCTCGTAGATCGTCAAATATACATAATCTACCTTTGCCTGCCTCATCGCCTCCTTTTGCTTTTCTGTTACCATCGTATACGGATAGATTCCAAATAGAAACGGGAAAAACGAAAAAACGAAATCCTGCTTATCTGCGTCTGTCATTTCCGGAAAAAATTTATCCAGGCAATTTCTGACCTCGGCCAAAGCCTGACCATATACGGTCTTAAATTCTATAAGCCGCTCAAGCCGGCTGTTTTCCTCCATATCATAATGATTCATGGACATAATCTTCAGTAAATTCTTCCGATCTTCCAGCGAATGTGCCAAGGCCGCCGCAAACTCTGCTCTGGTCAGACTTTCATTTTCTGCCTGAATCTCTTTCAGCCTTTGAATCCACAGTTCATATTCCCTCTGCAGAAGAGCCAGAAAAATTTCTTCCTTGGTCTGAAAATAATTGTATATGGAAGTCCGTGTAACGGTAATGGTATTCCCGATCTCCTTCATGGTAATATCCTTAAAACTCATCCGCTTATACAGTTCGGCACAGGCTAAAATAATCTCCTCTCTTCTGGCCGCCGTCCGTTCCTCGGACCCTCGTGGCATTCTGCACCTCCTTGAAATTTCTTTGTATGTTCTCTGTTTTTCCGTCAAATCACTGGACAGGCTTACATTCACTCCGTTTTCCGTCAACCATTGTCCGCAGACACTCGTCTTTTCCTGAAAACTCATTTCCTTCTATTTTGACACCGTGTCACCAAAAACAGTATACGCCTATTCTGACACCGTGTCAAGTCAAATTTCTAAATTATTTCAAGATAAAAAACTGGCCCCCCAATTGGGCTGGACTGCAAAAGACAAACCGCTTCTCTCCTTTCGTTAGACGGTACAGAAACCCTATTGATTTTTGAATTCTTATGATGAAAGAATTGACTAAGAAAAATTTGCGAAATATAATAACATAGGATCACCTCGTTTGGCTTGCAGACAAAAAATTCATTCTGCGCCATTTGACGGAAGATGACCGTGTCAGTACACTCGTGTACTGTCTGGATTCTGTTCAGGCAGCACGCAGGGGAGGAAAAAACAAATGGCAGAGAAACATGTTTACCAAAGGGAAGAAATACGACTTACCTATTATGAAATAAAAAACGCCCTGCCGCCGTTCGTCCTTATTCATGCGCAAGGCGTAGACGCTACCAGTTTCAAAAAAATTTGGGGACCGTTATCCAAGAACTATCATGTTTATGCTGTGGATTGCTATGGGCACGGCGAAAGTCTACACAACGCAAAGAAATACAATATCGCGGATATCGGGGAGGCGGTTGTCCGCTTTATTTGTGATGTTGTAAAACAGAACGTATATCTCTTAGGACATTCCTCCGGAGGATTGATTGCCGCTTATGTTGCCTCCATGACAAATCTGTGCAGCCGTCTGATTTTAGAAGACCCGCCGTTCTTCTCCTCGCAGGGAGAAAGGCGGAAAAAAACCTATCATTATATAGATTTCGCTACCGTCTGCCACAATTATATCAACCAATCGGAATGCAGAGATTTTGTGCTTTACTATTTCCGCAACCAGTACGTGTGGAATTTCTTTCCGGAAAAATCAAGGGAAAAGATAAAGAAAAAGATGGTTGGACTGGCGGAAAAATACAGAAAAAAAATCCATCCCAGGATTTAAAAGTGTTGTTCTGGCCAAAAGCCGCACTTGGCGGCTTTCAGGGAATGAACCTTTACGATCCCCTATTTGGAGAAACATTTTTTAACGACAGCTTCCATAACGGAATCCGCCACGAAGATCTACTGCAAAATATCAGATGCCGGACCGTATTCATGAAAGCACAGACAAACTTCAGCGAGGACAGCGTTTTAATGGCAGCCTTAAGCGAAGAGGATCTTAAAAAGGCCGCCGGGCTGATTGCCGATTGCCAAATCGTTCGTTTTGACTGTGGGCATGGCATCCACATAGAAAAACCGAAAGCATTTCTCGCGTGCCTGGCAGGATTGAAATAATCACAAAAAAAGGCAGCTATATATTGGTTTAAGCCGCTGCGATACCGCTTTCCACCCGATCAGGGGCAAATCAACCGCATGCCAAACAGCTCATAAAAACGCTGCGCCCACTCCTCTGTACGATACCATACGATACAATCCTGCCACCCGTCACTGGCGACATAAATGCGGCTGTTCCGATTCTGTTCCTTTAGCACTTGATTCACATACGCAAATATCCCGGTATCGAACCAGTCATAATGCAGCTTAGCTTTATACTCACAGGCTATCCCGTTGCATTGAAAACGCACCGTCTGCATTCCCTGTCCGGATTCCAGATCTTCCTGTGCGGCTTCCTGTGTGATATCCGTAAATACCAGTTCTCCTTTTGCCATCCCCGCAATGCCTTGCAAAAAATCTTCGTACGTCTGCAGGATGTCCGATACCTCCAAATCAAACACATACATCGCTGGATCTTTCCGGCGCTGTAAAATATATCCCGCACTGCTTAAAACCATGCCCAGGATTTGTTCTTCCTCCATGGCCTCAAGAACTTCCTGCGGCAAATTCAGAATGCCGGATCCAATGACCGGTTCCTTTGCCAGAACATCGATCCCCAGCTCCTGCAGTTTTATCAGACTTTCATGGATGAACGCTTTCATTTCCATAACCGTATCCTCTTCTATTTCCCACTCTTGTTTCTGCCCGATTCTATCACGCCGCACCCGCTCCCAATACTCCCTCCTGCCAGCAGCAGCGCCTTGGCCCTGCGCTGAAGCGTAGTATTCTCCGGAAGCTCTCGAATCTCCGTATCCAACGGCCTCTGAAAAATCCATCCGATACATTCACTGCCCTCCGTCTGCGTCCGGGTCAACTGAAAACGCTTTTGAAACGCCACAATCCGGGAGGTCTCAGGCAAAAGCTCCCGCAAAACCGGAGACAGCAGCCAGGAATCACAGGTATACCTGCCGCTTTTTTCATAATCCGGAGCATATGCCTCAAAAAAGGAGGACGCCTGTTTTAAAGAATCGTCCACCGACTCCGAGGAGAGATCCGCATCCGAGGGAATGTGCAGGCAGATCACCGGTTTTCCTTCCTCCGCACACAGCTCATACTCCAACGTGCCGATGCGAAAGAGACTCATGCTGATCTGCCGGTAGGTCCACCACCCCCGGTCAAAAAAGAATCTCCCGTGCATTTTTTTGCATTCCTCGATAAACCGCGGAAAACACATCATCGTTTGCCGAAAAATCTCTCCAGAAATCCCAAACTCCTGGTATCTGTCAAATACCCGCCTGGCGCATTCCATCTGGCAGAACAGCATTTTCATGTGGTCCTCGTCCCCCGCAAGAACGGCATCCAGTTTCCGGTAAGCCTGCCCGGCAGTCTCTCTGTCCATCATTCCCGCCAGCAGCTCTTCCGGCATTTCAAACTCTGGCCAAAGGTCGTTCAGGCGCTGGACGATCGCCTGCTGCAAGCGGATCTGTTGGTACAATTCCTGCAATGTCATGTCTGTCTCTCCCCCTGCGCGGCACGTCTTACCGCCGCTACCGCAAGGAATCTTTCTTCGATAAATCACCTGTATTCCCACCGGTTCGGTTTTGTATTTTGTCTGTCATGCTATCAGCATATCATCTCCTTCTCATTTTGACAAGTCTCATTAAGCATTGATTCCAGCGCCCCCATCAAACGAAAGCGCTGGTCTTTTTGTTTATTTCCCTCCAGCTTCGATAACAAAATATAAAATTGCCGTGATTTGTCTCAAACAGCAGGCGGCAGGGATATCCCCTCATAAAATCGGCCCGAAAACCGTCCCTGGTCAGCAGATGACTGCTGTCAAATTCATCCTGTGCTTTTGCCCGAAACAGCGGCCCTGCATCCTCAAAGAAATGTTCAAAAACTCGTCCGACTGCTCTGGCCGGAAGCTTGCCGGCATCGGTGATCTGCGTTCCAAAGAGATGATTGACGCCCCGCAGAATCAAAAGCGTCTCCGCGCCGATAAGAAGGCGCAGCCGAATTCCTCCCTCAATATCAAAGCACTGATAACAATAAAAACCTGTTCCGATATTTTCCCCCTTATAATCAGAATTTTCCAGCCTGGCTTCCGCCTGAAAGATCTCTTCCGTATACTGGTTTACCGCATGTGCTATGGTGAGAAGCTGCGACGAGAGATCACGGCTGCGGCGGCCGCTCTCCTTCCCTGCAATGGCCTGATCCTCCTGCATAATATGTCCGGTCAGCCAGTGATTCATGACTGTTAAAAAGCGGCCGACTGATGCCGGAGAATAATCGGATAATTCCAGATCATTCTTGAGCGATACCAGAGTCTCATCCCTGAAATGATCATGAATCCGCTTATGCCGCGCATAATTCCCATATCGAATCGCGCGCATGTATGCCTCCTCTTCCGAAAAGTGCGTCATGGTATACGCTTCCAGATATTTGATCCCTTCCATATACCGGTGTGAGCAGTCCGTAATATCATCAGAAAAACGCAGCAGCTTCTCCATAATCCGGAACAGCCTTTCATGCGCCTTGTCAACGGCTTTCACACCTATTTTATATTTGTCATTCCACACAATCTTTTCCATAAAAAATTATGCCTCCTTTATCAACGTCATCTTGTCTACTGTTATTATATAGACGTTGTCACGTTTTTGTCCCAGTTTCACCCCCCTTTCCTTCTCATATATCCACATACCTGTTCTTGGCCCTGCTTTTTGATCACATCTCTTCTTTGTTCTTAACATGTCATTCCAAATGAATCTCAAGTTTTTTGAAGGATTGAATGCAAAAAACCCCTCCTCTCTGCCGTTCCCTGTGCAGGGAAGCACCGGATCGTTTCAGAGAAAAGGGGTAAAGGGGTGAGCAAAATATTATCTAAGCGTTATTTCGCCAAAGCGGCCGCATTCACGCCGGCTATTCTGCCAAAATACACGCCTGAGCCAATCGCCATGCCGCAGCAGGGATACTCGGTTCCAAACAGGCCCGTAAAAGCTACTTCGCCGGCCGCGTACAGACCGGGAATCGGCTGATCGCTGGTATTGAGCACTTCCGAGTTTTCGTTGATGCTCAGGCCGCCGAACGTGACCGATGTCGCCGGATTCATGACAATCGCGTAGTAAGTATCGCCCTCCAGGGGAAGCAGATACTCGGCGGGCTTGCCAAAATCGGCGTCCTCACCAGCGGCGCACAGTTCGTTATAGCGATCCACCGTCCCCTTTAAAACCGCCGGGTCCATGGAAAGCTGTTCAGCAAGCTCCTCGACGGAAGCCGCTTTCACAGTGGAGTCCAGCGTCATACCATACTGGACCGTAGGGTTCGGGTCGTTGGCCGTGGCGATATAATATCCCACCGGGCTCTTGGCCTTTGCCAGCGCCATCGCAACATGAGACTGATAGGTCCACTCATTGACCACTCTCTCCCCGGCAGCGCTGACGATCAGACCGGATTCCTCATTGATGCCGACGCCGCAGGTAAAGCTCACATACACCAACTGCATTCCTTCGCTGTCAAACTGCTTTGCTCCGGCTGCCGCCGCCATAATCAGACCGTCGCCCACATTGCCGGCCGGCTCCGAAGTCACGGGATTCGGCATAAAATCCGAATAGCGCGCCATCATCTCTTTATTGGCCGCATAACCGCCGGTCGCTAAAATCACCGCCTTTGCATTGACGGTAATCGCTGTGCCGTCAGCCGCCTCGGCCAAAACGCCTGCCACCGCACCGTCGCTGTTTTGAATCAGTTCTTTTCCGCTGACATTGTACAGAATCGTTACTCCCAGCTCCTCCGCTTTCTGCGTCAGCGGCACGCTGATCTGGCCGCCGTGACCGTCCGTCTGGCCTCCGCCGCCCAAGGTATTATGTACTCTCCAGGGAACCAGCGCGCTGTGAATCGGCTCCACATCCTGCACCTTGACACCCAGATTCTCCAGCCAAGACAGGTTTTCGGCCGAATCATCGCAGAAACGGCGCAGCAAGTTCTCGTCAATCAGGCCTTCGCTAAAGCTCATCAGATACTCGTACATCATATCTGCATTGTCTTCAAAATCCTGCTTCGTCTGCCATTCGGTACCGGCTGCCAGAAGCTTTCCGCCGCTGCGCGCCGTAGAGCCGCCGGTAACGCCCTGCTTCTCCAGGAGAACAACGTTCGCTCCGGCCTCCGCCGCTGTGACTGCCGCCGACAGTCCGGCTGCTCCCGCGCCCACCACCACGACGTCCGCCTCCATTGTGTCTTCATACCCGGCTTCCGTGTGATATTCCGGCATGGAGGCGGCATCTCCGCCCGCCTGCGTCACACAGTCTTTCACGGCTGTCTTCACAGCAAAAGAGGTGATGGTAGCGCCTGTCACCATATCCACATTGACAGTCTGACCGGCCAGCATCTGTTCCGGCAGAACTTCTATGGGCGAGGTTTTCAGCCCCCAACCAATTCCAAACGTCTCTGAATGATCTGTAACAACAATATTCGTGATGGCGTTCTCGTCAAACGTCACCTCCACCGTCACATCGCCTTTCTGGCCGCCGGCCGACGCTGTATACGTACCTGCCGTGTACGCGCCGCCAGACTCCCCGGAAGGCGGAGCTGTCGTACCCGCATCTGTACCCGCCGTTGTCTTTGACTCACTCGGAGTCTGCGGAGCTGTCGTCCCGCTGCTTTGACTGCTGCAGGCTGTCATGGAAAACGCCACGCTGACAGAAAGCAGGAAAGCCAGTCCTCTCTTTTTCATCTTACATTCCTCCCTTTTGCTATATTCATAAACGGCTGCTACCGCTTACGCTCTCCTGAGATTATGTCTCTATCGGTTCTCTTCGTTCTCTGTCTCCTCTTGTTCCATTTTGGTCTTTTGCATGCTGTCTCTTATGATCTGATGACACTGTCTGCGTATTTTTTCGTTCAGCCAATCTTCCTTTTTCTGCAGAAGCGTCAAATACAGGGTTGCCATAATACCATAGTATATGTGCGACAACAGGTACGACGGCATATCCTTCAACTCTCCTGCGGCGATTCCCTGCCGTATAATCTCATCGATATCCGCATACAAGGCTTCCTGCACCCCATAATTATGACCGCCATACACCGGAGAAATACAGTATAACTGCTCAATCTGTGCTTCCAGAGGATGCTTTAGCGCAAAATTCATGATATTGTCCAGGCGGCGGCAAAGTTTGCCCACCGCGCTTGACTCTCTGTCCAAATCAATATTGCAGGCCCTTTGATCCATCCGAAAACAATGTTCATACACCTGGCGCACCAGCTCGTCCTTGGACGGGAAATACAAATAGATTGTCCCTTTTGCCACCCCTGCCATATCGGCTATGTCCTGCATGGCTGCTGCGTCGAATCCTTTTTCCGTAAACAGGCGAATCGCAGCCTCGATAATATTCTCTCTCTTCTTCTGTGAATCCAAAAATGTTTCCTCCCTAAAGAATGACTGAACGGTCAGTCATTTGTAGTATACAATAGATCGCCCGTCTTGTCAAGGAGTTATCAAGTGTGTTTTCTAATCTCTATCTTCGTGCTCTATCACTTTAAATATGTCACTTTTCATTTCCCTTTACAAGATTCTTTCGTTTTTTTTATTCTGAGTATTGACATGGCTACATAATATGTTAAGATATCGAAAACAGCAGAAAAAAAGTTCGCAATGAAACAATCCTTTTTTCTGCCAAACAAAACGGGCGAGAGGATAAAGAAACATGAAGTCAATCAAGTCAAAAATCCAAATCAGTATGTTGTCGGTAGTTCTGGTTGGTTCTATACTGATCGGTATAATTACCGCCTTTTTAAATGCCAGAGGAATCGATGATCTGATGACAAAGACTCTGGGACCTGCCACAAAGATGGCCGCAAACGCCGTTGAGTGGCGGATGAATAACTATTGGACCGCTCTCATGGAGGCAGCCGCCTCCGATATCTTCCGGCAGTCCGCCCCGGATGCGCCAGAGCTGATCTCTATCCGCGAAGAACTTGCACAGCGCAACGGTTTTCTCTATACAGGAAAAATGGACGCCAGCGGTCTCTCCTCCACAGGCTACGACTATGGTAAGGAAGACTATTTTCAACAGTGCAAAACAACCATGAAGCCCTATATTTCTGACATTATGAACGATGGCCAGCAGATGGTCTTCCTGCTGGAAGTGCCCATCATTGAAAACGGCCGTTTCGAGGGAATCGTTTACGGCAGTATCAACGCCGATTTTTTATCGGATATCGTGGTGAATCTAGCCATGGGCAGCGATGGTGTGGCCTATGTGCTGGACAAAAAAGGCAATGTCATCGGTCATCGGGATTCTTCCGTGGTAGCACAGGGTTCCAATATGATCGAAGCCGCCAAGACCGATTCCAGCGCTGCGGATGTAGCCGCCGTAAATCAGCGCATGATCCAGGGGGAAACCGGTTTCGGTGCCTATCAATTCTACGGAGACAATAAGCTTGTGGGATTTGCTCCGATCGGAGGGTATCAGGAATGGAGCATTGCGATCGAAGCCAGCCAGCGGGAATTCAAGTCCACACTGGATCGCAGTATCCTGCTTACGATTTTGGTTATCATTTTCGTCGTCATTGCCACCTTCCCCATAGCGGTAAGAGTGGGACAGTCCATCTCCAACCCTATCCGTGCCTGTGTCACCCGCTTGGAAAAGCTCGCCGGAGGCGATCTGCAAACGCCTACTCCCGTCGTAACTTCCAAGGATGAAACCGCTGAATTGACAAGTGCTCTGGAAACTACTATCTTCCGTCTGAACGATATTCTTCAGGATGTCTCCCAGCATCTGGACAAGATGGGACAGGGAGATTTTCACGAGGATATCACGCATACCTACTACGGCGATTTTGTGACAATGGAAAAATCTATCCAGGCAATCCGCAGCTCTTTAAAAGAAACTCTCCTCCAAATCAGCCAATCCGCCGAAACCGTGGCCGACAGCGCTGTTCAGGTATCCAACGGGGCCCACTCTTTGAGCCAGGGCGCCACCCAGCAGGCCAGCGCTGTCGATGAGCTTTCTTCCACGATCGCGAGCATTGAAGAAAATGCCAAACAGACGGCTGCCGCCGCGGAGGAAGCGGGAGATTTCATAAACCAAGCCGGCGCGCAGTTGGGTGTCAGTGTGGAGTATGTCAAAGCGCTGAATACCGCGATGGAAAAAATCTCAACCTCCTCCACGGAAATCGGCAAGATTATTAATACGATTGAGAATATCGCTTTCCAGACAAACATTCTGGCCCTGAACGCTGCCGTCGAGGCCGCACGGGCAGGAAACACCGGCAAAGGATTTGCCGTGGTATCTGATGAAGTGCGCAATCTGGCCACCAAATCCGACGAGGCCGCCAAAGCCACAAAAGAATTGATAGAAAGTTCGATCGCCGCCGTCAAAGAAGGCAGTCAGGTGGTCAGTCAGGTAACACAATCCTTGGATAAAACCAGTTCAATTGCTGAAAATGTAACGATTAAAATGAATGCTGTGGTGGAGGCTGTCGAAAATCAGACGACCGCTATCTCTCAGGTCTCCGTCGGTATTGACCAGATTTCTTCGGTCGTTCAGAATACTTCTGTCACCTCGCAGACCAGTGCCGCCACCTCGCAGGACCTATCCGAGCAGTCTCTGAAGATGAACAATTTAGTGCATAGATTTCGGCTGAACTAATCAAGGCAATCAAAAAGGGGCGGTATATCCGCCCCTTTGTCATCTTCCCTCTATTTGACCGACCAAAAAATAATCTGCTGAAGAAGATTATTTCCATACAGCATCTGCAAAAAGCCACTCTCTCGAATACACGCGGCCGCACTCTGGCCAATCGGTGTCGTCCCAATCACCGACAGGATAATTCCCAGAATCCATACGGCAACCAGCCCTTCCGCCAAGCCGGCCAGCAGGCCCGCCAATTTATTGACACCGTGTACCAACGGCAGATGTTCTATAATATTTAAAAGAAATACGATAATCCGCAAAGCAAAAAATACGATGATAAATGTGGCAAAGTATGCCAGCAAAACAATAATCTGTCCGGAAATCGCCTCGCTGATATAGGAGATCAGCCGCTCAACACCCTGACCGGCATAGCTATTCAGCGCTTCATTCTTTGCCAAAGCATCCTTTAATGCAGGTAGAAAAGGCAGTCTCTCAATCAGCGCCGCCCCTCCGCCCTCTTCCAGAACCAAACCCGGCTGCTCCATCTGCAACTGTCCGACCTGTTCCCGGACTACCGCCTCTACCTTCTGATTCACATAAGCCGGCAGCTCCGTTTTTTCCTGCAAAAAGGTACATACCTGCGGGCTGAGAAACAGCACCAAAACCAAGGTGACAATGCCGATTACCAAATTTAAGATCGTTTTTATCAGTCCGTTGATATAGCCCAGCAGAGCTCCCACAATCAGGATGGCAGCCGTTGCTATCAGCAGCCAGTTCATATCACCGCTCATCTTTTACTCCTCAATCTACTCTTTAAAATGTTCTTCCCTCAAAATCAAATACCCCTCTTTGTCATAGCGATTGGTAAACAGACTCTTGAAAGAACGCTTCTCGGCCCTCAGAATTGCTTTCTCTATCATCTCCTGGGCCAGTTCCTCCGTCAAGGGGATTCTGTCCTGCTGGTATTGCTCGATTTCCGCATAAAAGGCCAGACTGCCCATATCGTCAATCACAGCATCCAGCATATGGGCATAATCAACAGCAAATTCAAAGAAATCATTTGCCGGCATTCCCTCCGAAACAGGAACTTTTTTCTGTACGGTTTCCGACTCCAAAGAACGTTTTCTGGATTCGGTTTTTCTGCCCTTGCTTTCGCTCTCCGTTTTTTTGCGGCGCGGTTTTTCATGAGGTGCCGGGGGCTTTGCTTGTTTTCTGCTATCCGCATTTGCTTCGTCCCAACCTTTGCTGTCTGCGCTCTCCTCGACCCAATTGCCGTCCTCTGAATGTTCCTCGTCCCAGTCTGAGCCACTGGCCCGCTCCTCGTCCCAATCGTCGGCATCCGCTCCTTCTTCGTCCCAGTCTCCTTGACTAGATCGCTCGTCGCCCCAATCGTCGGCATCCGGGCGTTCTTCCTCGTCCCAGTCTCCGCTTTGTGCGCTCTCCTCGACCCAACCCCCGTCATTTCGGCGTTTCTCGTCCCAGTCTTCTCTGCCGGCTTGCGCCTTGGCCCAATCCCCGGCATCCGGACGTTCCTCGTCCCAGTCTCCGCTGCCGGCTTGCTCCTCGGTCCAATTCCCGCCATCCGGACGTTCCTCGTCCCAGTCTCCGCTATCCGCGCTCTCCTCATCCCAATCCCTGTCATTCAGACGTTCCTTGTCCCAGTCTTCGCTGCCGGCTTGCTCCTCGGTCCAATTCCTGTCATTCGGGCGTTCTTTCTCCCAGTCTGCGCTGCCCCGACGCCTGCCGTGCCGTTTCTTTTCATTGGAATACTCCGCATTCCAAGCCTCTTTTTCCTGTGTTCTGGAATGGGAGGCCCGCTCTTCCATTGGTGTAAGCCTCTCGACAGCTATAGAATCCTCGGAGGCTGGTCCGCGGCGGCCGCGCTGCGCGGTTTCTGCACTTGGGATTGCTTCCGCTTTTTTTTCTTTTGTTGGTTCCGGCCTTCTTATCTTGGATTCCTGTTCTCCCGGAAAGATATCCATAGCTGCGGTTGCCGCTGTTTCCTGCTCGCTTCTCTCTCTGGCCAGCTCCGCTTCCAAAGAATACGATGCCTGACGCCTCCGCCGCTTCTCCTCCCGCCGTTTGCGGATTTCCTCAGCGGCTGTCACCGCCGGCGTCCCTGCATCGTCAGGTTCTACGGGTGTACTCTCAAATACTCCATTCTCTTCTCTTTCGTTCAGCATGGTGTCCATACTGCAGGATTTCAAGGCTTCTTCCACCAATTCCGCCAATGTGCGATTCGGTTTTTCGTCCGGCTGCTGCAAAAAAGCGTTGTCTGTTTTCTGCGGGATGGTCTCCGGCTCTTCTTCTGTGACTTCTGGTTCTGCTCTTCTCTCCGAACTTTCGCAAGTCAATATACGGCAATCCGCAAAAAACACCATTCGACTGCGCAGTTTATAGATAGCTGCCGCCGAACCGATCAGGGCAATAAAACTCTCCGTCCGATCCTCTGCCATCACCTCAATCATCTGTTCCAAGATGGAATCCGGCAGATTTTCCATTCCGGCAACGACCAGATCACGGCCTTCCAGTTTTTTCAGAATCTGACGTATGTCTTTCTGCGCCAGACGGTCGCCTCTGATCTTAGCCAATTGGGAAACCGGACACCCCAGCAATTCACGCATCCGCCGGATATAAGCCACGCATTCCCTCAGCCCCTGCTCCTCATCCTCACAGGCAACCAGAACATAATGATCGCAGATTTCCCTCCGGTTTATCTGCTCCTCTTTTCTATGTACAGAAATTGGATTTACAGCAGCTTTACCGGCTAAAGTCGCGGCTTTCTCCTGTTTCCCATATGCGAAACCTTTATCCGGCATACTCGCTGCATCTCTATATTCGCCGGTTTTATTCGCCGTATTTTCTGTACGCCCCTTATACGCCGAGGCTCTTGCCGCTATTTGTTCTCTCTCTTCCTCATACCCAGAGATTTCTGCCGCTTTACTTTTTGGTTCTCTCTCATACACAGAGGCTTTCGCCGCTATTTGTTCTCTTTCTTCCCCATACGCAGTAGCTCCCGCCGCTGTATATTCTCTTTCTTCCCCATACGCAGTAGCTCCCGCCGCTGTATATTCTCTTTCTTCCCCATACGCAGAGGCTCCCGCCGCTGTATATTCGCTTTCTTCCCTATACACAGAGGCTCCCGCCGCTATGTTTTCTTCTTCCTCATCTCCAGAGGTTTCCGCTGCCCAATTTTCTATTTCCTCCCCATACGCGGAGACTTGTGTTTCTATGTTTTCTGTCTCCTCATACGCGGAGGATTTCGTTACCTCATTTTCTTCCTCTTGTTCATACCTGGAGGTTTTGAATGCCCGGTTCCCCACCTCTTCTTCATACACAGCGGCGCCCGCTTCTGCGATTTCTGCCGCTTTGTCTGTCCTCCCTGCCGGTCCGGCTGGTACTGTCACACGTTCCTGCCCCACCGGCTCTTTGCCGGTTTGCAGCATGACACGATTAATCTCTCTGGCTTCAAAAACAAATTCTCTGGTTTTACTCTGATCGCCAAAGTGTCCAAAGACAACCTTTGTCCGTTCACTGCTATCCGAGTGATCGTTCTCATCGGCCTCCATGGTTTCCATGGAAACCGCAGTCTCCCGGAGAATCGCCTCATCAATCGTTGCCGACATGGCAACCGTCTCTATCTCGCGGGCCAGGCATGTTTCCATCTCCGTCTGCAGGCGCTCCTCCTCACGGGAGAAAACGGCTGGCTCTGCAGGCTGGGTCAACTCTGCCTGCTCTTGTCCCGTTTCATAATCGGCTCTGCCAATGGGTTCCTGCTCCTCCTCGTCCAATCGGACGGGCTGCTCTTGTTCTTCCTCCGCAGACTGCCATTCCGAGGGCTGCTGCTTATTCTGTCCCCGGCGGCGCTGCCCGTTCTCTGCCCGATGCGCTCTGGCAATTTCCGGATGGCGGGCTTTCAGTTCTTCCAGAGGGCTAATTCTTTTTTTCTCTTGTTCTCCCTCCTGTACGCCGTCCGCCTCCTCTGCAGCCGTCTCCGCTTTCAGCGCCTGACTGATCTGCTCCTCCAATGTCTGCGGTTTGTTCTTTTTCTTTTGAGGCGGCTGTGAGGGCTGTTTTGTTTCCGGTTCTTCGTCCCCTTCAAACTCCCGCCTGACATCTTCCAGCCGGCGCAGATATTTCTCCCGGTTTTCCTGTTTTTCAATCTGATCCGGACTCAGCGGCATCACGCGCTGTTTTAGCTCCAAAGCCCGGTCCACATAGGTTCCCACACCGAACCACAATACAATCTCATCGCATAACTTTACACACTGTTCGGTTTTTCCTACATTAAAATACAGTTCTGCCAGCTCATAGGACCACTTTTCATCAAAATCCCTTTTGTGATACGCTTCCAGAATCATGATCAGGGTTTCCGGCTGCTCTTTTTTGTTCTTTGCAATCTCATAGCGCAGAAGCAGGCGGCCCGGATCGTGGGGCGATACCTCTGCATATTCCTTCAGATATTCCTCCGCCTCATCAAAATTCCCCTGCTTTGCTGCCAGCTCGGTCAGTTTATACAGAAAGCGGCGTCCCACCGGAGCGCATTCATAAGCCAGCAATAGGACATCCCTGGCTTCCGGGAGACGGCCCGCCTTTTCATAGGCGACGGAAACCGCGCTCAGCATCTTCGCGTTCTTTACTTTTTCCCAGTCAATGGTATCTGCGATTCTGGCGGCCATCTCATATTCCTTGCGGTCCACCAGCTTTTTGATTTTATCCGATTTGATTGTGTACTCGTACTTATCCAATTATGTATTCACCTCGACCTGCCGGCTATAGCTGTGTACGCCCTTCCAGTGCGCGCAGCAGCGTCACTTCATCAATATATTCCAGATCGCCGCCCACCGGCACGCCGCTGGCGATCCGCGTTACCTTAATGCCTGTCGGTTTTATCAGTTTGCTCAAATACATGGCCGTGGTTTCTCCTTCCAGGCTGGAATTGGTCGCCACAATCACTTCCTCCACCTCTCCCTGCAGGCGTTTCATCAGCTCTTTCAACTTAATATCGGCTGGTCCGATCCCCAGCGCCGGGGAAATCGCCCCGTGCAGCACATGGTACACGCCGCCGTATTTTCCGGTTTTCTCATAGGCTGCCAGATCTCTGGTATTCTCCACGACCATAATCTGGGAATGGTCCCTGGACGAGCTCTCACAAATCGGGCACAGCTCGCTGTCGGTCAGTGTACAGCACTCCCGGCAGTAACGCACCGTCTGCTTTGCATCCAGAATTGCGCCGGTCAGGCGGTTTACATCCGCCTGCGACATATTCAGCAGATGAAACGCCAGGCGCCCCGCCGATTTGGGCCCGATGCCCGGCAGGCGGGAAAGCTCCTCGATCAGTGCTGTAATCTTTGTACTGTAATAATCCATCAGAAGGGAAAGCCTCCCATGCCTCCCGTCATCTTGCCCATGACCGCTCCGGCCTCCTCTTCCACCTGACGGACCACCTCGTTCACGGCGGCAATAATCAGATCCTGCAGCATCTCGATATCGTCCGGGTCCACCACCTCCGGATTCAGCGTCAGCGCCGATACCTCTTTCTTTCCGTTCATCGTGATGGAGACGGCTCCGCCGCCGGTCTGCGCCGTATATTCTTTTTCCTCCAGAGCTTTCGCCTGCTCCTCCATCTGTTTCTGCATCCGCTGTGCCTGCTTCATCAGGTTATTCATATTACCGGGCATTCCTCCCGGAAAACCTCCGCGCTTTGCCATGTTAAAATCCTCCTCTATTCCATTATAATATCTACGTTAAATTTTTGTTTCAGTTCTTCTTCCGTCACAAAACATTTGCTCACATATTCCTCCGGGGCCACCAGACGGGTTTCCAGATGGATCTGGATCTGATAGGCGGAAGCAATATAGCTCTCCAGGCTACGAAGGACGCTGTCCCGGCTTCCCATATCGAAAGCGGCGGCATCGTGAAACACCAGCAGCAGACGGCCTTCCTCCAAGGGTTCCAGCCGGACGCCGGAAAGCGTTGTCTTGGCGGTGAGTCCCACTGCACAGATAATCTCTTTCCAGTCCTGCAAAAGCAGGCGAAGCTGCTCGATCTGCGCGGGCGGCAGAACGACCATCTCGGGCTCTCTGCTTCGCGCCGGCGCCGCACCGGCGGCCTTTGCACGGATGCCGGATGCGCTTAAATCTCCCGGCGGCATTCTCGACGCAAAAAGCTCTGCCAGGTTATCCGGCGAGAGAGCCGCCATTTTTTCTTCCAGTTCATGCAGGCGCTGAAGCACAGAGTCCAGGTTCGTCTCCATCGCCGGCCTGGTCAGGCGGATCAGCGTAATCTCCAACAGCACCCGCTTTGCCGTGCTGTAGCGCATCTGGTTCATGGTCTCGGAGAGCACGCGGATATAGCGCATCAACGTGTCTCCCGCAAGCAGGGCAGCGTCTTCCAAAAGCCGTTTTCTGTCTTCCTCTCCCATGTCCAGAAGCTCTTCCGGCACATCCCCGGTCTGCGCTAACAGCACGCCGCGCAGATACCAGATAAAATCGGTGACAAACTGGCTCAGGTCCTTTCCTCTCAGCAGCAGATCTTCGACCCGGCGCAGGCACTCTCCCGCCGCCCGCTCATTGAGCAGCCGCAGAAAACCGCTGTACACCTCGTTCTCCACCGCCCCCAGAACATCTAAAACCCGCTCGAATGTCAGCTCCTCTCCGTAGTAAAAAGCGGCACACTGGTCGAACAGGCTGATGGAGTCGCGCAGGGAACCGTCCCCCTTCTTCGCCACATAGCGCAGCGCCTTCTCTTCCGCCGAGATCCCCTCTGCGCTTGCCATCTCCCGCAGCCTGGCCGTGATCGTCTCCGCGCCGATGCGCCGGAAATCATAGCGCTGGCAGCGGGACAGCACCGTGATCGGTATGCGGTTGGCCTCGGTTGTGGCCAGAATAAAAATCACATAGGACGGCGGTTCCTCCAACGTCTTTAAAAGCGCGTTAAAAGCCCCCGTCGTAAGCATATGAACCTCGTCGATAATATAGACGCGGTACCCGCCGCCGGCAGGAGAATATTCCACCTCCTCACGGATCTGGCGGATATTGTCAACGCCGTTATTGGAGGCGGCGTCAATCTCGATCACATTCATGGATGCACCGGCGGCGATGGCCCGGCAGGAGGCACATTCCCCGCACGGACTGCCGTCAGCCGGATTTTCACAGTTTACCGCTTTGGCCAAGATCTTGGCCACGGTGGTCTTTCCTGTGCCGCGGGTACCGCAGAACAGATACGCATGGCCGATCCGGCCGGTTTTAATCTGATTTTTCAGAGTTGTTACGATATGCTCCTGGCCTTTGACATCATCAAAAGCTGCCGGACGCCATTTTCGATATAAAGCGGTATAAGCCATTTTGTGCTAACTTCCCTTTCGTACGGCCAAAACAGGCCGTCACGGACGAAACGGCCCCTATTTGGTACAGTATATAATAAATCAGGACAGGACGCAAGGGGCAGAGGAAGAATTTTGAAATAAGCTCACCGCATTTGTCTTGCAATTTCTCCCAGATCGTGCTAAAATGGGTGCTCATAATAGCAGGAGGAAACCATGTACGACGAACTCACCAGAAATGATATCCTAAAAATGCAGGAAGAGATCGAATACCGCAAGATCGTGGTCCGCAAAGAAGCCCTGGAGGCCGTTAAAGAGGCCAGAGCCCACGGCGATTTGAGCGAAAATTTTGAATATCACGCGGCGAAAAAAGATAAAAATAAAAATGAAAGCCGCATCCGCTATCTGGAGCGCATGATCAAAACGGCCCGTATCATTGAGGATTCATCCGCCGCGGATGAGGCCGGTTTATTCAACACCATCACCTTATACATCGAGGACGACGAGGAGGAGGAAACTTACAAGCTGGTGACGACCGTGCGCGGCAATTCCGTCCAGGGGCGCATCAGCATTGAATCGCCGCTTGGAAAAGCAATTCTGGGACATCGCGTCGGGGACCGGGTATATGTCAAGATCAACGAAAAAAACGGGTATTATGCCGTGATCCGCAAAATTGAGAAGACCACGGAGGACGAGAGCGATACGCTGAGAAATTTTTAGTGCTGTTTATAGAAAAAACGCGGAATAGCTTTCCGCGTTTTTTCTATACTGTGAAGACTGCCTGCGGCCGTGAATCCAGGCGCGCCTGCGGCACACGGAAATTCCCGCTTAGTGCTGCTTCATTCCTGACCTGACACGGTTCACGGGCGCCCGTTGCGCAGGACCCAAAATCATCTGCACCGAAGACAGCTCCACAGTACTTTTAGAGTATACTATTGGATTCCGTCTTTGTCAATGCGGTTTTCGCACTTTTCTCCTCTTTTAACCGCACGCGCAGTTCCCGGAAAAAATCCCGCATCAGCGTCTGACAAACGTCTTCCAGGACTCCCTTTGTCACTTTCACCTTATGGTTAAAACCATCCATCTCCAGCAGATTGATCACGGAGCCGGCGCAGCCCGATTTCGGGCTCATACAGCCGATGATCACCTCGTCCATACGGCACTGCAGCAAGGCCCCGGCACACATCGGACACGGTTCCAGCGTGACATACATGCGGCAACCCTCCAAACGCCAGTCCCCTTCTTTTCTGCAGGCTTTTCGTATGGCGATAACCTCGGCATGGGCCAATGTATTGTGATCCGCCGTGCGGCGGTTATAGCCCCTGGCTATCACCCGATCGCCCCGGACCACCACACAGCCGATCGGAGACTCCCCCAGAGCATACGCCTTGCGCGCCTGCTTTATGGCCTCGCGCATAAAGCGCTCGTCCTGTTTTGTGTCCCTCTCAAGAACCGCGCCCCGCAGGTTCTCCCTCTCTAAATGTTCCCCTTCTCTTTCTTTGGCCGTCCTCATATCAAAGCCTCTCACCGGCGCGCCGTGTTCTGTTCCCGATAGCGCATCTGTGCCTCGCTGATAGTGGCCGCCTGCTTGCTGTTAATCATCTCAATGAGGGAATGAAGCTTGTCCACCTGCATAAACTCTTTTCCGATATAAGATTCGTAATCATCGCACAGTGACAGAGAGGCGCTCTTGATGTACGCGCTGATCTCCTCCAGACTCCTGCCCGTTTGTTCATGGCTTTCCTCCATCTGCGCGATCCTCTCTTGGCTGCCAGAGACAATCTCTTCAATAATAGCCGGCTTTGTCACACGAAGAAAACCGGCCATCGCCTCCTCTTTCTTTTTCAGCAGCTCCTCTTTCTCCTTCTCCTTCTGCGCAATCTCCTCGTCAAAACGGCTCAGATCATAGTGGTCTTCTGTCTTCTCCCTGCGGATGGAGCGGGCGGCCGCGCGCATTTTCCGCCGGTTCTTTGCCATGGCGCGGCGCACCTGCCCCGCCTCCGCCAGCACATCCCGGTGCGCGTCCTTTGTTATATTTCCAACAGCGATATACAATCCGCCGAACACAATGATTACGCCCAGATAAATCAGTATTAGCTGCCAGGCTTTCCTCTGCGGCAACAGCCAGAAAATTCCGCAGGGAACGGCTGCGCAGCACACAAAGAACGCAGCAAGCATGGTCAGTATCTCTCTGACCGACCGCGGAAAATACAGCGAGTAAAACAGCAGGGAGTTACAGAACGCCGGGACATGATTCTGGCGGAACATGGCCTTGATTTTTCCGTTCATCTCTCTGTTTTCTTCCTTGTACGGCTCGGTCTGCGCCTCGATACGCTCCCGAATCCCCTGCTGTTTTGCCTTTTCCCGTTTGCCGCGAATCTTTTTCACGGCGTCCTGCAGCCGCTGGATCTCGGCGTCATAACCGGCAGCCAGCTCGTCGCTTCTCTTTTTGACCGTGGTGTTTACCATATCCTCTACAGCCTTTTTCTCAGCGGCCAGCGCTTTTGCCTCGCGTTTTTCCTGCAGATCCAGCTCGGCCTGTCTGGCTTTCGCTTTCTCAAGCTCTGATAGCGCTTGACTGGCCTCTGCCAGAAATACTGCTGGTTCCGTAAATGTCTTTGCCATAGTCTGCGCTCCTCACCATAAACCCTTACCGTTTTCCGTATTTCAACAGAATTCCCTGAATTACTCTCATATCCTCTTCACCGATGCCTTCTTCCCGCAGCATGGCTCCCACCATTTCCAGAACGGACCCCTGAAACATCACCTTGCGCATACGCCGGATTTCGCCCTGGAAAAAATCTTCCTTCTCAATCAGGGCCTCGTAGGTATAAGCGTGACCTCTCTTGGGTCCCTGATGGATATATCCTCTCTTACTCAGTCCCTGACACAGAGTCGTAATGGTAGACGTTGCAAGACGCTGGCCGCAGCGCTCCTCCAGCATGTCGATAATCTCCAGGACAGTAGGGGGATTTTCGGACTGCCAGATACACTGCATAATCATTTGCTGTCTGATACCAATTCCCTCTCGTAAGTTCATTTCTCGCTCCTCCTTCTCTCTACGTTCCGTAGGTTGTTCTATCTTGATCGTCATTCTACTACTTTAGATTAACATGTATTTCGCCTTTTGGCAACACAAATCCCTTGCTTTTTACAAATTATGGTGTTATAATGTAAATAAGTGAATAGTAGATTCTATTTTGACAAAACAATAACAACCTTGGAGTACGATGAACCGCTCTTGTCTCACCTTGAGAATTCGTGGACGATTGCATTCCTTTTCTTTGCGTGCCGAGCACATTCCATAAGAAATACCCGCATGTGTATTCCTTATCTTGCCCATACCTTTTCTTATCTTGCCGACATTTCCGCATTGTATTCCGATTGTCACCGCTATCTTTACTGAAAACCGCTACTGCGCGCCGCACAAACCGACATCGTATCAGACGGCTCCGAACGCTTTTTTTGTGTGCGCGGAAGGCTTCTGTTATGATTTTTTCTCATGTTCGTAAACCGTTTTTTCCTGGCTCCAGAACGTCTCTCTCTGTTCTGGCCACACATTGAAAGGAAGTAATTTATGGCAAATGAAAAAGAAAAACAGCCCATTTTGCTGACAAAAGAACAAATCCGTGATTTTATAAAAATCCTGATATCAAAAGGGCGCAGTCCCGGTTCTGTACAGAGCTATAAAAGCATCTTGAACACGCTGTATGATTATCTGCCGGACGACAAACTTCTGACTGCCGAAACCGGCACCCAGTGGAAAATTTGGCTGGAGGAGCAGGGCTTTTCTCTGCGGACAGTCAACGCACGCATCTCTGTCCTGAACAGTTTTCTTCTGTATCTGGGACGCCGGGAATGGCAGAGCAATGATTTTGCCCGCCCTTACACCGAAGAACAACCCGTTCTGACGCGCGCAGAATATCTAAGGCTTCTGGCGACTGCCAGGGAACTGTCCAAAGAAAAATCCTATCTGTTAATCAAGACCCTGGGCGGAGCCGGTATGCGGATTCAGGAGCTGCCGCAACTCACAGCGGAGGCCGTCAATGAAGGACTGGTCCATCTGGAACGCCACAACCACACCCAGAAGCGCGTTCTCAAACTTCCCGCGCTGCTGCAGCGGGAACTCCAGGATTACATGCAGCGCAACCGGATCGAGAGCGGTCCTGTATTTGTCTCCCACATCGGTTTTCCCCTCAAACGGTCAAGCATTTACTACTACGTCAACAGCATCAGCCAGGACGCCCAGGTAGATGAAGAAAAAGCAAACCCCCGCTGCCTGTGGAAAATGTATCAATCCACTTACGATCAAATTCGCTCCCATGTCAACCAGCTTGTAGAACAGTCTTATCTGCAAATTTTAGAAGACGAACAGGCCGCGATTGCCTGGGGCCAGCAGACGAATACCCAGGTCTAAAATCAGGAATTCCCTCTGTCCTTCCTGCGCCCGCTGCGGCGCAGGCGGGACCAATCAAAAGAGAACCCCCGCTTTGGTTTCTCCGGCTCTTCCTCCGGCAGAATCCCTTCCCACAGCGAGCCTTCTCTGTGCGGCTGGTTTGAGGAAAAATCCGACTCCATTTCCTCTGCGGCCAGTTCAAGCGAGATCGCGTCCGCCTGCCCCAAAGCCCCTCCTGTCTCTTTCTCCTGTGCGATTCTTCTGCGAATGTTCTCCTCTATCTCCTTCAAATCGGGCTTTTTCTCTGGTAAAATCGCGAAGGAAATCGTCACGCGAAACAGATCGCCGTCCAGATAGATTTTAAAAGTACCGTTCATCAGTTCTGTCATATCCTTGGCAATCGAAAGTCCCAGACCGCTGCCCTCCGTGCTTCGCGAGACATCCCCGCGTATAAAGCGTTCCGTCAGTTCTTCCGCTTTGATGTTCAAAGGCGCCTGCGACACATTTTTCATCACAAAGAAAATGCGGCCAAACTTTTCAAATACATCGATGTAGATCCGTGTTCCCGGCATGGCGTACTTCTCCGCATTGCGGTACAGATTCTCCAGAATCCGCCACACATATCGGCCGTCTGCCATAATGCAGGCCGAATTTTCCGGCACGTTCGGCACCACCGTCAGATCCCTCGCCAAAAAACGGTCCGTAAACTCTCCGCCGGTCTGATTGATCAGCTCCACAAAATCAATTTTTTCCAGGCTCAGTTTCAGAGTCCCGGAACTGGCTTTGGACGCTTCCACCAGGTCTTCCGTCAGGGTCTTTAAGCGCTGCGACTTCTGATCCAGCACATGGATATATCCCTGTATTCTGGGATCTTCGATATTTTCCCGCTTCAGCAGATCTACATAGTTGATGATGGAGGTCAGCGGCGTCTTGATATCGTGAGACACGTTTGTAATCAAATCGGTTTTCATCCGTTCATTTTTGACCGAAGCCTCAATCGCGTTTTTGAGCCCTCCGCTGATCCGGTTGATCTGCACAGCCAGGCGTCTGGCTTCCCCGCTCAGATTTTCCAGGGGCAGATGATAATCCAGACTGCCGTCCGCGATCTTTTTTACCCCGGCATGGATCTGCTTCATCTGGGAAGACCGCCACACCAGAAATACGCCCACCGCTCCGTTGAGAGCCAGATACAGCAGCAGAGACATGGCGCTGGCATAGCGCATACTGCTTCCCCACACAAAATTTACGATAAAGTACACGCAGAACACGGAGAGCGTCTTCCAGGTCGTATCTCCTGCATTCAGCAGCAGATTCCATACCCGTTTCATCTGGCCGACAAACCAGCGAACCGGTCTCATACACCATCCCAAAAATCGGGCAGTTAGACTGTTTTTCCAGATTGTATGCGCTTTCAGGCGGCGAACCAACCCATAAAATCCAAGCCAAAGAATCAAATACAGAAATAAAACGGCCATCCCAATACTTCCGGTCAGAAGCAGCATACTCAGCCCTTCTTTCTGATAGGAACGATAGGCAGTCAACACCATTCCAATCAGCCATATGCAAAACGCAGAGGCAAAGATCATAACCAGCACGCCGCCGGCACCCAGCTCCGTGGGAATTCGGTCATAGCTGTTAAGCCAGATTCCGTCCACGCCCTCCTTATGGCCGGAAAGAAAGATCAGCCAAATCGAACAGATCAAAGCCAGCGCTGCGCTGCCCACAATGATGCCCACCGCCCCAAATACCTGTCCTCTGTAATTCGCATAGCTGGTGGCTTCCACCTGGTACGAGTCCTCATACACCATCTGACTTGTGTTGAGCCCGACCAGAATAACCGCCCGATCATAATCCACATGCGCACTGTTTTTCAGCATCGCCTGCGGCGCATCCCAGAAGCCTCCGCTCATGGTGTGCTCCAGCTCCTGGCTGGCACTGTCATAATATAAGTAGGCGTTCAGAGATTCTTTTGACAGCGTCTCTCCCTCCGCCACATCCGGATCGCTGTAGATCCGGCGCCTTCCGTCCTTTTCCAGAGTAATCTGATAATACAAATTATTCTGCGTTTCATCCAGGCGATACTGATATCCGTAATATCTCGTCAGACAGTTCTGCAAAAACGCATGCGTCAGATCATACAGATTTCCCACCCCCATGAGAACCAACTGATTCTCCCGCTCGATTCTCAAACTATCCATGATCTCTTCCCGCAGAGATTCCTCTCCCGGCAGGGGCTCCCAGTTATCAGGAAGCGTTTCAAGGGAAGGTTCCGGCTGTGACGCAGACGCCTCCCCCCGCTCTTTGCTCTCCTCTGGCTGCGCGGTTTCGGGGTAGGTCTGTGCTGTCTCCTCCTGCGCCTGCCCGCTGCCGTAACGATCGTTCTCTTCTTCATACACAGAGCTAAGATATATTTCTTGGCATTCTGCCAGCATATTTTCCCATCCGCGCAGCAGTTCTCTTGTCAAGTCTCTCGTCTCTTCCTGCATTGCCCGCCAGCCCACCGCCAAAAGGCTTTCGGTGGATAGGTTCGCCAGCACATCCTCCTCCGGGATAAGAAACGCCTCCTCTGCACTTTCTTCCTCGGACAGAATCTGAGCAATCCGCTGCTCTCTGGCTTCCCAGGCGTTGTCTGTCAGGTCGGCAAGCGTGTCTTTCTCATTTAAAATCCACCACAAGACCCTCACGGATGTATCTCCTTCATATGAGCTTGACTGCTGATAATAAGAACCATCTGCCGACCGATAGATATAGATTCCATAGTCTTCGCCTAAAGAAATCAAATCCTGCATACTGTAAGTTTTCCGGCTGCCGTCCGCCTCCTGTGTTACCAGGGCAGGGCGGTTCAGATTCAGCGTACCATCCTCTTCCTCCAGAAGCTGTTTTAAACCGATATATTGGAGGACAGCGCGCAGATCATTCTCCATATGCTCCGCCAGAGTCCAGCTATCCTCGTAATTGCGGTTGCGGATCCAGTCGTCCCAGTCTACAGCCATCGCCTCTGTCGTCACGGCCAAAACCAAAAGGCGGCCGATCATGCCCGCCATGACGGCGATAGCTGCCATAAGAGCCAGAGATACTGCGGTTTTCTTCAGTTTCAGTCCGATTTTTTTCATCTACAATTTCTCCACTTTATACCCCAGCCCCCAGACTACCTTCAGGTAGCGGGGATTTTTGGGATCAATCTCGATTTTCTCACGGATGTGGCGGATATGTACCGCCACTGTATTTTCCACGCCGATGGCCTCCTCGTTCCAGATATTCTCATAGATCTGTTCAATGGAAAATACCCGCCCTGCATTGATCACCAGAAAGCGAAGGATGTTGTACTCCATGGGCGTCAGCTTCACCGGTTCCCCGTCCACCGTCACGGTTTTCTCGTCGTCATTGACGCACAGATCTCCGGTCCGAAATACCGTCTCGCTCTCCAGATTCATGGTGCCGAGCTGTGTGTAACGGCGCAACTGAGACTTTACTCTGGCCGTCAGTTCCAGCGGGTTAAATGGTTTCGTCACATAGTCATCGGCTCCGATATTCAACCCCAGAATTTTATCTACATCCTCCGATTTGGCCGAGAGGATGATGATGGGAATCCCGCTGTACTCCCGAATCTTCATCGTAGCGCGGATTCCGTCCAGCTTGGGCATCATGACGTCGATCAGCAGCAGATGAATTTCATTGCGCTTTAACACATCAAGCGCTTCCATGCCGTCATACGCTTTGAAGATGTGATAGCCCTCCTGGGATAGATAGATCTCGATGGCTTCGACGATTTCCTTGTCATCGTCGCAAACTAGAATATTGTACATATTTTTTGTACCTCCTGCTGTCCATATTATACGGGATGCGAGAGCGGATGACAAGTAAAAGGAGCTGCCGTTCCTGTTTTATAGATTCAGTATAGAAAGAAGATTTGAATTTCTGGGGAGAAATTGAGAAAGAATTTATTAAGATCAGCGTGTGCTGCGGTTATCACGCATCGCTGTTTCCACACACTTTAGGCGCGCTTTATGGTAAATAAAAAGCCGCTTACTCTTAACCTATAAGAATACGCGGCTTTCTTGTGACAGGATACTTATGTTAATTTCCTTTTCTGTTTTCAGTCGGGGATAACGCAAACGCATCGGTTCATTTTACTGTGCCCGTTCCTTATATAACCAGAACATATATCCATAGTTACCCTCTCTCTCAAAATTTACCAATTGCTCCTGCGTCGCCTGTAGAACGAAATAATAATGATCCCCGGCTCCATCATGATACGGTTCAAACTCAGCGGCATATTTTATTTCCTCCAACCGCTCCCTCTCTTTTTCTACGGCTCCACTATTTATGTCAAGCAACGTATTATCGCTAAAAACATCCAATATAACCTTGTACAAAACGGTATCTCCGTATTCTTCCATGGCCTCTTGCAACGGCATTGAATATACACAAGAACCATTGCTCGGAATTACGTAACAGGCAGATAATTCCATATCTCCATATGACGAGATAACGATATGGCTATCCGATACTTCTATACCATTCATTTCCGGCCCCCGCTGAACCGTGTTATACCCATTTGGATTGCCATCCAAAGCCGTACCGCTTTTTCCTGCATCAGCAGAATCGACATGTTCAGAAGGCAAAGAAAAGAGATGGGGAACGGTATATATGGCTATGGCGCCCAAAAATAAGCAGGCCGCCGCCATTCCCCATGTAATCCATTGGGGGAGCCTCTTTCTTGCCTTCTCTTTCCAAGCTTCCTCAATGTAATCTTCTCTTATATTTGATATGCTATGATACAGCTTCCTGACCTCTTTCTCTTTCATATGGAATATCCCTCCTTTTCCAGTGCAGATTTCAACTTGTGGCGAAGCCGGTACATACGCTTTGCCATACTTGCCGGTGTAACTTTATAATTGGCTGCAAGATCATTCACCGCTTCCCCGCACCAATAGCGGCGCACAAAAACCATTCGATCCGCTTTTGAAAGAGACGCGAGCCACCTATTCAAAAAGTCCGTCAGCGCTCTCTCCTCCAGTTCGCGCTCTATCGTTAAAGGGGATGGAATGCAGTCTTCCAGCTCACCCAAAAGCTGCTCCATACCCATATACCGTTTTTTTCGATGATTTTTGTTCCAGAGGTTAATTGCCGCATTCCGCACAACTTTTCCAAGCCATGCCCCCAGTCGTTCCGGCCGCTGCGGCGGGATGCAGTTCCAGGCCTGCAAATAGGAATCGTTGACACATTCCTCTGCGTCTGCGGCACTCCTCAGTATGTTAACCGCAATATTCTGGCAGAATGCCCCATACTTCTTTGCTGTTTCTGATATTGCATTCTCATTACGCTGGACGTATAAGTCGATAATCTGCAAATCTTCCATTTCCATCCTCCCCCTTCTCTCGCAGTTATGAAGGCCCTCACAAATAAAGACAATTTTTCACCAAAAATATTCCCGTAAACATACAAATTTATTTTCTGCCGGGTATTCTCTCTGCACTTTACGGGATGAAAATAGACAGATGTCGGATTGCTTTAGATCAAAAGATTCCGCTTGGTAAGAAGGGGATACCAAAATCTCTGAAGAATCAAAAATGCCGCAACCCTTGAAGTTGCGGCATTTCATGGTTCCTAAGAGGATGGGAATGAACAGAATATCATTTAGGCGTACCTGCAGAGCTGCCTTTGCCGCCTGCAATACGCCTCCATACTCCAAACAGGCTTTTCTTATAATGTTTTAGAGCCTCCATTGCCGGCCCATAATTTCCTGCCGCCTTCAGATACTCTACGCCCTTTTTAATATCCTCCTGCACACCGATTCCCTCGGCATACATCATTCCCAGTCCATAGCTTTTAAAACAGGAGTTTTTGCTTCTCTCCAATAAAGCCCTTCCCCGCTGCGGATTCTGTTGGCAGCCATACCCCAATAAATAGCAAATCCCCAGCAAATCATACCTGGTATATTCTGGTTCTTCGTCCCGCTCCAACCATTGAACTGCCCGTGCATAGTCTACCTCCGTACCATAGCCGTGAAAATACATGACCCCCATTTGGCGGCAGGCATAGCTGTCGTTGCCATAGCTCGCGGTTTTTTCGTAGCACGAAAGCGCGTAGGACAGGTTGCGCTCGACCGCCTTGCCATCCCAATAAATATCCCCCACAATGTGCCAGCTCCACAGATGCCCCGCCTCCGCAGCCTTAAGCGCCCAGGGAAGAGCCTCCCTGTGGTTTTCGTCTGTGTAGGCCAGATGGCTGGCGTAGGCGTACATCCACTCCGGATACCCCCTTTGTGCCCCCTGGAGCATAATGGGCACCGCCTGTTCCGGCTCCGGCTGAATGTAATCTCCCCGTCCGTACTGATAATAATGGCAGTAATTCCGCCCTGCCAGAATCATGCCGCCGGAAAATGCCTTTTCAAACCAGGGAATGCTCTGTTTCATTTGCAGCCGTTTCCAGGCATTCCAGGCTTGCTGATCAGCAAATTCACTTTCCTTCTTATCCTCAATCTCTATGATGTCCAGAAAATAATAGGTGTTCCCGATCATATACTGGCAGAACGGACAGCCGTTTTCCGCTTTTTCAAAGATTTCCCTCCAGGCCTCTTTTATGCTGTCAAACGGCATAATTTCCCGCATCTCCGGTGTCAGCATATCCATACGGAGCGCCCCCAAAACGCCAGCCGCACTTCCCAGGGAAATTGCCTGATGAAGCATGGCATAGGCCGCCGCCTCGTTTTCCTCAAACGGATGGTATTTCCAGCTATAACAGGAGCCGGAAAAACAGCGGGAAAGAAAATAGCAGGCATCCCCATCCCCTTCCTTTGCCGCAAGCAGCAATGCGTCCGCCGCCGCTTTTGCCTTGTCGTTATCACAACAATAGTAGAGATCCGCAATGGCCTGATCCACTACATCGCTAAAATATTTTCCCATCTTTCTTTTCGCCCTTTCTCTTTGCTTTTTCGATCTGGGCGGTAATATCTGCCCATGCTCCCGTTTCTTCAAAAAAGCCGTGATGCAGATATCGTACCAGCCAGAATTTCACCTGTGTCACCGTTCCTTCTTTCGCCAGAAATCGGGTATTCCCTTTTTCTGTATTATTGGTACGCCAGATTACCATCAGGTCATTTTGAACGCCGGGAAACAGATCAAACGCTTGTGCTCCCCACTCCAAAACTGCCTTCTGATATTTTCCCTCATGAATGCCTTCAATGGCCAGCTCCACGTCCCTGGCAGAAAAAAATTTATGTTCATCATGCCAGCTCTCTCCAAAAATGACCAGAAGCTGGTGCCAGAAAGTCATTTGCTCTCTCTGACCGGACAGAAGCTGACGCCAGAAATCTTCCGCTCCCTGCTGTTTGGCGTCGGTTTCATCTGAACAGGTGTCTGCTGCGTCCCACCAGGTGCCATCCTCATTTTGACTGGAAGCGCTTTCGCCCTGCTGAATTTTTGTTTCCATATTTTTCCACCCAGAAAAGTCGGGACTGCCCGCCAACAACCCTTCCAGCCATTTCACCGCCGTCTCCGGCTCTGTACTTTTCTGGTATATCCGGTATCCATCCTTAGGCATTTCAAAAAAAGCCGCCAAAATGATATTGCCATGACAAACACAGACAACCTGATTTAACAGCCCAAGTTCTCCTGCAAAAAAAGGCGGCAGTATCTGGATATGAAACCGTTGGGGCACTCTACTTTCTGAAAGAATGCCCATCTGCTCCCGCAAAACTTCCGATGTAACCAGAGAACTCCTGTTTCCGGATGTATCCGTAAGAATAAACTGGCTGACTGGCGCCTGCTTTGGCTTTTTATCCGGCCTGACCAGATCACGCACCCCATCCCATATTCCCAACAAACCAAAGCCCGCTATTCCAAACCCGATCAGGAACCGGACCATTCCGATCCCTTCTTCTATTTCAGCGAAACCTATCGCTGCCAGCCCAAATCCGAGGAATGCCGCATATCCTCCCAATATAAGCGGTGCCAGCCGCAGCCGCTTTCCTGTCCTGTTATTTTTTCTCATAGCCGCCCCCTGGTGGTTCTATCCTTTTTCATCTGTCCAGCCTGGTCCCAAAATCTGGCATGACAAGCCAGGCTTACCTCTCCCGGAACCTTTTCAAGAAGGTCTCGCCCGCCGCCAGCAGTTTTTCCTACAGGGAAGTTCCTTTTGATGGCGGAAAGTATTCTGGTTATTTCTGTTTCCATGACACTGTGGGACAAGACCTCAAACGCAAACGGAACTTCCCGCACTTCTGGATTTTTAATTTTGAGCATAATGCTTCTTCACAGGGCAAGGCATTCCCAATTCCGCTTCTTCTCTTTCAGCAGGCAGATTTTATGCACCAAAATATAATCCTCACATGCCAGTTTTTCTGTATTGTATTCTACCACAATCTACGCCGTATTTCCAGTTGGCATGTACACCCTTTGTTTATATGAATACCCTGATAATCTTTGCAGGTCATATTTCAGCGACCGCATGACTTTATCATGCAGGCTCTGGATTTCATTCCGAGCTTTCTTTCCAGGCTTTCACATTTTTTCTTTTATTATCTGTCATGATTAAAACCGCTCTTCTGATTTCGGCAAAAGAAAAACAGGAAGTCCGTTTTGGAATTTCCTGCTCATTGATGGGATCGCGGAATCGCTGTTATTCCGTTATCTGTTTGTTGATAACGTTTTTGATTCGTTTTGCGGATTCTTCCGCATTGGCTGCAAAGCGGGCGCTTTTCAAATACATCTAAAACTTTCTGCATACAATGGCATGAGAAGTTTAGATATTATAGAGGAAGCGGTATCCCTTGCAGAAAAATAATTGGCTTGCCTTTCCCCTATCCAAAAACCGAAATTGTTATTTTCGATTTAGTTTTCGTTTGATAGCCAGCAATTTAATATAATCGTCAAATTCAGCCGTATCCGTGGGTTCAAACATTACCCATTTTCCGTCGCGATAGGTTTCAGCTTCATCGTATTGCTTACAAACGGCATGGGAAAAAGTCTCTCGGATCTCTTCAAATTTTGTTCTTTCCTCTTTTCCAAAGATAATCATAAATCCAACACATTTATTTTTTGCATATAGGCAACAGAGTGTTTTTCCACCTCTGCGATATTTATACTCATAAGTCCAATTTTTGCCGCCAGCATTCCATAATCGTTCCATTTCGTATTTTTCCTCAATCACCGAACATAATCCTTGCCAAACTTCAAACAAAGATTGTCCCAGTAAGTCTCTCATCGTTGACTGAGACGGTACATTTTCAAGCATGGTATCTCCTCTCTAAACTGGGATTTATCTCTCTCTTTCAATTTGATGAATTATCTCGGAAAAACCTTCTGAATCCGATTCTAATAAACCATGCGCCATATTTTCCATCAAAAACATTTGTTTATATGGTGCGTTCACTTCTTCAAAATATTCTTGTGCTAATTTGTAGTTTGTTTGATAGTCCTTATCCCCATTTATATTATAGAATGGCACTTGATAATCAACTCTATCTTTCAAAGAGAACAAAGCAAATTCCTCAGAAGCGAAAAAATCCAAATATACATGCATGTCTCTCTTGAAATACTGGAACCAATCCATGATAGAATAGTTCGGATTAAATATTATAGTTGTAACTAAATTGTAATCCGAACCATTTACCATCATATCATAGCCATATTTTTGCATAATCGTATTTTTTGCACTAATATGATCCATTGTAATGTTATCTGGTGTTAACTGATTTATTAGTTTCATGGTTTCCCCGTCACCCTCAGCCCACAATATTGCTTCTTGCCTAAAAGCCTCCTCATTTTCTAAGGAATCAACAAGCTGCCCTGTTCCAATAAAGCACTCATAATATTCTGGGTATTCAAGTACCAGATTTGCTCCGTAAATAGATCCCCACGAATGCCCGAGAACTGTAATCTTATCTTTTGAAAGGTAATCCAGTATAAACTCTGTTACTTCCTTTCCATCTGTCATAAATAATTCCCGAGTCAACATGATATCGTTCTGTTCGGTATCATAGCTTTTTCCACAATTACGCTGATCCCATGTTACCACAGTATACACATCTGCCCATTTTCTCGTAAACGCATAATCAATGTCACTTGTCGCCGAGCCAGGACCACCATGCAAATATAGCAAGACGGGATTATCTATGTCCTCCCCATAAATATTAATCCACTGCTTCGTGCCATTAACATCAATATACATCGACTCGTTTATACCACCATCCGGAGTTTTACTGTAGATTGCTTTCCCTGCCGCTCTGACTAAAAAGAATGTCACAATGAATGCCAAAATGACAAGCGCTATCCACTTTATCATTTGAAATATAGTACATTTTCTTTTCACTTTAATGTTCCCCCAAAAATCATTGCAAATGGCATAACTGAGTTTATCACCAGTGAATCATACTGGATCCCTGTCTGTTTTTTCCGCTTTTAACTCATCCTGTGCTCTCTTTTCTTCTATCTTTTTATAGGCTTCCATCATTCCATTTTTCACCGCCCATTTAATCACAAAGTACAAGGCAATCAAAACAACAATCGCCGTTCCTGCGCTGATACCCAGTTCCTGGCACAGTTCGGCAATCCCTTCGCTCATCCCGAATGTTTCCCATAAGTCCATTTTCTATTCCTCCTGTTATTCCTTTATTCGTATGCTCTTTTTTCTTTTTTCGTCTGTAAAAACAGCCTGTTAATTCCGGAATGCCCGGCAAACCTTTTCAAGCTGCTCTTTTTTCTGCATTTATGCAAATCCTTCTGTCATCCATTCCTTTCCGTCTTTTTGGCCAGGCCGTGGTAATATCGCATGAACCGGCATACTTCCTCATACATCTCCCAAATTGCATTCTTTCGTTTCTCAGCGTCCGCGATCTCCTTTGTCCTGACAAAAAGCTGCGCATTATAGTACATCACCGCCATGGCGTCTCTCGGATCATTGCAGGCTCCTGGGAACTCCTTCCGGCGGTTTTCCATATAATCGGAATTGTGTCTCACGCATTCTTCAAGGCGCGCATAGCCGTCTGCTTCCTTTCCAGTCAGCAGATCCCACACGCCAAACAGATAATCGTCAGCCCTCCAGGGATCTGCCTTTTCTTCCCTGCCAAGATCCCACATGGGCCTGCCGGTCCTGGGATCGTTTGGACCTTTCTCTGTGGCTTTCAGATAATCCCGGCGCTCCTTTGCGAAATAGGTTTCTAGGCTGTCGATCTTCTGCCATTCCGGCAGCACGCCATCGGCCAGGAACCCCAGAATATCGTCAAATTTTCTGTTGATACGTTCCACCATAGCAGCATCAACGGCTTCTGTGCCATATTGGATCACACCCCAGTCTTTATGCATCCTTTGAAAGTCCTCTCCTTGGCAAATATGGCCCGGCAGCCCTAAGATGCCGAACTCTATGGCGTATATGGGACAAAGATAACAGCTCATGGCCTCATATCCGCCTCCCCTGAAATAGCCGATAAACTGAATCCGGTACACCAGGCCGTTTTTTTCCCGCACAAAGGTTTTGGGGCCTGCTTTTTTCATGCCATATGCCTTTGCAACAGGAGCAATCTTTGCCTGCAGGTTCTCCTTTAAGCGCAGTTTGAGTTCATCTTTACACTCTTTCCACTGCTCCTGTGTCCCTGCATTTTTATAGCCGAACGCCTTCGCCGGATTCTGTCCCGACGGCGTCCCCAACAGGCTTTTCCAGTCAAACGTGACGGATTCTGCCGGATGCCGTTCCAGATATTCCTCCCAGATCCGCCTGGCAAAAGCCGTATCCCTTTGATATGCCTCCATGGCTTTTTGTCTGTTGCGGATCTCTTCCTCCTTTGCTTTTTCCTCATAGTAACCGGAGGTCTTCACCGGACGCCCCTGGGCATGAAAATAGTAGGCAATACCGCTCTGGGTCTTTACCATCCAGTAGTAGTCTGCACTCCACAGGGCAGGCATCATCCGCACCCGGTCTCCCCGGGTCAGGGCCGCTTCCAGCCTGGCCTTGTTGCTGTTCCACCATTTTTCCCATTCCTCTGGTTCTACATTCCCCGCCGCAACATGCAGAAACATCTGTTTCATCTCGTTCTGAAAGCCCATCTTTATTCTCCTTCTTCCCCTGTTCTTTCCGCCGCCACATACTGAAACCCTGCGCTCATGCCGCATATCCCGTTAGAATATATCTTATAATCCCTGTTGGATTCCTCCTTGGGCAGCGCGCCCAGTTCCTCCTGTGAAAAGATATAGTTTCCTTGTTACGGCTGAGTATGTACAAAGGACCTTCGTTGCCGGCTGCGAAATCTGCTGATACCTGCATCAGCGTGGCGTAATAGCTTACAGAACTTTCTTCTGTCTCTTCCTATACATCAAGACCTGTGCAGAATTTCCTGCCTTTATATTCCATAAATACTATTATATCAGAATTTAAGTTGGGCGCAAAGAAATCATAATGCCCCTGAACCCAGTATCCCTCTGCCAAAGCGTCTATCCTGTATTTTTCTGCGATATAAGCTGCTGCTCTATCCTCCGCTGTCTGTTTTGCCGCATGGTAAATGCGGTCAATTTCCCAGTGGTGGGCTCCATTCGTTCCCTGCTGCATCTTGTAAGCAAGAGTATTGATAAAATTCCAATAAACGCTGTCTTTTCACAGTGGAAACAAATCCCACCCAGCTTTTTGGGCAGCCGGTATCTCTGCTTTTCATTGGCTCAGGCAGCCAGAATTTCTGTTCTTCATTCATCTCTACAGTCCAGCCCTGATTTTTCATATTGTCTAAAAAATCATCAATCATTTAACAGTTCTTTCCAGAAATAAAAGTACATCCTCATGCGTAACAGCAAGAACCCATTTCATCTCTCTGTTAAAAACACATGCATCCACCTGGTCCCATGGCTCAAGCTCCAAAATATAAGTGACAACTTCTCCCATCCTTGCAGCATATAAAGCTCTGTCTCTCTCATCATAGAAAAACACCCTGTCTTCTGGCGGAATGGAAATATCCCGGATCTCTTCCATAGGAATGCATTTGGGCTTCTGCACAAAAGAATTCCACATCAGGCCATATTTCCTCAAATTTTCCTTATCCACAAAATGTTCTACAAAACTTTTTAAAATACTGTGCGCAACTGTCCGAGGCACCTCCTTCGCGAACTTGAGTTCTCCCATATTCCGCCTCCCTGTCATCTTCTCCTGAAATTTGCAAGAAAGCTTTCTTATTCCTGCTCTAACTGTTTCCCATAAGGATCATCCATGGCTTTTGCCGCTGTGATCGCCTTTGTATATAAATTTCTTTACCTGCTTGACTGCGGCACTTTCTGCAGCTTCTGGCTCTGTCCGTAATGCATGGTTTTGATTGCTTTTTCATAAGAATCAACGAAGAGGAAATCCTTTCATTTCGGCTCACCCTTTAGCCATGCTAATAACAGCAGCAATGCTATAATTCCTGAATACCGGCCTGCTGCAACCAGCCTTTCAATTTTTTTATGGGAAAGCCAGTAAATGTATATGCGTCCTCTGTTAAGCCATGCTCACCCATAGCTGTTTTTTCTGCCCGGCCAATTATTGTCACAGACGGAAAAAAGAGAAGTATTCTGCCAAATGTAAAGCCTCTGATTTTTGATCGTTTTAGTTCAATGCCTGTATAAGTGTCTAAAAAAACTCTTTGATTTGTCACATAGATTGTAGCGTGCCAGCATTGGTAGGTATGTTTTTCTAAATCCCTATAAGATACAAGTCCTTGCCCGATTAGGGATTCGCCTGGGTTAAGCTGTAAATTTGCCATGGCTGTTATCTCTACACTTTCTTTTTTATCATCGTTCCATGAAAAAATTGTGATAATTGTCCTTTGTATCTCTATCTTCCAAAACTCTGAAAGAATCAAAACCAGCGTCCACAAACTGATTGCCCCAAAAGATATGTTATCATCACAAGCGTATCCGCCACTCAGCACAGTAAAGGTTTGAGTCGTAGTAGGTTCACTTTGAATCATCGGGAGTAAGTGAGATTTCATAAGCTTTTTTCTCCAGATACTCCCACTTCTCATTCCCAACAGGTTCATAAGATGTCCATGCCACTTTAAGCTGATTTTCATATATATAAAATTTGATACGAGTTAAAACTCCGTTACTTGTATCAATATCAGGTTCCGTTACATAATCAAACGTGTAAACCGTGTGTTTCTGCGTCCAGTCCGAAGTATCCCGATAATAAATTTCCGCATTTTCCGCAGGTATCTTTATCAATCCAAACAGCTTCTCGCTTTCTTCTTTTCCGGGAAGATAGAAATAGCATCGTGTTCCATTTGAGGTGATGTAAAATTCATTTTCTCCTCCCTTCTCCTGAAACAGTACCTCGCCATCACTCAAATCAATCAAGAGCAGATTACTTTCTTTCAGCCAGCCTTCCACATAGCCATTGTGGTGAGGCGCCGTCCAAAGTTCCGCACAAACCCAGGTTTTACTATCTCCCTGTACACTCCCGCGCATCGCTTTGCTCCCCACATCGGGAAAATTATATAATACCGAACCATTTTCATCCAAGATATACATATCGTAGTGATAGGTTTTCTTGTAATCATCCGCTTTTTCCCATTGAAGATAGCAGGAAGTTCCCTCAATGGGGGATTTTTCATCATAAGTATAACAATCCCTGCTATAGCCAGACGGATATATTACTTCATAGCTTGTTGCACCTCCTGCTGGATTGCAGCCAGTTGGCAATAGAACAAATATTGCTGCACAACATAAATAAAAAATATGGCGCACGATTTTTCCTTTCATATCTGTCCCCCTCTCCTTTTCATGACGCCTATCACGCACCACGCTAACACATACAACAGGATATAAGCCCCTGCCGCTCTACCGTTGTTCCTATGTCCACAATCTTCTGGCCCAGCTCATGGGTAACAGCTGGCTCGCTCCACGGATATCCGCTCCCACTGATCTCCTGATAACACACCATGCAGACGGCCTTAGTTAGAATCATGCGGCGGTCATGTACGCTTGCATCTGTATTCTGCACCTAGACGAGCAGCACCTGATAGGGTAAAAGGTATAAACGCCTTTGTCCTCGTAGCTGTCGGCGGGGAGAATAACAGCCGTATGCTTGATGGAGAGATATCACACCGCCACCGCTAAGATCAGCAGCAGGATCCCTGCCACAAAGATGATAGATCTTAATTTTTCCATATGCACCTCCTGAAATTGCAGACTCTGCTCTCGTTTACAGTTCAAATTCCGCTTGAATTTTTTTCAAAAACCTCTTTATGTGTCAAACGGCACAAACGAAGGTCAACGTATTTTAAATCGGGCAGTTTCTGTAATAACCTGCATTCTGAAAAATTTGTATTGCAAAGAGATAGAATTTGCGTGTTTTTTACAATTTATTAAAAATTTGATTATCCAACAATCTCATTCTAAAAAAACGGAGGTTCAGGAGCAGAGCCGGGACATCTACCACCGCTATCATGGAGTAGACGGCTACCGCAGCATGACACCCTATCTGAAGCGGGCAGGGCACAGCTACCGCACTGCGACCATCCATGAATACATGAATACGCAGATGGGACTGCGCTCCATCGTCCGCCCCAAAAAGCTGTGGATAAAGCTAGACAAGCCCCATAAAATATTCGAGAATAAGCTAAAGCAGGACTTCCATGCGGACAAGCCGAACCAGAAATGGTACATAGATTTCACATATCTGTTCCTGAAAAATGGGGATGTGTGTTACCGCTGTACTATCATAGACCTCTATGACAGGAGCGTGGCCGCGGACATAACGGACTGCCATATCACCTGCGATCCGCACACTACAGAAAGCATTGGAATCCCAACGCCCGGCAAAAGACGGTCTGATATAGTATATATAAAATAATTTAGCACAAGAATTTATATTTCGTATAAAGATTAGCATAAACCGTCGCCTATAAAATCAGCCCTACCTTGCGATAGGACTGA
Source organism: uncultured Lachnospiraceae bacterium (assembly GCA_910586125.1). GTDB lineage: Bacteria > Bacillota > Clostridia > Lachnospirales > Lachnospiraceae > RGIG7193. The sequence goes on along the minus strand of CAJUHP010000027.1, from coordinate 10,487 downwards.
GAATTTTCAGGCTGGACATTTATTAGACGCCTCCGGTGGCGAGCCATATTCTCAGTAGCTCATGCTCCTGCTTTGGAGGGCTATTTATCATTATAATGCCCCTTGCACTGGGTTATGGTGATATTTCCGTTGCTTACCATATAAACAAGCCTGTCTTTGTCGTTAATTCTTCTGCTCCATTCCCCTTCCGGGCTGTCTTTCAAAGGTTCGGGCTTTCCCTCTCCGGAAAAAGGGTCACGCTGAATGGATTTCAGGAGGCTGTTTATTTTTTTCAGGGTCTTTTTATCCTGCGACTGCCAGTAGAGGTACTCCTCCCACGCGTCCTCAGCAAATGTGATCTTACTCACCTTCCATAGTCTCCAGTTCTTCCATTGTTTTTACGATTACCTGCCCTTTTTTGACCTGCTGGTTCGCTTTCCTTAGCTGCTCCATGTTGGAATCTGAATAAAAAGGGTCCAGGGGGGCTGTCACCTCAAAAGGAATCCGGCGGTCACGCAGCGCCTTCTTTGCATAGATCATGAAGAAGGTGGTAAGATTCATCCCCATTTCATCGCACATCTCATCAAGCTGCTTTTTCATTTCATCATCAAATCGAAGGCTTACAGTAGTCATGCTATCACTTCCTTTCTCTCTCCATCATAATATGGATTGAAGTAGAATGCAACAATAATCATTCAGATCCAGTGAACTACCCATTGTCTAAAGCCAATGGGCTTCCTGCTTCATAGACCTCGTAACCTACTATCTCCACAGGCGTTAATTCGGGCTGCACCATCCCTATTTCTTTTATGCTATTTGTCTTAGTCCTTCTGCTAAAATATTTTTTGCAGCATTAACATCCCTGTCATGTTTTGCACCACAAACAGGACATGTCCATTCCCTTACAGATAACTTTTTTATTTCTTCATTCTGGTATCCACAAACAGAACACATCTGGCTGCTGGCATAAAATGTATCTATTTTTATATACTTCCTCTCATTCCATTTTGCCTTGTACTCTAACTGTCTTGTCAACTCATACCAGGATGCATCGGTAATAGATTTTGCTAGATGATGATTCTTTACCATATTCTTTATCTGTAAGTTTTCTGAAACTATCACTTGGTTCTCGCTGATAATTTTATAAGAAATCTTATGCAGGTTATTTTTTCTGGTATTTGTAATCTTCTCATGGCACAATGCTATCTTTCTTCTCTGTTTATAATAATTATTACTTCCTTTTTCTTTGTGGGATAACTGTCTTTGCAACTTTGCAAGCTTCTTCTCATGTCTCCTTATAATCTTTGCGTTTTCGTGCCTTTTTCCATCTGACGTAACGCACAAATCTTTTATACCTAAATCCAAACCTATGTTTCTGCCTGTTTGCGCTAGTTCTTCATGCTCTGTTTCCACTAGCACTGACACATAATATTTTCCACTTGGTACTTGGGATATTGCGGCTGATTTTATTTTTCCTGTAAATTTCCTGTGCAGTTTTGCTTTTACTGTCTTTAATTTGGGAAGTTTTATTTTCCCATGCTCAAAATCTGCTGTTATATTTCCATTTGTAAAATTTGTCGTATAGGATTTATGGTTATCGTGTTTGCTTTTAAACTCTGGATATCCTGCATGTTCTTTAAAAAATTTCTGGTATGCCGCATCCATATTGTAAATGGCATTTGTCAGAGCGAATTTGTCCACTTCTTTCAGCCATTCATACCTTTTCTTTAATTCCCTGTTGCAGTAATTATTACAGTCTGTTTTCGTAACGGATTCTTTACTATTCCCGTATTTTTCTTTTCTGTATGCAAGTGTCTGGTTATAAACAAAACGGCAACAGCCAAATGTTTTTGCAATCTGTATTTTTTGCTCCTTAGTTGGATATATCCTGTATTTATATGCTTTTAACACTTACTGTCACCGCCTTCTATCCTTGGTTTTCTATGTATTTACGCAACATCTCTTCCGAAACATTACCAACACTGCAAGCAAAATACCCCTCTGTCCAAAAAGTATGTTCCTTCCAGAAATGTTTTTGCAGGTAATTTGGATACCTTTCCCAAATATGATACGTAGTATAACGTTTCATCAGGTTTACAATGTTACTGACAGACATGGTTGGTTCTGTTTCTATCATGTAATGAATATGGTCTTTATCCGTTTCCATATATTTAATAATTACATTATGTTTCTGGCATATCTCATATGAAAACTGCTTTATATCATCTGATATTTGTTTTGATATCAGTAATTTCTTCCTGTATTTACACACGAATATTATATGATACTGTAATAAATACTTGTGCCTGTTTTTTGATTTCCATGTTTCCATGACGCAAGTATAACACAAACCACCACTTTTGGCTACCTTAACCCACCGTCTAAAGCCAGTGGGATTGCAGTAGCCATCTTTTCAAATTACATAATTTTTATATTGTATGGAGAACAAAGGATATTATGCCGTTTTCTGATCATCATTCACAGGCGGATAGTCCGGCCGCAGTTTCCTCAACGCCCTGCAGATTGTCTGTCAACAATGCTTTTTTAAGCAGCGGGTTCTTGCTAGTGTAATAACCGATATACATTTAGTCAAATAATCATTCCATATAATGCCACTCTATGCTATACAAAAAAGAAACGGCGGTGGCGATTATGGCAAGATCTAAAACCTATATCATTAAACTTAGTGACGACGAGAGGACTGCGCTCCAAAAAACAATCCGTAATAAGAAGACATGCAAAACTGTTTTAAAGCGCTGCCAGATCCTGCTTGAGCTAGACGAAGAACAGGGGACTGGGCTGACCCATGCACAACTTGCCCACATCTATGCGGTCTGTCCTGCCACCATAACAAATATCGTCCGGTCTTATGTTAAGAATGGTATAAAGGATATCATCCGTTATAATATCAGCCCCCATTCCAGCGCCGCCTTGCGAAAAATGGACGGGCGGGCCGAAGCCCATATCATCCAAATGGCCTGTGGCCCCGCCCCCGAAGCGCATTCGCGCTGGACGCTCCGGCTCCTGGAAGAAAAAGCCCGTATCGAGCTTGATATCCCGGTAGGGAGGGAAACCATCCGCCAGACCTTAAAAAAATGAACTTAGACCTCACAAAAATGCCTACTGGTGTATCCCTCCAAAAAGAAAACGCGGAATTCGTAGCCCGCATGGAAGACATCCTGGACATTTACGAAATGCCCTATAACCCTGATGTACCGGTAATATGCGTGGACGAGAAGCCGTACTAGTTGCTGGGTGAGGCAAGGGAGCCGCTGCCTGCGCGTCCGGGAGATACCAGGAAGATTGATTCCGAATATACGCATAACGGTACCTGTAGTATCTTTGTATTCGTAGAACCTCTGAGCGGCGTGCGGCATGTAAGCGTCCGGAAGCGCCGTACCGCAGTTGACTGGGCGGAGGAAATCAGGTATCTGGTGGATTCAGGCGAAAAGACCGCCTGTTATATATAGCATCAGTCAGATGCTATATATAACAAGGGGGAAACGCTCAATTTTTAAGCCTTTCACCCATCCTTATCATAGAAGAACCCTAATTACAGACTTTTCTTCATACTCTCCGCATTTGCGGAGCATATCCTCCTGTTGTTCCAACAACAGATGAAGTATCTCCAAATGAGGGTTTTCAATTCCTCTATGTTCATTTCCTCCGTATGATAACGTCCATAGAAGAGTTCTTCTTTCATCCGCGCCCACATGCTCTCGCAGCGGGCATTGTCATGGCATCGTCCTCCCGTACGGTTCATACTTTGAAGAATGCCGTATTTATAAATAGCTTTAAGATAGGTTTCGCTGGTGTACTGTGTTCCGCAGTCTGAATGGATCACGGCTTCCCGGAGCGCTGGATAGAATCGGACAGCGTTCTCAAGTGTCTGTCTGCACAGCGCCGCTTTCATGTTCGTATCCATTGCCGGGCTGAGTACTGCGGCGTCAAAACAATCAAATATGGCGGACACATAGAGTTCTCCGTCTTTTGCTTTGATTTCTGTTATGTCTGAAATGCACTTTTTTAATGGCTCTGCAGACGTGAAATCCCTTTTCGGCAGGCCATCGGATTTGTACGCTTCATGGTCAGCTTTTATAATCCCGTTTGTTTTTCACTTTGGGCGGTGGCTAAGTCCGATTTCCTTCATAACGCGGTAAACGGTCCGCTCTGCGGGTATGCGGACGCCTTCCGGCTGTTTCAACAGAAGCGCTTGATATATACGGATTCTTCCATAAGTGTCATTGCATACATCATCTGCCACAATTGTCTGCATGGCTTCCGCCAGATTCATGGCTGTCTGTGGTGTATACAAGCCGAAACCGATGTCCAGCCTTTGCCCCGCCAATTTCCTTTGCTAGCCTTATCGCCTGAATTTTGTACTCCATGTCATAGTTCCGTTGTTTTTTGCCATTTTAGTTGCCTCCTGATTTCTCTTTGATTATACATCAAATCCTTGCGTATAAGGTGTTAACTAAAATGATACAATACCAAGAAATCCTAATCAAAAACTAATAAACACCTGCTATAATTTAGCGTGGAGGTCTGTATATGGATAAGAAAATATTGATAATTGAGGATGAAGCGGCAATACAGAAAATACTCTCTGAGCCGCTTGCCTTTGCGGGATACAAGATTACTACCGCTTCGGATGGATTGGAAGGTATCAACACTTTTCACGAACAGGCTTTTGATCTTATTTTATTGGATATAATGCTGCCAAAGATTGACGGATATACCGTATGTGAAATGATACGGCAGGAGTCGCAAATACCGATTATTCTTTTAACTGCACTTGATACAGAAGATGACCAGATTAAAGGCTTTGACAAATTGGCTGATGATTATATCACAAAGCCTTTTTCCATAAAGATCGTATTAAAGCGTGTGGAAGCTCTTTTGCGGCGGACATCATCAGATATGGTGTCAGGCTGTATTCGTTACAAAGAAATTTCTTTAAGCGAAACAGAACGAAAAGTTACTGTTTCGGGAAACGAGGTAGCACTTACTCATTTGGAATTTGAAATCCTTTTACGATTTCTTAAAAACAAAGGGCGTGTTTTTACAAGGGATGATTTGCTAAATCTTGTTTGGGGCTATGATTTTGCAGGAGATGAAAAAGGTGTGAATTTCCACATTATGAATTTACGCAAAAAGAAGAAAAGTTGATACATGAGTAATAAAATAGGCGGGATTATACCAGGATAAAACTTGCCCAGATATGCAAAAAGTTGAATGTTGATTATATTGAAACAGTCAGAGGGGTGGGATACAGAATTGCGAAAGAGAATTAAAAACAGTTTAAGCATAAAAGTGTTTTTGTGGGTGTTTTCCGCTCTTACTATTTGCAGTATACTGATTTATGGAATTGTATTGACAGTCTTACCCAAGCAATATCAGATTACATCGGATAAGCAACTGGATACGAATACAGAAATTCTTGTTTCAAAATTGCAGAGTATGCGTTATGAGGAAGCGGTTAATGTAATTTATAATTTTTGTATTCAAAACAATTCAACAGTAATACTCCGTGACGATAATAAAACATTGACCTTTGGTGAAATAAAATCAGAATCTTTTGCAGTTACAACCTCAAGCATCGCAACAACAGTTACTTTTTCAGACAGCAAAACAGAATATACATTGGTAGTATCTTCTCTATCGCAAACGGCTGATATAATACTAAGCCTTATGCTTCGCTTTTTACCTGTCGTTTTTGCAATTATTTTATTGTTATCGTCGTTAAGTGCCTTTATTTGCAGTAAAGTTATTGTCAGTCCAATTGCCAAAATCAGTCAGATTTCTAAGCGAATGACATCACTTGATATGACTTGGAAGTGTGATATTGAAAGTAACGATGAGATTGGCGTACTTGCTTCCAGTCTGAATACAATGGCAAGCCGATTACAGAAAACAATGGAAGAATTGACAAATGCGAATGAACAACTAACTGACGATATGGAAAAATTCAAGGCATTGGAAGAACAACGCAGAAACTTTTTTTCAGCAGTATCCCATGAATTGAAAACCCCGCTTACTATCCTAAAAGGGCAAATCGAAAATATGATTTTGGGTTACGGGGATTATCAAAATCACGAAAAATATCTGCCCGAAACACTAAAAGCCACGGAGGATATAGAACATCTTGTGAAAGAAATCATCGCCATATCCAAAATGGAAAGCATGGACTTAGAGGACACCTTGCAGGAGGTTTCGCTAAAACAAACGGTAAATGATACGATACAGACTATTCTGCCGCTTGCACAGGATAAGGATATTCAGATACACCACAATATCAATGCCGATATGGTTTTGTCCGTCAATCCTAATCTTTGGAATAAAGCCCTTTCTAATATTATTGGGAACGCTGTCAGACACTCTCCCTGCGGTAACGATGTTTTTGTCACTTTTCAATCCTCTGATAACAGAAATACTCTCATTATCGAAAATACGGGAGCGTCCATTCCAGAAGCTGACCTTCCTCATATGTTTACGCCATTTTATCGGACAGACAAATCAAGGAACAAGGCAACGGGAGGAAACGGTCTGGGGTTATACATTGTCAAAACAATTCTTGACCTGCATGGTATGACATATCTCATAAAAAATACGGAGCAAGGCGTAGCCTTTTTCCTTTATCTGAATTGATCGTAGCTCCATTCTACAAAAAGCTGTCAGCAACTCGCTGGCAGCTTTTTTGCAGTCAAATCAAAGCCTTACGAAAATCAAATCAAAAACTAATCAAAGGCCTGTATGATAAATTGCAGAAAGGAGCTGAGAAACTTAGATGAATTTTACACAAAGAGCTTTTGCTTACATATCACGCAAAAAAGGAAAAACCGTGAGCCTGTTTTTGGTGGTATTCGTAGTTGCGGTTTTTCTAATTTCATGTTTTGGTGTTTTGAAAGCCTCAGAAAGATTGTCAAGGGATATTCGCGCTTCTCTCGGTGCAGCTTTCTATATAAGAGCAAACACCGAAGTGTCAATGAATGAAAAAGGAGAAACAGAAGTAAAGGAAAACCATGTCCATATTACCCAAAAGGAAATATATGAGATTATGCAGACAGGCGAAATCAAATACTATAATCCCATCAATTACGGTTTTGCAAAAAGTGACGTCATTCAGTTTATTCAAGGCGATAAACACACTGCCGAAAACAATATGGGAAAGGTGACAGCTCTCCGTTTTTCCACACTTGCCCCTAATTTTATGGACGAAACAGCCGTACTGGTAGAAGGAAAGCATATCACCGAAGCGGATAACGGAAAAATCCTTATCAGCGAACAGTTGGCAAATACAAACCATTTATCGGTTGGGGATACGCTGACGCTGACCCACGCCAAGCTCGGTGAAGCTGACGGAGCGTACATTGATGAAATACCAGTTAAAACAGCCTATACCCAAGTAGAGGTGTTGGGAATATATAGACTGAGTATCGAGGACACATCTATTAAGCCAACTGCGGGCGTTGCTGATAACGAGATATATGCGAGCCTTGATGTCTTGAACGAGTTAAACGAGAGTGAAGCCGGTATTTACACAGGCGAAGTTGATTTCTATATTACTGACCCTGCCAAACTCGAAAGCATTACTTGTAATGTTCAGTTATTGCAGTCTATTGACTGGAAAACACATTTTATCCGTACTAATGATTTTCAATATTCCAAGATAGCAGACCAGTTATCTTCTCTCGAAGATTTAGTAAAGATACTGCTAGTTCTTGTGTCAGTTGTCAGTACGGCGTTTTTGACCTTGCTATTAAGCATGCGTATGCGTGGCAGAATGCAGGAAGCAGGCATTTTGCTTGCAGCAGGAGTTTCAAAAGGGCAGATTATGGCGGGATTTTTGTTAGAGGTATTGTCAGTTACAATAATTGCTCTGATTTTATCCTATATTGCTTCTTTATGTGTTACTGGCTTTTTAGGACACAGTTTGTTTTGCGAGATGCAACCTAACCTGTTAAACGAAGAATCGATAACGACAGGAATACAAAACAACATTGAAATCGAAAACTATCTAAAGCTGAGTGCCGTAGAAACATCGCTTATTTATTTTTGCCAATTCATCGTAATTGCAGCTTCAACATTGGTATCGTCTATCAGATTCACGCGGCTGAAACCAAAAGAAATTTTATCAATAATGAGTTAGGAGGATTTGGATAATGAGCTTTATAAAAAGAGCTGGTCTGTACTGTTTCAGACAGCGGTTTAAGACGGTCATATTATTTTTGGTGTTGACGCTTATAGCGACTTTTATGCTTACAGGTATTGCCGTTCGTGACGCAGCTAAGGGTGCGACAGCAGATGTTCAGACAGCGATTGGCGGAAAAATAGAGCTTTCCCTTGACACGGACGGACATATAGGAGGAGGTCAGCAAAACCAATGGGGAACCGTTTACGGTTACAACGGTGATTTGATTACGCAGGAAATTGTTGACGCAATTAGAAAGGTGGACGGTGTCGTGGATTACAACTCCGAGGACACAGCGAGTTATTATGGTGCAGGCGTTGATTTCAAATATCTGCCCGCTGCCTTTGGTCTGAGCTATACACAGTATGGGGAAGCATCAAGTTATACTGCAACATTATCATCTGAAAAATGCTCCAAGTTCCAAAGCGGCAAGTATAAATTAGTAGAAGGCAGACATATTACGCCAGACGATAAGCACGCTTGTTTGATTTCAAAGGAGCTTGCCGACTATAACAAGCTGTCTGTTGGCGATAAGATTAAAATGTACTCTCTGGATTCGGACACGATATCGGAATTTGAAATCGTGGGTATTTTTGACGGCACAGAGGGTACTTCGGGGAACGCTTTAACCGTAGATGAAATTCCCGCCAACTGCGGCTATATCGATTATACGACGATGTTTGAACTATTCAAAGAGGAATTGAATGGGTATCAGCAGTTGACTATCTATGTGGAAGACCCTGTTAGTGTCCAAAATGTTTACGACAAAATCTCTTCTTTGCCGGAGATAAAGGGCAAAACTTTGAAGCTCAGCATGGATACCGATGAGTACGATGTTGTTTCTGCACCTTTAGAATCCCTGCAACAATTGGTAAATATAACAATTATGATTATTTCAGTTGTCAGCGTTGTGATACTTACCCTGCTTCTTACAATCTGGATTAGAGGACGCAAAAAGGAGATAGGAATTTTGCTTTCCATTGGCGAGAGTAAGGCGAATATCATTTTACAATTTTTTACAGAGACTATTGTTGTAGCGGTTATTTCGTTTGTAGCATCGATACCGTTTAGCTTTTCTGTAGCGGAAAAAGCAGGAGCGTTTTTAGTATCCAGAGTTACTACGGGAACAGCAAATCTCGATGTGCAGATTAACGCAGCTTATCTGCTCCCGCTATATTTAATTGGAATTTTGCTGATTGCATCAGCGGTTATTGCTTCATCGTGGACTGTTGTTTGTTCAAAGCCGAAAGATATTCTTACGAAAATGAGTTAAGGAGGACACATAAATGAGTATCATAAAAACTTGTAATGTCAAATATTCCTACGATGGGAACAGGAATGTACTAAAAAATATATCTACCGATTTTGAGGTAGGGAAAATTTATGCAATCCTCGGTCCGAGTGGATGCGGAAAAACAACCTTGCTCTCCCTGCTTGGCGGCTTGGACAGTCCGTCTGACGGGCAGGTATTGTTTCAAGGAGAAGATATTGAGAAAAAGGGGCTTGCATATCATCGCAAAAACAATGTGGCATTCATTTTTCAAAGCTATAATCTGATTGATTATATGACGCCTGCTGAAAATGTGGCTTTAACTTCTAATCTTCCGCCGTTGCCTATCTTGGAGCGTTTAGGGCTTACAAAGGAGGAAGCAAAACGAAATGTTCTGAAGCTCTCTGGCGGACAGCAGCAACGGGTAGCAATCGCCCGTGCATTAGCTTCTGACGCAAGAGTTATTCTTGCGGATGAGCCGACAGGGAATCTTGACGAAGACACTGCGGTTGAAATTACAAACATTCTGAAAGAATGTGCCCATCAGACGAATAAGTGCGTAATAATCGTAACGCACTCGAATGGACTTGCAAAGCAGGCTGATGTGATTTTAAAATTGCGAAAAGGAGAACTGCAAATTGCAGATATTCCCGATACAGATATGAGAAAAGGATGGAAAAGCTAAATGAAACTTTTATCACATATCATTAAGGGTGAAAAAGTCTTCCCCTTAACGCAAACAGAAATAGAATTGTATAAACGCACTTTTAGCAAAGTACATTTGTCCACTCAAAAAATCGAGGAAATGTAAGCGTGAAGCATTGATTCAGGCAAAAGATTTACAGGTAACCGTCATCAAAGAGCCGGACGCATAAGACGCAGAGCCGATGAACAAGTGAGCAATCACAGTTTATCGGCTCTGTTCTTTATATAGCCGATGAACGAAAAAATCCAAATTCGATTTTTCTCTGGTGTGTCTGATTAGCAAGATAGGCTTTTGCTAATCGCACTTTGCTACCTGTCCGATTTCTCTCGGAAAATAAGAAA
>CAJUHP010000026.1 GCA_910586125.1 uncultured Lachnospiraceae bacterium | reverse complement strand
TCAATTGGCAGAGCAGCTGATTTGTAATCAGCAGGTTATCGGTTCGAGTCCGATTATCGGCTTGCTGTCTGATTCAAAGCACGGTCAGCCGTCGGAATCAGTAAAATAATATGGGGGAATTCCCGAGTGGCCAAAGGGGGCAGACTGTAAATCTGTTAGCAGTGTCTTTCGGTGGTTCGAATCCACCTTCCCCCACTCAGACAATTTCATATTTGTCATTAACGCGGGATGGAGCAGTCCGGAAGCTCGTCGGGCTCATAACCCGAAGGTCGCAGGTTCAAATCCTGCTCCCGCTACTAAGTGCCCAGATAGCTCAGTTGGTAGAGCAGAGGACTGAAAATCCTCGTGTCGCTGGTTCGATTCCGGCTCTGGGCATTTTGTCATGCTATAAGGCGGGCGCGCGAAAAAGATAACCAGCGGCGGGGAGAAAAATATTTTTTCTCCCCGCCGCTGGTTATCTTTTTTTCATAAGGCCATTTCCTTATTCCCTATAAAAACATTTCTCTAGGAGATAATAATGCTATGAAAAAAAAAGATGCACCCCTGAACCCTTCCTTATATGAGAAGCTGATCCAATACGCGAAAGAAAAGCACCGCCCTTTTCATATGCCTGGTCATAAAAGACAAATCCGTTCCGAATATCTTCCCGAATCGCTGCCTTGGGCGATTGATATCACAGAAATCGACGAATTTGATAATCTGCATCACGCGGAAGGAATTCTAAAAGAATCCATGGATTATGCAGCAAAATACTATGGTGTACAGAGTTCTCTCTACAGTGTCAACGGCAGCACCGCATGTCTTCTCAGCGCTGTTTTTGCCTCTGCCAAACCAGGCGAAACCATTTTGATGGGCCGTAACTGCCATAAATCCGTCTATCATGCCGTTTTCCTGAGAAATCTTCGTCCGCGATACCTTTATCCACAAATAGACGAAAAAACCGGAATTGATTGTGGATATCTTCCCTTGGATCTGGAAAAAGAGTTGACAGAACATCCAGAAATAAGAGCCGTGATCCTGACAAGCCCGACGTACGAAGGAGTGATCAGCGATATTGCAGTTATGGCACAGATAATTCATTCCTTTGGAATCCCTCTTATAGTGGATGAGGCACACGGCGCTCATTTGCATATTCGGAATTTTGATGAATCTATAAGCGAAGAAACATTTTCTCCGAGCGCGGTATGTTTGGGAGGGGATCTTGTGATCCAGAGTCTGCACAAAACGCTTCCCGCTCTGACTCAGACAGCCATACTGCATATCTCTAAGAATGCGAATCCCCACTTGGCGAAAGAAGCAGCCAGGTATATGGCAATCTTTCAGAGCAGCAGTCCTTCTTATGTACTGATGTCCTCGATTGATTCCTGTATCCGTTTTCTCGCGTCGCCGCAGGGAACGCATGAAATGAACGCGTATTATCAGAGACTGATGAATTTGCGAAAACGTCTGAGAAAGGGGAATCGCATTCATCTCCTTGAGCCAGGGAAAAGCAGGGAGCCTTCCAAATTGATTCTGGGTGCGGAGGGCGTGAGCGGAAAAGAATTGTATGAGGATCTAAAAAACTGTCATATCCAGCCGGAAGCTTATATGGATACCTATGTGATTTTGATGACGAGCGTATGGGATACGGAAGAAATGTATGAGGATCTCTGCCAAGCGGTAGAAAAGCTGGATAAAAAATATGCGTTCAAAAGATGTGATTTAAACTTGGAATGGGAAAAGGGAGCGGAAAATTTTGGCTGCTGTAAAGAGAGAACGCTACAAAGACCAAGGCAGATTATGACGCCGTCGGAGGCTATCCTTGAGGAAACAGAAGAAATCCTTCTCCTTGACAGTGCGGGGCGCGTGAGCGCGGAGTATTTATGGCTGTATCCGCCGGGAATTCCCCTTCTTGCCCCTGGGGAGCAGATCGGCTGCGAATCCCTGGAATATATTCTGTGGCTTCAGGAGAGAGGAAAAAGCCTGCATGGTCTCAAAGATCCGAGCGGCAAAAAGATAGAGGTACTGAAAGCATTATCTTTTCTGGAGGAAAACAAATAACAAGTCTGATTTTTTTGTAAAAAGATAGAAAAAAGCTTCATTCTGTGTTATACTTACAAAGAATGCACAGGTAAATGCCGCAGACGCTTCTGACAAAAACGGGGGTTTTGTCAGGACGTTTTTAAGCAATCATTCAGGGGGAGGTAGTTTCATGTCCGGTTTTTCTGATATCTTAGGCAATGAGAGAATAAAAGAGTATTTTAAGCGCACCCTTGACAGAGGGCAGATCAGCCATGCCTATATTCTCACCGGAGAAGCCGGTATGGGGCGCAAGACGCTGGCAAAAGCGTTTGCCATGACGCTGCTGTGCGAGAAGAACCGGGAGGGGATGGTGGGAGAACCCTGCGGGAGCTGCCATTCCTGTGTTCAGTTTCTGTCGGACAACCATCCGGATGTGATCTATGTGACGCACGAGAAAGAAGGCGTCGGCGTTGACGATATCCGGGAGCAGTTAAACGGAACGGCGCTGATCCGTCCCTACAGCAGTCCCTATAAGATTTATATTGTAGACGATGCAGAGAAGATGACGGTTCAGGCACAAAATGCGCTGTTAAAGACGCTGGAAGAACCGCCGGCATATGTGGTGATCCTGCTTTTAACCACGCGCTCCGACGCTTTTCTGCCCACGATTTTATCGCGCTGCATCACATTGAAATTGAAGCCGCTCTATGACGACGTGATCCGTGAATATCTGTTGGAGAAGCTTCCGATATCAAAGAGCGAGGCGGATATCTGCACAGCCTTTGCCAGAGGGAATCTGGGAAAAGCCATCGCGCTGGCGTCATCGGAGGATTTTTCCAAGCTGCGGCGGTCGGTGACTTCCCTTTTGCGCAGTGAAAGTGCGCTCGATATTTCTCAGATCATCGAGGTACTCAAGCAGTGGAAGGAAGAAAAGATGGACATGAATGAATGTCTGGATTTCATGCAACTCTGGTATCGGGATGTGCTGATGTTTAAGGCGACACAGGACACGGTTGGATTTATTTTTAAGGAGGAATATCGCTCCATCCGAGAGATTTCTTCCCGCTCTTCGTTCCATGGGATCGAAGAGATTCTAAAAGCAATTGATACAGCCAGAATGCGGCTCGGCGCCAATGTCAATTTTGAGCTGACGATGGAGCTGATGTTATTGACGATAAAGGAGAATGGATTATGATAAGAGTAACAGGCGTGCGTTTTCGATCCGCCGGAAAAATCTACTATTTTGATCCCCTGAATTTTGATCTGAAAAAAGGAGATCACGTGATAGTGGAGACCGCCCGCGGAATGGAATACGGCACAGTGGTTATGAATATCCGGGAGGTGGAGGACGACAGGGTGGTTTCCCCGCTGAAACCGATTTTGCGCACCGCCACAAAACGCGATGAGGAGATTGTGGTACGCAACAACGAGCGGGAAAAAGAAGCCTTTCGGATCTGCCAGGAGAAGATTAAAAAGCATAAGCTGGAGATGAAGCTGGTAGAGGCCGAGTACACCTTTGATAACAATAAAGTTCTGTTTTACTTTACAGCGGACGGACGTGTCGATTTCCGTGAGCTGGTCAAAGATCTGGCGTCCGTCTTTAAGACGCGCATTGAGCTGCGCCAAATCGGCGTCAGGGATGAGACAAAGATCCTGGGAGGCGTGGGGATCTGCGGGCGCGGGCTATGCTGCCACAGCTACATGCCCGAATTTGTCCCGGTTTCAATCAAGATGGCCAAGGAACAGAACCTTTCGCTCAATCCGACAAAAATATCCGGCGCCTGCGGCCGTCTGATGTGCTGTTTAAAGAACGAGCAGGAGACATATGAATATCTGAACAGCCGCCTGCCTGCTGTGGGGGATACGGTCCTGACGGCGGACGGCCTGAAGGGAGAGGTAGCCAGCGTCAATGTTCTGCGCCAGTTGGTCAAAGTGATCGTCAGTGTGGAGAAAGATGAGAAAGAGATTCTGGAGTATCCTGTAGACCAGTTAAAGTTCCGTCCCCGCCGCAAAAAAGGAAAGAATGCAGAGAAAAACCAGGACAAAGAAGGCGAGACCGATATCAAAGAGCTGGAGGCTCTGGAAAAAACAGAAAAATCCAAACTGGAGTAAAGACGTGACCTGGCTGAAAGAAAACGAACGGATCGACGAACTGCACCGCAACGGGTATCGGATTATACAGAATGGGAAGAAGTTTTGTTTTGGCATGGACGCCGTGCTGTTATCCGGATTTGCATCGGTGAAAACGGCAGGAAACGTGCTGGATCTGGGAACGGGAACAGGAATTCTTCCGATTCTCCTTGCGGCGAAAACGCAGGGGACGCATTTTACGGGCCTGGAGATCCAGCCGGATATGGCGGATATGGCCCGCAGAAGCGTAAGCTTGAACGGACTCGAAGAGAAAATAGATATTGTCACAGGAGATATCATAGGAGCCTCAAAGCGCTTTGGCGGGGCTTCTTTTGATGTGATTACCTGCAATCCCCCTTACATGGAGAATCACTGCGGACTGAAGAACTCCGACAGCGCCAAAGCCATCGCCCGGCATGAGATCCTTTGCCGGCTCCAGGATGTAGTGGAGGAGACGGCAGCGCTGTTAAAGTCCGGAGGATACTTTTATATGGTACACCGGCCCAGCCGGCTGGCGGAGATCCTGACACAGATGAGCCGCTGCCGGATCGAGCCAAAGAGGATGCGCCTGGTCCATTCGCGCCGGGACAAAGAAGCCAGCCTCGTTCTGATTGCGGGTGTAAAAGGAGCCGGGCGCGAACTGCGCGTGGAAAAACCGCTGATCGTCTATCGGGACGATGGGGGCTATACGGACGAGATTTATGAGATCTACGGCGAAACCGGCGAAAGACAGCCGGAGGCGGCACGAAACGGATAAGGCGGTACACGGGGAATGGAGGGGGAAAGACATGAGTGAGAAAAAAGAGACGGCCACCGGGCAGGGAAAACTCTATCTGTGCGCGACTCCCATCGGAAATTTGGAGGACATCACATTCCGCGTCCTCCGTATTTTAAAAGAGGTGGATCTGATCGCGGCGGAGGATACGCGCAATACCATAAAATTGCTGAATCACTTTGAAATACGCACGCCTATGACCAGCTACCACGAATACAATAAAGTAGAAAAGGCCAGAGAGCTGGTAGAGCGGATACAGGAAGGGCTTGCGGTCGCCCTTGTGACCGACGCCGGTACGCCTGCTATTTCCGATCCCGGCGAGGAGCTGGTACGCCAGTGTGTAAAAGCCGGCGTGGAAGTAACAAGTCTGCCGGGAGCGTCGGCCTGCATCACGGCACTGACCCTGTCGGCGCTTCCGGCCCGGCGCTTTTGCTTTGAAGCCTTCCTTCCGCCGGATAAGGCAGAACGGGAGCGGGTCCTTATGGATCTCAAAAAAGAAAGCCGTACCATTCTTCTCTATGAGGCGCCTCACCGCCTAAAAAAAACGCTGGAAGAATTGGAGCGGGAATTGGGCGACCGTCCGATGGCGCTCTGTAGGGAGCTGACAAAAAAATTTGAAGAAGTGCGTTATACGACCCTGGCCGCAGAGGTTTCCAGGCTGGCAAAGGAAGCGCCGCGCGGGGAGTATGTGCTGGTGATCGGAGGAAAATCCTTTGACGAGCAGAGGAAAGAACAGCAGGAGAGCTGGCGGCAGACATCCGTCGCGGAGCATATGAGCCGCTATCTGCGTGAAGGTATGGATAAGAAAGAAGCGATGAAACAGGTTGCCAAAGACAGAGGCGTTTCCAAAAGGGAGATCTATCAGGCTGTGCTGCAGGAGAGCGATAAGAAAGGATAAGGGGGGCTGCTGCAAAACGCGGATACGATACAACATATGGCTGTGTCCGTTCAAGTGTCGATGCCATATTTTGTACAAAATCTTTATTTTGCAACAGTCTTTTACCCTTTAAGAGAAGATATTCCGCGTTAAAATAAGTTTTTTATCGCCCGCGCTCTCAGACAGGGCGGATCACGCCGCATCCGATTTTGCGGCCGGAGTTGCCGGCCGGCTGGCTGGTGAAATCGTCCGACATGGAGTGGATGACAACGGATTTCCCGATGATTTCCCGAACCGTAAAGCGTTTGTCGTAGAAAGCGTACCAGGCATAGCCTTGATTGCCCAAAAGGGGAAGCAGATCGCCGGCATGGGCCGGATGGGGCATATCTCCCGGGTTATAATGGCCGCCGGTATCAAAAAAGCCGTGGGAGCAATCGCCGTTTTCATGGATGTGCATCGCATAGAAATCCGAGGAGCCAGGCGTTGTGATATTGGGAAGGCCGAAGATCTCAGCTTCCACCAGTACGCCGTCATAAGGCGTTTCAAAAAATTTGACCAGACCGCTTAAGCGGGGAGCATCAGGGCCACCTTTCACCCAGGCCATAGCCTGGGGCGCATTGTTCTGTGCCAGATAGAGAAAGGTCAGGCGCGGGGTATCCTGCATGGGAGATCCTTTCAGGACATGACGGGAAATCTATTGGGAAATTTGCCGGATCATGCCCGGATGGTTTTTTTATAGTTTATGCCGGAGGGCGGAAAGTGACACCATTTATAAATGGGCAGCAGGATGCAGCCGCCGCAGGCAAAGAAAGGGTTTTGGGAGAAAAAAGCAGAGGGAGGAATTACAAAATGAAACAGGTCAAGTGGGGGAATACTTCCCTGAAAGTTCCGGCCGTGGTTCCTGGCTGTATGCGTTTGGCGCAGCTTGGCAGGGAGGAAATGAATCATTTTATTCACAGCGCGGTGGAGCGAGGAGCCAATTTCTTTGATCATGCCGACATTTACGGGGGCGGACGCAGCGAAGAGCTCTTTGGAGAGGCCATGCAGGGAGATCTTTCACTGAAAAGAGAGGATTTGATTCTTCAGTCCAAGTGCGGAATCCGAAAGGGATATTATGATCTCTCCAGAGAGCATATTCTGGCGTCGGTGGACAAGATCCTGAAGCGGCTGCAAACGGACTATCTGGACGTTCTTCTCCTGCACCGCCCGGATGCCCTGGTGGAGCCGGAGGAGGTGGCGGAAGCTTTCGACCGCCTGGAGCAGAGCGGCAAGGTCCGGTATTTCGGCGTATCCAACCACAAGCCGTCCCAAATTCGTCTGCTGAAAAAATATGTGGGGCAGAGCCTGGCAGCCAATCAGTTACAGCTCAGCATTCCTGTCTCCAATATGATCGCAAACGGCGTGGAGGTGAACATGGAGACGGCGGGCTCTGCGGATCGGGATGGGAGCGTGCTGGATTACTGCCGTCTTCAGGATATGACGATCCAGGCATGGTCCCCGTTCCAGATGTCGGGCTGGAGAGGATGTTTTCTGGGCAGCGAGGAGTACAAAGAGCTGAATAAAGTTTTAAAGAGTCTGGCAGAAAAGTATGAGGTCAGCGATACCGCCATAGCAGCGGCCTGGATTCTGAGACATCCCGCCGGGATGCAGGTGGTAGCCGGAACGGCCAGCGAGGAGAGACTGGCAGAGATTATCGCGGGCAGCGAGATACGGCTGGAGAGAGAGGAATGGTACAGGCTGTATCTGGCAGCAGGGCATATTTTGCCCTGACAAAAGACGTTCCTGGGAACCGGGTTAAAACAGTCGGAAATAAAAAGGAGACGGCCCGGTGGAATACAGAGCATAAAAAGCCTTGCATTCCACCGGACGGTCTCCTTTTGCATGACAGGGAATGGATTACCGTTTATCTTCAAATATGCGTTACAATCGCGTCTCCCATCTCCGTGCAGCTTGCCAGGCGGCAGCCGTCCGCCATCATATCGCCGGTGCGCAGGCCCTCATTCAGAGCCGTATGCACGGCATGTTCGATCGCGTCCGCCTCGGATGCCATGTCAAAACTGTAGCGGCACATCATGGCGGCCGAGAGGATCGTGCCGATGGGATTGGCCTTGTTCTGGCCGGCGATATCCGGCGCGGATCCGTGAATCGGCTCGTACAGTCCCCGGCTTCCTTCTCCCAGACTGGAGGAGGGGATCATGCCGATGGAGCCGGTGATCATGCTGGCCTCGTCGGACAGAATATCACCGAAAAGATTTTCCGTCACAATCACATCAAACTGGGACGGATCTTTTACAATCTGCATCGCGGCGTTGTCAACCAGCATATCGCTGTATTTTACATCGGGATATTCTTCTGCCAGGCGGTGCATGACGGCGCGCCACAGGCGGCTGGTGTCCAGGACATTTGCCTTGTCCACGCTGGTCAGCTTGCGGCGGCGTTTTCTGGCCGTCTCAAAACCGATGCGCCCGATCCGCTCAATCTCATGTTCGCTGTAGGCCATGATATCGACGGCTTTCTTTTCCCCTTCGCATTCCTCGGTGCTGTGATTACCAAAATAGACGCCGCCAATCAGTTCCCGCACAACGATAAAATCGATGCCGTTTTCCACGATGGAGGGCTTTAGCGGGCTGGCGGCCGCCAGTTGGGGCCAGAGCTTGGCCGGGCGGTTGTTGGAATACAGGCCCATGCCGGCGCGCAG
Organism: uncultured Lachnospiraceae bacterium; assembly: GCA_910586125.1. Classification (GTDB taxonomy): domain Bacteria; phylum Bacillota; class Clostridia; order Lachnospirales; family Lachnospiraceae; genus RGIG7193. The sequence goes on along the minus strand of CAJUHP010000026.1, from coordinate 42,527 downwards.
GCCCAAAAGCCCTTTTTCCGGGCGGCGGTGGGCGGGCTCATTGTCCCATTTGGGTCCGCCGACGGCTCCCAGAAGAACGCTGTCGGAGTCCAGGCATTTCTGAAGCATGGCGGCCGGCAGGGGTTCCCCCCATTTGTCGATGGCGTTGCCGCCCATATCAACGTCCGTATAGATAAATGTGTGTCCGAATTTCTCCGCGACGCGATCCAGGACCCGAAGAGTCTGTCCCACAATCTCCGGACCGATGCCGTCGCCGCGGATCACTGCGATAGTTTTGTTCATGAGAGTAGAATTCCTTTCTTTTAGGTGGAAAAGATTTTTGCAAGAAAGACCACGGGGAAAACAGCCGTGCAAAAAGCCGGTTGAAGGGCTGCGGTTAACGCTGCCCGCCCTTTTGCCGGAGGGAGGCCATCAGACCGCCGTTTTGAATCATCTCCTGGATGAAATCCGGGAAAGGTTCCGCCTGATACGTTTCCCCCTTGGTTAGATTGGTGATCAGCCCGGTATCAAAATTGACTTCCACCTGATCGCCGGCCTCGATGCCGTCGCTAGCCGCCTCGCACTCTAAGATTGGCAGGCCGATATTGATGGCGTTCCGGTAGAAGATGCGGGCAAAGGTTTTGGCGATCACGCAGGAGATGCCGGCGGTCTTGATCGCCAGAGGCGCGTGTTCCCTGGAAGAACCGCAGCCGAAATTAAAACCGCCGGTCATGATATCGCCGTCCTTCACCTTTTTTGTGAAGTCTGGATCGATATCTTCCATACAGTGGCTGGCCAGCTCTCTGGCGTCGGGGGTATTCAGATAGCGCGCGGGAATGATGACGTCCGTGTCTACGTTATCGGGGTATTTGTGGACAAAGCCTTTTACATTCATTTACAGTACCTCCCTGGGATCGCGGATGGTTCCGGTCAGTGCGCTGGCCGCTGCCGTGGCCGGGCTTGCCAGATAAACCTCGCTGGTGACATGGCCCATACGGCCGACAAAATTGCGGTTGGTGGTGGAAATGCAGCGCTCGCCTGCTGCCAGGATGCCCATGTAGCCTCCCAGGCAGGGGCCGCAGGTAGGAGTCGAGAACACGCAGCCTGCGTCGATAAACGCTTCGGTGTATCCTTTGCGGAGGCATTCTTTATAGATTGCCATGGTGCCGGGGATGATGATGACACGCAGGCCCTTCTTGATTTTTTTGCCCTTCAAAATCTCGTAGGCAATCTCCATGTCGGAGAGGCGGCCGTTGGTGCAGCTTCCGATGACTACCTGGTCAATGGCGATCCCGGCGGCTTCTGTTACCGGATGCGTATTTTCCGGAAGATGCGGGTAGGAGACGATGGGAACCAGATCGGACAGGCAGATTTCCAGCGTACTGGCGTACACGGCATCCTCATCGGCCTCGTAGACTTGGTACTCTCTCTGGCTGCGCCCGTCCAGATAGGCGCGTGTGATCGAATCGACCGGGAAAATGCCGTTCTTGGCTCCGGCTTCAATTGCCATATTGCAGATGGTCAGGCGGTCGTCCATGGACAGAGCGGCGACGCCGGGACCGGTGAATTCCATGCTCTGATAGAGCGCGCCGTCCACACCGATTTGGCCGATGATGTGAAGAATCACATCTTTGCCGGAGACGCCTTTGGGCAGGGAGCCGGTCAGAATGATGCGCATGGCAGCAGGAACCTTGAACCAGCATTTGCCGGTCGCCATACCGGCGGCCATATCGGTGCTGCCGACGCCGGTGGAAAATGCGCCGACGGCTCCGTAGGTGCAGGTATGGCTGTCCGCGCCGATAATGCAGTCGCCGGCGGTGACAATGCCTTTCTCCGGCAGCAGAGCGTGCTCAATGCCCATCTCCCCCACGTCATAGAAATTCTCAATCTCATACTGGCAGGCAAACTGACGGCACTGTTTGGACTGCTCGGCGGCCTTGATATCCTTGTTGGGTACAAAATGGTCCAGAACGATATTGATGCGGCTCTTGTCATAGACCTGGTCAAAGCCGGCCTTGTTAAATTCGTTGATGGCGACGGGAGTGGTGATGTCGTTGCCGAGAACGATATCCAGATCCGCATTGATCAGTTGACCGGCGCTTACCGAGGCCAGACCGGCGTGAGCGGCCAGGATTTTCTGTGTCATAGTCATTCCCATGGGATGTATCCTCCTTCTTGTTTTCTCAGACTCTCTGGTTGATTGCGCTGATCAAGGCTTTGATGCCGGCCTTGATGATATCGGAGTCCGTGCCGGCGCCCCAGTTCATCGTGTCATTTTCCCAGCGGATGCCGACATAGGCGGCCGCGTCGGAATTGGAGCCGTGGGACAGGCTGTGCTCCGAGTAATGCTCGATGGCATAATCCATGCCGGTATACTCCTTGATGGCGTTGCTGACAGCGTCCAACCGGCCGTTGCCGTGTGCGCCGGCGCTGTGGTAAACGCCGCCCAGACAGAGCTTGATATTGGCGATAATGCCGTCCTTCTGGATAAAGTGGGCTTCCGGAACATCCAGCGGCCTGGTGTGGTTCAGATATTTCTGCCGGAAGATCTCAAAGACCTGATCGGGTTTCAGCTCACAGTGGCCTTTATCGGAAGCTTCCTTCACGGTGTAGCCGAAATGCTCGCGCATCTTCGGGGGCAGATCAAAACCGTAATTCTGCTGCAGCAGATAGCCGATGCCGCCCTTGCCGCTCTGGCTGTTGATGCGGATGATGTCGCCCTCGTAAGCCCGGCCCACATCCTTGGGATCGATGGGGATATAGGGAACGGTCCACTCGTGCAGCCCTTTTTCCTCGCGCCAGTTCATCCCCTTGGCAATCGCGTCCTGATGGCTGCCGGAGAAGGCGGCGAACACAAGAGAACCGGCGTAAGGCGTGCGCTCGTACACATGCATCCGCGTCACGTCTTCATACAGCGATACGATGGACGGCAGGTCGGAAAAATCCAGATGCGGATCGACGCCGTGGCTGTACATATTCATGGCCAGAGTGATCACATCCACGTTGCCGGTGCGCTCGCCGTTGCCGAACAGCGTGCCTTCCACCCGGTCGGCTCCGGCTAAAAGAGCCAGCTCCGTATCGGCTACACCGCAGCCCCGGTCATTGTGGGGATGCAGGGAAAGAACGACGTTTTCCCGGTATTTCAAATGATCGCTCATGTATTCGATCTGGTTGGCGTAAATATGGCTCATGCTCATGGCTACGGTCACGGGCAGATTGATAATCACGGGCTTTTCCGCGGTGGGCTGCAAGATATCCAAAACCGCGTTGCAGACCTCCAGCGCGTATTCCGGCTCTGTGCCGGTGAAGCTCTCCGGGCTGTACTCAAAGCGGAAATTTCCCTGATATTCGTCCGCCAACTGCTTGACCAGGGAGGCGCCGTCCGTGGCGATCTTCATGATCTCTTCCTTTGATTTCTTAAAGACCTGCTCCCTCTGGGCCACGCTGGTGGAATTATAGAAATGTACAATGGCGTGAGGGGCGCCCTTGAGAGCGTCGAAGGTCTTTCGGATGATATGATCGCGGCACTGGGTCAGCACCTGCACCGTCACGTCGTCAGGAATCATGTTCTTCTCGATTAGAGTGCGCAGAAATTCGTACTCGGTCTCGCTGGCAGCCGGAAAGCCGACCTCGATCTCTTTAAATCCGATGTCCACTAAAAGCTGAAAAAAGCGAAGCTTTTCCTCCAGGCTCATCGGAATAATCAGGCTCTGATTGCCGTCGCGCAGATCAACGCTGCACCAGATGGGAGCCGTCTCGATGTGATCCTTGCGGACCCAGCGGTACTGCGGCGCAGGCGGGGGAAAATAGCCGGGCTGATACTTGGTTACGTCCATCATGGAATGTGTCCTCCTTCTTGTATGACTGTCGAAACGGCTGCGGAGATTTCCTGCAGAAACTCTGTATGTGTTTCCTGCACAGGATAAAAATACAGGAAAAGTCCCGCCTCTTCAGGGAAATTCCCTCAAGAGACGGGACTGAATCACAAATACGAATCCCGCGGTACCACTCTCATTGCTGCCAGGCAGCCGCTCGTCACAGTCGGCGTTTCTACGTGAACTGTCTCCCTCAGATAACGGTGGGACTCCGTCAGCGCCTACTCTCGCAGATTTCAGCGCCGCTGCTCTGGGGCCAGTACACAAAGATGCGGATGCTGCCTCGCATCATACGGCAGCTTTCTGAAATCCTCAGGTCCTTGCTTTTTCCCCTTCACGGCATTTAAAAAATGGGTTTGCATGTAGGATAGCAGATAACAGGGTACATTGTCAAGGGTTAAATAACTAACGAACAGGAGACACTCCTACATGTTCTCTTCCCTGGAGGATTCCCATGCCTGTTCGATGGCCCCGGCTACGCGCTCGCGCAGCGACAGCAGATATTCGTCCTCACGGGGGTAATCGGTAAAGGTCATAGGCTGCATAGGCGCGTTCTCATAGATGAGGGCTTCCACAAATTCCCGGTTCGTTAGACGTTCCAAAAGTGTGAGTGCGCGCAGATCGAGAAGCCCGTCATCCTGCACCTCCGCCCGAATGGAAGACAGGGCGTCCCCATCCGGGCCCGGATATACTAAGAATGCGTCTCCTGAGGGAAAAGCAAAGCCGGCGTGGGTCGTGTAATAGGGGTCGATGGGGCGGCGGGAAAACTGTGAGTTGTAAAAATTATAGCCCCACTGCAGAAAACCCTGGATTCGGTACAGGTACATCAAAACGCCCATGATGCGGCAGCGGGCGCTTTTCATGGCAAAAAAACGGTTTGGGACCAGGCGTCCCTGGGCACAGCAGTAATACGTCCACAAATTCGGGACCTGCGCGTCAAGAAAAGGTTTGATATAGTCAACGGAAGGAATGGGTTTTTCTATTATTCCCTTTTCATAAAAATCCAGGCTGCTGAGTGCGTCGATGATCGGGCATTCTTTTAGCAGATCCGCCGCCAGGTTTTTGGCCGCCAGATAGGATGTCTCCTGCTCCAGAGAGGGTTCGTCCGAGATATGGAAATACACGTGTTCGCGGTCATAGCCCATTTCTTTTAAAGCGGTGCGCAGAGCGGGCAGAAAAGCTTCCAGAAAGGCGCGGTATGCCGGGTCCGTGGCCGGGACGTCCCAGCCAAAAATGCGTTTTGTGACGCCGTCCACGCAGGCTAGAATCTTCGGCGTGGCGCCGGCGCCCCACTGGGTAAAGAGATGGGCTATTTCCAGGTAGAGAATGCCGTGTTTTTGACATAGACCGCACCAGCGCTCCAGCTTTTCAAAACCAAAGGAGTAGATTCCGTCATCAAGGCGGATATCGACTAGCTGCACCGTCAGCCGTTCGCCGCCCGGCTCCGTGTCAAGCGGCGGAGTGAAGACAGGAGTCAGAAGCATGTTGATGCCGTGGTCTCTTCCGGCGGAGCGGATAAAATTTTCGACAATCCGCCAGTATTCTTCGCTGAAGACCTCCGTTTTATAGTACTGGGCCAGGCAGTCCGTGTGGAACCACTCGGTATGTAAAAGCGTCTGCGCAGGCAGCGCGGCCTTTCCCACGCACAGCGTAAAAGAGAAGGGGAAAAGACGGGACTCTCCGGTTTTTGGATCTTTCATCGAGGCAGTCACAGTGACAGGATAGGAGCCGGGAAGGGCGTCTGTAGGGATCTCCCAGCTCAGCCACAGACTGCGGTACTGAAGAATGAGAGGGCGGATCTCGGCGCCCTTAGCCACAGGCTCCAGAAGATCGGGAAACAGGCCGGCCTCCTTTGTGATGTAGTATTCGTCCGTGTGGGCGTTGCACGGATAGTCCGAAGGAATCAGGCGCACAGACCGCACCGTGGGAGAAAACGGCGTTCCCTCAATGGAAAGAGAGAAGGTCTCAGGCAGCGTCCCCTGCGTGACTTCATCTACATAATAAACAAACTGGACGGCAGCTTTGGAGCCTTTCCAGGCAGACAGCCGGTAGCTGGCAGGAAGAGGAGAAGGCCGGCGGTTCGGAAACACTTTTTCCAAGGAGGAACTGAGAAAAAATTCATACTGGTTCATAGATCGTTTTCCTTTCTTTGTGAGAGAGAATGAAAATGGGGCTGTCGCAAAACTCAGATAAAATATGGCTGTGCCAGCTTGTGCAAGGATACCATATTTTGTATAAAATCTTCGTTTTGCAACAGCCCCACAGAACTTTTATTCGCTTATCAGGCTGCTGGATATGGAACGAGTGAGAGATAAAACCGTCTCATTTTTTTTCATAAACAAAAGACCAAAAGAACCCGCTCCGCAGTTGCTTGCAATCGCGGAAGAAGCTTTTTGCAGATATACCCGCTCAAACGGACAACACTGCTTTACGACATCCTGAATATACTGGAGATTCTTGGAATCCAGACCGGCATAGGTGATGAACAGAATACGCCGGTCAATGCTTCGCGGATTTCTGAGAACTTTGCGGATATAGTGTTTTGCAGCATGGGCAAAGTTTCCCACTTCCATACTGCCCACCGCCATCTTGCTGTTTCGCAGAACAATCACCGGATGCAGTAGCAGTCCGTCGCAGACAATCTGTATTCTTTTTGAAATCCGCCCGGACTGACACATCATATGCGTGCGGTCAATGATAAAAGCGGAGGAGATGGAATGCTTTAAGGTGTTTAACGCTTTCACAATCTCCGCCTTTGAAAAATGATTCTCTGCCATATAGGCGGCGCACAGCACGACCAGGCCCAAACTGCTGGAGAGATGCCCCGAATCCAGCACCGTGACATTTTCAAAGGATTTTGCCGCTTCTTGGGCGTTAAAAAAGCCTTCGCTGACATGTTTTGCCATTGTGATATGGATCACATTCTGCGCCTGGGTCAGCCTCTCCGCAAAAAATCTCTCGTAATCCTCAACAGCCGGTGCCTGGGAATACCCCTGATTGCCGGCAGCCATATAAGGCAGAAGCTCGTCTGCGGTCAGCTCTTTTTCATCAAGAAAGCGTCCCTGTTCCGTGCATACATAGTACGGGCAGACGGTAATATGCAGTTTTTCCTTCAGCACTTCCGGAAGGTCGCATACACTGTCGGTCGTGACAATCAGAGAACGTCTTTGCGTCTGCTCAAAGATCAGAATATCTTTTCCGATTTTTGAATGATTGGCCTTGCGATTGATCTTTACCAGTTCCTTGGGCAGAATACTTAAAACAGCGGCTTCCAGCAACGCCCCGCTGACCGGTTTGGCCAGATAACCGCTAAACCCTTCCTTCTGGTAGAGAAGCTGATTGTCGCTTCCCGCGTTGGCTGTCAGCGCGATCACCGGCACATTCTGGCAAAGCCCGCCCGGCTGGGTGCGCAGGGCGTGCAGACATTGGATCCCGTCCATCTCCGGCATCAGATGATCCATCAAAATGGCATCATAATGCTGTGTCTGTGTCAATCTAAGGCAGGAGGAGGCGCTGATTGCGGTATCCAACTGGATTTTTGTCGAGGATAAAAGTTTGCGTACAACCAGGAGATTCATCTCATTATCGTCCACAACCAGGATATGGGCTCCCGGCGCTTCAAAACTCTGATGGTACTCCTCCCCTTTGGCTTTTACACGGGATTCCAGGGTAAAGGTTCCCAGCTCTTTCGCGTCTACAATATCTTGTTCCAGCATGACGATAAAAGTGGAGCCTTTGGTGTAGACGCTGTTGACGCTGATCTCGCCGCCCATCAGCTTTATGAGCTGATGGACGATACTCAGTCCGAGTCCGGTTCCCTCAATATGGCGGTTTTTCTCCTCGTCCACTCTCTGGAACGCGTTAAAGATATAAGGAATATTTTCTTTTTTTACGCCCTGCCCGGTATCCTCCACCGAATACCAGACGCGCACACGGTTCAGCGATATCCGTTCACACCGGGCAGAGAGCTTGACGATTCCCTTGCTGGTATATTTTACGGCGTTATTCAGCAGATTAATCAGAACCTGCTTGATGCGCACTTCATCGCCGCAGAGCATACTCGGAATGGAAGGATCGACCTGAAGCCGAAATTCCAGCCCTTTTTCTTTTGCCTTGATCCAGATCATATTGACAATTTCAGAAAAAAGAGCCCCTGTCTCATAGGACACGTTAATGATCTCCATCTTGCCCGATTTGATCTTGGACAGATCCAGGATATCATTGATGAGGGCCAGCAGCATTTTGCTGGCATCCCGGATATTTCTTGCGTTCTCCGCCACATCCTCCGGGATATCCAATCCCCGGAGGATTATCTCATTTAATCCGATGATCGTGTTGATCGGTGTACGGATCTCATGGCTCATACTGGAAAAGAAATGATTCTCTGCCTTGCTGAGTTCTTCGATTTCTTTTTTCTGCCGTTCTGACAGCTCATTTTCCTTTTTGTAAAGCCTGCCTAGAGAAAAAAGCAGAATGCTGGTCAGGACTCCTACAAGGACAACGGAAACAGCAGAACAAAAGAAATAGTGTCCCTGCGTATTATGGGTGACATATTCCGGATAAAAAAATGCGACATAGTAACAAAGCAGCGTTTCCGCTATCCAGGAAAGAAAAAAGACAAACTTGCGCTTTCCCTCCAGGGTAATACTGATATAAACAAAGCATAGTACAAACCACTGCGGCATTCCGCTGTAAAAACCGCCTGCTGAAAAAAAGCTTCTGGGGAAAACCAAAAACAGCAGAATTGCAATCGCTGTGGCTCCTGCGTTGATATGTCCTGTTCGGGTGCTGACCTTCATGATCCCTATCATGCAGATCAAGTTCACTGCCAGAATTGCCAGATTTACAACGTTGCGCCCCATCACAAGCGTCAGCGACGTTGCGATAATACTGATGTATGTCGTTAGGCAGAACATACGTTCTCGCAGGCCGACCCTATGGTCTAAAATAAATTGAAACCACTTTTCCAATCTCTTGTACTCCCTCCTGTCTTTTCTTTATAACTGGTCAATGGTCTCGCAGACCTCGTCGTACAGCCGCAGCAATTCATGGTGACAGTGTCTGATATATTCTATATTCCCCTGTTTTCCAGCCTGTTCCAGCACTCTGGCCTGTTCCGCAAGGCGTTCCGCACCAATGGTTAAAGACGTGCTTTTTAACGCATGCACCTTAACGGTATAATCTGCCCAGTTGGCTGTCTCGTATAGATTGATAATTTCCGCTTTCTTATCAACGGACTGGGAACGGAACATAAGCAGCATCTCGATATAGAAGTCGTCCTCCCCGCAGCAGTATTCCAACCCCAACTGTACATTGATGCCGATCTTGGCAAGCGGTTTGTAATCCGGCGTCTGGTGGTCCGGAAAGCCGGTTTCCTCCGGTGTGGAGTCTTCAGAATCCTCCTCGCTCCAACCGGTTTCTTTGGTTGAAAAATTCCTGGAATCGACCTCATCGGGCGCGGAATCGGTTTCGTCCCAGCCGGTTTCTGCGGATGAGACGTTTCTGGAATTTGTATCCTCCCCATCCGTCTCATGGGAGGCGGAATCTTCGGAATCGGTTTCATCCCATCCGGTTCCTGTGGGTGAGACGTTTCTGGAATTTGTATCCTCCCCATCTGTCTCACAAGATATAGAATCTTCGGAATCAGTTTCGTTCGTGGCGCTTTCTGCGGGGGATCCGGTTCCGAAATCTGCCGCTTTCTGATTGGTTTTCTTGCGCGTAGATTCTCCGGAAATCGTCTCCTCAGTATTCTTGTTATCGGAAGAATTCCTTTTTCTCCTGCCTTCTTCCTCTTCCTTCTTTCGAGGCTTTTCTTTTTTCGGTTTTACTTTCTTTGCCGTATTCTTTTTAGAAGGCGGTTCCTTTGAATCTTCCTCAGAGGCGGGCTCTTTGAAATCATCGCCGGAAATGTCGTTTGGCGTCTGATTCTCAATCGGTTCCATGGCCGCGCTATGCTCGGTTGCTTCCTCTGGAAGCATTGGCATCTCGTCATACAGCACCTGATGCTTTGACAGCACTTTGCGCAGTACGCGCTCCAGAACAGCCCGCTCAATCGGCTTGGGTATAAATTCTGTAAATCCCTCGTTGCGGAACATCTCTCTGGCTCCGCTGATGGTATTGGCTGTCAAAGCGATTACCGGCAGATCTTGATACATTCCATTTTTGATCTGACGAATCTGTTTGAGGGTCTCCACGCCGTCAAAGCCCGGCATCATATGATCGAGGAAAATAATATCGTAGGAGGAGGAAGCGCACAGTTCCACTGCCTCCTTTCCGCTCAGGCAGGTATCCACCTGTATCCCATAACTTCCCAAAACGCCCTTGGCCACGACGAGATTCATTTCCTCGTCATCCACTGCCAGAACCCTGACGCCTTCGCAGGAGAAGGGTTTGCGGCCGGCAGCCTGCGCTTCACCAAATTCATTCTCCCCTGCGTTTCCGTTTAGCAGATTCGCAATGGAAATGGCGGAAAAAGGTTTGCGAATCACCAAAAGCCGACTGCTTCTGGTCAGTGCAAAATCTTGGTCGGCAATGATAATTACCTTGGTTTTACGCGCCAGATCCTCATAAAATGTTCGTTTTTTCTCAAATTCTCCCTGTGCGATAAAGACATGGGTCAGAGAGTGATTACTCAGCAATTTTTGAAGTCCATCAAAATTATGAGCCTGATATCCCTCTATGCCGAGCCCGGTTATCGTATGATAAAACATTTTATCATAGTATTCCCTGACTTCGTCCCTGGTAAATTTTTCCGGCCGGAAATAACAGGCGATGCAGATTCGTTTCGGATCGGAAAGCGCGATAGCCGGTGTGCTGTCCTCCACTCCCTGCGGAATGGTAATGCGAACATTCAGACCCCGCTGTCCGCTGTTGTCAAAATGAATAAATCCACCCATTGCCTCCAGCAAGCCCCTGGCAATCGGAAGCCCCAGGCCCAGTCCGCCGGCAAAGCGGCTGCTTCCGGAATCAGCCTGATAAAAATTATCAAACATTTCGGTAATCTGTGAATTTGTCATACCAATACCCGTATCACAGATATCAATTACCAGATTGATTCCATAGTTCTCCTGGCGGGTTTCCATGTGAACGTAAAGACCGCCCTCTTCCGTAAATTTAATAGAATTATCCAGAAGGATCTTCAGGACATGGGAGATCTTTTCCGCGTCGCCGATGAGAACCGCCGGCATCTTCGGCTCCATATCAAATATCATTTCCAGGTGATGTTTGCCGCTCTGTATCGCCGTCATGGTAATGATATCGTTAAATACGGAAGTAATTCCGTACGGTTCCTTGGCCGGTACCAGCGTTCCCTCCACAACCTCCGTGTAATCCAGCATATTGTTGATCTGGGTGGACAGGCGTTTGCCCGCCAGTTTTATGGACTGCATATCAATCCGGATTTCTGGCGAAATGTTCTTTTCCAATATCACTTCGCTGATCCCCAGAACCATATTGATCGGGGTCCTAAGCTCATGTGATACATTGGACAAGAATTCTGCGTTTTGCCGGCTGGTCTTTTCCATCTGCTCCAAAATCAAGTCGTAGGCTTTCTGGGATTCCAGCCTTCTGGTAATTCTGGACTTTGCGATGGCTGTCGCGCCGATGATTACAGTGGCGCCGAAAACCAGACGAATGATATCGTTCGTCCCCATGTGGTAATGGATCGTATGCAGAACCAGCCCCTGGTACAGCAGTATCATCACATACAATGCCACAATCAAATACAGAAGCCATCGTTTGTCAAGGATAGAAAAGACAAGCAGCAGCATACAGGCAATCGCGGGTACATCATAGAGAACCATGTTATGTACCCCAAAAAAGAAGAAACCGACCATCAGAAGCCCGGCACACAAATTTTCATAAAAGGTTTCAGAGCCTGCTCTTGTGATGTGAAGAATCCACACAAGTGTATTGCCGATCATAATAACCGGAACCATCCATGGTTCCCACGACAGGGCTAAAATGATAAAAATCAGCATTACGCCGACAATGGTGACAATGCTGGCTAACAGCAAGTGGATACTGGTTTTTGTTTTTTCTCTCATTGTTCTTCCAGCCCCGAAGCGACTCGCTTTAACAGTTCATCTGGGAAAAAAGGTTTTTTCAGATAATTTATGGCCCCCAGACTGATGGCCGTCCGCACATCCTCCTCATATCCAGATGCGGTCAAAAAGATAACGGGAGTTTCCACGCCGGATTCTTTCATGCGCTTAAACGTCTCCAGCCCATCCATAATCGGCATGGCGATATCCAGAAGAATCAGGTCGATCCGCTCGCACAGGATTTTATCTAGGGCCTCTCTTCCGGACTCAGCTAACAGCACATTGTAATGCTTTTCCAAGATGAGCCGGGTTCTCTTCAGATTCATTGCATCGTCGTCCACTACCAAAATACGTTTTCTCATAGATCTGCCTCCTAAATTGGTTCTTGGGGAATGCCCCGTTTATTACTGTTTATTCTAAAACAGGATTATAATAAAATCAAGTCTAAGGTTAATTTTGACAAGAATAATCGTCGTGAATCCAAGGGACAATTTTTTGCTGATATGACGGAATGTGTCCAAGGAAAACAGCGTTCTTTTTGTGTAGATTATAGATTTATAATTGATAAAAATTGATTAAATAACCAGTGGTTTTGTATTTTAGTAGGTTTCAAAAAATTTGGTTAAGACACAATTGACAAATTATTAATAATATTGCAGAAGGGGTAGAGAGGGGTTGTTGAAGTAATGATCGTCAAGGATGAATTTTTTTCTGATCTACTGTGGATCTTAAATTTGATTAGGGAATCTATGTTTTAAGAAGAATTGATTTTTTTTATTATCGAGTGTTATAATAAGCCAAAAATAAACGGATTTAAGACTAAAAATAGTCTTTTTAAGGATAAATATACAAAAAAAAGTTGATACAGGTGTGTGGGATGAAACAAGAAAATTTGTTTTGGGATATAAACTTCCAGAATTGTGCACCGATGTAACACGAACTTATAAAGATGTATTTAAGTGGCAGGTCAATATCATATAATCCATGATATCAATCGAAATTTAAGCAGAAGAGATTGAATGGTAGAGTAAGGGTATAAGAAAAAAGCACAGGAATTGATTTAAGTTGATGGTAGATACGATTGCCGATAAAGAATACACAAAGCTGGTATCCAACATTTCACCAAACCTTTCATGGGCCTCTTTTATTGACGCAGAAGCGGCGTCAGAAAATGCTTGCTTGGGGGGTTGCCGATTGTGGAGCACAGCAAATAAAGGAGAGTATCGAAGGACTGCCGCAAAGCGGTTACGTTCAGGCAGGAGGAGGGCAGAATGGAAAGCGTGATTTTAGGATTGCGGGAGGATATACAGAAACATATGCTGATGGAAATCTGGCTCTATCTTCTTGTGTTTGCGGTTCTTCTTTCCTGGTTGGGAAAACAGATTTACAGCCGCCGTTCTTCTTTCTCTTAATATGAGGCAGATTCGGTATGGAACAACAAAAAAATGGTGGAGGATCTGCTGTGGCAATCTGGTTTTCTGCTGCTTAGCTTGATTCAGACGGTTCTGATTTATCTGCCCGGCGGCGTCAAGTGGAGCTTTCTTCTTCTCATGGGGTTGGAAACGCTTTCGCTTGCCGTTCCCTCTCTTCCCGGAAGCTTTTTGATGTTTCAGCGAAGCGGCTGGGCGGGAAATGAAGGGTTTTCTCCTGCCATTGTCTTGGCCGGAGAATGGATTTTATCGGGAATCCTGGTGTTAGCCGGACATAATGTGGTGAAGTGGAGCCAAGGAAAACGCTTCTCAAAGGGCAGGTGAAGCAAAGACACCGGCCCTATTCGTATTCTGTATGCCCGCAATGATTCCGGGCGGTCATGGAGCTTTGGCTTCCTCCTTAGATTGGATCCGTTCACGGTAAGCTTCCTCGTTTGGTTTCGACAGAGCTTCCTGCAGATAGAGAAGCCTGGCGAGTTGACGGGCCGTATGCTGTGTGTCCGGAGGATCGCAGGGAACGTTCATAGGGGCGAGATCCGACATAAAAGACTCCTTTCTTTGCTAAAAATATGTCTTCATTTGGGCTGTTTCAAACTTCTTACTTAAAAAGAATAATATAAAATCCAGCGAACGTCAATACAAAAAGCGGGGCATAAAAAGGTGTAAAAATGCGGTTTCTGTGATATACTGTGAGAAATGATCAGAAAGGAGAACAATACCGATGTTAAAAGCAGGAAGCCAAGCCCCCTCATTTTCTCTGCCGGATCAAAACGGAGATCTGCACACGCTGGAGGAATTCAGAGGAAAGAAAGTTATTTTATATTTTTATCCCAAAGACAACACGCCGGGCTGCACGAAACAGGCCTGTGGTTTTGGAGAGCGTTATCCCCAGTTTCAGGAAAAGGGAGCGGTGATTATCGGTGTCAGCAAAGACAGCGTGGCCTCGCACAAAAAATTTGAGGAAAAATATGAGCTTCCTTTTCTTCTGCTCTCCGATCCGGAGCTGAGCTGTATTCAGGCCTACGATGTATGGCAGGAAAAGAAGAACTATGGAAAGGTGAGCATGGGCGTGGTGCGGACCACGTATCTCATTAATGAAGAGGGCGTGATCGAGAAAGTTTTCGGCAAGGTAAAGGCTGAGGCGAACCCAGAACAGATGCTGCAGGAACTGGATAAGGATTGACGGCGAATCGGGCGACAGCAGGCCATGGGCTGTGCTGCGTTATATTTTGGAATGCCTGGGAGAAGAAGCGCCCGGTACCGGCTGCTGAAAGTATCGTGATAAGAAATCAGAGAAGAATCACGCTTAGGATGGCGGTGATTCTTCTCTGATGAAAAAGGATTCTGCAAAGTTTTTTCCGGTCGAATCCGGTCCGTGTAAAAGAAATTCTCTATTGTGAATGGCAGAAGAGAATCCTATGAGACGGTCATAATCTTATCCAGCGGTTTTACTTCCCCTGTTTTTACAGGAGTGATCTGTCCCGGTGATGTTACCAGAACGGCGGTAGTCAGATCATAGCCCTCCGACCGGATCGCATCCAAATCGAATGTGAGAAGGCGGTCGCCTGCTTTTATCTGCTCGCCTGCTTCCCGAAGAGCATGGAAATGTTTGCCTTCCAATTCCACCGTATTGATACCCACATGGATCAGGACCTCGATGCCGTCGGCGCTCTTTAACCCGATGGCATGTTTTGTGGGAAAGAACATTACAATCTCGCCGTCAAAGGGAGCAGCGATTTCACCCCGGACCGGGAGAATACCCACGCCGCTTCCCAGTGCGCCGGAGGCAAACGTCGCGTCCGCAATCTCCGTGTGAGGAATTACCGTGCCTTCTGTGGGCGCATAGACACAGCCCGGTTCTGTCCGGACGTCGCCGGCTGTGGAAACGGCTGCTGCGCCGGCACCGGCCGAAGGAATTTTGGATTTTGGCTGGTTATTGGCCGTATTTTTTCCGGAACTTTCCGCATCCCTGTAACCAAAAAGCCAGGTCAGGGCAAAAGCGGTTCCCGCTGAGATCAGAAACATAATGATATAATTGAGCGGATCGTGGAGGCAGAGCAAAAGTCCGAAAATCCCAGTGACGCCGGTTCCGCTCGCGCCCAATCCGACAATGGAAGCATACAGCGCGCCTGCGGCTCCTCCGGCCGCGCCGCAGAGAAAAGGCTTGAAGAACCGAAGGTTGACGCCGAAGATTGCCGGTTCTGTGATTCCCATAAAGCAGGACATCGCGGAGGGAACGGCCATGGATTGGGTCTTCTTGTTTTTGGTTTTCAGAGCGACGGCTAACGTGGCTGCGCCCTGTGCGATGTTGGCGGCGGAGGCCAAAGGCAGCCAGTAGGTCAGGCCGTAAAGGCCGATCTGTCCCACATCAATGACCGTGTACATATGATGGACTCCAGCAACAACCGTCAGAGAATACAGTCCGCCCATCAAAAGGCTGCCGATGCCGAAAGGAAGCGTGATTAGCTGCTGAACGCCGCCGATAATGGCGTTTTCAATCGTAACAAATACGGGTCCGATGATAGAGTAGGTCAAATATCCGGTGACAAAGACGCTGACCAAAGGCGTGACGAACAGATCAAACATGGCCGGAACGATTTTGTGGAGCTTTTTTTCAATGGCGCACATGACAAAGACGGCGATGATCACCGGGATCACATGTCCCTGATAGCCGACCATATCCACCTGGTAGAGACCGAACCAGACGCTCTGCGTTTTCAGCACGCCCTGGGAGGCCACGGTCCAGGCGTTCTGCAGATCCGGATGGATCATCAGCATTCCGATTACCGCACCCAGATACGGATTGCCTCCGAAGACTCTGGCGGCGCTGGCCGCGATCAGAATCGGCAGAAATACATAGGCCGTATTGGCAAAAAGATTGGCGAATACAAAGATGGAGCCGGAGGTATCCATATTCAGAAACCCATTGTTCGTCATGAAATTCAGAGCTTCCATTATGCCCATCAGAAAACCGCTGGCGACAATCGCCGGGATAATCGGCACAAAGATATCTCCCAAGGTTTTGATTGCCTTCTTATAAAACGGCTGTTTGACGGCAGCCGCCGCTTTCAGATCTTCTTTGCTGGCAGCAGACAGGCCGGAAACGGCCAGGAACTGGTCGTATACCTTGTTGACGGTCCCGGTTCCCAGGATTATCTGGAGCTGGCCGGAGGCGCTGAAAACACCTTTGACGCCTTCTATTTCCTCGACGGCCTTGGCGTCGCATTTACTGTTGTCTGCCAGTACGAGGCGCAGACGGGTGGCACAGTGGGCTGCGGATATTAGATTTTCCTTTCCGCCCACTTTTTCATAGATTTCCTGTGCAACTTTTTTGTAATCCATACCTTTCTCTCCTTTTTCTTTTTGATTCCTCTCTTGATCTTTATGCGTTTTTGTTTCTTTTTTGATTCCTTTCTAGCGGTTTCTTTTCTGCGTTTTCTGCTTTTTTATCTTTTCTTTCCGGGAGCGTTTCCCAAAAAAGTCCGACTGGATGACTCGTTTTCAGGCATGCGTGCGGTAGATCCCCTGGATACACCCTTGAACCTGGATCTCATACCCTTCGCTCTGCGGATAGAAGCGGGTGGAGAACACGGTCTCTCCGTTATTGAGAAACACCTCCAGGCAGGACAGATCCGCCACCAGCCGGATACGGGAAAGGATTTTTACTTTGGCGCTTCGCTTTTTCCGTCCGTTTCCCAACTGCGGATTCTGAAATTCCATATCAAACTGGTTCGTATCCTCCTGATAGGAAAGCGTCAGCCCCCCGGCTAACGTCACCATGGCATTGCCGCCCTGGGAAACCAGTTCCAGTTCAAAACAGCGTTCGCTCCGGCAGCAGAAATCTCCTGTAAAAGCGGCTTCCCGATTCCACCAGGCAGAAAGCTCCCGCACCGGATTCTGGCAGAGCGTTCCGTCCTGTATGGAGAGTTCTCTGGGAAGAGTCAGCGTATGCTGCCAGCCATAAGAAACGGTGGGATTGCCGTATGTGGTCTCGTCGGGCATCCCCATCCAGGCAATCAGGATTCTGCGTCCGTCGTCTGTCGGAAACGTCTGCGGCGCATAGAAGTCAAAACCGGCGTCGAGTTCCTGGCAGGCGTCCCCGACAACGGCGCTTCTGAAATCGCCCTTCAGAAAGAAGACAACGCTCTGATAACGGTTTTGAAAACGCAGCCCGTCGGCAGGGACGCCCTGGGGAGACACGGACAGCACCATGTTTCCCTCCAGCTCAAAGAGGTCGGGACATTCCCACATATAGCCAAAAGGTTTGGCTGTCTGCAGCGTGTGAATAAAGCGCCAGTTTTCTCTGTCCAGGGAGGCGAAGAGAAGTGCAACGCCCTGATCCTTGTCTGTGCGTGCCCCCTGTATCATATAGTAGGTCCCATCCTGTTTCCAGACTTTGGGGTCCCGGACATGGCGGGTCAAATGAGAGGGATAATCATTATTGGTCATTAAAAGAGTCTTTTCCGTGATCTGCATTCCGTCGCTTACGGCCAGGATCGTATTGGATTGGCGGCCCGTATGAACATAATCGTGGGACCCGCTTTCCTTTACATTGCCCGTATAATACAGATACAGCAATCCGTCTTCCGGCAAAGCGCAGCCGGAGTAGCAGCCGTGGCAGTCAAACAATTCGTCCGGCATCATAGGAACTCCTTTAAAATCCCAGTGCAGCAGATCCGGGCTGGTGCAGTGTCCCCAGAATTTTAATCCGCCCTCCGCAGTAAACGGAGAGTATTGGAAAAACGCATGGAAAACGCCTTGATACTGGCACAGTCCATTGGGATCGTTTAACCATCCTGTGGGCGGGGAGATATGAAGCAGGGGGCGGTCGCGGAGGAAGGCGGACTCCGGCTCGGCGCATGAGGCGGCGGGATTGTCGGCCGGCGCCGGGATTCGCGTCAAAAGCTCCTTCCAAGTTTGATTCAGTGAGTTCATATTGCAGCGCTCCTTTCTTATAGAATATGAATACGTATTCACAACAAGCCTTTAAGAAGAGATGCACAGGGTACGGCATCTCTTCACAGTAGATCCACCGGGTTTTCTCGCGATGACCGGGGATGTGGTCGGCGGTTAGACCGCCGGGAAGTTCTTATGACTTTGCAGACGGCTCTGCCTTCGGAGAGAGTGCGGCGGAGCTTTGCCGGCAGAGCAGTGTAGCTTTGAGGGGATGATCTTCTGGCGCAGAGTCTTTTGGGTGTTCAATCCGATGGAAAAGACGCCTCATAGCCGTCACGGCCATCTCCTCATTGGGCTGGGATACACTGGACAATCCCGGATATAAAAGTTCACACATATAGGTATTGTCAAATCCGACAAGACCGGCCCGTTCGGGAATCTGTATTTTCAGCTTCTGCAAAAGTCCCAGCATCTGTAAAGCCCGCCGGTCATTGTAAGCAAAAATACCGGTCCGTTTTCTGGTACGGCTGAAATAGTCGTTCAGTGTGCGGTGGATTACGGCGCTTTCCTTGCTGCGGATGACGGTCACATGCTGGGGAAAAGACGGGTCGCGCGCGGTCAGTGCGGCCGCAAAGCCCTGATACTTGGAATCCTCCGGCCTTCCGCAGAAAATGAATTCCCGAAAACCTTCTTCCCACAGATGATTTCCCACCTGGGCTCCGGCTTCTTCATGGGACACATATACACAGTCCATCCCCTCGGCGCGCTTGGTAAGGATCACGGCCGGGATATCCAGATTTTGAATTTGCTCTTTCCAGCGGCTGGACGAAGCGTCCACCGGAACCGCGATCAGTCCGTCCACGCGGTAGCGCTGTAGGACATGCAGACATTCCTCTTCCTGTTTTGAGTCATAGCCGGAGTTAAATAAGATCAGGCTGCAGCCGGCCAGGCGCGCTTCCCGCTCCATATATTTTACCAGGTCGGCAAAAAAGGAATTGGAGATATCGGTCAGGATCACGCCGATCAAGCGCGTCCGGCTTCCGGCCAGGCTTCGCGCCAGGATGTTCGGCTGAAAGCCATTGGCTTTGGCACAGGCCAGGACCCGTTCTCGAACCTGCGGATTCACCGCGGTATTTCCATTCAGTACACGGGAAACCGTAGGCTGGGAAACGCCGGTCTGCTTTGCGATTTCTGTCATGGTAATCATAGCTTCCTCCGTGTTGTGAATACGTATTCATGACCTGTTTTTATCTTAGCACAGAGGATTGCAGACGTCAATTGGGAGAAGTGCATGAATTGCCGGGATTGTTTTTGTGCAGAAGGTACAAGAGATAAAAACTACAGATTGTAATAAAAAAGAGAATGTGCTATACTGTTGATATGGAAAAATCATCGAGTCCGGTCATTTTGTTGTTTCGGGAGAGGGGTCTGCTGTTATCGCCAGGCAACCATGCTCTTTGGATCAGGCGCCATGTGCAGGCAGCAAAAAAGTTTAAAGAGAGGACCCAAACGATAGTAGTTTCTTTCACAAAAATATGTTATCCTTTTTGAGATAAAGAAAACCGCAAGGATAAGGGTGAAGAAGACGGTGAATCAAATATATGAGGGCAGAAAAGAGGAATTCGGCGTTTTTTTGAGGAGACAGCGAAAGAGGGGCGGAGTCAGTCTGGAAGCGCTGGCGGAAGGACTGTGTTCTTTTGGCGAGTTGGCCCGGATCGAGAGAGGCGAGCGGATCGCAGGAAAACCGCTGAGGGACAGGCTGCTGCAGCGCTTGGGCATTTCGCCCGGATGTTATGAAAATTTTCTGTTCGGGGAGGATTACGAGCGGTGGGAGAAGCGCCAGAAGCTTTTGTATGCGGTGTCCAGAAAAGATTTGGAGAGCGCCGATAAGCTTCTGGGGGAATACCGGAAGCAATATGAGGCTGACCCGGAGAAAACGGTAATCTGGCGGCTGGAGCGGCAGTTTAGTCTGAGCATGGAGGCCCAGATTCTGCGGATCAAAGGGACAGCCTCCGGGCAGGAGTCGAAGGATTGGGAGGGGGAAGTGGCAAAACGCTTCCGGGAAGCGCTGGAGATGACCGCGCTGGCATCGGGAAGTGTTCGAGGAAAGCTGTACTCGGCTCAGGAATGGTATCTGCTTCTGGAATCGCTGCATTACGGCCGGGCGGAGGACAGGGAGGCGCGTTATCGGGAAATCTTGTGTGAGGCAAAGGAGCCGCGTTTTGATCCCGTCAGTCAGGCCGAGATTTATTCCAAGACAGCGTATTATCTGTGCCGGGATGGCCTGGAGAATGGGACATGGGGGCTACGGGAGCGCGCAGAAGCCTTAACATGGTGCGAGAGCGCCATAGACCGGCTGAGAAGAGTGGGGCGTGTGTATTATCTGTGGGAGCTTTTGCAGCAGTGGGAAGTATTGCTGCGGGGCGAGGCGAAAATGCAGAGAATGTGGGGCATGGATAAAAAGGCGGAGGAAGCGGAGGACCGGATACAGGAGAGCCGGGAATGGGCTGAGGCGCTGGAAGCTATGTATGAGGAATTTGGCGTACCGAAGGAAACGGAAGATTTCTGCTGGCTGTATGTGGAAACGGAACCTTACCATATTGGCAAGGTGATCCGAACCCGCCGGGAAATGCTGGGACTCACCAGAAAAAAACTCTGCGAGGGAATTTGTTCGGAAAAAAGCCTGTACCGCCTGGAGCGCGAAGGAAAGAAAATGCAGGATGAGTGCGTAAGGGCGCTGATGAGTAAATTGAACTTGTCGGCGGAATACTGCAGGACGGAGTTAATTACCAGTAATCCCGATGCCGTTGAGGTGATGGACAAACTTAGGGGCGCGATTCGGAACTATGAAAATGAACAGGCAAAATGGCTGCTAAACAGACTGGAAGGGCTGATCTCTATGGAGATTCCTTCAAATTGTCAGGTATGGCAGCGCTGCCAAGCATTGATTGAATTGCATAAGGGGAGCATTTGCAGAGATCAGTTTATTGATAGAATCCGGGAAGCACTTGCCTGTACGCTGGATTATAAGAAGGCTATGAAATCAATTAATAAATATTTGACCAATGAAGAGATTAGCTGCATACAAAATATGGTGATCTGGAAGCAGGAGATGGACGAAGAGAAGAAAATACAGATTGATATGTTGGAAAAGCAGTATGAAATGTATGAAGAAAAAGGGCAGATTGGCTGTTTTATCAGCATGTATGAAATGGTTATGGATTGCGTGGCAAGTGAGTGGGGAAATATGGGGGAATATGATAAATCGGATCAAATCAGTAAAAAATTGATTATGGAAAGCCTTTATCTGCGACGATTGTATGGTGTCCACGGGGGAATCTATAATATGGTCTGGAATTATAAACAGCGACAGAAAAAAGGCATTCCATTTTTAAAGCAAAGAGATGTGGAAAAAGATTTGAATCATTGCGTTATTCTTAGTAAACTTTGTCAAGAAACAGTTCATGAGAATTTTTATAAAGAAAAGCTTGCTATACAAAAAAAACAACCAAAAAATTAACCTTGTTTGATTTCTGTTGGAATTTTGTCATTTAATGGCTGGATCCCAGGAGCCGTTTCTTCTATCGTAATTTCAGGAAACACCGTTTCTTCCATACCCGAAACAGCCGATAGGGTGCCAGCGAGCATAGACAGGCAGGACAGAGAGAGGACTGAGGTCAGCAGGATTCTTTGAAACCGAGTTTTCTTTTGCATGATTTTCTCCTTTTGTATTTTTGGATAAGATAACTGGTGAGGGGGTTCATGGTTCTGTATAATGATGACAGTATAAAAGATTGAGAGAGATTCTGCAATGGACAGATCCGGACAAAAATGCAGAGATGATTTTTGACCGGATCTGTCCATTGCAGAGAGAGGTGGGGGATGATAAAATAAAAAAATCAGAAGACATCTGAATTCTGAAATACAAAAGAGGAAAGGAGGATACAAAAATGAGCTTAAACGAGATGGTAGAGATGGAGATGGAACTCATCGAAAAGGAAGAAGTTGCTCTGCTGGATGGTATGGTTTTTTTGCTCGGTGGTTGCGGCATTAATAATGGCTGGGGCGCTTGCGGCGAAGGCGGAACCGTCAATTAACGCTGTAGCATCAAAATGGTCGTAGCAAAGAGAGTAATGAGACTATATCTTATTACTCTCTTTGTTGTAAAATATTCAAGGGGTAATAGCTGTGAATCGTTATTTAAAAGATCAAAAACGCCTGCTGTTAATTTGGCTTGCTGCGGAATTTTTCAATTCATTACTTGTGGTAGGGATGTCTTTGTTTATGAAACAGATGTCGGATACTGCTTATGGAAAACATGGGGAAGAAGAAATACAAAAACTGTTTTTGTTTGGTGTTTTTATTGCCATAACTTATCTGGCCTTGGAGTATGCCTGGAGAATCAGCAGGGCAAAGTTTCTGCGGGCCTGCAACTTTTCGTTAAAAAAGAAAATCTTTAATCAAATTCTTCATTATGATATTAACTCATTTCAAGAGAGTAATAATGGAAGCTACATATCACTTTTAAATAACGATTTACGTTTGATGGATGAAAAATATTTCCGTGTGCTACCCAATATTTACAGTGAGATGAATATGATGGCGGTAGCTTTGATTGCGATGTTCCTTTATAATCCAATGTTGGCGATTTTACAGATATTTTTATGTATTCCTCAGCTTCTGTTGCCAAGAGTGTTCGGCAAAAAGGCGTCGGATAAACAGAAAAAGTATATGGATTCTTTAGATGCCTGGAATGCGGAGGTAAAGGATATCTTTGCAGGATTTGAGGTGGTAAAGAGTTTTGGGATAGAGGATAAGATAATAGAGAAGTATCGCAGAAGTATTGAAAATGTGGAAAGAAATGGTTTTGAAATGCGTATTCAGCAGGCAAAATCGATTTCTCTCAGCTCGGTGGCTCTATATCTGTCTTTTATTCTTCAGACTATATTTTCTGTATACCTGGTTTTTCAGGGTGAAATCACGATGGGTATTCTGTTAGGAGCTATGCAGATAAGCAATTTTATAGGGAATCCAGCCAAAGAAATTTCAACGCGATATCTGGAATACCAGACAGTTAAACCGGTAATTTCACGGATTTCTGCCATGCTAGACAGGAACTTTGACATGAATGAAGAAAAAAGCAGGATTTGTTTGGATACGATTGTGCCGGTCCGGATAGAAAATCTCTCTTTTTCCTATTCGTATGAAAAGGGGCGTCAGATTCTTTTTGATTTGGATTTTCAGTTTGAGAAAGGGAAGAAATATGCCATTGTTGGTGGGAGTGGTTCTGGTAAATCCACATTGATACGTCTGCTGATGGGATATTTTGATCGGTATGAGGGGGAGATATATTATGGAGAAAAGCTACAGAAAAATGTGGACAAAAAAAGCTTATACCAGCATATGGCGATGATTCATCAGAAGGTATTTTTGTTTGATGATACCATTCGTAATAATATCACCATGTATAAGCCATATTCGGATAAAGAGGTCTGGAAAGCGGTAAACAACGCGGGGCTTAAGGATGTCATTGAACGTATGGGAGAAGGATTGGATTCTAGGATTCAGGAGGGCGGTAAAAATTTGTCGGGAGGGGAGCAGCAGCGAATTGCCATTGCCAGAGCTTTCATACAAAAAATACAGGTACTGCTTATGGATGAAGGGACGTCAAGCCTGGACTCTCATACTGCCGGATTGATTGATTCCTTGCTAGTAAATATGGAAGAGCTGACTTTAATTTGTATCACTCATAAAGTTAATAAAGAATTGTTACAGTGTTACGATGAGATTCTGGTACTGGAGGAAGGCCGTATTTTAGAGCATGGGTCCTATGAAAACTTAAGTGAACAGCGTAAACAGTTATTGGAGTGGAATGCAGAGGGAGGAAAAGATGATTATAGAGGATAGAAAAGGATTTGTTGCCAAAATGCAGAAGAGAATACAGGAGTCGGTGGTGGAGGATGCCATATTGTTTGGCGGACGGCTTCAGGGCTCCGTACTTTCTTTGGAAGAAGCAATCGATACACAGCCTTATATAGAGGAAGCTTCTCAGGGCAGATTAAAGTTTTCTTCGTTGTTTATCGGAGGAAGCATTCGGGCACTGAGTAAATCTGGGAAAGAATTGATTTTTTTGCATACGCATCCAGGGCAAAAAAATCTGCATTTTTCTGAAACGGACAGAAAATTTGAAAAAGATATCCTGAATTTAACGCTTGAACTAGGTTATCAAGGTAGCGTTACTTTTCTTGTGGCTTCTGCGTGTAATGTAATAGGGCGGAGCTACTGTGGTGGAGAAGAGGAAGAAGTATGTTTTTTTTCGCGCCATCAAATAATAAAGAAGTTTTAGAATGGAAAATTTTAACAGAAGAAGGGTTGCCAAATGGGATAATATATCAAACTCGGACAAATGACATGGTACGGGTTTCTCGAAAGGTAGCCTGCCAATTAAAAGAACTTCAGGAAGATATTCAAGCAGGTCATGCAGACGGACGGCAACAAAGACAGTTTGAGGAGAAATTGAAAAACAGTTTTCCCTATCGAGAACAAGCCTTTTTAAAACCAATGCGGCATAGTGCCCAGACACAGTATATAGACAAGTTAGAAATTCTGGTGCAGAATGGTTGCAATTTAAAATGCAGATATTGCTATGCCCAAGCCGGGACTTATGGAAAAAAAACGGTGGTGCTTTCTCCTGAACAGGGACGACAAATGATTCGGGTTCTGATGGAACAGGGAATTCGGAGAATCGGGACCATTTTGTTTTTTGGTGGAGAGCCATCTGTTTACCCAGATACGGTAGAAGCGATTTGCGAAGAGTGCGAAGAACAGATAAGAAAACAGGCAATGGATAAAATGCCGCAATTTGAAATGATCTCCAATGGTTTTCAACTTTCTACAAAATGTATAGAAGTAATTTGTCGGTATCATATTTGCTTGACGATAAGCGTGGATGGACCTGAAAAAATTCATAATAGTCTTCGCAAGGGAAAGTATGAAGAAGAGACATACAGACAGATAATCAAAAATATTAATTGTCTAAAAGAGTTTTCTGTTCCTCCTGTGATGATTGAAGCAACTTATACCAGACTCCATGAGGAACATGGCCTTTCCAGAAAGCAGACGGCTTCTATCCTGCGGGAAGAGACGGGAATTGACAATATTTATCTTTGTGATTGCATAGGGAACGAATTGGCTCCCAAAGGTGAAACAAAAGAAGAAATACTGGCGAAAGATAGGGCTCAGATTGATCGCCTGTTTCAGTGTCAAGAATATTGCGGGGAACTTATACCATTAATGAGTTTTATTCTACGATGCGCAAAAATTTTAAACAGAGAGGAATTGGAGGATGTTTTTTGCGGTGCCGGATTTCGTTCTTTTACGGTAGAGCCGAGTGGAGATTTTTATCCCTGCCATTTCTTTGTCGAAAATCCGTCCTTTCGGCTGGGAAATATATTTGAGGACAATTCCCTGGAGAAAGGAAAATGGATAACAGAAACAAGGCTTCGCAAATATACGAAAAATGAGCGTGAAAATTGTAAAGAATGCTGGATTAGGAATTTTTGCGATCGATGCGTATATCAGCTTTATCAAATGGATAAGGGGGAGTTAAGAGCAGAAATATTTGAGACAGGGTGTGAAATTTTAAAAAACCGATATCACCGAGTAATATTATATTTAATGAATCTTTCAAAAGAAGAAAGAAAAAGAGTTTATCAGATGATACTAGCATTCCAATTAAAGAATCAATAAAGAGGTAATGTTATGAACCGCTTTTTTAGACAATATAAAAGAAAATTGATGTTTTGGATGCTTTTGGAGCTGCTCTATGCGCTGGCGATGGTGTACTGGGCCTATTTTATGAAAGGAATGGCCGATACGGTTTTTGCCGGGGAAGGGCTCCGAGACTACGCGCTGTTTGGACTGGGGTTTCTGGCGGTTGACTTGACGGCGGAGTTTTGCCGTTTGTGGGCGCGGGCCAGATTTCTGCGGGCGGCCAATTATGGGCTGAAGGATCAGGTATTTGAGCGGATTGTCCATTATGATATCCATGCGTTCCACGACAGAAACAGCGCCGGGTATATTTCGTTGCTGAATAACGATCTGGCTCTGATTGATGAAAAATATTTCCGGCTGGCCCCGGCTATGTGCGGGCAGATCATTCTGGCTGTCACGGCCTTTGTCACGATTTTTCTGTTTCACCCGGTGCTGGCGCTGACCGACGTGCTTCTGACTGCCCTGCAGATGCTTCCGCCCCTGCTGTTTGGGGACCGGGCGTCCAAGGAGCAGAAAAAATATATGGATTCCCTGGATGACATGAATGTGGAGATCAAGGATGTTTTTTCCGGCTTTGAGGTGATAAAAAGCTTCGGCATCGAGGAGAAGGCGGAGGAGAAATTTCTGCGGGTTGCGTCGGAGGCGGAGAACAATGGTTTTTCAATGCGGAGGGAGCAGGCGAAATCCATGGCGGTCAGCGCGGCGCTCTCCTATCTGTCGAGCGTCCTGCGGCTGGTCTTTTCGGTGTATCTGGTTCAGCGGGGAGATATCAGTATGGGAATTCTTTTGGGGGTGATGCAGATCTCCAATTATGTGAGCATGCCGGTACAGTCGATTGGCGAAAAATATCTGGAGCTTAAGACGGCGGAACCGGTTCTGGCCCGTGTTCTGTCTGTGCTGGAGAAGAAGACGCCGGATAGGACAAAAGAGAGAAGAAGCGTCGAGGCGGCGGCACCCATCGAGGCAGAACATCTCTGTTTTGGCTATACAGACGAAAAGGAGATTCTGCATGACATCTGCTTCCGCTTTGAAAAGGGAAAAAAATATGCTGTTACCGGCAGCAGCGGTTCGGGGAAATCGACGTTACTGCGCCTGTTAATGGGGTATTACGATTTTTATGAGGGAACGATTCGCTTCGGGGACTGCAGCCTGGCCGAGGCCGATAAGAAAAGTTTGTATCGGCATATGAGCATGATTCATCAGAAGGTGATCCTGTTTGAAGATACGCTGCGCAACAATATTACGATGTATGAAGCGTATTCGGACGAGGAGGTTTGGAGAGCGGTGGAGGAGGCCGGGCTTTCCGGCGTGGTGGCCCGGATGGGAAATGGGCTTGAATCAATGGTGGAGGAGGACGGAAAGAATCTGTCCGGAGGGGAGCAGCAGCGCGTCGCCATCGCCAGGGCATTTATCCGCCGGACAGAAGTTCTTTTGTTAGATGAGGGAACATCAGCGTTAGACAGCTGGACCGCGGGGCAGATTGACTCGCTTCTGCTGGACAAAGAGGGACTCACGCTGATAACGATCACGCATAAAATGAATCCGGATCTGCTGCGGCAGTATGATGAGATACTGGTCATGGAGCAGGGAAGGATATGGGAGCACGGACCGTATGAGAGCCTGAGCATGCAGCAGCAAAAACGGCTGGAGTGGTGTTCCGGAAAAGCGTTGTAATGTTGGAATACGATGTACCCATGTCATTTTATATCATTTCATAACGGTAGCAGAGAGGTGTTCACTGAATTCTGGAGCCTTGCCCGGATTCCCACGAACTTATTTTGATAGATGTTGGCGTCTTTCAACAGTTTCATGATCTGTTTCTGGGCATTTGCATCGGTAGCGGTTTTTGGCCCGTGTATGCAAGGCTGTTGACAAAAATCTGTATTGTGATGTTCCCAGTGGCTGCCCCAAATTTAACGGTTGACAAACCCCCGAATATCGTTTATCATAGGTCTAATCATCTTTTATCCGTTTAATCCGATAAAGAAACAGAGTGTCCGCAGCCGGTTTTCCAATTTATAGGAACGAAAACGGTTCGGCCACCGCCGGGACGAAGCAGTCCGGAGGCCCTGTCCCAGCCAGGCGGACGGGGCCTTTTGCGTCGTTTCCGCCTGACTGGTTCCTGGGCTCAGGGGGGGTCCGGGCAGGCAGCTTATTTTATCACACCAGGAGAGGAGAACAGCTATGGTCAACGGAGCAAAAGCTTTGGTCGAGAGCTTACGAAGAGAAGGAGTCACCCACATGTTCGGCTATGCCGGAGCGACGATCTGCGAGGCGGTGGACGCGGTAGCGGCTTCCGATATTGACTACACCCTGGTGCGCACGGAGCAGAATGCCGGCCATATGGCGTCCGGCTATGCCCGGATCAGCAAAAAGCCCGGCGTGTGCATGGTGACGTCGGGACCGGGAGCGACGAATCTGATTACCGGTATCGCCACCGCGTACATGGATTCCATTCCCATGGTGGCGATCACCGGTCAGGTGCAGAGCCATCTTCTGGGCCGCGATATTTTCCAGGAAGTCGATATCACCGGAGCGGTGGCGCCCTTTATCAAGCACAGTTATCTGGTGAAGGATGCGAGGGAGCTGCCCCGCATTGTAAAGGAAGCGTTTCACATTGCATCCACAGGCCGTCAGGGGCCGGTTCTGATTGATATTCCCAGCGATATTCAGAAGCAGGAGTTTGATCCGGTCTATCCGGAGACGGTGGATATCCGCGGCTATAAGCCCAGCTATAAGGGAAATGTCGTCCAGATCCGCCGGGTTGCGGAGGCGATCCGACAGGCAAAACAGCCGGTGATCTGCGCCGGAGGCGGGATATTCAGCGCCGGAGCCGAGAAGGAGCTTCGCACGCTGGCAGAGAGCGCAGGGATTCCGGTCGTGACGACGATGATGGGACTGGGCGTTCTGCCGACGGATCACCCGCTGAATATGGGAATGATCGGTTCCTTTGGAAATGTATGCGCCAATAAGGCGCTGGCCAAGAGCGATCTTTTGATTCTGGCAGGGGCCAGAGTGGCAAACCGGGCGATCCTATCCCCCTCGGAGATCGGCCGCCGCATGAAGACCATTCACATGGATGTGGACCCCGCGGAGATCGGAAAGAATGTGTCCACAAACATACCGGTGGTCGGTGATATCAAATGTATTCTGAGCCAGCTTCTGGAGATTCCGGTAAAGGTGGAAGCCGGCGAGTGGATTCGCATGCTGCAGGAACGGCGGAACGGAGAACGCCAGGCGGAGCTGCCCGCGCTGAAGGCGGGCGTCCATCCAGGAAAGGTCATGCGCAGTCTGGGACAGCACATGAAAGCGGATGCAGCCGTCTGTGTGGATGTAGGGCAGAACCAGATCTGGGCCTGCAAATACCTGCCGCTGAGAGAGGGACGTTTCCTGACCACCGGCGGCTTGGGAACTATGGGGTACGCCCTGCCGGCGGCGCTGGGAGTCAAAGCGGCGGCAAAGGACAGGCAGACCATCGTCGTCTGCGGCGACGGCAGCTTCCAGATGGCGTTTAACGAGCTGGCGACGCTGAACAGCCAGCACAGCGATGTAAAGATTATCGTGATGGAGAATCATGTTCTGGGTTTGGTCAACGAGATACAGAAGACTTCTTACAACGGTCCTTTTGGCGTGGATCTGAGCGGCGCGCCGGACTTTGGAAAACTGGCCGAAGCCTACGGCATCGCCCACGGCCGGGTGGAGAAGGACGGGGAGATCGACGGCGCCATACAGGCCATGCTGGCTTATGACGGCCCGTATATTCTCTGCTGCAGCGTGGACCCGGATACGACTACCGGAGACTGAGAGGAGGCCGCATATGAAAAGAACGATCTCTGTTCTGGTTGAAAATCAGGCAGGCGCACTGAATAAGATTACGGGGCTATTTTCCCGCCGGGCGTTCAATATTGAGAGCCTGGCTGTGGGAGTTACCGACGATAAGAATATTTCCCGGATCACCATTATAGTGGACAGCGGCAACAATGTGGTGGAGCAGGTGGAGAAGCAGCTCAATAAGCTGGTGGACGTCATCAAGGTCCGCACCATCGAGGAGAATCATATGATCGGGAGGGAGCTGATGCTGATCAAGGTATCGACAAGCACCCGTACCCGGCAGGATATTATGAACGTATGTCAGATCATGGGAGGGAAGATCGCGGATATCTCTCCGACTTCCATGACGCTGGAGCTGTCGGACACGACGGAAAAGCTGAATCTGTTTGAGGAGCTTCTGCGGCCCTTCTCCATCCTGGAGGTGGCCCGCACCGGGTTGGTGGCCCTGCAGAAAGGAAACAGCGGTATCTGACGATTCCGGGAGACACATCAGGGCATGTCTGGACGCTGCGGCACACTCTTTGCAGACACGCCCGAAAACGAGAAGAGAAAAGGGAAAAGGAGAGGATTGCGTGAAAATCCGAGCGACGAAAGCAATCATAGAATGCCTGCTGGAGCAGGGGGTGGACAGCGTGTTCGGCTATCCCGGCGGCACGATTTTAAATATTTATGACGAACTGTATCACTATCAGGACAAGATCCGACATTATCTGACGGCTCACGAGCAGGGCGCCGCTCATGCGGCGGACGGCTATGCCCGCTCCACGGGCCGGGTGGGCGTCTGCTTTGCCACCTCCGGTCCCGGCGCGACCAATCTGACCACGGGAATTGCGACCGCATATTACGATTCCTCGCCGGTGGTTTTCATCACCTGCAATGTGGCTGAAAATTTTCTAGGCAAGGACTCGTTCCAGGAGGTGGATATCACCGGAATCGCCATGCCGATTACAAAGGCGACGTATCTGGTGCGGGATGCGCAGACCATTCCCGATATCATCCGGGAAGCGTTTGCCGTGGCGGCGACCGGCCGGCCCGGCCCGGTTCTGATTGATTTTCTGAAAAATGTGACGGCGCCGTCCACAGAGATCGAGTACACGCCGCTGCCGAAGAAGGAGCACAGCAAGGAGGGGCGTTTGGCGGCTTGGAACAAGCGGGTCGGATGGGATATCCGCACGCCGGAACCGAATATGGAGGATATTGACAAGCTGGTTTCCTGGATTGACGAAGCCAGACAGCCGTTTTTAATCTGCGGCGGCGGCGTAGTCCGCGGCCGGGCAGACCAGGAATTTATCGAGTTTGCCGAGAAGATGGACAGCCCGGTGGCGATCACACTGATGGGCGGCGGCGGTTTTCCGGGCAGTCATCCGCTTGCGACCGGCATGATCGGAATGCACGGCTCCCAGGCTTCCAATATCGCCTGCGACACCTGCGACCTTTTGATTGCGGTGGGCTGCCGTTTTTCCGACCGGGTGGCCCTGGACCCCTCTCGCTTTGCCTCGCAGGCCCGCATTGTCCACATCGACATTGACCGGGCGGAGATTGATAAAAATGTGAAGACCGATCACCATATCATCGGGGACGCGAAGCGGGTGCTGGCTCTTCTGAATGAGCGCATCGGTTGCGCGGACCGCACCCAGTGGAAGAGGGAGGTATTTTCTCACGATACACATGTGCCGGTGGAGGAGAGCGATCATATGACGCCGGATCAGGTGCTGCGGATGATCTACAGCAAGGTGCCCGCGGACGCCATCGTGGCGACGGACGTGGGACAGCATCAGATGTGGAGCATTCAGCATTTTCACTTTACTTATCCGGGGCAGCTTTTAACCAGCGGAGGCTTCGGCACGATGGGCTTCGGCCTAGGAGCGGCTCTGGGAGCCAAGGTGGGAAATCCCGACAAGCTGGTGCTGCACATGACCGGAGACGGATGTTTCCGCATGAACGGCCAGGAGATGGCGACGGAATCCCACTACGATATCCCGGTGATCACGGTGATCTTTGACAACCGCACACTGGGAATGGTCCGCCAGTGGCAGAATCTGATCTACGGCAAGCGCTTCAGCCAGACGGATTTAAACTTTGCGCCGGATTTTGTGAAGCTGGCCGAGGCGTATGGTCTGAAGGGGGCCCGTGTGGAGAACCTTGCGCAGTTGGAGGCGGCCATGGACGAGGCGCTGGCCTGGGGGCATGGCTATGTGATCGACTGCGTCATTGACACGGACGAGATGGTTCGTCCCATGGTGGGCGGCGGCAGCGCCATCACGGATTTTATGCTGACGTAAGGGAGGCTATCAATGAATACGGATAAAAAAGCATATACCCTGTCCATCCTGGTGGAGGACGTTCCCGGTGTCCTGTCCCAGGTTGCCAGGCTCTTTTCCCGCAAGGGATACAATATTGAAAGCATCTGCGCCGGTTCCACCACCAAGCCGGGCGTGACCCGTATTTCGGTGGTGACAATCGGGGACGAGAAGATGATCACACAGCTCGCGATGCAGCTCAGCAAGCTGCTCCTTGTGATATCGGTGGATATTTTGACCGGCGAGGATTCGGTGCAGAGGGAGCTGGTTCTGATTAAGGTGAGCGCCTCCGGCAAGGATGCCAGAGACGAGATCATTCAGATTGTCAATGTATTCCGGGCCAGCATTCTGGATATGGCGAAGGACACGCTGACGATCGCCGTACTGGGAACGGCGGATAAGACGAAAGCCATTTTGGAGTTGCTGGAGGATTTCGGAATCCTGGAGACGGCGCGTACCGGCATGGTTGCCCTCGAAAGAGGCCGCAATAACATACACGATAAAAACAAGCTTAAGGAGGAGTATAATTATGGCAAAACTGTATTATGAGAAGGACTGCAACCCAGATATCCTGATGGGGAAGAAGATCGCCATCATCGGCTACGGCAGCCAGGGACACGCGCATGCGCTGAATCTGAAGGATTCCGGATATGATGTCATTGTGGGCCTGTATGAAGGCTCCAAGAGCTGGTCCGTGGCGGAGGCTGCCGGTTTTACGGTCATGACAGCCGCCGATGCGACAAAGGCCGCCGACATCATCATGATCCTGATCAACGACGAGAAGCAGAAAGCCCTGTATGACAAGGATATCCGTCCCAATCTGACCGCAGGCAAGGCTCTTGCCTTTGCGCACGGCTTCAATATCCACTATGGACAGATCATTCCCCCGGCCGATGTGGACGTGTTTATGGTGGCGCCCAAGGGACCGGGCCATACCGTGCGCAGCCAGTATGTGGCGGGGAAGGGCGTGCCGGATCTGATCGCCGTACACCAGGACGCTTCCGGACACTGCAAGGACATCGGCCTGGCGTATGCGGCCGGGATCGGCGGTGCGAGAGCCGGCATTCTGGAGACAACGTTCCAGGAGGAGACGGAGACGGATCTGTTCGGTGAGCAGGCAGTTTTGTGCGGCGGCGTTGTGGAGTTGATGCGCGCCGGTTTTGAGACGCTGGTGGAGGCCGGTTATCAGCCGGAGAGCGCATATTTCGAGTGTCTGCATGAGATGAAACTGATCATTGACCTGATCAACAAAGGCGGCATCGCCATGATGAATTACTCGATCTCGGATACCGCGGAGTACGGCGAGTACGTCAGCGGTCCCCGCGTGATTACGCCGGATACCAAAAAGGCGATGAAGGGGATTCTGAGCGATATTCAGGACGGATCGTTTGCCCGCAACTGGATTCTGGAGAACCAGGCGGGACGGCCTTACTTTAATGCGACCAGACGGATCAACAATGGCCATCTGGTGGAGAAGGTGGGCGCTGAGCTGAGACAGCAGATGCTGTGGAGCGAGGACACCGATCCCGATAAGGCATCCAATTAAGAGCAGGAGACGGCCGAAAGGAGTAAATCATGAATTCTGAACAGGTAACGCAGGGCGTGGACCGCGCGCCGAACCAAAGTCTGTTTCATGCGCTGGGCTATACCAAAGAAGAGCTGGATCGGCCGTTGGTCGGAATTGTAAGCTCTTACAATGAGATTGTGCCGGGTCACATGAATTTGGATAAGATCGTGGAGGCCGTGAAGGCGGGAGTGCGTCTGGCGGGCGGAACGCCCAT
Source organism: uncultured Lachnospiraceae bacterium (assembly GCA_910586125.1). Taxonomy (GTDB): domain Bacteria; phylum Bacillota; class Clostridia; order Lachnospirales; family Lachnospiraceae; genus RGIG7193. The sequence goes on along the minus strand of CAJUHP010000026.1, from coordinate 8,620 downwards.
TGTGTTTCCGGCCATCGCGGTCTGCGACGGGATCGCCATGGGCCATATCGGCATGAAGTATTCGCTTGTCACAAGGGATCTGATTGCGGATTCCACGGAGGCCATGGCGCTGGCCCACCAGTTTGACGCGCTGGTTATGGTCCCCAACTGCGACAAGAATGTGCCGGGGCTTTTGATGGCGGCGGCCAGGCTGAATATTCCGACGATCTTCTGTTCCGGCGGTCCCATGCTGGCGGGACGTATGCGCGACGGTCGCAGAACCTGCCTGTCCCATATGTTTGAGGCGGTGGGCGCTTACCATGCGGGGACTCTGTCGGAGGACGGTGTAAACGAATATGTTGAGAACGCCTGTCCGACCTGCGGTTCCTGCTCTGGGATGTATACAGCCAACTCCATGAACTGTCTGACCGAGGTGCTGGGAATGGGACTTCGGGGCAACGGGACAATCCCGGCCGTGTATTCGGCCAGACTGCGTCTGGCAAAACATGCCGGCATGCAGGTGATGGAGCTTCTGCGCAGGAACATCCGTCCCAGAGATATCATGACAGAGAAGGCCTTTGAAAATGCGCTGGCTATGGATATGGCTCTGGGCTGCTCGACAAACTCCATGCTGCATCTTCCGGCGATTGCCAGAGAGGCGGGCGTCAAAATCAATCTGGAGATTGCCAATGCAATCAGCAGACGGACGCCGAATCTGTGCCATCTGGCGCCGGCCGGCGAGACCTATATGGAAGATCTGGATCAGGCGGGCGGCGTCTATGCCGTCATGAAGGAGCTGACAAAGAAGGGGCTTCTTCACGTGGATCTGATCACCTGTACGGGCAAAACCGTGGCGGAGAATTTGGAGTCTGTGGAAAATCTGGATGAGACACTGATCCGCCCGATTGAGAATCCTTACAGTCCAAACGGCGGCATCGCCGTGCTGAAAGGCAATCTGGCCGAGTCCGGCTGTGTGGTAAAACGAAGCGCAGTCGCACCGGAGATGATGGTTCACGAGGGACCTGCCAGGGTTTTTGATTCGGAGGAAGAGGCCATCGAGGCGATATACAATCAGAAGATCCAGGCCGGCGACGTGGTTGTGATCCGCTATGAGGGTCCCAAAGGCGGTCCCGGCATGAGAGAGATGCTCAATCCCACCTCCGCGATCTGCGGCATGGGGCTGGGCGAAAGCGTGGCTCTGATCACGGACGGACGTTTTTCCGGCGCGACCAGAGGAGCTGCGATCGGCCATGTGTCGCCGGAAGCGGCCGATGGCGGCGTGATCGCTCTGGTGGAGGAGGGAGACCGGATTGCGGTTGATATCCCCAACTGCCGGATCTCGCTGCTGGTATCGGAGGAAGAGATAGCAAAGCGGCGCGAAAAATGGATTTGTCCGGAGCCGAAGGTGAAGACCGGCTATCTGGCCCGCTATGCCCGAATGGTTTCTTCCGCGGCTGAGGGTGCGGTGCTGAATTAAGATTTCAGACGAAGAGAAACGAAAAAGTGGGATTTTACAGAATATGGAAAAGGAGAGGCCGCACGAATCCCGTGCCGCCTCTCTTTGCATACGAAAAATCGTATCAGAAGTTTAATCCATAATGGTGAAACCGGCCAGTTCAGCCAGCCTTCGAGCATTTGCCCGTGATACTTTTTTCCCTTCGAAGTCGATCAGATCTTCTTTGGAACCGGTGAAGATGTCAGCGTCCTGGCATTTCCGCAAGATGATACAGTCCTGATCTACAAAAATTTCCAGGGGATCCTTCTCTTCGATCTGAAAACTTCGGCGGAGTTCAATGGGCAGAGTGATGCGTCCCAACTCATCCAGCCTTCTAATTACGCCTGTTGGTTTCATAAAAAGTACCTCCTGTTCCGTCATATTCATCACCATACTTTAAGACTAGCATAAATAAGGAAAAAACGCAATTAAAACAAGACAGAAAATGCAGAAGAAACGGAAAATTTGTAAAGGCCATCACCAAAATTTGGAAATGTCTGGGTATTTTTGGGAATTAGGCGGAATTTTGTAATTCTTAGACCGCCATTTTTCTTGTTATGACAGAGATTACAGGAGCGGTTCCCCGTCGCAGAGAAAGCGTATCCCGGCCGAGCGCCGCGCATTTTCCAGCGTGCGGGCGACAGCCAGAGAGTGGGACAGCAGCCGTTCATGGGCCTCCCAGTCCTGATGGGAGACAATTCGTTCCATCTCCATCAGCTCATAGATCAGGCGGTTTTCCCTGTCCTGCAGAGAAAAGCGTTCTGTGCGGCCGTGTCGGATTTCCAGAGCCAAAGCCGGCGACGCGTTGACTGGGCCGTCGATGTACAGACACCCCTGGCGGCCCTGCACCATGGCAAAGCAGCGGCTTTCGCTGTCCTTGGCCGCAGCGCAGGAAACGGTGAAGGACGCGTACTGGAGTATGGCAACGCCGGCGGTGTCTACGCCGCTTGGTCCCATGCGGGGAAAATATTGAATGGATGCCGGTTCGCCAAACAGGAAAACGGCAAAGTGGATATTGTAGGAATTGAGATCCATCAGGCTGCCGCCTGCAAAGCGAGGATCAAACATATTCGTCATCTGCCCGTCCATGAGCTGGTCATAGCGTTTGGAATACTGCGAATAATTGCACTGTACCAGAGAAAGATCACCGATGCAGGGCAGAAGCTCCCGGAGCTTTTTAACGTGGGGCAGATGGCACACGGTAATCGCCTCGAAGAGAAAAAGTCCTTTGGCTCTGGCGGTATCCGCCAGATGGGCAGCCTGTGCGGTCGTTACGGTAAAGGGTTTCTCCACGATGGCATGTTTGCCCGCCTCCAAGACCCGCAGCGCATAGGAATAATGGAGACTGTTGGGCAGAGCGATATAGACGGTATCGACCGTCTTGTCCGCCAAAAAAGCGTCAAAATCCTGATATGTACAGGGAATGTGATACTGGTTAGCCAAAGCGGCGCCGGCGTCTGCGCTTGCCGGGCGGTTATAGATGGCGCAAAGCCGTATCGGTTCTACACGGCTGGCCGCCTCCAGAAAGCTGTGGACAATCGGTCCGTGTCCCATAATACCCAGTTTCATGCGTGTTCCTTTCTGAACTGCCGGTGGGCAGATTGTTTCTGCATCAGAGGTTCTCATCTAAATTATAGGGGAAATCGCTTGGATTTACAAGTGGGAAGATTTGTTTTGCGCAGTAATTTTTTGCAGGGATAAGGCCGGATATTCAGGGGATATAAGAAAATTCGTTTCGGTTAACTGTGTGCTGGGAAGTTGACACAGGGACCTATGTAGATTATACTATAACATGTGTCATAAGCCAGGGTGCGTTTAAAATTGCTTTCCGTGGGATACGTGTCCCTGTTTGTGGACGGTGCGGGGCCGGGGCCTCCATGGATTTTGACAGGAAAAAACGGCGGGGGCCGGAGAGCGGAGAGGAGGCTTTTTGTGTGAACTATATTGTACTGGATTTGGAGTGGAACCAGTGTCCCGCAGGCAAGGCCAGAGAAAATCCCGCTCTTCCCTTTGAGATTGTGGAGATCGGCGCGGTCCGGCTTGACGAGAACCGAGGGTGGATGGATTTTTTCAGTGAACGGATTCGCCCGCAGGTATACCGGAAATTTCATTACCGGACAAAAGAGATTATCCATATGGATATGGAGGAGCTTCAGAGCGCAAGAACATTTCCAGGGGTGGTGCGCGATTTTTTAACATGGTGCGGGACAGATTGTGAATTCTGCAGTTGGGGACCGCTAGATCTGATGGAGCTGCAGAGGAATATGAAATTTTATCAAATTGAAAATCCTTTTCCTTTTCCATTGCTGTACTATGACGTGCAGAAATTGTTCAGCCTTTTATATGAGGACGGAAAATCGCGCCGCTCCCTGGAGGACGCCGTTAATTTTCTTGAGATCAAGAAAGCCATGCCCTTCCACCGGGCGATTGACGACACATATTACACGGCGGAGATTATCCGGCGGCTGGACTGGGAGAAGGTGAAGCGCTACCGCTCTGTGGATTACTACCGGCTGCCTTCGGAGAGGGAAGATGAGATTCATCTTCAGTTTGGCCGATATGCCAAATATGTATCCCGTGTTTTTTCGGGCAGGGAGGAAGCGCTGCGGGATAAGGAGGTGACTTCCGCCCGCTGCTACGAATGCGGCGCGCGCATGAAACGTCTTTTGCCGTGGTTTGGGGTGAGCAGCCGGCAGTATCTTTCTCTAAACCAGTGTCCGGTGCATGGGCTGGTAAAGGGGAAGCTTCGCGTAAAAAAGACGGTTGACGATCGCGTATTTATTGTAAAGACGCTGAAGCGGATCGGAGAAGAAGAAGCCGGGATCATTCGGACGCAGCAGGAGAATGTAAAAAAACGGCGGGGAGAGGCGCAGCCTGGGCAGGCATCCGCCAATGCCAAGGAAGCCGGCGAAGCAGAGAAAAAAAGAAAGAAAGAGATAGATTCAAACACGGTGATTCAGGAGAAAAAAGACACGGCCGGGCCATGAAAGGCGTTGCCGTGTCTTTTCTATTGTCAGCGCAGTTCCCGGCGCTTCTTCTTTTTCTTCTTTTCCCCCGTCATATAAATGCGCCGCATCTCGCGGGCTTTGCGCATCCGCCTTTGTTTTGGACTGTAGCGGTAAAGGAGAAGGGCGGCGGCCAGAACAGCCAGCAGGCCCAGAATAAGATAACCGATCAGATGCCAGATATTGATGGTTATGATTTTTCGGGAAGGTTCCTGCGCAGGGGTTTTTGTCTCTGGCGAGTTCTCCTGTGAAGCGCCGCTTTGCAGGCTGTTTTCCTCCGGCGTTTCTAAGCCGGGAAGGGAGTCGGGGCTGATATCCGGAGCGGGGGTTTCGTCGAGAGCTGCGGAGGTATCTTTAGAAGGCGCAGAGGAAAAGCCGTTTCCGGACGTGCCGCTGCCGTTTTGCGAGAAGACGGAGAACGCAGAGGCACCGGAAGATGTCTGGACGCTTGTCAGACGCAGGGCGGCTTTCCCTACCTCAATCCCCTGGTATTCATAATGAACGTAGCCGAGAATGTTGCTGCCCGGTTCGGCGGTTTCGCTGTAGTCCAGGCGGGAGCTCAGCGAGGAAAAGGGAACGGAGGAGGGCAGAACAATAAAGCAGTCATCCAACTTTACGGAAAGGGCGGATTTTTCAAAAGCACCGCTCAAAAAGGAGAAGAAACCGGAGCCTTCACTGTTGTATGCCGTATCCTGAGCAGCGGCATTGTGGCATGTAAAATTGCTGAAGCCGTAATCGCAGAGTGTGCGGGTGTCGTTATAGTGTGTCTGAATTGAATGCAGAATCACGCAGATCAGCTCCATATCGCCGTTCTTGGCGTAGGTTACAAGCGTGTTTCCCGCGTTGGAAGTGTAACCGGTTTTGCCTGCCACGGCAAACTCATAAAACTCGGTACGGTTTTTATTGAGCATCCGATGCCCCGTGGTAAAGGTGTAGCCGTCGGCGGCAATGTTGGTGGGAGCGATGGAGTAATTTACGGTGGAAGCGATTTCCAGGAAGGAGTCGTTTCGCACGGCGTCTTTCATAATCATGGCCATATCATAGCAAGTCGTGTAATGGTTGTTGTCATGCAGGCCATTGGGGTTGACAAAGTTGGAATTGGTAGCGCCGGCGGCCTGAGCTCTCTCATTCATGGTGTCTGCAAATGCTTCCACGGAGCCGCTGATATGCTCGGCAATACCCAGAGCGGCCTCATTGCCGGATTTTAACATCAGTCCATAGAGGGAATCTTTCATACTGACCGCCTCGTCTTCGCTGAAGCCAACCGTGGAGCCGTCGTAAGGGATGCTGTAGATCGCATTGTGGGAGTAGACAATGGTATCGTTGAAATTGCTCTGCTCGCAGGCGATCAATGCCGTCAGAATCTTCGTGATGCTGGCCGGCGGATATGGCGTGTCTATATTTTTGGCATAGAGAATATTGCCGGTGCGGGCATCAATCAGAATCGCTGCGTCGGCCTGGACTTCAGGTCCGGCTGGCCAGCCCGGAAGCCCGGTCAGGTCGTCGCCGGCCGGCAAGACGCTGTGCGGACTAGCCAGCGCTCCGGTTTGAGAAGCGGCTGGGTCGGCTTGCATGGCAGCTAGGGCGGACTGCTGGCCAGCCGCCGGGGGAGATTGCGGCGCAGCGGCTAAGGCCGTCAATGGCGTCAGGCTGGTCAGAAACAGAGATAGGGCAATCCCGGCAGCGAGGTGCTGCGGCGCTTTGCGTTTTCGGCGGAGGCGGGAGGCGGCCAGAAGAACGATTTCAAAAGCGCCCAAAAACAGTACAAAAAATGTCAGAATCCGCACGGAGAAATCAAGAAAGAGTCCCTCCGGCAGCATGTTGATCATAAGGTCTGTGGATGGATCGAACAGCCATAGGTCATTGTCAAAAAAAATATGGTGAAAAATGACAAATGCCTGAGAAAAATGGAAGGCAATGAGAACGCCGAGCACGGCAGCCAGTCCCAGAAAGAGTCCTAGACTGGCCTGAAAACACAAGAACAACGTTTTTCTTTCCGCTTTGGCGGCAAAAAGTACAGCCAGAGAGACAAGCAGCACCAAAACCGCTCCTGTGCGCAAATGAAACATTCCCAAGAACAGATTTTTGACCTCAGCCATATGAAACAGATCCTGGTCATTAAAAAAGTCTCTTGACTGCCCGCCAACCACGGTGGAGATCTGCATGGATTCTTCCTCTCCTCGCAGATACTCCATCATATGGCGGGTGACGGTCATGATATCGTCCATCTCCATGGAAAGGCTGTCCGGAACCTGGTATTTCTCATACTCCTTTTTAAAAAAGCCATAGTCAGAATAACAGGCGACATCAAAAGCCGTAACCAATAGGATCAGTATGAGAGCAAAAGAATATAAAAAGCCAAAAAAGCGGTGCAGTAATTTCATGTATGCCTCCTCAATCGGTTTACAACGTGCTATCTATTATAAATAGAAAACGGGGTAAAAATCAAGGGAAACCGTTCAGATTCTTCGATATCTTTTTGGGCAGGCAGCGGACGGCGTCCATAAGGGCAGGAAGGAATCGAGAAAAGGCGATTCGGATCTTGAATAAATCCGTTTTTTCTGGTAAAATCAGCCGTATAATAAGAAAAAAGAAAAAGCAGCAGAAAGGAAAATCCGCTTATGCGTCTGCGAAATATTCCCAGAGCGGAGGGGGTTGTGGCTTCCAGCCCTTTCGTGATACAAGAGCCGCATATGCTGTGTGGAGCCTGGCGGAGGCAATTTGGCAACGAACACCCGATTCACATCGAGGTCGGGATGGGAAAGGGCCGTTTTCTGCGGGAGATGGCAGCACGGCATCCGGAGTACAATTATATCGGGATCGAGAGATATACCAGTGTACTTCTGCGCGCGATTGAAAAGATTGAGGAGGGGCAGATTCCTTCCAATTTTCTGTTTCTGTGCCAGGACGCGGTGCTTTTGCCGGAGATTTTTGCGCCCGGCGAAGTGGAACGGATCTATCTGAATTTTTCCGATCCCTGGCCGAAGGAGCGCCATGCGGATCGCCGTCTGACATCCGAGCGTTTTCTGCGGTGTTATGAAAAGATTTTGAAGGCGTCCGGCACCGTGGAATTTAAGACGGATAATCAAGAGTTGTTTACTTTTTCTCTGGAATCGGCTCAGGCAGCCGGCTGGCAGATCGTGGCGTCTACCAGAGATCTGCATCGGGATGTCATGAGGGAAGGAAATGTGATGACCGAGTATGAGGAGAAATTTTCCAGTCAGGGAAATAGGATCTGCAAAATGGTCATCCGCCGGCCGGAATGAGGAGTTTGGCAATGGATTTTCTGTGCTGTGAATCTATGCCGTTAAAAGAAAATTTTGTTTCCGTACATATTTTGGTTTGAAACAGAATATAATGTTGGAAAAGCGCCGAAAAGGGAATGCCATGGCAAAGAAGGGCCTGCGGTATCAGTTGGACAAAACGTCCTCCATAAACAATGACTGGAATCGAACGATTCTGCGTATGGAAAAATCCTGGAAGGAGCTGAACGCTTTTCTGGAAAAGGGTGCAAAAAAGAAAGGGAAGTCCTGACGGACTTACCCTTTTACATAACATACATACGAATAAGGAGGAAATAAAAATGGCAGAGATTATCAGACAAGATGTATTTGAAGAGAAGGTACTTGAGGCAGATAAGCCGGTTCTGGTTGATTTTTATGCGGACTGGTGCGGTCCGTGTAAGATGATGATTCCTGTGCTGGACGAGCTGTCGGCAGAAAAAGCAGACGAGCTGACGATTTACAAGATCAATGTGGATGAAAACCCGGATATCGCAAGACAGTATAAGGTGATGTCCATTCCGACGCTGATTCTTTTTAAAGATGGCCAGGATGTCAAAACCGTTATGGGAGCCATGACAAAGAAGGATCTCTGGAAGCAGATCGAGGGGCAACTGTAGGCACTGGTGGCAGAACTGCCATGATCTTGAACAGAGGGAGGGGGAAGTTTTTTTGATTCCTCCTCCTTCCTCCAAATTTCTTAAAAAAAGTATAAAAAAAAGTAAAAAAAGTACTTGCATTTTTCAGAGGATTGGTTTATAATGTTTCTTGCGTCAAACAAAGAAAATACTTCACAAGACGCACCGCTAGCTCAGTTGGTAGAGCACCTGACTCTTAATCAGGGTGTCCAGGGTTCGAGC